>NZ_KB897776.1:0-633214 GCF_000377145.1 Streptomyces sp. CNT372 | reverse complement strand
GCGAGCCGGGCGCTGGGGTGGCTGCTGGTGGTCACGGGGGCGGCGGGTCTGCTGGCGGCGTGGGTGATCACGCTGGACAAGTTCAGGCTGCTGGAGGATCCGGGGTTCACCCCGGGGTGCAGTCTGAACCCGGTGGTCTCGTGCGGGAACATCATGAAGAGCGAGCAGGCGTCGGTGTTCGGGTTCCCCAACCCGATGCTGGGGCTGGTCACCTACGGGATGGTCGTCGCGATCGGCATGGGCCTGGTCGCGGGGGCCCGGTACCGGAAGTGGTTCTGGCTGGGGCTGAACGCCGGCTGCCTCTTCGGGGTCGGGTTCTGCACCTGGCTGATGCAGCAGTCCCTGTACGAGATCAACGCCCTGTGCCTGTGGTGCTGCCTGGCGTGGGCCGGGACCATCGTCATGTTCTGGTACGTGACCTCGCACAACGTGCGCAGCGGGGTGCTCCCGGCGCCCGCCGGGGTGCGCTCCTTCTTCGGGGAGTTCACCTGGGTCCTGCCCGTGCTGCACATCGGGATCATCGGCATGCTGATCCTGACCCGCTGGTGGGACTTCTGGACCTCCTGATCCGCCGCCGCCCCCCGACGGCGGCCGTACACGGAAGAGCCCCGGCGCCTGACGGCGCCGGGGCTCCCGTGTGCGGTGACGATCAGCGAGCGGAGACGCCGTTCGCCGACAGGATCGGGATGTCGTTGAGGATGTGCGACAGCGGCTCGTCACCCTTGGCCTGGGTGGAGTTCTCGACGCACTGCTGGTTCTGCGGGGCCGACAGGATCGGGATGTCCTGGAGGGCGACCGGCACCACGCCGACCAGCGAACCGACGTTGGCCTTGAGCGGCAGACCGACACAGGGCTTGTTCAGCGAACCCTGGACCAGGCTCATCTGCGGGCTCATGTCCCCGTACGTCTCGGCGTTGCCGTACGACTGCGAGGCGCCGTTGCCGCTCGCGGAGTGGGTGCCCTCGTTGTCGCCCACGGCCATAGCCTGCGGCGCCATGGCGGCGCCCGCGGCAGCCACGGAGACGGAGAGTGCCGCCGTAGCCATAACCTTCTTGAACATGTTGCGTCCTTCTGTTTCAGAGAATGCCCGCCGTTGGAGCTGCCTGACCAACCGTCGTCCCGGCCTGTTGGTTATTCCGGTTCACTCCAAAGGCCCTCTTCCGTACGGCTGCTGACGGCCTCCGCCGTGACGGGCGGAAGGCACCGCGGCCGTGTCAGCCGCCGAGCGAGATGCCGCCGAGCATCGGGGTCGCCCCGGCGGCCGTCCTCAGCAGCTGCTCCGGGGCCTTGCCCTTCAGGTTGTTGAGCTCCATCACCGCGTCGGCCGCCTGGCCGGCAGCCGGGCCGGCCTGGGTCACGTCGTCCAGCTGCGGCAGCGTGGAGGCCGCGTGCGCGATCCCGCCGTTGAGGCTCATCGGAACCGCGGGGGCGGCGTCGGCGGCGAAGGCGGGCGTGGCCGCGCCCAGCGCGACCATGGACCCGGTGAGAACGGCGGCGGCCCTGGAGTGCTTCATGTCCTGTGATCCTGTTCCCGGCGGGGCTCCCCGCCGTCGACAGGCACAACGATCAGCACGGGAGGGGGAAACCCCTTCGCGCCGCATCGTTCGCCCCTGTCCCGGCAATCTGCCTCAATCACCGTGACGACGCTGCAACGAACAACTCGGCCGATGGTTGCGCTCTCTCACACGATGGATTGATTCCCGAGTGTGGGGGGCGCGCGATACGCCGCGCACAACGCGCCTGTAGGGGACCGGAAATGGCGCACCTCCAGATGGTCGAACGCCCGGGTCCGACGTGATTTCCCTCCGGCTTTCTGACAAAGTGCACTCCTGTTTTCTCGCGTTGACCGAAAATGGGAGCCAGTCATGCCGAAGTCGTCAGGCTTGGCGGCGGTAGGGGGAGTCCCGCGGTTCAGGGACGGACGCGCCGGACGCAGCCTCGGCCGCTGGGGGGCACTGCTGTGCGCGGCCGTGACCCTCGCCCCGGCGACCGCCGCCGCGGCCCCGCCACCGGTCCCCGCCGAGACCCACCGCATTCCGTTCGTCCAGCGCTACCACGCCGTCCACCACGGCGGCGTCACCCGGATCGCCAATTCGGCCATCACCTGCCGCACCCCGCTCGCCGAGGGCGCGGCGGCCTGCCCGGACCTGGAACGCGGCGCGGCCGGCGCCAACAGCGACTACGAGATGTTCTACGTCGACCTCGACGACGACCCGAACACCTACAACTCCACCCGCGCCGAACTCGCCCTGCCCGCCGGTTCCACCGTCCGCTACGCCCGCCTCTACTGGGGCGGCAACCTGCGCGTCGGCGAGCAGAAACCCCCTCAGGACAACGGCCGCGTCCTCATCGCCGAACCGGGCGGACGCTACAAGGAGGTCCTGGCCGACACCCGGATCGCGCACCGCGACGCCGACGGCCGGGACGCCTACCAGGCCTCCGCCGACATCACCCCGCTGGTGCGCGACAGCCGCTCCGGCTACTGGACCGTCAGCCAGCTCAACGTGGCCCGCGGGCACTCGAAGGCCGGCGCCTGGGGCGGCTGGACGATGGTCGTCGTCTACGAGGACGAGCGCGAACCGCTGCGCGAAGTCGCCCTGTGGGACGGCTTCGAGACCGTCGGCAAGGCCCGCGAGGTGACCCTCTCCGGGCTGCGGGCCGCCCCCGGCGCCACCGGACGTGCGGGCGTGGTCGCCTACGACGGCGACCGCGGCGCCACCGGCGAGTCGGCCACCGTCCGCGCCGGGAGCGGCCCGGCCCACCGGCTCACCGACGCGGCGAATCCCCGCACCGACCCGATGAATTCCACGATCGCCGATCTCGGCGGGCCGAACTCCGCCCGGAAACCCGCCCACCGGAACACCCTCGGATACGACTCCGACGTGTACGACATCTCACCCGCGCTCCGGCGCGGCGCCGATTCCCTCGCTTTCCGATTCACCGGGGAGCGGAACGGCTACTTTCTCGGCGCCCTCTTCGTGCAGGCCGACGTGCGCCGCTGAATTCCGGCCCCCTCACAGTCCACCGCGTTCACGCCTGTTGGAAAAGAGCCGCATGTGCTGCACAGAGACTGGACCGAGAAAAGCAGGCTGACCGTACTCCATCTCGTTCAGCCCGTCGAAGGCGGCGTCGCCCGCGTCGTCACCGATCTGGTGCGCGCCCAGGCGCACGCGGGCGCACGACCGGTCGTCGCCTGCCCGCCCACCGGTCCGCTCGCCGCCGCCGCGGCCGGGGCGGGGGCCCGGGTCCACCCGTGGACCGCCGGCCGCTCGCCCGGACCCGGTCTCGCCCGGGAGGTGCTCACCGCCTCCCGGCTGGTCCGCGAGGTCCGGCCGCACCTCGTGCACGTCCACAGCGCCAAGGCCGGACTCGCCGGGCGCCTCGCCGTACGCGGCCGGGTGCCGACCGTCTTCCAGCCGCACGCCTGGTCCTTCGACGCCGTCGAGGGCCGCGAGGCCCGGCTCGCCCTCACCTGGGAGCGCTACGGCACCCGCTGGAGCACCCGCACCCTGTGCGTCAGCGACAGTGAGCGCCGGGCCGGGGAGCAGGCCGGCATCCACGCCCGCTGGTCCGTCATCCGCAACGGCGTCGACCCCGCGTTCTTCGCCGAGGACACCGACGGCAGCCGGCGCACCGCCGCCAGGGCCGGACTGCCCGTCCCCGGCGGGCTCGCGGACGGTGCCCCCCTCGTCGTCTGCGTCGGACGGCTCTGCCGGCAGAAGGGGCAGGACGTCCTGCTGCGCGCCTGGCCCGCCGTCGTCGACCGCGCCCCCGCAGCCCGCCTCGTCCTCGTCGGCGACGGCCCCGAAGCGGACCGGCTGCGGGCCGCCGCGCCTCCCGGGGTGGTGTTCGCGGGCGCCCGGGACGACATCCGGCCCTGGCTGTACGCGGCCGACACGGTGGTCCTCCCGTCCCGCTGGGAGGGCATGGCACTGGCCCCGCTGGAGGCGATGGCCTGCGGGCGGCCCGTCGTCCTGACCGATGTCAGCGGCGCCCGGGAGAGCCTGCCGCCCGGGCACGAGTCCTACGCCCTGGTCCCACCGGAGGACCCGGCCGCGCTCGCCGCCGCCGTGGCCCGGCTGCTCGCCCAGCCGGGACTCGCCCGCGACCTCGGCCGCCGGGCCGCCGCGCACGTCCGCGCCACCTCCTGCGTGTCGCGCACCGCCGACGCCGTGCTCGGCCTCTACCAGGAACTTCTCAGCACGCACCGACCCCTGACGAGGAAGCGCACCGAACGATGACGACGGAGAGTGCTCCCGCGCCCCGCACCGCCCCCGTGGCGACGACCCGCCGCGCACCCTCGGTCCATCCGCCCCGCGGCACCGCCGGCCGGCGCCCGGCCGCGCACGCCAGGCGGCGCATCCGGCGGCAGCGGCGGCCCGTCGCGCTGATCGCCGCCGATTCGGCCGCCGTCCTCGCCGCCTGCGCGCTCGCCCCCGCGGTGCCCTGGCCCGTCGTCCCGGCCGCCCTCGTCCTCACCGCGGCCGGGGTCGCCCTCCACTCCGGGCGCGGCCTGTACCGGCTGCGCCTATCGCCCTCCGCCCTCGCCGAACTGCCCGCGCTGCTCCTGCTGTCCGCCGTCGGCTGGCTCCTCCTCGACGCGGCGTTCACCGTGCACGACCCCGGGTACGCGGCCGGGCCGTCCGCCGCGGCGGCGGGCGCCGTACTCCAGGCCGCCCTCGCCTGCGCGGGGCGGGCCGCCGTCCACCAGGGGCGCCGCCGGGCCGCGGCCCGCAGGCCGCGCTCCGCGCTCGTGGTGGGCCGCGGCCCCTGCGCCCAGCAGCTCACCGCCGCCCTGTACGCCCACCCCGGCTACGGCATGCGCCCGGTCGGCCGGGTCGACCCCGGCCACCGCGGCGGACCGGCCGACGAGGGCCGGCTGCCCGTCCTCGTCACCCCCGAGGACGTCAGCCGCGCCGTCATCCAGAACGCGGTCCGGCACGCGCTGTTCACCGGGCCCGACCTCCCGGCCCATCTGGTGCGCCTGTTCAGCGGGTACGGCTGCCGGGTGTGGCAGGTCGCCCATCCCGCCGCCGAGGGCACCGCCCCGCCATCGCGGCGGGACGCGGACCATCTGTGGGGCTTCGCGGTCCGGCAGCTGGAGACGGACCCCCCGCGCGGCGGCTTCCCGCCCGCCAAACGGGTCCTCGACGCGGCCCTCGCCGCCGTCGGCCTCGTCGCGGCGGCGCCCGTCCTCGCGATCTGCGCCCTCGCCGTGCGGATCTCCGACGGGCCGGGGGTGCTGTTCCGGCAGGAGCGCATCGGGCTGGGCGGGCGGCCCTTCGTGCTGCTGAAGTTCCGCACCCTGCGGCCCTCCGACGAGCACGAGTCCGCCACCCGCTGGAGCGTCGCCCGCGACCGGCGGATGAGTGCCACCGGGAGCCTGCTGCGGCGCACCTCCCTCGACGAGCTGCCGCAGCTGTGGAACGTGCTCCGCGGCGACATGAGCCTCGTCGGGCCGCGGCCCGAACGCCCCTACTTCGTCGCCAAGTTCGCCCACACCTACCCCGGCTACGCCGAGCGCCACCGGATGCCCGCCGGCCTCACCGGGCTCGCCCAGGTCAACGGGCTGCGCGGGGACACCTCCATCGAGGAGCGGGCCCGCTTCGACAACCACTACATCGACACCTGGTCCCTGTGGCAGGACGTGTGCATCATGGCGCGCACGGCCGCGTCGCTGTTCCGGCTCGGGGGAAGCTGACCGTGGCCCTCGCCGCCGCGCCCTCCGCGCCCGCTCCCGCGCCCGTGTCCGTGCCCGCCGCATCCGCGTCCGGAGCCCCGCACGTCCTGCTCGCCGCCGCCCGCCGGGTGCCCCGGCTGGACCGGCTCCTGCTGCTGCCGCTGCTGGTCACCGTGCTGCTGGTCGCCCTGCCCATCGGCCGATCCGGCGAACCGGGCACGGTCGCGCCCGCCGACATCGCCTCCGGGCTGCTCGTCCTCGCCTGCCTCGCCCGCGTGCTGGCGCTGCGCGCCCGGCCGCTGACGGTCACCGGGGCCGTCGTCCTCGCCCTGCCGGTGGCCGGCTTCGCCGTCGCCACGGTGACCGCGGCCGACCCCGGGGCCGCCCTGCCCGGACTCGTGCGCTACCTCCAGGTGTTCGTCCTGGTGCCCGGCGCGGTGCTGCTGGTGCTGCGCGACGCGTGGGCGTTCCGGCTGGTCACCGTCTCGATGGTGGCGGTGGCGCTGGTGCAGGGCGCGGTCGGCACCTACCAGTACGCCACCGGCACCGGCGCCTCGTACATGGGCCAGGACATCCGCGCGGTCGGCACCTTCGGGCCCACCGACGTGATGGGCATGGCCACGGTCGTCTCCTACGGGCTGCTCGCCGCGCTCGCCCTCGCCCTGCGCACCCCGCCGGGCTCGCCCGCCTGGCTGCGGCCGGGCGCCTTCGCGGCGGCCGGGGCGCTGGTGGTGCCGCTCGGGCTGTCGTTCAGCCGCGGGTCGTGGATCGCCACGGCGGCGGCCGCGCTGGCGATCCTGCTCCTGTCCGGCCTGCGCCGGGCGGCCCGGGTGCTGGCGGTCCTCGCCGCGCTCGGGGTCGTCCTCGTCGGCGGGCTGGGCGTCGGCTCCGAGATGATCGCCCAGCGGGTCAGCAGCATCACGCAGGTCACCGGGACACCGGACCGGTCGGTGACCGACCGGTACAGCATGTGGGCCGCGGCGGCGGCGATGTGGCGGGACGAACCGGCCACCGGCGTCGGCCTCAAGGGCTTTCCCGCCCACCGCGACGGGCACGCCTCGATCGGGCTCTCCGCGGGCAGCGACACGGCGGGCGCGGGGCGGGAGTTCGTCAAGCAGCCGCTGCTCTCGCCGCACAACATGTACCTGCTCATCCTCGCCGAGCAGGGCCTGATCGGGCTCACCGCGTTCCTGACCTCCTGGACCGCGATCCTGGCGGGCGCGATCCGCCGCGTCCTGGTCCGCCGCGGCGGCGGCCGCGCCGCGGCGGCGGACTGCGGGCTGGCGGCGGTGGGCCTGATGCTCTGGCAGACCGTCGACTTCCTGTACGCGGACATCGGCGGCCCCTCCACGGTCCTGACCGGCGTCATCCTCGGCCTCACCGCATGGTGGGCCCTCGCCCCCCGCGAACGCCGCCCATGACCCGCGACCGCACCCCGCGCACGGCGGGGCCCGACGACACGGCCCCACCGCCGACGGCTCCCCGTCCCCGCGCGCCGGGCGGGGGAGGCGTGCCCGGCGGGGCCGCGCCCGCGAGCGAGCTCCCCGCCCCGGGCCCGGACGCCGCGTCCGCGTCCGAGCGGGACGGGCGCCCAGCGGGCCCGGACGGCGCTGCCGCCGGCCGGGGCGGGGACCGGCCCGCAGGCACCCCGCCCCGCCCGCCGTCCGGGCGGCAGGCCGCCGGCCGCCGGTCGCAGCCGGGGTCCGCCGCCACCCCGGGCAGCGCCGGGCCGATCACACGGCGGGTCCAGAACCCGGTCCCGGACGCCGCGTTCACCCCTCCCGTTCCGACCGCCGCGCCCGGTCCGGCCGCCACGCCCGTGGTATCCGCTCCCGGTTCGGGCGTGACGCCCGCGGTATCCGCGCCCGGTCCGGCCGCCACGCCCGCGCCCGGTGGTGTCCCGCCGCACGCGCCGGACAGCGGTGCCGCCGTGACGGACGCCCTGCCCGGCGCGGGCGGGCAGCCGCCCGCCGTCGCCCCGGGCCGCCCGGGCCGGGCGCGCCACGCCGCCCGGCGTGGGGGTGCGGAGCCCGTCGCCGTGCCGGACGGGCCCGGTGCGCCCGGTCCGCACGTGCGGCGTACGCCGGGCACCGGCGCGGGCACCGCGTCCGGCGGCGCGGAGGCCGCGGCCCGCCCCGCCCGGCGTGGGGGTGCGGAGCCCGTCGCCGAGCCGGACGGGCCCGGCAGCGGGGCAACCGCGCCCACGCCCCCCGCCCGTGGCCGGCACGCGCGGCGGGCCGAGCCCCGCGCCGGGAGCGCCGCGCGGGGCGGCGGGGAGGAGGCCGGCGGCGGGGCGCGGCTCGGGCGGGTGCTGGTGCGGGCCGCGGCCGTCACCGGGGCGCTCACCGTGGCCGGCGCGGTGCTCGGGCTGCTGCGCGATCAGACCATCGCACACCTCTTCGGCGCGAGCGCCGAGAGCGACGCCTTCCTCATCGCCTGGACCGTGCCCGAGATGGCGTCCACCCTCCTCATCGAGGACGCCATGGCGCTGCTGCTCGTGCCCGCGTTCAGCCACGCCCTCGCCGCCCGCGACCCGGGGGCGGTCCGGGCCCTGGTGTCCGCCACGTTCCCGCGCCTGTTCGCCTTGCTGACCTGCGTCGCCGTCGCCCTGATGGCGGGCGCGCCGCTCGTCGTGCGGCTGCTCGCGCCCGGTTTCGACGACCCGGAACTCGCCGTCGAGTGCACCCGGTTGACCGCCCTGACCGTGCTCACCTTCGGCGTCACCGGCTACTGCAGCGCCGCCCTGCGCGCCCACGGCAGCTTCCTCCAGCCCGCCGCCGTCTACAGCGCCTACAACGTCGGCATCATCGGTGTCACCCTCGCCCTGCACCAGTGGTGGGGCGTGCGGGCCGCCGCCGCGGGTGTCGCGGCGGGCGGGGTCCTGATGATCCTCGTCCAACTCCCCGCGTTCGCTCGGAACATCGGCCTGCGCCCCCTCCTCGCCCCGCTCCGCGTGCCCCGCCCCGGAAACCGTCGCGTCCCCCCGGGCGGCTCCCGTCGCGCCCCCGCCGGCGCCCCGCTGCTCGGCGCGGCCGTCCTCGCGCCCGTCGTGCTGTTCGCCGTCAGCCGGCAGTCGCAGGTGCTGGTCGAGCGCTTCCTCGCCGCGCCGCTCCCCGCCGGGGCCATCTCGCACCTCAACTACGCGCAGAAGGTCGCGCAGATGCCGATGGTGCTCTCCCTGATGGTGTGCACCGTCACCTTTCCCGTCGTCGCCCGCGCGATGGCCCGGGGCGACCGCGAACGCGCCCGCCGCCGCGTCGAGGAGGATCTCGCCACCGCCGGGGCGCTCGTCCTGCTCGGGACCGCGTTCGTCATCGGCTACGCCCCCGGCATCATCGAAGTCCTCTTCCAGCGCGGTGCGTTCGACGCCCAGGACACCGCGACCACCGCCGCCGTGATGCGGGTCTACGCCGCCGGACTGCTCGGCCACTGCCTGGTCGGCGCCCTCGGCCGCCCGTTCTTCTCCTCCGGCCGCCCGACCTGGTACCCGGCCGCCGCCATGGCCGCCGGACTCGCCGTCACCGTCGCGGCGGGGGCCGCCGCCGTCGGCCCGTACGGCGTCCACGGCATCGCCGCCGCGAACGCGGCCGGCATCACCGCCACCGCCGTCCTGCTGCTGCACGGCCTCGGCTCGCGGGTGGTCGCCATCGAGGTCCGCGCCATCGGCGCGCGGATCGCCCGGCTGCTGCTCGCCGCGGCCGCCGCCGTGACCGCCGCCCTGCTCACCGCGCCCCTGACCGGCGGCCCGGTCCTCTCCCTCGCCGCCGGAGCCCTCCTCGTCCCCGCCGTGTTCCTGGGCGCCGCCCGAGCCCTGGGCGCGCCCGAGGCACTCCACCTGCTGGCCCTCGTACGCCGGAGGCTGCGTCATGACCACTGACCCGACGACCGCCCGCCGCCCCCAGCCGTGGATCTGGATGTACCACGCGGTCGGCGACCCCACCGACGACCCCTACGGCATCACGGTCGGCCCGGGCCGGCTCGACCACCAGCTCCGTCTGCTGCGCGACCGCGGACTGCGCGGCGTCACGGTCTCCCACCTGCTGCGCGCCCACGCCGAGGGCCGCGCCCACGGCCTCGTCGGGCTGACCTTCGACGACGGCTACGCCGACTTCACCGCCTCCGCGCTGCCCGTGCTCCGCGGCCACGGCTGCTCCGCGACCCTCTTCGTCCTCCCCGGCCGCAACGGCGGTGTCAACGTCTGGGACCCGGAGGGCCCCCGGCGGCCCCTCCTCGACGCCGACGGCATCCGCGCCGCGGCCCGCGCGGGCGTCGAGATCGGCTCCCACGGACTCCTCCACCGCGACCTGACCACCCTGGACGACGGGGAGCTGCGCGAGGAGACCGTCCGCAGCCGGGAGTTGCTGCGCGAGCTGACCGGCATCGCGCCCGCCGGGTTCTGCTACCCGTACGGCACCTTCGACGCGCGGGCCGCCGACGCGGTCCGCGCGGCCGGGTACGCGTACGCCTGCGCCATCGACCCCGGCCCGGCGGCCGGCCCGTACGCCCTGCCGCGCACCCACATCAGCCACGCCGACCGGCGCGGGCGGCTCGCGGTCAAGGGCCTGCGCCACCGCCTGCGCCGCCTCCCCGGTCTGCGGCCCGTCCGTCTCCCGGCCCTCCAGGAGTCCGTCCGATGACCCCCGCGAACCTCCCGAACACCGCGAACCTCCCGAGCCCCGCCCCCGGTCCCGGTCCCGCCCCCGAGCGGACGGTCCGGGTCCTGCACGTCGTCACCGGCCTCGGCGTCGGCGGGGCCGAGCAGCAACTCCGGCTGCTGCTGCGCCATCTGCCCGCCTCCTACGTCTGCGACGTGATCACGCTGACCAACCCCGGTGCCGTCGCGGCCGGGCTGCGGGACGACGGGGTCGCGGTCACCGACCTCGGGATGCGCGGCAACCGCGACCTGGCCGCGTTGCCCCGGCTGGTGCGCCGCATCCGGGCCGGGCGCTACGACCTCGTCCACACCCACCTCTACCGCGCCTGCGTCTACGGACGGCTCGCCGCCCGGCTCGCCGGTGTGCCGTCCGTGGCCACCGAGCACTCCCTGGGCGAGGCGGAGATCGAGGGCCGGCCGCTCACCCGAGGGGTCCGCGCCCTCTACCTCGCCACCGAACGGCTCGGCGCCGCGACCGTCGCCGTCTCCCCGACGGTCGCCGCCCGGCTGCGCGCCTGGGGCGTGCCCGGCCGGCGGGTGCGGACCGTACCGAACGGCGTCGACGCGGCCCGGTTCCGCTTCGACCCCGCCGCCCGCGCCGCCCTCCGGGCGCGGCTCGGCGTCGGCGAGGGGGCGTTCGCCGTCGCCGGGGTCGGCCGACTGGTGCCCGGCAAACGCTTCGAGGTCCTCATCGAGGCGGTGGCCGCGCTGCCCGGGACGGTGCTGCTGCTCGCCGGTGACGGCCCCGAGCGGGAGGCGCTGCGGGCGCTCGCGGTCCGCCTCGGCGCGGCCGGCCGGGTGCGCCTCCTCGGCGAGCGCGACGATGTGCCCGCCGTGCTCTCTGCGGCCGACGCCTTCGTCTCCACCTCCCGGGAGGAGGCGTTCGGGCTCGCGGTCGTGGAGGCCCTCGCCGCGGGCCTGCCCGTGCTGCACGGCGCCTGCCCGGCCGTCGACGACCTGCCCGTCGGCCACGCCCCCGGCGCCCACGCCCTGCGCGAGGGGACGGCCCGCGAACTGGCCGCCGCCCTGACCGCCCTGCACCGGGCCGGCGCCCCCCGTCTGCCGCCCCCGCCCGCCGTGGCGCACTACGACATCGCCCGTGGCGCGGCCCTGCTGGCCGAGCTCTACGCGCACCTCACCGGACCCCCGGGCCCGCCGCGCGTCCCCCGCCCGGCCCCCGGCCCCGCCCCCGTCCCCGTGGCGACCACCCGGACCACCCCGAACAAACCGAACACCCCGACCACCCCGACCGACCAGACCACCGAGAGAGCGGCACGCCCATGACGACCACCCCCGAGCACGAGCACGAGCAGGAGCCCGCCGAGACCGGCCGGACGCGCCGACCGCGCCGCCTGCGCATGCCGTTCCCCGCCGGGCCCGCCTGGTGGCCCGTACCGGCCCTCGCCCTCCTCGGCACGGCCGCCGGTCTCACGTACGGCCTGGTCAAGGCTCCCGAGTACGCGGCGACCGGCTATGTCGTCGCGGTACCGGCGAGCGGCACCGAACCGGGCGCCGCCCTCGGCTTCGCCCAGGCGTACGGCCGGATCGCCACCAGCGACGCCACCCTCGCCCATGCCCGCCGCGACGCCGGCCTCCCCGTGAGGGAACTCCGGGACCGGGTGCGCACGGAGACCTCCCCGGACTCGCCGATGATCGCCGTCACCGGCACTTCCACTCGCCGCGCCCAGGCCGCCGGCATCGCCAACGCCGTCTCCGACGCGATCATCGTCAGCAGCAACCAGGTCTCCAAGAACACCGGCGTGAAGCTGATGACCTTCTCCGAGGCGGTCACCCCGAACGAGGCCGTCTCCCCGTCGCTGCCCGTCGCCACTGCCGTCGGCGCCTGCGCGGGCGGACTGGTCGGCGGGCTGTTCCTGCTGGTCCGGCCCCGGCCCGGGCGGCGCGGGCCCGGTGCGGGCGGCACCGCGGTGCCCGGTCCCGCCCAGCCCGTGGGGGCGCCCGCCGAGCGGGAGCGCGTGTGAGGGCCCAGGCCCCGGCCGGATGCGCCGTCAGCCTGTGCCGCGACCCGGCGGAGTTCGCGGCGCTGGCCGACGAGTGGGACCGGCTGCACCGCGCCTGCGGCTCCGCCACCCCGTTCCAGAGCCATGCCTGGCTCCACTCGTGGTGGCTCTCCTACGGCACCCCGGGGCGGCTGCGCGTCGTCCTGGTCCGTGCCGAAGGCCCGCCCGGGCGGGGGGAGTTGATCGCGGCCGCGCCCCTGATGCTGGTGCACCGCCCGCTGCCCCTGCTGGTCCCACTCGGCGGGGCGATCTCCGACTACGGGGACGTCCTCGTCGACGACTCCCGCGCAGGTCTCGCCCTGCCCGCCCTGGCGCACGGCATCGGGCGCGCCGCCCGGCACGCCGTCGTCGACCTGCGTGAGGTGCGACCCGGTGGGGCGGCGGAGCGGCTGTGGGAGAGCTGGCCGGGCCCGCGCGCCCGGCTGGCGGACTCGGTCTGCATGGAGCTGCCCGCCCTGCCCGTCGAGGACCTGGTCGCGCGGATGCCCGCCAACCGGGCCCAGCGGGTCCGGGCCAAGCTCCGCAAACTGGACGCCCTCGGGATCGAGGCCCACCCGGTACCGCCCCACGAGGTCCCCGGCGGCGTCGACCTGCTGCTGCGGCTGCACGAACTCCAGTGGCGCGGCCGGGGCGTCAACGTCGAGCACCTGCGCCCCCGCTTCCGCGACCACCTGGTCCGCGCGACGGGCGCGATGGCGGCCCGCGGGCACGCCTCGCTGACCGAGTTCCGGATGGACGGCCGCCCGGTCGCCGCGGGCCTCACCCTGCGCGCGGGCCGGCTCAGCGGCGGCTATCTGTACGGGGCCGACCCGGTGCTGCGGGAACGCAAGGCGGACGTGGCCGCGATGCTGCTGCGCGAGGAGGCCCGGCAGGCCACCGGCCACGGCCTGACCGTGCTGAGCCTGCTGCGCGGTTCGGAGCCGTACAAGAACCACTGGCGCCCGGAGGCCGTGACCAGCGGCCGGCTGCTGCTCGCCCGCCCCGCGCTGGAGCCGCTGCTGCGGCTGCACGAGTCACGGGCGCGGTTGCGGGAGCGGGCGGCGGAGATGGTCCGCAGCAGAGTGCCGGCCGCGCGCGAGTGGCGCGGCCGGCTCAACGACTGGCGGGCCCGGGGCACGGGCGGCGGTCCGCCCGGGCAGACCCCGGTCACAGCGCCCAGCGGGCCTCCGCGGGGAGGTTGACGCAGTAGTCCCGCGCCGGCACCCACTGGGACACCCAGTCGCCCAGGTCCAGGGGCACGCACCAGTCGTCCGGGTTGGTGCCCGGGTCACCGGGCACGGGGACGGGCTCGGTGGGCACCGGGTCCGTGGGGGCGGGCTCCTGCGGAGCGGGGTCGGTCGGCGCCGGGTCGGTGGGCGCCGGGTCGGTGGGGACGGGTTCCGTGGGCGCCGGCTCGTTCGGCGCCGGCTCCTCCGGGGCTCCGGGCTCCTCGCTCTTCGCAAAAAGCTTCGAGCGGAACACCTTCGAGGACTCCGGATTGCTCCCGCACTGCCAGACCCCGTGCGGACAGTAGTCTGTGATGGTCTGGTAGAGCGGCTGATGGCGTTCGATCCATTCGAGCATGCGCCGCATGTACTCGGGATTGTCGCCGTTGCGGAAGAGACCCCACTCCGGATAGGAGATCGGCTTTCCCCGCTCCGCCGCGAAATCGACCTGCTTCTGCAGTCCGTAGGGCGCGTTCACCTGGTCGTCGAACGAACCGCCGGGAGGCTGGTCGTACGAGTCCATTCCGATGATGTCCACCACGTCGTCGCCCGGATAGCACTCGGTCCAGGCGATGGCGTCCAGTCCGCGATTCGGCGCGAAATCGAATCGGAACTCCTGCCCGGGAACGGAGCGCATGGCCGCGACGATGTTCCGCCAGTACGTCCGCCACGCCTGCGGGTCCGGCCCGCAGCGGTGGGTGTACGTGACGCCGTTCATCTCCCAGCCGAGCACGATCACGGTGTCCTGCGCGCCGAGGTCCACCAGACGGGAGGCGAGGGTGCGGAAGTGGTGGTCGTACTGCCCCTTGGCGCCGGCCCGGAGCAGCCGCGCGACCGCCGCGTCCGGGAGCCGGTCCTCGTTGCGGTCCAGCATCGGCACGTTGAGGACGAAGGTCCGCCCGGCCGACGCCCGCCGCCACTCGGCCCACGGCCGCAGGAATTCCGGGCGGCCCTCGATGTTCGTCCACACATCCCCGGGGAGATAGGTGTGAGCCACGGTCAGTTCGCGTCCGCCCAGCCATTCGGAGAGTTCCGACATGCGCTGGATTCCCTCCGGCCCGTAGTGGAGATACGCGCCGTGGGCGGTCGGGGAATCGGACGCGGAATCAACTGCGGAACCGGCCCGGGAATCGGCCGACGCGGGGGTCGTGAGCGGTCCGCCGGACACAAGAAGTCCGGCTGCGACCGCCGCTATGCATGAGTTGATCAGATGGTGCCTTCGCGGCATGCCTTCCTCCTTGTGGAGCGTTCTCTGCGACTGACACGACGTTAGGCAGAAAGCTCCTGCGGCGAGCTGTCGTGAGGCACGTCCCTAGGCCATTAGCGAACAGGCGCGCATGCTGCGGGCCCGTCCAGGTGAAAGTTGTGACCCGAATGCCCGAACTCGACCGGTCGGTGCCCGCGCTGGTGCTGCGGCTGGACCGGAACCCCTTCCACCACGGCACCCTGGGCGCCGTGCGCTCCCTGGGCCGCGCGGGCGTGGAGGTGCACGCCGTCGTCGAGTCGCCGCGCAGCCCCGTCGCCCGCTCCCGCCACCTGCGCCGGGCCCATCCGCGGCCGCCCGGCGCGCCGGAACCGGACGTCCTCGTCGACGCCCTGCACCGGGTCGCCGAGCGGATCGGCCGGCCCGCCGTGCTGATCCCGATGGACGACCTCGGGGCCGTCCTCGTCGCCGGGCAGGCCCACCGCCTCGCCGGGCGGTTCCTGCTGCCGCCCCAGCCCGCCGACCTGCCCGGCACCCTCGCCGACAAGGCGGAACTCGCCGAGCTGTGCGCCGCGCACGGCATCCCGCACCCCGAGACCGCCGTCCCCGGCGACGCCCGGGAGGCCGCGGCGGCGGTCCGGCGGATCGGGGTGCCGCTGGTCGCCAAGTGGAGCCGGCCGTGGCTGCTGGACCCGGCGTCCGGCCTGCGCAGCACCAGCCTGGTGGGCTCCCCGGCCGCCGCCGCCCGGCTGTTCGAGCGCAGCGCCGAAGCCGGGAGCCGGCTGCTCCTCCAGCGCCGGCTGCCGGACCGACCGCACGCGGACTGGTTCTTCCACGGCTGCTTCGGCGCGGAGGCGGTCTGTCTGCACGGGGGCACCGGGCGCAAGGAGCTGTCCTGGCCGCCGCGCACCGGGCTGACCGCCCTCGGGCGCTGGAAGCACAACGAGCAGGTGGCGCAGGCGGGCCGCCGGCTCGCTCAGAAGGCGGGCTACCGGGGCATCCTCGATCTCGACTTCCGGCGGGACGCGGACGGCGCGTACCGGCTGCTGGACGCGAACCCGCGGCCCGGGGCGCAGTTCCGGCTGTTCACGGGGGCGGACGGACTGGACGTCGTCCGCGCCCTGCACCTGGACCTGACCGGGCGGGCCGTCAACGCCTCCGGCGACCGGCCCGGCCGGGTGTTCCTCGCCGAGAACTACGCGGTCCTCTCCGCGCTGGCCTCCGCCCGGCCGGGCTCCGGGGTGCGGCTGCGGGCGGGCGCCGGGGTGGAGACGGCGTGGTTCGCGGGCGACGACCCGGCGCCGTTCGCGGCGATGGCCGGGGCGTTCGCCGGGCGGGGCCTGGCGAAGGCGGCAGGGCGGCTGCGGGCCGCGGTACCGGGGGCGGCGGCCGTGCCGGCGGCACGGCGGGAGGCCGCGCCGGGGCGGGAGGCCATGCGGGGACCGGGCACCCCGGCGCCCGGAGCCGCCGGGAACGGGCCGGAGACGGGCGCGCCCGGAGCCGCCGGTACGGACAACGACCCGAGGAACGGGAGCGCACCATGTACGACCTGGCAGTGATCGGCGCGGGCCCCTACGGGCTGTCGGTGGCGGCGCACGCGGCCGCCGCCGGACTGGACCTGCGGGTCTTCGGACGCGTGATGGCGTCCTGGCGGGACCACATGCCCGGCGGGATGTTCCTCAAGTCCGAGCCCTGGTCGTCCAGCCTGTCCCACCCCGGGGGCGGCCACACCCTCGGGCAGTACGCCGCCGCGCACGGCTTCGAGGCGGTGCACGGGCGGCCGATCCCGGTGGACGCCTTCGCCGGGTACGGCGCGTGGTTCGCCGGGCGGGCCGTGCCCGCCGTCGACGAACGGACCGTCACCCTGGTGGCCCCGGCGGACGGCGGCTTCCGGGTGCGGACCGCCGACGGGGAGGAGGTCCGCGCCAGGACGGTGGTGCTCGCGGTCGGTGTGATGCCCTTCCGCGACGTCCCCGACCCGCTCGCCGCCCTGCCGGCCGGGCTGTGCACGCACAGCAGCGGGCACCGGGACCTCGCGGCCTTCGCGGGGACGGAGGTGGCTGTGGTCGGCGCGGGGCAGGCGGCGCTGGAGACCGCGACCCTCCTGGCGGAGCTGGGTGCCCGGCCCGTCCTGGTCGCCCGGACCCACCGCCTGCGCTGGAACACCCTTCCGGCACCGCTCGACCGGCCCCTGCCGCGCGCGATGCGCACCCCGCACAGCGGTCTCGGCACCGGCTGGAGCACCTGGGTGTGGGCCGAACTCCCGGGCGCGGTCCGCCGGCTGCCCGCCCGTACCCGCCGCCGCCGCGCGGACACGGCGCTCGGCCCGGCCGGAGCGTGGTGGCTGCGCGAACGCTACGAGGGCCGGGTGCCCGAACTGCTCGGCAGCACCGTCCGCGCCGCGAAGGCCCGCCCCGACGGCCGCGTCCGCCTGGAACTGCGCGGCCCGGACGGCACCACGAGCGCCCTCGACACCGGCCATGTCGTCGCCGCGACGGGCTTCACCCCCGACCTGGAGCGCCTGGACCTCCTGGACGACGCCCTGGGCCGGACGCTGCGGCTCTCCCCGGGGACACGGGCCCCGGACCTGAGCGCCGCCTTCGAGTCCTCCCACCCGGGCCTGTTCTTCGCGGGCCTGCTCTCCGCGCCGACCTTCGGCCCGGCGATGCGCTTCGTCCACGGTGCGACGTACACGGCCCCCCGCCTCGTCGCGGGCGTCCGCCGCCGGCTGCGCGACACCCCGCGCCGCACCGCGTTCCCGCGCCCGGCCCGCCCGCTGCCCGCGCCGGAAGCGACGAGGGGCGCGGGCCACTGAGCCTCAGGGGGCGCGGGCGGGCAGGCCCCGGCCGAGCCCGCAGCCGCCTTCCGGAGCAGCTCGCGCCGCGGGCGGGAGGGTGCGCGTCCGGCCGCGGGATGTCCGGCCGGTGGGCCCGCGGCCGGACGGGGCGGCGCCCGGGTGCGGGTCGACCGCGGGCCCCCGGCCCCGGCCTGTCGGCCGCGCTCCGGAGGCCACCCGGCCGGCTCGCGCCCGCAGGGGTGCGGGTGCTCGGCCGGTCCGGCCGGCGTCCGCGGCCGGGCGGGTTCGGGCCGTCAGGCGGAGACGCGGTGGTGGTCGTGGAGCCAGCCGCGGCGGGGTGGTGGGGACGGGATCGCGTCCGGTGCGTCCGGGGACGGGCCGGACGCGGGCGGGTAGAGCGTCAGGCGCTGCCACTCGCCGTCCGCACGGCCCGGGAGGGTGCGGCCCGCGGCCGCCCACTCCAGGGCGAGCTGGTCGTAGATCGGGCTCGGGGCGACCGGTGGCGGGGCGGTCGGGGCCGGGTCCGCGGTCGGCCGGACGCGTTGCATGCGAGCCGGCGCCGTAGTGCTTGCCATGAGCGGCCAACGCGCGCCGCGCGGGGGAGGTCACTGCCGCGCCGGGGCGCCGGGGGACGTCGGGAACGGCCATTCGACGGGCGGGCCCCGGGCCGCCCGCGTGATCAGCCGCGTGACACGGGGCGCGTCGCCGTCGTTTGGGTCGGTGGGACCCGAAGATACCGACGACGGGCCGCGGGAAGGGGACCGATGAGACGTATGGCCACTGCGCTGACGCCGGCGCTCGCGCTCGTGCTGGGGCTGACCGCCTGCCAGGCGGACGGCGGACCGGGGGAGCCGGGGGAGACGGCCCCCCGGGACGCCAGACGCGCCGCCGGCGCGGCCCCGGCGGTCGCCGGGATCGGCGGCACCGCCGACGCCGACGACCGCGCGGGCGGCGGACATCTGCGCGTCACCCTGAACGGGGTCGTCGACCCCGCCCTCGGCGTCCGGGCCGAGCCCCGCCCCGCCGCCGGGCACCGCTGGGTCGGCCTCGACCTGTCCGTGGTCAACGTCGGCGGCACGGCGTACGAGCAGGCCGTGGGCGGCGGGGCCTGGGTGGCCGACGAGCGGGGCCGCAGGCACCGCGCCGTCACCACCGGGGAGCTGACCACCGGCTTCCCGCTCGCCCGGGCGCGGCTCGGCGCCGGCGAACACCGCGACGGCTGGCTCGTGTTCGCGCTCCCGCACGGCTCCCGCGCGGTGAGCCTGCACTGGCCGTCCGGGGACGCGGAGCACCGCTGGACCCTGTGAGCGGACGGCCGCGCACCGCGCGGGGCACGGCCCCCGGTCCGCGTTCACCCGCGCAGGTGAACGCGGACCGGGAGAGCCCCGGCCGGGCACTAGGGTGCCGAGCCATGACCACTGCGAACTCCCTCACAACGGCCGTCGACCCGGCGGAGCTGGGCACCCTCGTGCTCCTCGCCTGGACGGGCGACCCGGACCAGGGGCACGACACCCCGTACCTCGTGGCCTACTCGCTGGGCGACGGCCGGGGCGGCCCGGAGGCGGCCGGCCGGGCCCTCACCGCGCTCATCGGGCAGCTGGGACTCGCCACGGGGGACGTGCTCCACGACCGCACCGGCGAGGGCACGTTCCCGGTGCAGCTGCTCATCCAGGCCGGCCAGGCCGTCGTCACCATGCCGCACATGAACGCCCAGTGCCCGGCGCCCGCCGAATGGCTGGCCGCCGCCGAGCAGCGCGGCACCGTCCACTTCATGATCGCCGCCCGTCCGTGGCCCGAGGCGACGCCCGGACAGCCGCTCACCGAGGCGGTCCTCCAGGCGTTCCTGGGCGACGAGGCCGTCCTCGCCGACACCGCCCACGTCCTGCTCCCGGTCTCCCGCCTGCGCGGCTGACCCCCGCGCGCCCCGGGTCCGGGCCTCCTCGGGGGCCCGGACCGGCCGGGCGTCACGACGGGCCGAGCGCGAACGGCATACTGCGGACCCGGTTGTCGAAGCTGGAGTCCACCAGCCCGGGCTCCCCGACCGCCCGCAGTCCTTCGGCGCGGGTCAGCAACTCACGGAACAGGGCCTTCATCTCCTGCCGGGCCAGATGGGCGCCCAGGCAGTAGTGGGGACCGCCCCCGCCGTACCCCAGATGCGGGTTGGGGTCCCGGGTGATGTCGAAGACGTCCGGGTCGGTGAAGACCGCCTCGTCGCGGTTGGCCGAGGCGTAGAACAGCACCACCTTCTCGCCGGGCAGGAAGCGGTGGCCCCCGAGTTCGCACTCGGTCGCGACCGTCCGGCGGAACTGGATGATCGGCGTCGAGTGGCGCACGATCTCCTCCACCGCCCCGTCCGCGTACCGGTCGAAGTCCGATTCCAGCAGGGCCCGTTGCTCCGGGTGCGCGGTGAGCAGGTCCAGGCCGTGGGCGATCGCGTTGCGGGTCGTCTCGACACCGGCGACCAGCAGCAGCGAGAAGAAGGCGCCCAACTGGCGTCCGGTCAGGCCGCGTCCGTCCACATCGGCGGCGACCAGCGCCGACACCAGGTCGTCGGCGGGCCGCAGCCGCCGTTCCCGGCCGAGCCGCGCCATCTCCCACTGCATCCGGGCGAGCGCCGCCACACCCCGGCCGGGCACCCGCAGTCCCCGCCGCACGCCCACGTTCTCCGAGGCCCGGTCGATCCGGGCGGCGATCGAGGCGCGCATCTCAGCGGGGACGCCCATCAGGTCGCAGATCACCTCGAACGGCATCCGGGAGGCGACGGCGGGCACGAAGTCCGCGGCCGTGCCCCGGGACGGGTAGCGCGCGATCATCTCGTCGACGATCCGCCGGGCCACCTCCCGCACGTTCTCCTCGGCCGCCGCGAGCAGACGCGGGGTGAACGAGCGGCCCACGATCCGCCGCAGGTCCGCGTGTCCGGCGCCGTCCAGGTTGACCATCGAGTTGCCGAACAGCGCCTTCGCCCACGCGGCCGGCTCCGGTGTGGTCACCCCCGGCGCGCTCGCGAAGTCCCGGGGCCGCCGGCTCGCCCCGGCCACGTCCGCGTGCCGGACGAGGGCGTGGAACGGCCGCCCGGCGGCCTCCCCGAAGCGGACGGGCCCCGGCAGGGTGCGCAGATGCGCGAAGGCGGCGAGGCGCGCGGAGCGCGGCAGGGACCAGAACGCGGGGTCCGCCAGGTCCGCCGACTCCGGCGGCGGCACCGTCTGCTGCTGTCCCGGGATCCTCTGTGCCACGACGACCTCCTGTCGCCAGGGCCGGCCCGCGTCGGTTCCGTCCCCGTCAGTTTCCGTCCCCGGATTGCTGCGGACAGGGGAAAGACGGCGGAAATCCGCACGGGTCGCGGCCGTGTGCTCGTTGTTCTCGTTGTGCCTGCTGTTGCAGGCAACGGACCGACAGGCGTCCGGGTCACTCCCGAGGAGACGAAGACAGTGAAGAAGTCGACAACGCGCGGAACCCTGGCGGCCGTCGTGGCCTGTGTGGCCTCGGCGGTCGGAGCGTCGGCCATGGGCGCCACGCCCGCGGCGGCCGCCGGGTCCGTGCCGGTCACCGTGCCGCTGGAGAGCGTGGAGGCCGCGCTGCCGGTCGACGCGCCCGCGCTGAGCACCGGCGTTCCCGTCCCGGTGCCCGGTGCGCCCGAGGGGCCGCGCCACGTCACCGGAAACCTGCTGCCCGAGAACACCCTGCCCGCCGTCCCGTTCACCGCCGAGCTGCCCGAAACGCTGCTGGAGCTGCCCGTGGAGAGCCCGCTCGGCGAGGGGAACCTCGGCGTCGCCCACGTGGTGTCCGAGGCGTCCGACCTCACGCTGGAGAGCCCCGGCGCCTCCCTCGGCGCGCCGCTGACCCAGCCCCGGCCCGAGCTGCTCGGGCAGCCGGAGCCGACCCTGCCGCAGGCGGGGATCGTCGCCCCGGTGCTGCGGGGCGCGCCGGCGGCGGCGCTGCTGCTCGGCTGATCGCGGCGGGGGCGCGGGCGGTCCGGGTGGCGGTCCGGCCGCGCCGGGCGTGCGGGCCGCTTCGGCCCCCGTCCGGCCGAGCAACCCTTCGGGCGCGCCCTCGTTGTCCCGGGCAGAGCCTGCCTGCACCGCAGGAACGGACCCACGGGGAGGGTGACGACATGGACCGGACCGACGGCAGCACGGGGACCGGCGGCGTGCGTGCGGCCGCCGCCGGGGAACCGGCCACCGCCACCGGTGAACACGCCGGGGCGACGGAGGGCCGCTCCCTCGCCCGCCGTCTGCTGCTCCGCGCCCTGCTGACGGCCGGTGCGATCGCCGGCACGGCGGGCGCCCTGGCCCCCCTGCTGCTGCGCCGGGAGGGCGCACCCGGCCGCCCGCAGGCGCCCGGCGGCGGCACTCCGCACTCGCTGGAGCGTTTCGCCGAGACCTACCGGGGGCGCCACATCCAGGGCAGCGCCACCGTCATGGTCCCGGCCGCCGTCGCGAACGGCCTCCTCCGGGGGACGGACGCGGAGGCCCGGGCGCGGGCCGGTGTGCCGAGCGTCGAGGTGCGGATCGACGGCCGCCCCCTGCATGTGATGCGCCGCGCCGACGGCAGCTACCTGAGCCTGGTCAACCACTACGAGTCGTTCCCGACCCTGCGCGAGGTGGCCCGGGCCGCCGTCGACGAACTGGGCGACGCACAGCTCTCGTTGACCCCCCTGCACCACGTCTGACCCGGGAGGGAGCGCCCGTGTACACCCGCGCCAACCAGCGGAACCTGACCCGCGCGCAGAAACGCCGTTTCGTCGACGCCGTACTCGCGCTGAAGCGCTCGGGCCGCTACGACGAATTCGTGCGGATGCACGGCCAGTTCTATGTGACCGACGCCGAGGACCGGGCCCGGGCCGCGCACATGACCCCCTCGTTCTTCCCCTGGCACCGCCGCTACCTGCTGGAGTTCGAGCGAGCCCTCCAGCAGATCGACCCGGGGGTCTCGGTCCCGTACTGGGACTGGACGGTGGACAACAGCCCCACCTCCTCCCTCTGGGCGGAGGACTTCATGGGCGGGACCGGGCGCCTCGGTGACCGGCAGGTGATGACCGGCCCGTTCGCGCACACCAACGGCAACTGGCGGATCAACAGCCGGATCACGGACGGCAGGTTCCTCACGCGGGACCTCGGCCGGCCCCGCGACCCGGTGGCCCTGCCGACCAAGGAGGAGGTGGCCAGGGCGCTCGCCGACCCGGTCTACGACACCGCCCCCTGGAACTCCACGGCGCCCCGCGGCTTCCGCAACACCATCGAGGGCTGGAACGGAGGCGCGGAGGCGCGCTGGCTCAACCACAACCGGGTGCACCGCTGGGTGGGCGGGCTGATGATGGGCGCGACCTCGCCCAACGATCCGGTGTTCTGGCTGCACCACGCCTTCGTGGACCTGCTGTGGGCGCGCTGGCAGACGGCGCACCCCGAGTCCGGCTATCAGCCCGCGAAACCGCTGCCGGCCTCCGACCCGGCGGCGGGGCAGGTCTTCGCCGCGGACCAGCCGCTGCCGCCGTGGGACGTGAAGCCCTCGGCGCTCCTCGACCACACCCGGTACTACCGCTACGTCTGAGGCGGGGAGAAGGGGCCGGTCCGGATCATCCGGACCGGCCCCTTCTGCGTCCGGCCCGGACCCTTCCGCGTGCCGCGCCGCTTCTGTGGCCGCGCCGCTTCCGCGTGCCGCGCCGGTTCTCCGTGCGCGCCCCCGCTCTGGGCGCGGCACACACGGCCGCGGCCTCCCCCGTGTGCGGAACACGGGGGAGGCCGCCGGTCATGCCGTGGTGGTGCGGTACAGCCCTGTCACCGAGGTGATCAGTAGGCGCCGTTGCCGTCGGCGTTGACGCAGGTGTTGCCGAACGCCGGGTTGAGCAGCGCGATGACGTTCACCGTGTTGCCGCAGACGTTGACCGGGATGTGGACCGGGACCTGAGCCATGTTGCCCGAGAGGACACCGGGGGAACCGACGGCCGCACCGTGCGCTCCGGCGTCGGCGGCAGCCATGCCGGCGCCGCCGGCCAGGATGGCACCCGTGCCCGCGACAACGGCGGCGGCCTTCGCGATACGCGACATCAACTTCTCCTTGCACGATCAGAGGCGGCCGCAGGGGTTTGCGGCCATCACGCACCGTTCAACGCCGAAAGCGGACGGCGGTAACGGATCAGGACGAACTCCGACCCCAACGGTCCCGTCGGCACCCTCCCGGAGGAGTCCGAGCGCCCTCTGCGACGGTGCTTTCGTTCGTGTGTTCTATTTTCGGGGTACGCTGGACGTCATGGCAGCACATCTCCAGGGCTCCCTGTTCGACCAGGCCGACGAGATCCGGCCCGGCCCGCTCGGCGGGCTGCGGCGGACGGTCCTCGGGGCGGGGGCGTGGCTCGACGTCCTGCCGGGCTGGCTGAGCGGGGCGGACGCCCTGTTCGCCGTACTGGAGGCAGAGGTCCCGTGGCGCGCCGAGCGCCGCCGGATGTACGAGCGCACGGTGGACGTGCCCCGGCTGCTCGCGTACTACGGCGCCGGCGACCCGCTGCCGCACCCCGTCCTGGTGGAGGCCCGGGAGGCTCTGTCCCGCCACTACGCGCGGGAGCTGGGCGAACCCTTCGTGACGGCCGGGCTCTGCTACTACCGGGACGGCCACGACAGCGTCGCCTGGCACGGCGACCGGAGCGGCCGGGGCGCCCGGGAGGACACCATGGTCGCGATCCTCTCCGTGGGCGCGCCCCGGGACCTGGTCCTCCGCCCGGCCGGGGGCGGGGGCACGTCCGTCCGGCGGGCCCTCGGGCACGGCGATCTGGTGGTGATGGGCGGTTCCTGCCAGCGGACCTGGGAGCACGCGGTGCCGAAGACCGCGCGCCCCACCGGGCCGCGGATCAGCGTCCAGTTCCGCCCGCGCGGGGTCAGCTGACCGCCGCCGCCGGACCGGGGTGCGGCCGACCGGGCTCAGCCCACCGGGGTGCGGCGGACCGAGCGGCCCGCCAGGACATCGGTGCGCCGGGCGTCCTCGATCACCGGGCGGCCGTCGATCAGGACGTGGGGGATGCCCGTCGGCAGGGCGCGCGGCCGCTCGAAGGTGGAGCCGGCGGCGACCGTGTCCGGGTCGAAGAGGACCAGGTCGGCCCGGTACCCCTCGCGCACCAGGCCCCGGTCCGGCAGGCGCAGCCGGGCGGCCGGGCGGGAGGTCAGATGGGCCACGGTCTCCTCCAGGGAGAGGATGCCCAGCTCGCGGGCGTAGTGGCCGAGGTAGTGGGGGAAGGTGCCGTAGGCGCGCGGGTGGGGCTTGGCGCCCTGGAGGATGCCGTCGCTGCCGCCGGTGTGGACCCGGTGGCGCATGATCGCGCGGACGTTCTCCTCGTGGCCGACGTGCTGGAGGATCGTCGGGCCGAGCCGGTCGCCGATGAGCAGCCGCCGGGCCGTGGTCCAGGGCGCCTCACCGCGCGCGGCGGCCGTCTCCGCGACCGTCCGGCCGACGTGGTCGGCGAAGGCGGGGTCGGTGACGCCGGAGATCTCGACGGTGTCCCACTCGATCGGCACCCCGTGGCAGCCGTCCGAGCCGGTCTCCTCCAGGTGGTGGCGGATGCGCTCGGCCGTGGCCTCGTCCCGCAGCCGGGCGAGGACCGCCTCGGGTCCGCCCTCGCCCGCCCAGCTGGGCAGCATCGCGACCAGGGTGGTGCAGCCGGGGGTGTACGGATAGGTGTCCAGGGTGATGTCCGCGCCCGCGTCCAGGGCCTCGTCCAGCAGGGCCAGCAGGTCGGGGGCCCGGTCCTTGTTGACACCGAAGTTCATGGTGGCGTGCGCGAGATGGAGGGCGCAGCCCGCCTTGCGGGTCAGGCCCACCATCTCCGCGTACGCCTCCAGGGCGCCCGCGCCGTAGGAGCGGTGGTGGGGGCAGTAGTAGCCGCCGTAGCGGGCCACCACCCGGCACAGCTCGGTGAGTTCGGCCTCCGAGGCGTACATGCCCGGGGTGTACGTGAGCCCGGAGGACATGCCGACCGCGCCCTGTTCCAGGCCCTCGGCGACCAGCTGCCGCATCCGGTCCAGGTCGGCGGGGCCCGCCGGGCGGTCCTCCCAGCCCATGGCGAGCATCCGGACCGTGCCCTGGGGGATCAGGTACGCGGCGTTGACGGCGGTCCCCTGACGGTCGATGCGGTCCAGGTACTCGCCGACCGTGCGCCAGTCGAAGTCCACCCGGTCGTCGTCCGGACCGCCGCCGTTCCAGCCGTTGACCGCGGCGCGGACGGCGGCCAGGGTGGCGTCGTCCACCGGGGCGTAGGAGAGGCCGTCCTGGCCGAGGACCTCCAGGGTGACCCCCTGCGCGGCCTTCGCGGAGTGGTCCGCATCGCGCAGCAGGGCCAGGTCGCTGTGCGCGTGCATGTCGATGAAGCCGGGGGCCAGGGCGAGGCCGTACGCGTCGAGGACCCGGGCGCCGGTGAGCGACGGGGCACCCGGGTCGCGGCGTATCTCCGCGATCCGGCCGCCGCGGAGGCCGACGTCCGCGCGGTAGGAGGGGCCGGCGCTGCCGTCGACGACACGCGCGCCGCGGATGACGAGGTCCATGGGGGCCTTTCGGACGGGGACGGCCAGGTCGGGCGGGGGGCGCGGGCCCGCGCGGGCCGGGGCCTGTGCGCGGGCCGTGTGCGATCAGAAGCGTTGTGATCAGAAGAAGGTGCGGATGTAGTCGGTGACCGTGCCGTCCCGCTCCACGACCGGGATGAGCTGCCACTTGTCGAAGGCCGTGCACGGATGGGAGAGGCCCATGCCCACCCAGTCGCCCACCTCCAGGTCCGCGTCCGGCGCGGTACGCAGCCAGGCGTGCTGGTCGGAGAGGCCGGTGACGGTCATCCCCTCGGCGGGGCGGATCTCCCCGGTGCGCCCGTCGCGGACGACCTGCGCCTCGGGCAGGTCCAGGTCGTGGGCGGCGTCCCGCTTGCCCGCGTTGACGAAGGCCTGCTCGCCGGACGGGCGGGAGACGACCTGCGCCCACAGCCGGAACGCGGGCTGGAGGGCGCCCTCGGCCGGTACCCGGTTGAACGGGGTCAGCCGCCGGTAGTGGCCGTCGTCGTGGGAGACATAGGCGCCCGAGCGCAGCAGCTTCAGGACGGGGGCGGACAGCTCCGGGATCTTCGCGAACACCTCGGCGACCGTGTCGAACCAGGCGCTGCCGCCCGCGCTGACCACGATCTCCCCGGCGCCGTCGAAGCGCCCCGCCGCGTCGAAGTCCCCGGCCAGTGCGACCAGTCGGCGCAGCCAGGCCCGCACCCGCTCCTCGTCCGCCTGCGGGACCTCGCCCTCGTACCCGGCGACGCCGACCAGCCGCAGGCGCACCGAGGCGGCCACCGCGTCGGCGACGGCGGCGCACTCCGCCTCCGTGCGCGCCCCGGTGCGCGCGCCCTCGCCCGCGCCCAGTTCGACCACCACGTCCAGCGGGCGGGACGCCCCGGCCCCGGTCAGTGCCTCGTCCATCAGCTCGACCCCGCGCACCGAGTCCACGTACACGATCAGACGGAACTCCGGGTCGGCCGCCAGCTCGCCCGCGATCCAGTGCAGGGCGGCCGCGTCGACCACCTCGTTGGCGAGGAAGATCCGGCGGATGCCGTAGGCCCGGTAGACGCGGACCTGGTGGGGGACGGCGGCGGTGATGCCCCAGGCGCCGCGCTCCAGCTGGCGGGCGAAGAGCTGGGGGGACATGGAGGTCTTGCCGTGCGGGGCGAAGGCGAGGCCGTGCTGCTCGGCGTAGTGCTCCAGCAGGTCCAGGTTGTGTGCCAGGGGTTCGGCGGCGAGGGCGAGGACCGGGGTGGTGAAGCCGCCGGTGAAGAGGTTGCGGCGGGCCGCCGCCAGTTCGCCGACGGTCAGGCCGAGGGCGTCGGGCGGGAGTGCCTTGAAACGGTGGTCGACCGTTTCCCCGGCGAGTCCCGAAGCGAGTTCCGCGGCGAGTCGTGCGGCGGGGTCGTCGGCGGCCATGAGGCGTCCTCCTCCACACCGTTGCGTTGTGTGCAACGGTCATTGCGTATATCGCTCAGCGCTGTCTAACATCCGAGCCAATGCCGGGTCAATGGTGTCCGGCTCCGTGCCCGGCCCCGGGACCGGACCCCGGATCGGATCCCGAACCCGACCCGGAACCCGATCCGGAACCCCGCTCCGGGACCGCACCCGCCGCCACCCACCGGAACGTCCGCCGACCAGCGAGGAGCCCCCGCCGCGATGACCGCGACCCTGAACGCGACCGTCCCCGGTGCGACCGGGTCCGTGGACGTCGTCTGCCTCGGCGAGTCCATGGTCACGTTCCTGCCCGAGGGGGACGGCCGCCTCGCCGAGGTCACCTCCTTCGTCCGCGCCATCGGCGGCGCGGAGTCCAACGTCGCCTGCGCCCTGGCCGCGGCCGGGCACCGCGTCCGCTGGGTCGGCCGGGTCGGCGCGGACGGCTTCGGCGACCACCTGGTCTCGGCGATCTCGGCGTACGGGGTGGACACCTCCGCCGTCGCCCGGGACCCCGGGCGGCCGACCGGCATCTACTTCCGCACCGCCACCGACCGCGCGGCCGAGGACCACGAGGTCCTCTACTACCGCGCCGGGTCCGCCGCCTCGGCCATGTCGCCCGCGACCGTGGCCCGCGCCGACCTGTGGGCCGGCCGGGTGCTGCACGTCTCCGGCATCACCGCCGCCCTCTCGGGGGAGTGCCTGGCGCTGATGCGGGAGGTGACCGTCCGCCGCCCCGGCCGCCCGCTGGTCTCCTTCGACGTCAACCACCGGCCGGGCCTGTGGCGCGCCCCCGGCACCGACCCCGCCCCCGGCACCGACCCTGCCAGCGGCACCGCCGGTGCCCTCGCCACGGCCGGCGGCCACGGGGACGGACCGGGGGTGCTGCTGGACCTCGCGCGCGGCGCTGACGTGGTGTTCGCCGGCGAGGACGAGGCCGCCGAGGCGTGGGGGCTCACCGGTGCGGACGCGATCCGGGCCGCGCTGCCCGAGCCCGCCGTGCTGGTGGTCAAGCGGGGCGCGGCCGGGGCGGTCGCGTACACGGCCGGTGAGCCGGCGGGGGTCCTCGTCCCCGCGCCCGCCGTGGAGGTCGTCGCCGCCGTCGGTGCCGGTGACGCCTTCGCCGCCGGCTTCCTCTCCGGGACCCTGCGCGGGGTGCCGCTGCGCGAGCGGCTGCGCCTGGGCCACCTGTTCGCCGCCGCCGCCCTCACCGTCCCCGGCGACCTGGGCGCCCCGCCCGCGGGCCCGCTCGCGGACCGGCTCACCGCCCTCGACGACGACGCCTGGGGGAGACTGCACCTCGGCCCCGGCTGGACGGGCCAGGACCAGGAGGTACGCACGCCATGAGCCAGACCGTCGACCGGGCGCTCAGCATCCTGCCGCTGCTCGCCGAAGGGCCGGCCGACCTCGGGCAGGTCGCCGACCGGCTCGGCGTCCACAAGTCCACCGCCCTGCGGCTGCTGCGCACCCTGCACGAGCACGGCCTCGTCTACCGGCAGCAGGACCAGCGCTACCGGCTCGGCGCCCGGCTGATCGCGCTGGCCCAGGAGGCCGTGGAGAACCTCGACGTGCGGGAGGTCGCCCACCCCCACCTCGCCGCCCTCAACGAGCGGACCGGGCACACCGTGCACCTCGCCGTACGCGAGGAGAGCGAGGTCGTCTACATCGACAAGGTGGAGAGCCGCTACCCGGTGCGGATGTACTCCCGCATCGGCAGGCCCGTCGCCATCACCGTGGCCGCCGTGGCCAAGCTCCTCCTCGCCGACCTGCCCGAGACCGAGCGGCGCGCCTTCGCCGAGAAGCTCGACTACCCCATGTACACGGCCCGTTCGATCCCGCACGCCGCCGCCTTCCTCAAGGAGCTGGCCACCGTGCGCGAACAGGGCTGGGCCACCGATCTCGGCGGCCACGAGGAGTCCATCAACTGCGTCGCCGCCCCCGTGCGCGGCGCGGACGGCCGGGTCGTCGCCGCCATGTCGGTGTCCGCGCCGAACGTGGTCGTCACCGCCGAGGAACTCCTCGCCCTCCTCCCGCTGGTGCGCCGCACCGCCGACGCCATCAGCCGGGACTACTCCGGACACACCCCGCAGAAGGACGCACGCGTATGACCGAGCAGACCGCGCCCCACGGCAAGGCCGCCAAGACCGCCCTCACACCCCCCACCCACACCGCGCCGCCCGCGAAGTTCTCCCACGGCGTCCGCAAGGGGAACATCCTCCAGGTCGCCGGCCAGGTCGGCTTCCTGCCCGCCGTCGAGGGCCGGGCGCCCACCCCGGCCGGTCCGACCCTGCGCGAGCAGACCCTCCAGACCTTCGCCAACGTCGAGGCGATCCTCACCGAGGGCGGCGCGAGCTGGGACGACGTGATGATGATCCGCGTCTACCTCACCGACACGGCCCACTTCGCCGAGATGAACGAGATCTACAACGAGTACTTCAAGGACCTGACGGTCGCCCCGGCGGCCCGCACCACGGTCTACGTCGGCCTGCCCCCCGGCCTGCTCATCGAGATCGACGCCCTGGCGGTCCTGGGCTGATCCCGGACACACCGCACCCGGCGCGCCACGGCACGCCGCCGTGCCGCGCGCCGGCCCGGCCCGGGCCCCTTCGCCGCACCGGGGACCCGCCCCGCACCGCCCAACCCGGTGGTGCGGCCGGACGCACCGTGCCCCGCCCCTCGCGCGCACAGAGGGGCGGGGCACGCTGCGTCGCCCGGGGTCACCCGGTGCAGTACTGGCCCTCCTTGCCGATGGACCGGTACATGCAGTCGGAGTTCTCCAGGAGCTGGAGGACCGCGTCGCGGTTGCGGCTGGTCTCCCGCTCGATCACCTCGTCCGGCGGGTAGAAGCCGCCGCCGCCCCAGCCGGCCGGGTACATCTCGAACGTGTAGCCGAAGATCCGCTGGTCGCCCCAGAGCCAGTCGTCGATCGACCCGTCCGTGATGTACAGGTCGCTGGACTGCTCGGGCGTGTAGCCGTTGCTGGCCGCCATCTTGCGGCCGACCGCGGCGAAGGCGTCCCGGTCGTCCCTGGTCATCCCGGGGGCCGTGTCGCTGTAGGTGTAGCCGAACGGCCAGAGGATCAGCTCGCTGTAGGTGTGGAAGTCGATCCCGGTGCGGATCTGCTGCTTCCCGCCGACCACCCGGCTGCGCACGAAGTCGGCGACGACCTTCACCTCGGGCGCGGACTCGGGGGCCCGGCCGCGGTAGGTGTCCGAGCCGGGGGAGGACGAGGAGCCGCCGCAGCAGCCCCACTTGAAGGCCCAGTTGCGGTTGAGGTCGGTACCGATCGCCGTGGAGCCGGAGTTGGGCTGCCGGTTCTTGCGCCACGACCGGTAGGAGCCGGTGGCGATGTCGTACTCGCCGCCGTCCGGGTTGAGGTCCGGCACGATCCAGATCTCCCGGCTGTTCACCGCGTTGGTGATCCGGGAGTCGCTCCCGTAGTCCTCGCCGAACTCGCGCAGCAGATACAGCGCCATCTCGACGGTGAGGTGCTCGCGGGCGTGCTGGTGGTGGGTGAAGAGGACCTCGGGCTCGTTCTCGTCCGTCCCCACGTTGTCGCTGATCTTGATGGCGACGATGTCCCGGCCCTGGTGGCTCTTGCCGATGACCCGCTTGCTCATGATCGACGGGTACTGGGCGATCCGCTGGTCGATCTCCGCCGACATCTCGGCGTAGTTGTGGTAGCGGGAGTCGGCGGGCGGGAAGTCGAACGGCTCCACGTCCGCCGCCGCGCCGTGCCGCTGCGGCGGGCCGGGCAGGGCGGTGAGCCTGTGGCCGAGGGCGCGCAGCCGCTTGGCCTCGGCCGCGTCGGCGCTGACCACCAGGGTGTGGTCGTCGACCTCGTCGATGGACGCGCCGGTGGCGGCGACGGCGGTCCGGTCGGCGGGCGTCTCGGGCCCGTGGATGAGGTACTGCCGGGTCTGCTCGTCCGCCGCCGCCCCGGTCGCGCGGGCGCCTGCCGGGCGCTCGGCGGCGGGGCTCGCGTTGGCGGTGAGCGGGACGGCCACGGCGAGGGCGACGACGGCCGCGAGTGCGGCCGTGCGTTTCCCGAGGGTGCGACGTCTCATGGACTGCTCCTGAGGAGTGGGGGGTTGCGCGGGGATCGGACGGCCCCGGCGGACCGGCCGCGGACCCATCCTGAGGTCATGGCATGTCCCGGTCAATACCACTCCCGGCCAAGCCCGCGGCTCCGCGCCTGCACAGGTTCCGCCCCAGTCGATCACCGCAGGGCCTCTTGCGCGATCACCCGCGCCAGGCTTACGTGACCACGGTCACCTGGTGGGACGAGTGGGAACGAGAGGGAAGGCGACGGTGCGATGACAGACACCACCGAGGAGCAGCCGAAGGGGACCGACGCCGTCCCCCGGAAGTCCGCCTGGCGCTACATCGGCCCCGGCATCGTCGTCGCGGCCACGGGTGTCGGCGCCGGCGACCTCGTCGCGACCCTGATCGCCGGCAGCAAGTACGGCTACACCCTGATGTGGGCGGCGGTCATCGGCTGCGTCGTCAAGATCTCCCTCGCCGAGGCGGCCGGCCGCTGGCACCTGGCCACCGGTCGCACCCTGTTCGAGGGCTGGCGCTCCCTCGGACGGTGGACCACCGTCTACTTCGCCTTCTACGTCGTGGTCTGGGGATTCGTCTACGGGGCGACGGCCATGTCCTCCACCGCCCTGCCCGTCGTCGCCCTCTTCCCGGACGGCCCCGGGCTGAAGACCTGGGCGGTGGTCACGGGCCTGACCGGCCTGGCCTTCGTCTGGTTCAACCGGTACGCGGTCTTCGAGAAGGTCATGACCGTGCTCGTCGGCGTGATGTTCCTGGTCGTCGTCTATGTCGCGATCCGGGTCGGCCCCGACGTCGGCGCCTCCCTGGCCGGCCTCGCCCCCGTGCTGCCGGACGGCTCCCTGCTCTACACCCTGGGCCTGATCGGCGGCGTGGGCGGCACCATCACCATGGCCGCGTACGGCTACTGGGTGAACGCCAAGGGCTGGACCGACTCCGGCTGGATGAAGGTCATGCGCCTGGACAACCGGGTCGCCTACCTCACCACCGGCGTGTTCGTGGTCGCCATGCTCGTCGTGGGCGCGGAGCTGCTGCACTCCTCGCAGCTCGCCCTCACCAAGGGCGACCGGGGCCTGATCGACCTGGGAACCGTCCTGGAGGACCGCTACGGCACGGCGACCGCCAAGCTGTTCCTGGTCGGCTTCTTCGCGACCTCCTTCTCCTCCCTGATCGGCGTCTGGCACGGCGTGAGCCTGCTCTTCGCCGACTTCGTGGAGCGGCTGCGGCGCGACCGCGCGGGCGTCGTGGTGGAGGCGGGCACCACCGGGGAGGTCGCCGCGGGGGCGAAGGAGCGCTCGCCCGCGTTCCGCGCGTACCTGCTGTGGCTGACCTTCCCGCCGATCTCCCTGCTCTTCCTGGACGAGCCCTTCGGGCTGGTCGTGGCGTACGGGGTGCTGGGCGCGTTCTTCATGCCGTTCCTGGCGCTCACCCTGCTCTGGCTGCTCAACTCCTCGCGGACGCCCGCCCAGTGGCGAAACGGCATCGTCAGCAACACGATGCTGGCGGCGGCCGGGCTGCTGTTCGTGGTGCTGTGCGTGCAGCAGGTGCGCGAACTGCCCTGGTGAGGCTGTTTCCGCAAGCGCCGGGGCCGTGCACACCGGGGGAGCGGTGCGCACGGCCCCAGGGCCTGCCTTCGCCGTTCGGGACGCCGCTACGGCAGGTTGTGGACGTGCGGGCCGACCGCGTTGGACCAGGCGTTGCCCGCGGTCGCGTCCCAGTTGGTGGACCAGGTCATCGCGCCGCGCAGTGACGGGTACGTCTTCGACGGCTTGAACTGGCCGCAGTGGGTGCCGCGGGTCAGGCAGTCCAGCGCGTTGTTGACGATCGTCGGGGAGACGTAGCCGCTGCCCGCGCCCCGGGTGGAGGCGGGGACGCCCAGGCCCACCTGGGACGGGTCGAGGCCGCCCTCCAGCTGGATGCAGGCCAGGGCGGTGAGGAAGTCCACCGAGCCCTGCGAGTAGACCTTGTTGTCGCAGCCCATCATCGAACCGCTGTTGTAGTACTGCATGTTGACCACCGTGAGGATGTCCTTCACGGCCAGTGCCAGCTTGAAGTACTCCGTGTTGGTGTTCTGCATGTCGATGGTCTGCGGGGCCATCGTCAGGACCATCGAGGGGCCGGCCTTCGCGGAGAGCTGGCGCAGCGCCTTCGTCAGGTAGGTGGAGTTGATGCCGTGCTCCAGGTCGATGTCGACCCCGGTGAAGCCGTACTCCTGCATCAGGGCGTAGGCGCTGTCCGCGAAGGCGGTGGCGGCCGCGTCGCTGTTGATCAGGACGTTGCCCTTCTCGCCGCCGACCGAGATGATCACCGACTTGCCCGCGGCCTTCTTCGCGGCCACGTCGGACTTGAACTCGGCGACGGAGGAGTAGCCGAGGGCCGGGTCCAGGTTGAAGACGATCTGACCGGGCGTGGCCGTGGAGTCGGCGAAGGAGACCGCGATGATGTCGTACTGCGCCTGCACGTCCCGGAGCTTCTGCACGGTCGCGCCGTTGTCGAAGTTCTGCCAGTAGCCGGTCAGCGCGTGCTTCGGCACCGCCGGGTTGCCCGGGTTGGTGCCGCCCTTGCTGGTCCGGCCCGTCACGGCGGCCGACTTCGGGGACTCGCCCGCCGCGTTGGCGGCCGTCACCTGGAACTGGTACGCGGTGTCGGCGGCCAGCCCGGTGACGGTGGCGGAGGTGCCGCTCACCGACTGGACCTTCGTCCCGTCGCGGTAGACGTGGTACCCGGTGGCCCCGGTGACCGCGCCCCAGCTCAGGGCGACGGACGAGGAGGTCACCGTGCCGACGGAGGGTGCCGCCGGGGCGGCGGGCACGGTCGGCTCGGGGTCGGTGCCGCCTCCGCCGTCCGGGCCGAAGACGCTGACGTCGTCGACGTGGTACGCCTCGGTGCCGTACCAGCCGTGCGTGTAGAGGGTCACCGAGCTGGTGCTCGCGCCCGTGGTGAAGGTCGTGGACAGCTTGGTCCAGGCGCTGCCGCCGGGGGTCCAGGTGGACACGTCCTGGGTGCCGGTGCCGGTTGCGCCGAGGTAGGCGTAACCGCCCTGGACCCAGGCGCTGACGGTGTAGCTGGAGCCCGGCTTCACCTTCAGGGTCTGGGTGCAGCGGGCGTTGTCGTGCCCGGCGGGGGTCGCCCGGAGCGCGCCCGTCCCGGTGCGCACGGGGGAGGAGACGGCCGCGCCGCTGCCCCCGGAGCAGGACCAGTTGGCGAGCCCGGACTCGAACCCGGCGTTCTTGACGACGTTCACGTCGGCGGCCGAGGCGGGCCCGGCCGTGCCCATGAGAGCGAGCCCGGAGCCGAGGGCGAGCGCCAGTGCGGCGCCCAGCCCTTTCCGGGCGGGAGTGCTGCGGTCCACGTGCGTCCTCCGGTGGGGGAGTCGGGGAGGGAGGGCCGGGAGCCCGGGGCGTTCCGGGTCCCGGTGCGTGCGGCGGCCACCGTGGAGGTCCAAGTTGGTCCAGACCAATTTGCTTGTCAAGACCTCCGGCAGGAACCCGGCCCGGAGTACGGGACTCGACGCTCCGTCGCGGCAAGCCCGCGCGGTGGTACGGGAGTTCACCACTGACCGCTTCCTCCGGATTTCGTCCGGGCGCATCGGGTGAGGGACCGTGCACGGGGAGTCCGAAAGGTGTTCTCCGCCTCGGACGACGTGGCTAGAGTGCTGCTGCAGGAGCACGACAGGAGCACGATCAGGGCAGAGACGTCAGGCAGAAGGGCAGCCGCCTGGCCGGCGACCGGATCCGAACGGGGAAACGAGCGTGCAGACCGCCATCGCCGTGACCAGCGCCGACCTGGTGCTGCCGCCCACCGACCCGCACACCCCGACCGCCGCCCTGCTCCCCGCCCCCGCCGAACAGTCCCTGGACGCCGCCCTCGTCGACATGCAGCTCCTGCTCGAACAGCACGGCCATGTCGTCGCCCTCTACCCCGCCTCCCTTCCCGACGCCCACCAACGGCGGCTGCACACCGTCCGGTCCGTGCTGGAGAGCGACCGGATCGCCCTGCTGAAGCTCGCCCTGCCGCCCCTCGCGGTGGCCGTCCTGGTGCGCCAGCTGCGGCAGTTGTCGATCTGCGACTTCGGCCCCGGGGTCGTCGCCTGCGCCGCCCGGCTGCTCGCCCACTACGTCCACGCGGGGGCGGTGCTGCACTCGGTCGCCCGCCTGGACCGGGTACCGGTGAGCCTCACCTCGCACGCCCGCTCCTGGGTGCCCGGCTCCCAGTTCGCGGTCCTCGCCAACCCGGTGCCGCAGCTCATCCGGATCGGCGGCGGCGTCCGGGACGCGGGGGAGGCCGTGGGTCTGGAGGGGCCCCAGTTCGGACACCATCTGGTGGTCGCCCGGGGTCAGTCGCCGAGCGACTGGCCCACCGCCCGCCTCGCGCCCGCCTGGCAGTCGGCCGCCGTGCTGGAGGCCGCGCTGCCTGCGGAGTCCACACGCTGGTGGGCGACCGCGAAGCTCGTCGAGTTCGCCGCGTACCTCCCCGACATCGGCATGATCCACCAACTCGTCTCCTCGGTGCGGCGCGAGCGGTGCACCTGGTGCGGGCTGGAGATCATCGGCGACCGCTGCTGCTTCTGCGCCGCGCCGCTGCTGCCGGGCTCGGCGGGGCGGGACCGGCCGGTGCCGGGCCGGGAGCCCGCCGGCACCGGGGCCCGCGAGCTGTCCCCGGCGGCGGCCCGGGGGCTCCCCGGGCGGGCGCCCCGCACCCTGCCGGGGCGTGCGCCGCGCGCGCTGCCGCGGTCCGTGGACGGGGGCGGCTGACGGCCCGCCGCACCCCGGCCCGCCTGCCCGTCCCGCCCGCGTCCTGTCCCGCCCCGCCCACGAGACGACCCCCGCCCACGAGACGACCCCCGACCCCCCTGACCGCTCCCGCAACTCCCCTACGAGGTCGCTGCGCTCATGAACTCACGGCAACGCCGCGGTGTGATCCTGCTGCTCCTGTCCGTCCTCTGCGCGCTCGCCGCGTTCGCCGGCGTCCTGTCGGTGATCGGCGACGTGAACTCCAAGGTCGGGCCCGAGGTGACGGCCTACCGCGTCAAGTCCGAGGTCGCGCCCTACACGCGGCTGCGGGCCGACCAGTTCGAGCGGATATCGATGCCCGAGCGCTGGCTGTCCCCGAGCGCGGTCACCGACATCTCCGCCGTCGACGGCAAGATCGCCGTCACCGAACTGCGCGAGGGCTCCCTGCTCCAGAGCGACATGGTCGTCGACCGCCCCGCGCTGGAGGAGGGCGAGCAGGAGATCGCCATCATGATCGACGCGGCCACCGGGGTCGCGGGCAAGATCACCCCCGGCGACCGGGTCAACATCTTCGCCACCTTCGACGGCGAGCAACGCGGCTCCGGCGGTTCCGGCAGCCGGTCCGCCGCCGAGTCCCGGATCATCGTCCCCGGCGCCCGGGTCATCGACGTGGGCAGGCTGACCGCGCTGGAGCCCCGGGGCGACGACCGCGCCGGGGCCGCGAGCCAGGCGGTCCCCATCACCTTCGCCCTCGGCACCCAGGACGCCCAACGGGTGGCGTACGCCGAGTCCTTCGCCGTGCATGTGCGCCTCGCCCTGGTCGCGAAGGGCGGATCCGCCGAACTCGGGCCGGGCGAAGGCACGTACACCCTCGAAGAGGACAGGAACAGGTGAGGGCCGGATGACCGTACGCATCCTCCCGGCCGTCGGCGACCCCGACGCCGCCCGGACGGTCACCGCGCTGCTCGGCCGGCTGCCCGACGCCGACCCCGCCGCACCCGTCGCCGACTCGACCGCCCTCCTGGACACCCTTGCCCGGCTGGCCGCCGAGTCCCTGGACGAGCTGCCCGAGGTCGTCCTCGTCCATGAACGCATCGGGCCGGTCCCCGCACTGGAACTCGTCCGGGAGGTCGCGCTGCGCTTCCCCGGCGTCGGCGTCGTCCTGGTGGCCGCCGGCACCGGGCCGGGGCTCTACTCGGCCGCGATGGACGCCGGTGCCCGGGGGCTGGTCGCCCTGCCGCTCACCTACGACGAACTGGCCCAGCGGGTGCAGGCCGCGGCCTCGTGGTCGCTCGGGGTGCGGCGGCACCTCGGCCACGCGGGCGTCGCGCCCGCCGGGCCCGGCGGGCGGGTGGTCACCGTCTCCGGCGCCAAGGGCGGGGTGGGCACCACCGTCACCGCCGTGCAGCTGGCCCTCGCCGCCCGGGCCTCCGGTCTGACCACCGCCCTGGTCGACATGGACCTCCAGTCCGGGGACGTCGGCTCCTACCTGGACGTGCAGTTCCGCCGGTCCGTCGTCGACCTCGCCGGGATCCAGGACATCTCCCCCCGGGTTCTCCAGGACGCCGTCTTCGCCCATGACAGCGGCCTCGGACTCCTCCTCGCGCCCGGCGAGGGCGAACGCGGCGAGGAGGTCGACGAGCGTGCCGTCCGCCAGATCCTCGGCGCGCTGCGCGGGCGGTACGAGGTGGTCGTCGTGGACTGCGGGACCCAGGTCACCGGCGCGAACGCGGCGGTCGTGGAGAGCGCCGACACCTCGGTCCTCGTCACCACGCCCGATGTGGTCGCCGTCCGGGCCGCCAAGCGCATGATCCGGCTCTGGGACCGGCTCCAGATCCGCAAGCCGGAGGAGATCACCACCGTGGTCAACCGGCATGTGCGCAGCACCGAGATCCAGCCCGCCCTGGTCGCCCGGATCACCGGCACCCGGGTCGCCCGCGCGGCCGTGCCCGCCAACTTCAAGGAACTCCACGCGGTCGTGGACGCCGGCCGGCTCCAGGACCTGGAGGCCAAGTCCTCGGTGAAGCAGGCCCTCTGGTCCCTGGCGGGCGAACTGGGCATCGTGAAGGGGACGACGGAGGAGCAGACCGGCGAACGCATAGGCCGGGCCGCCGCCGCGACGACCGTCCTGCGCCGCCGCCGGGCGATCGGCGGGGCGAAGGGGGAGGGCTGAACCATGCGCGAGGCGAGCGCACGGCGGACACCGGCGGGCCGGAGGCGCACCCCCGCCCGGGGGGCCGGCGCGCGCCTGCGGCGCGCCGGCGGCGCCCCCGCGGCCCGGGATCGCGCCACCGGCCCGCGGGGCGCGGACGGGAGCGGCCCCGCCGGCCCCGCCGGTCCCGCGGGAGGCGCCGGGTCCGGAACGCCCCGCACGGGCGAGGCGCTCGACGGCCGCCGCACCGCACCGGCGGTGGCAGCCGGGCGTGATCCGGGTGGTGCCCTCGCGGGCGGGCCCCCACAGGGCCGCCGGGGCGGCGGCGCCTGGGTGCGCCCGCCCGGGTGGCGGCGGGGCGGCGACCGGGGGCAGGTGGCCGTCGAGTTCGTCGGGATGCTGCCCGCGATCGCGGTCACCTGCGTACTGCTGTGGCAGGCCGCCCTCCTCGGCTACACCTATGTCCTCGCGGGGAACGCGGCGGACGAGGCCGCCCGGCAGGGCGCGGTGGGTGAGGGCGGGGCCGGGCGCTGCCAGGCGGCGGCGCTGGAGGACCTGGACACGTGGCGGCAGGGCGCGGATGTCGCCTGCGGCAGCGCGGGCGGCGGGATGTACCGGGCGACGGTGACACTGCGGGTGCCGGTGCTCTTCCCGGGCTTCGCCCCGTTCCCCTTCGAGGCGAGTTCCCGCGCGGCGACGGTGGAGGAACGATGACGGGCCCCGCCGCGCACCGGACGCCGCCCCCGGACCGGGCCCGCCCCGGACACCGGACGCCGCCCCCGTGCCCGCCTCGCCCCGTCGTCCGTACGCCCCCGGTTCCGGTCGGTCCCGTCGTCCGTACGCCCCCGGTTCCGGTCGGTCCCGTCGTCCGTACGCCCCCGGTTCCGGTCGGTCCCGTCCTCCGCACGGCCCCGGTTCCGGTCGGTCCCGCCCTCCGTACGCCCCCGGTCCCGGTCGGTCCCGTCCTCCGCACGCCCCCGGTTCCGGTCGGTCCCGTCCTCCGCACGGCCCCGGTTCCGGTTCCGGTCCGTCCCGCCCTCCGCACCCCCGAGGAGCCGCCTCGCGACGCCCGCGCCGCCCACCGGTGGCGGCGCCCCCACCGGTGGCACCGCGCCCTCCGGTACCGCCCCGCCCGTGCGGCCGCTCGCCGCGACCTGGGGCAGGTCGCCCTAGAGTTCGCCGGGTTCCTGCCGATCCTGATGATCCTCGCCCTCGCCGCCCTCCAGCTCGGCGTCGGCGCGTACACCGCCCTCCAGGCCGGCACCGCGGCCCGCGCCGCCGCCCGTGCCGACAGCGACGACGACCCGGCCACCACCGGCGGCCAGGCCGCCCGCGCCGCCGTCTCCGGCTGGCTCGCCGACGACCTCGTCCACAGTGGCGGCCCCGGCGGACGGGAGGCCACCGCCACCGTCCGCATCCGCATCCCGTCCGTGATCCCGTTCGTCGACTGGGGCCACGCCGAACGGAGTTCCACCATGCCCGCCGACTGACCCCCGGCCGACTGACCGCCCGGTCGGCCGACACGGCCCCGCCGCCCGTCCGTCCCGGCTCACCACCAGCCCCCCGCCCTCCGCCCTCCGCCCTCCGAGGAGAGTCACAGATGAGTTTGCGGGCACGCCTCACCGCCCCCGAGGACCGCGGGGGCGGGCACGACGACGGCCGTCTCGTCGCCACCTACCGCGCCAAGCTCCTGGAGGAGATCGACCTCGCCGAGATGTCCGCGCTCGCCGCCGACGAGCGCCGCACCCGGCTGGAACGCGTCCTCGGCCACATCATCAGCCGCGAGGGCCCGGTCCTCTCCGCAGTCGAACGCGGCCGGCTGATCCGCCGCGTCGTCGACGAGGCCCTCGGCCTCGGCATCCTCGAACCCCTCCTGGAGGACCCCTCCATCACCGAGATCATGGTCAACGGGCCCGACCAGATCTTCGTGGAGCGCGACGGCCGCGTGGAACTCCTGCCACTGCGCTTCGCCTCCCACGAGCAGCTGATGCAGACCATCGAACGCATCGTGTCCACCGTCAACCGGCGTGTGGACGAGTCCAATCCGATGGTCGACGCCCGCCTCCCCACCGGCGAGCGCGTCAACGTGATCATCCCGCCGCTCGCCCTCTCCGGCGCCACCCTCACCATCCGGCGCTTCCCCCGCGCCTTCACCCTGCACGAGATGATCGGCGTCGGCTCCCTGGACGAGCCCATGGTGCTGCTGCTCTCCGCGCTGGTGCAGGCCCGGATGAACATCATCGTCTCCGGCGCCACCGGCACCGGGAAGACCACCCTGCTCAACGCCCTCTCCGGGCTCATCCCCGACGGCGAACGGGTCATCACCATCGAGGACTCCGCCGAACTCCAGCTCCAGCAGGCCCACGTCATCCGGCTGGAGTCCCGCCCCGCGAACGTCGAGGGCAAGGGCCGCATCACCATCCGCGACCTCGTCCGCAACTCCCTGCGCATGCGCCCCGACCGCATCGTGGTCGGCGAGGTCCGCGGCGGGGAGACACTGGACATGCTCCAGGCCATGTCCACCGGCCACGACGGCTCCCTCGCCACCGTCCACGCCAACAGCGCCGAGGACGCCCTGATGCGGCTCCAGACCCTCGCGTCCATGTCCGAGGTGCGCATCCCGTTCGAAGCGCTGCGGGACCAGATCAACAGCTCGGTGGACTGCATCGTCCAGCTCACCCGGCAGGCCGACGGCACCCGGCGGGTACGGGAGATCGCCGTCCTCGACTCGCGCGGGCAGGAGCCCTACCGGCTCGCCACCGTCGCCCGCTTCGCCGCCCGGCCGATGGGCGCGGACGGGCGGGTCCACGGCGTCCACGAGCATCTGCCGCTGCCCCGCCGGCTGGCCGACCGGCTCTTTCTCGCCGGCCAGCCCGTCCCGCAGTCCTTCGGCGTCGCCGCGCGCGAGGACCAGCTCACCGTCAGAGAGGCCCGGTAGGCGACGACATGACCACCACCGTCTGGCTGACGATCGGCGCCACCCTGCTGTGCGGGGTCCTCGCCGTCCTCGGCGTGCACGCCTGGTCGACCGGCCGGGCCCGCCACGAGGCCCTGGTCGAACGGCTCGACCGCACCGGCCCCGCCGAGACGCCCGGTGGCCGTCGCCGGCGCTTCCGGGGCGTCGACCGGCGGCTGCGCCGCACCCGCCTCGGCCGCTGGATCACCCTGCGGCTCGCGGTGACCGGGCTCGACCTGACCCCGGCGGAGTTCCTCGTCGGCACCGCGGCCACCACCGGGGGGCTCTGGATCCTGGCACACGTCCTGTTCGCCCCGTTCTTCGGACCGATCGCCGGACTCCTCGCCGTCTGGGGCGCGTTCGGGTTCCTGGACTGGCAGCGGAACAAGCGGATCGAGAAGTTCATCAACCAGCTCCCCGAACTGTCCCGCATCCTCGCCAACGCCACCCAGGCCGGACTCGCCCTGCGCACCGCCCTGTCGATGGCCGCCGAGGAACTGGACGCCCCGGCCGGCGAGGAACTCGCCCGGGTCTCCGACCAGCTCGCCGTCGGGCACTCCGTGGAGACCGCCCTCGGGGAGCTGGCCGAACGCCTCCCCTCGCGTGAACTCGTCGTCCTCGTCACCACGCTGGTGCTCTCCAACCGGGCGGGCGGCACCGTCGTCGGCTCGCTGCGCAACCTCACCGAGACCCTGGAGGAGCGCAAGGAGACCCGCCGCGAGGTGCGCACCCAGCTCTCCCAGGTCAACCTGACCGCCTACGCCGTGCCCGCGATGGGCCTGGCCGCCCTGCTGCTGCTCGACCGGGTCCTGCCCGGCGCGATCGACCGTATGACGGACTCCTTCCTCGGCCAGGCCGCGGTCGTCGTGGCCCTGGTGCTGTACGGGCTGGGCGTGTTCGTCATCCGCCGGCTGTCCAAGATCGACGTCTGAGGCCCGGACGCCCCGGGAGCCCCGAGCGGCCCGCGCGGCCCGAGAGGAACGCACGCCACCATGACCTCACTCGCCCTCGCCCTGGTGATCGCCCTGTGCGTCGTCGGCGTCTTCCACGGCGTCCGCATGTACCGGGCCGAGGCCCGGCTGCCCGGGGACCTCGCCCTCGCCCTGGAGGTCGGCGCCACCCGCACCACCGCCGTCGGCTCGGCCGTCGACCGGCTCGGCATGCGGTGGGCGCCCGCGGTGCTGCGCCTGATGGGCCCCGCGCGCGTCAACAAGGTCCGCCGCCGTATCGACCTCGCGGGCAACCCCGGTGGCCTCACCCTGGACCGCTACGCCGCCCGGCGGGCCGTCTACGGCCTCCTCGGCGCGTTCGGCGCGCTCGCCATGGTCCTGCGCGGGCAGCCGCTGCTCGCCCTGCTGATGGTCGCCTTCGGCCTCTTCTGGGTCGAGGTCGGCATCCTCGCGGCCATCCGCCAGCGCAAGGACCGCATCGAGCGCACGCTGCCGGACTTCCTGGACGTCCTCGCGGTGGTGGTCAGCGCGGGGCTCGGCTTCCGCGAGGCGCTGGAGCGGGTCGCGGAGAGCTACGAGGGGCCGTGGGCCGACGAACTGCGCATCACACTGCGGCAGATGGACATGGGCGTCGGCCGCCGGCAGGCCTTCGACGAACTGCGGCGGCGCAACGACAGCGAGCAGGTCGCGCAGTTCGTCACCGCCCTGCAGCAGGGCGAGGAACTGGGCGCCCCGATCACCGAGACGCTCATCCAGATCGCCAACGACATGCGCCGCACGGACGCGCAGAACGCCCGGCGGCGGGCGGCGAAGGCGGTCCCCAAGGCGACGCTGACGATCACCTCGGTCATGGTCCCGGCGACGATGATCCTCCTGATCGCGGCCTTCGTCTTCGGCGCGGACGCGGACTTCGGCTCGGTGGGCGGCTGAGGTGACGGCCGAGTCGGTGGCCGAGTCGGTGGCTGAGTCGGCCGTCCGAGCGGCTGCGGGGCGGGGGCGCGGGGGTCAAGTGGCTGCGGGCCCGGGGCAGGGGGTCCGAGCGGCTGCGCGGCCGGGGCCGTGCGGCCCGAACGTCTCGACTTCGTTGAATTCAGGCGAACTTGCTTCGCACCTGCAACCGGCTGTGGGACAGTCGTTCCCGAACACGAGGGGTGACGCGTCCGCTACGCGGACGGCCCGTCCCGGGTCCGGTGCGGCCCGGCGTCCACCCCGTGACGTCGTCGGGCACGGCCGGGTTGTACGGGAGGGGGAGGGGTGGTGCGGGACCATGTCTGATCGCGCCATGACGGCTTATTTCGGCCGGAATTGGGCCCAGGAGCCCTGTACGGGAACGCCCCGCCCCCCGTACGTTCCGGGTGTCGGCACCGACACCGAGACACGCGCACCGGCCGGCCCCGATCCGGCCGGACCCGAAGGGGGACGACATGTCCAACGACTCGCTGCTGAAGGCCGCGGTGAGCACCCAGCTCCGCCTGGCCACCTGGCGGAACACCGTCGTCCGCCGCATGACCGGCCCCGACCGCTCGAAGGGCCAGACGGCGCTGGAGTACCTGGGGATCATCATGGTGGTGGTGGTGATCATCGGGGCGATCGTGGGGACGGGGATCGGCGGGAAGATCACGGAGAAGATCAACGAGCAGATCGACAAGATCAAGGCCGGCTGAATCCGACTGCGCGCCGACGCCCCCGGGATCAAGGGCAGGCCTTCCCTCTGTACCTGGTGATGGTGGGTGGTCTGCTCTTCCTCGCGTTCGCCCTTTTCGCCGTCGGTATGGCGTCCGCGACGCGGAGCACCGCGCAAGGCGCGGCGGATGCCGCAGCCCTGGCAGCCGCCCAGGAAGCCCGTCGTCAGCTCACCGGCCAGTGGCTCGACGCGCTCGATGACCCTGCTGCCTGGCAGGCCATTCTTGACGGCGGGGGAGACGTGCTCGCCTGCGGTGAGGCCGAGGGTTTCGCCGCCCGCAACGGAGCTCGGCTGACCGCGCCCTGCCGTGCGGACATGACGCCGTGGCTCACCTACGGCGTCGAGGTCGAGACCATCGAACCGATCGGCGCGTCGGTCGTCCCCGGGACCGAGGGCAAGTACGCGAAGGCGGACGCGAGAGCGGTGGTGGAGCCCCTGTGTACGGTTGGTCGCCTGCCCCCGGAGCCGACCCCTTCACCGAGCCCTAGCCCGAGTGCGACGCCTGACCCTGATCCGGGGGAGGGCGAGGGCCCGCGACTTCCCACGCTGGTCTGCCAGGACAGGATCTGGGACCTGGGAGACGACCCGCACGACCTGCCCGAGGCGAAGGACCTCTTCGAAGTCCGGCTGGTCGACTGACAATGAAACGAGAGAGGGAATCCGATCGATGAGCATTCGGCGCGTCACGGCGGTACGCAGGGGTGCGGCAGCGGCCGTGGTGTGCGCCGTGCTGGCTCTGGCGATGGCCGGTTGTGGTGGGGGCGAGGGCAACAGCAGCGCGGACAAGTCCGGCTCCTCCTCCGCTCCGCCGAAGAAGGAAGGCCAAGGCGCCGGAGAAGCTTCCGGCGCACCGCAGCCCGAGCCCACCGAAGTCATCGCCACAGCGAGGGGCAGGAACGGCATCGTTCTGGAGGTCACCTCGGTCGAACGTGACTCCGGCGGATTCGTCACGGTGAACGGCCAGATCAAGAACACCGGCAGTGCCACCTACTACCAGACCACGCCGTGGCGGGGGAACGAGCAGGAACTCCAGGGCGGCGGCCAGTCGGTGGGCGGGGCCACCCTGGTCGACAAGGTGGGGAAGAAGCGCTACTACGTGCTCCGGGACACGGACGGCCGCTGCCTGTGTACCTCGGGCTTCACTCAGGTCGACGCTGGTCAGGAGCTCCCGATCTTCATCCAGTTCCCGGCGCCCCCGCAGGACACGACGTCGGTGGACTTCCAACTCCCCACGTTCCAGACCACCACCGTCGAGATCACCGGATGAGCGGCCACGACATGCCCCCCACCCGGACCCCCCGCCTCGCCCTCGGCGCGGTCGCCGTCGCTCTGCTCCTCACCGTCACCCCCGCCCCCGGGGCGGCCCACGCCGACGAGACGCCCAGCGTCCCGCCCGGGACCGAGGCGTCCGCGACGCCGCCCGTGGAGGTGGATCCCTCCTCGCCGGGGCTCAAGATGGTCGACGGGGCGACGCTCGCGCCCGCCAAGGTGCTCGACATCAAGTCCGTCGTCGAGTCGCCCGGGGGCGAGGAGCGCCGGGAGGACACCAACTCCGACGTGACCTTCGCGCTCCAGGCCGAGGTGCTGTTCGGCAAGAACAGCGCCAAACTCGGGCCCGAGGCCAGGACCCGGATCCAGGCGATCGCCGCCGAGATCACCAAGGAGAACGCCCGGCGCGTCCGGATCTTCGGCTTCACCGACGACCTGGGGTCCTCCGCCCACGGCGACGTGCTGTCCAAGAAGCGCGCCGACGCCGTGCACTCGGTCCTCTCCGGATCGCTCACCGACGCGGGCATCACCTACGAGGTCCGCGGCTACGGCGAGCAGTTCCCGATCGCCGACAACTCCACCGAGGAGGGCCGCAAGAAGAACCGCCGCGTCGAGGTCTCCTACCCGCGCGGCGCGGCCGGCGCCCCCGGCTAGCACCACGCCACCCACCCACCCCCGCTACCCGCACCCCCGCCCCCGCCTCCCGCACTCCCGCGCCACCGCCCGCGCACCCCCGTCCCGTTAGCCCGCCCGGGGTGCCTGGAGCATCCGCTCGCCCTCGCGGCGGTGCGTCCCGTGGCCGTGGGCCGTCCGATGGGCCATCTTGCTGACCGTCAAACGGATCAGCACGGATCAGCACGGATCGGCCCATGCCGGTACGGACCGGTACGGACCGGGTACGGACCGCCACGGCGCCGGCCGGACGCGAAGGAGGCCCGCGGTGGGCGAGGGCGAGCTGTACATCGACGGCGAGTGGACGCGGGCGGCGGCCGGCGGCCGGCGGGAGGTGGTCAACCCGTACGACGCCTCCGTCGTCACCACCGTCGACGAGGCCGACGCCGAGGACGTCGACCGCGCCGTCCGCGCCGCGCGGCGGGCCTTCGACGACGGGGAGTGGGCCGGCGCACCCACCCGCCGCCGCGCCGACCTCCTGCGCCGCGTCCACGACCTCCTCCTGCGCGACAAGGAGGAGATCGCCCGCACCGAGACCCTCGACACCGGCAAGACGCTCACCGAGGCCCGGATCGACGTCGAGGACGTGGCGAACACCTTCCGGTACTTCGGCGAACTCGCGGGCAAGGACGGCGGACGGGTCGTTGACGTGGGCCCGGACGTCCTCAGCCGGGTCGTCTACGAGCCGATCGGGGTGTGCGCCCTCGTCGCCCCCTGGAACTACCCCCTGCTCCAGGCGTCCTGGAAGGTCGCCCCGGCCCTGGCCGCCGGCAACACCTTCGTCCTCAAGCCCAGCGAGGTCACCCCGCTCACCACCATCGCCATGATCCGGCTCATCGAGGAGGCCGGCGCCCCGCCCGGCGTCGCCAACCTGGTCCTCGGCTCCGGCGCCACGGTCGGCGCGGCCCTGACCAACCACCCCGAGGTCGACCTGGTCTCCTTCACCGGCGGCCTGGCCACCGGGCGCACCATCATGGCCGGTGCCGCCGACGGGCCGAAGAACATCGCGCTCGAACTGGGCGGCAAGAACCCCAACGTCGTCTTCGCGGACGCCGACTTCGACGCGGCCGTGGACAACGCCCTCAACGCCGCGTTCCTGCATTCCGGGCAGGTCTGCTCCGCCGGATCGCGCCTCATCGTCGAGGACCCGCTCCACGACCGCTTCGTCGACGCCCTCGCCCGCGGCGCCGCCGCCGTCCGGCTCGGCGACGGCATGGCGGAGGGCACCGAGAGCGGACCGCTCAGCTCCGCCGAGCACCGCGCCAAGGTGGAGGCCATGATCGCGGTCGGCCGGGAGGAGGGCGCCCGCCTGGTCACCGGCGGCGAACGCCCCGACGACCCTGCCCTGAGCCGCGGGTACTTCCTCCGGCCGACGGTCTTCGCCGACTGCGACCGGTCCATGCGCATCGTCCAGGAGGAGGTCTTCGGACCGGTCGTCACCGTCGAACGCTTCCGCACCGAGGACGAGGCCGTGACCCTCGCCAACGACACCCGCTACGGCCTGGCCGGCGGCGTGTGGACCTCCGACGCGAGCCGCGCCCAGCGCGTCGCCCGCCGGCTGCGGCACGGCACCGTGTGGATCAACGACTTCCACCCGTACGTCCCGCAGGCCGAGTGGGGCGGCTTCGGCCACTCCGGCGTCGGGCGCGAACTGGGGCCCACCGGGCTGCGCGAGTACCAGGAGGCGAAGCACATCTACCAGAACCTCGCTCCCGCGCCCACCGGCTGGTTCAAGGGCTGACCACGCGCCCACCGGCTGGTTCAAGGGCTGACCACGCGCCCACCCCACTCCCCGGCCCCCACGCCCCCAACGCCCCCACCCAGGAAGGCCCCCAGGCACCCCATGGCTCCCATCACCCCGCACGGCGCCGAGTCCGCCTACGACTACGTCATCGTCGGCGGCGGCACCGCCGGCTGCGTGCTCGCCGCCCGGCTGACCGAGGACCCCGACTGCCGTGTCTGCGTCATCGAGGGCGGCCCCAGCGACGTCGGCGACGACCGCATCCTGCGCCTGCGCAACTGGATCAACCTGCTCGGCTCGGAGTTCGACTACGGCTACACCACCGTCGAGCAGCCCCGCGGCAACTCGCACATCCTGCACTCCCGTGCCCGGGTGCTCGGCGGCTGCTCCTCCCACAACACCCTGATCAGCTTTCTGCCGCTGCCGGAGGACCTGGACGACTGGGTGGCCGAGGGCTGCACCGGCTGGGACCCGGCGACGATCCTGCCCTACCGCGAACGCCTGCTGACGAACATCGTCCCGGTGGCCGAGGCCGACCGGAACCCGATCGCACGGGACTTCGTCTCCGCGGCCTCCCGCGCCCTCGGCGTCCCCGTCGTCGAGGACTTCAACGCCCGGCCCTTCGCCGACGGCACCGGCTTCTTCTCCCTGGCGTACCAGCCGGAGGGCAATCTGCGCTCCTCCGCCTCCGTCGCCTACCTGCACCCCGTCCTGGACCGGCCCAACCTCACCCTGAAGCTGGAGACCTGGGCGCACCGGCTGCTGCCCGACGAGGCGGGGCGGTTCACCCGGGTCGCCGTGCGCGGGGCGGACGGCGAGCCCGCCACCGTCCGCGCGGAGCGGGAGGTCCTGCTCTGCGCGGGCGCGGTGGACACCCCCCGGCTGCTGATGCTCTCCGGCATCGGCCGGGCCGACGACCTGCGCGGCCTCGGCATCGAGGTGCGGGCCGATCTGCCGGGCGTGGGGGAGAACCTGCTGGACCACCCCGAGTCCGTGATCGTGTGGGAGACCGCCGGGCCGCTGCCGCCCAACTCCGCGATGGACTCCGACGCGGGGCTCTTCCTGCGCCGGGAGCCGGACCAGCCGCGCCCGGACCTGATGTTCCACTTCTACCAGGTGCCGTTCACCGTCAACACGGAACGCCTGGGCTACCCCGTCCCCGAGCACGGGGTGTGCATGACGCCGAACGTGCCGCGCGCCCGCTCCACCGGCCGGATGTGGCTGCGCAGCTCCGATCCGTCCGAACATCCCGCCCTGGACTTCCGGTACTTCACCGACCCGGACGGGTACGACGAGCGCACCGTCGTGGACGGGCTGCGGATCGCCCGCGAGGTCGCCGCCACCGAACCGCTGCGGGACTGGCTGGTCCGCGAGGTCGCACCCGGTCCCGAGGTCACCTCCGACGCCGGACTGTCCGAGTACGGACGCCGCGTCGCGCACACCGTCTACCACCCGGCGGGCACCTGCCGGATGGGCGCGGCGGACGACCCGATGGCCGTCTGCGACCCGCAGTTGAGGCTGCGGGGCGTCGAGGGCGTGCGGGTCGTGGACGCCTCGGTGTTCCCGACGATGCCCACCATCAACCCGATGGTGACCGTGCTGCTCGTCGCCGAACGCGCCGCCGACCTGCTCACCGGCCGTTCCGGGCCCGCCACGGCCGGCACCGCCCGATGAGCCGCACTCCAGACGAAGGGAGCCGATCGTGCCGACGGTAGGAACCGGAGAGACCGGGGAAGCCCCGGACGAGATCCAGCACGAGGCCGACGGGCCCGGCACGGGCACGCTGAAACCCCTCGTCTTCTACGGATCGGCGACCCTGATCCTGGCCATCTCCATCTGGGCGATCATCGATCCCTCGGGAGCCGAGAGCGTCATCGGCGTGGTGGTCGACAAGATCTCCGGCTGGTTCGGCTGGTACTACTTCCTCGCCGCGACCCTGTACCTGGTGTTCGTGGTCTTCATCGGGGTGTCCAAGTACGGCACGATCAAGCTGGGCCCCAAGCACTACAAGCCCGACTACGGGCTCTTCGCCTGGGCGGCCATGCTGTTCGCGGCGGGCATCGGCATCGACCTGATGTTCTTCTCCGTCGCCGGGCCGGTGAGCCACTACCTGGCCCCGCCGGAGGGGGACCCGGAGTCGCTGGAGGCGGCCCGGATGGCCGTGGTGTGGACGCTGTTCCACTACGGCATCACGGGCTGGGCCATGTACGCCCTGATGGGCATGGTGCTCGGGTACTTCGCCTTCCGCTACAAGCTCCCGCTGGCGATCAGGTCCGCCCTCTACCCGATCATCGGCCGCCGCATCCACGGCCGGTTCGGCGACGCGGTCGACCTGGCGGCCATCATCGGCACCGTCTTCGGCATCTCCGTCTCGCTCGGCATCGGCGTCGTCCAGCTCAACTACGGCCTCTACGTCCTCTTCGACGTGCCCGAGGGGCTGCCCGCCCAGATCGGCCTGATCGCCGTGGCCGTGGTCATGGCGACCGTGTCCGCCGTCGCCGGCGTCGACAAGGGCATCCGCCGGCTGTCCCAGCTCAACGTCCTTCTCGCCGTGCTGCTGATGCTGTACATCCTGGTCGTCGGCGAGCCGTTCCGGCTGCTGAACGCCCTCGTCCAGAACGTCGGCGACTACATCAGCGGCTTCCCGTCGATGACCCTGAACACCTTCGCCTACGACCAGCCCACCGAATGGCTGGACGCGTGGACCCTGTTCTTCTGGGCCTGGTGGATCGCCTGGGCCCCGTTCGTCGGTCTCTTCCTCGCCCGCATCTCCCGCGGACGCACCCTGCGCCAGTTCGTCGCCGCGACCCTGATCATCCCCTTCCTCTTCACCGGCCTCTTCCTCGCGGTGTTCGGGAACAGCGCGCTGTTCGTCGTGCAGGACGGGAACGCCGCCTTCGGGGAGACCGCGCTGAACTCCCCCGAACAGGCCTTCTACGGACTGCTCGACCTGTACCCCGGGGCGACCTTCAGCGTGGGACTCGCGACCTTCGTCGGGTTGCTGCTCTACGTGACCTCGGCCGACTCCGGCGCGCTCGTGATGGGCAACCTCAGCTCGGACCTGCCCACCCCGGTGACCGACGCGAAGACCTGGATGCGCGTCTTCTGGGCGGTGACCACCGGTCTGCTCACCCTCGCCATGCTGATCGTGGGCGGTGTGCAGGCGCTCACCGATGCCACGATCATCATGGGCCTGCCCTTCTCCTTCGTGATGTTCCTGATCATGGCGGGGCTCTATCTGGCCCTCCGGTCCGAACGCATGCGCGAGGAGGCGCTGGCCACCACACTGCCGGGCTCGCTCTCCGGACGCACCACCCAGCAGGGCCCGCTGGGCGCCCAGAACTGGCGCCGCCGGCTGGGCCGCGCGATGGCCTTCCCGGGGCGCCGGGCGGCGGTCCGCTTCGTGGACGAGGTGTGCCGGCCGGCCTTCGACGAAGTCGGCCAGGCCCTGCGGGAGCAGGGCGCGGAGGCGGAGATCCTCACCGGCACCGACGAGGAGAACGGCCTCCCGCACGTCGGCGTCATGGTGCCCATCGGCACCAGGGACCAGTTCGTCTACCGCGTCTGGCCGGTGGAACGGCCCACTCCCGGTTTCGCCACCCGCTCGGTCAGCACCCACGACAGCTACGTCCGCTTCGAGGTCCAGCTCGCCGAGGGCAACCAGGGTTACGACGTGATGGGCTACACCAAGGAGCAGCTCATCGCCGACATCCTCGACCAGTACGAACGCCACCTCGAATTCCTCCGCCTCCACCACGAGGCGACCGCCGACTCCGCCTTCCCCGACCACCGCCCGGACGCCCCGGACGTCCACCTGCCGGAGTAGGGGCCCGGAGCACGGCAGTTCACGGAGCGGGGCGCGGCGCGGTCAGCGCGTTCGCGCCCTGCCCCGCGCAGTGCGGGCAGCGTTCGCGGCCGTCCCAGGCGGACCAGCCGAAGTCCGCCGGGGCGAGGGCGCGGCCCTCCAGTTCGTCGCGGACGGCCTCGCGGTAGGCCCAGACCGCGTCCAGGTAGGGGTGGTAGACGTCGTGGAAGGCGGGGGACGCGATGTCCGCACCGGCCGCGACCGTCTTCCGCAGGGCCCGCAGGTGTTCGAACATGGTCTGCCCCGCGCCGGCGATCCGGGTGCTGGCGTCGAGGAAGAGGCGCTCGCGCACCTCGTAGATCCGTGCGTCCGTCAGCGCGGCGCGGCTCGCCTCCTCGAGGCCGGACTGACCGGCGCCGCCCTGTGCGAGGCGGCGCAGTTCCGTGTGGGCCGCGCCCGCCGCCGTGATGAACTCCGTGTAGACGTCCCGGCGGCGCGCCTCCAGCCCGCGCCGGTGCTCCTGGCGGGTGCGCAGCCGGTCCGCGAGGACCGTGCCCGCTATCGCGATCAGACCGCCGCCCAGCGTGGCGACGAGCGTTCCCCATTCCACCCCGTGTCCCCCCTCGGGCCGTGTCCACGGCCGCCCTCGATGATGCCCGGTTCGCCGGACGGGTGCCGCACCCGGCCCGTCCGCCCTCAGACGCGCACGGTGTGGCGGCCCATCAGCTCCGCGAGCCCCAGCCGGGTCGCCGCGATCACCACCCGGTCGCGTTCCGTGAGCAGATGGCCCGGGTGCAGGTCCCAGACCAGGCCCGAGCCGTGCTCGCCGGCCGGGGCCCCGCCCTGCGGACCGAGGTCGGCACGGCGGTTCTCCGGGTCCGTGGTGTCCAGGGCGATCACCCGCCACGCGCCGGGCCGGAAGGACTCCGCCACGGTCCGGCCCTCCAGCTGCGGGATGCCGGCGACGTCCACGGCGGCGACCAGGAGCACCCGCCGTTCCACCGGGATCGCCCCGAGGATCCGCCGGCCCATCATCGCCCCGGCGAACGCGGGTGCCGCCAGGTGCGTCACGCTGCGGCTGCGGGTCAGCGCACGCGGGTGGGCGGTGCGCAGGGTGCGGTGGACGGCGGTGGCGAACTGGTCGTCGTACAGCCGCAGGGCGGTGCGCACATCGGGCCGGATCGACCGCGCGTACAGGGTCGCCTCCAGGTTGGTGGTGTCCGAGCTGGTCAGCGCGAGGAGCGCGTGGGCGCGGTGGATCCGGGCGGTCTCCAGGACGCCCTCGTCGGTGACGTCACCGAGGACCACCGGCACCCGCAGGCTGCGCGCGAGGGCGAGGCCGCGCGCCTCGGGGTCGTTCTCCACGCACACCACCGGGATCTCCAGCTCGCGCAGCCGGGCCAGCACCCGGGTGCCGACCTTCCCGAGGCCGAGGAGGACCACATGCCCGGACAGCCCGCGCGGCGGCCGGCGCAGCACGGTCGCCGTACGGAACGCGCCGAGGGCCTCCAGCACGGCCGCGACCAGCACCGGCAGCAGCAGGATTCCCACCAGCCCGGCGAGCAGCTGGAGGACCTGGCGGCCTGCGGCCTCGTCCACGGCCGGGTCGTTGATGGCGAAGATGTCCAGCAGGGTCATGTACGCGGCATGCAGGGGGTCCTCGCCGGAGACGGCCCACGCGGTCAGTGCCAGCGCCCCGACCGCCGCGAGCAGCCCGAACAGGGTCCAGCGCAGCCGGCGCGAGAACAGCGACCCCATGGGCAGCGCCGCGCCCGCCAGCCGGGAGGCGGCCTGGGGGCCACCGGCGTACGACACGGCCTCCAGCGCGACCGTGCCCCGGCCGGTGGCGCGGGCCACCGCCTCGTCGTCCGGCAGCAGTTGGGGACCCTGCTCGCCGCTGTCCTCGGAGCCCTCGGTGCCCGCCGGGTCCGTGGTCGTCGCGGACAGCAGGGCCAGGGTGCACAGACCGGGGTCGGCGACGGCGCCCTCCCCGGGCGGGGTGCGTTCCACGGCGCGCAGCAGCAGACCGTCGGCGTGGATCACCTTGCCGGTGCCGGCCACGGCGGTCGCGGCCAGGGCGGGGGCGGCGGTGTCGGCGTCGGAGAGCACGGTGGTGGAGGAGTCCAGCTCGGCGAGGTCGATGTCCGGCTCGGCCACGATCGCCGCCTGGTCGAGCAACTCCTCCAGGTGCTGGCCGAGTTTGCGGTTGTAGAGCCGGATGACCAGGCGCAGCCGGGGGTTGAGCCGCCGTGCGACGAGCGCGGCGCGCAGATTGGTCTCGTCGTCCTCGTAGACGAGCGCCAGGGCGGAGGCGGTGGCCGCGCCCGCGGCCGTGAGGACCTCCTCGTCCGGTTCGAGGGCCTCCATCACCCGCAGGTCACCGGCGGCCCGACGCTCACCCGGCCGCGGCCGCGCGCCCGGCGACGGGACGCGGCCGAGGAGGCCGGAGCCCAGGAAGCGCAGGGTCCGGCCGCCGCTGTCGGCCGCGGGCTCGCGGTCGGCGGGGACGACGACGGTGACGCGTTCGCGGTAGACGTCCCGCAGCTCGACGGCGAGCCGGTGGGCGAGCCCGTCGTCCCCGCAGACGACCATCCGCCCCTGGGCCGGGGCCCTCCGCTGCCCGGCCCCTCCGCCCCGCTGTGCCACCACGCGTCCGCCTCCCCGTCGCACCCCGGACGCCACCGGGGACGCCCGCCAAGCTGCCCGCGTGCGGCGGGCGTTCGCGGTGATCGTGCCATCGCGGAGGCCGGTTCCGCATTGCCGGTGTCCGGCACTTCCCGGCTCGTCCCGGATGCCGGTGGCACGGAACCCTCCGCCGGGCCAGTCCACAACCAGACGTGCCCGCAGGGGCGTTGGCGTGAATCCCGCCCCGGTGCGCTCAGCCCCCGGCGACCTGGTGGACGTCCACCCGTACGCCGGCCGCCAGCCCCCACCCCGCCATCGCGCCCGCCTCCGCCTCCAGCACATGGCGCGACCGGGGCCGCACGGGCCCGAGCCGCCCGGGCGCCATCGTGCACACGGCGAGCACCCGCAGATCCCGGTCCAGATGGGCCACGTCGATCGCGAAGCGCATCCGGAAGGTGTGCACGGACGCGCACGGCGTCAGCAGCATCGCCCCCTCGACCCCGTCCCGCCCCAGCAGCCCCCGCCTGCGCGCCCGGTACGACGCGGCCACCACCAGCCCGACCGCCTCGGCCCGCCCGGGTATCCACAACTCGGCCGCGCCGTCCCGCCATTCACCCATGGGGGGACGGTAGCGGGCCGTCCTCACTCCGGGCCCCCACGGACCCGGAGAGGGGCCCTAGGATCCGGGCGTGGAGCCGACGCCGATGCTCGCCGTGGCCGCCGCCCTGTGGGGCGGCGGTGCGGGGCTGCTCGTGCCCCGGGCCGCCTACCGTCTCTCCGTCGAGCCGGGGGAGGCGTGGCGGGACGCGTGCCCCGCCGGGCATCCGATCGGTGGCCCGGTGCGCGGCTGGGTGGGGCTCGCCCGGTGCCGGGAGTGCGCGAGCCCGGCCCCCGACCGCGCGGCGACGACGGGACCGCCCGCACCCGGCCTCGACGCGCCCCGCCCCGGCGCACCCGGCCTCGACGCGCCCCGCCCCGGCGCACCCGGCCCCGACGTGCCCCGCCCCGGCGCACCCGGCCCCGACGTGCCCCGCCCCGGCGCACCCCGCCCCGATGCACCCCGCCCGGGACCGCCCCCGGGCCCCGCGGCCGGCGGCCCCGGCGAGGTCCCCGGCCCGGCGGCCGGCGCCCCAGGCGCCCCGGCCCCCCGCTACCGCCCCGCCCCCGCCCTGCCCTTCGTCACCGCGCTCCTGTGCGTGCTGCTCGCCCTCGCCACCGGGCCCCGGCCCGAGGTGGCCGTCTGGCTGCTCGGTGCGCCGGTCGCCGTGCTGCTCGCCGTCGTGGACCGGGCGGTGCACCGGCTGCCGGACGGGCTCACGCTGCCGCTCGCCGCCGGGGCCGCCGGGCTGCTCGGGCTCGCCGCACTCGTGCCCGGTGCGGCCGGGTCCTGGTCGGGGGCGCTGATGGGCGGGCCGGCCCTCGGGGGCGCGTACTTCGTGCTGTTCCTGGTCAACCCGGACGGCATGGGCTTCGGCGACGTCAAACTCGCCCTCGCCCTGGGGGTGTTCCTCGGCTGGTACGGCTGGACGGTCCTGTGCGCCGGGGCGTTCGCCGGGTTCCTGCTGGGCGCGGTCTACGGGCTGGGGCTCATGGCGCTGCGCCGAGCGGGGCGGCGGACGGCGATCCCCTTCGGGCCGTTCATGCTGGCCGGGGCGTACCTGGGGCTGCTCGCCGGGGCCCTGGGCGCTTCCTGAGGCCGCCCGCCCGGCGGGGCGCCACCGTCCGTTCGTCAACGCGGGTCCCGTCGCGCAGGGTCACCCGTGGGAGGGACGGGCACTCTTCGGCGGCCCGGCCCGCGCCGGACCCGCACCGCCGGTGCCCCCGCAACGGACCGGGCGGACCCCAGGCCACAGGCCGTCCGGCACCCCCTCCGGCGGCCCCCTCCACCCCGTCCGCGCGATCCGCCACGCCGCGTTGGCAGGTCATGGCACTCATCACCGCTGACGAAGGGTTATGGTGGAAACCCCCCCTCGGGCCGGTCCGTATCCCCCCCACGGACCGGCCCGTTTTCCGTTCCCGCCAGGGGACGAAGGGGGCTCAGCTCCGCGCGGCCCAGATGTTGGTGCCCGCGGTGTCCACCGCGAAGGTGTCGATCTCCGCCAGCTCCGCCTCCGTCAGCGCGGGAGCGGCGAGGGCCGCCATGTTCTCCTCCAGCTGACGCACGCTCGACGCCCCGATCAGCGCCGAGGTCATCCGCGGGTCGCGCAGCACCCAGGAGAGCGCGAGCTGCGCCAGGGACTGGCCCCGGCCCGCCGCGATCTCGTTCAGCCCGCGCAGCCGCCGCAGCACGTCGTCCGAGAGGAGGCCGGGGTCGAGGGACTTGCCCTGGGTGGCACGGGAGCCCTCCGGGATGCCCTTCAGGTACTTGCCGGTCAGCAGCCCCTGAGCCAGCGGCGCGAACGAGATGCAGCCCATGCCCGCGCCCTCCAGGGTGTCGAGCAGCCCGTCGTCCTCGATCCAGCGGTTGATCATGGAGTAGGAGGGCTGGTGGATGAGTGCCGGGACGCCCATCTCGCGCAGCAGCCGGGCCGCCTCGGCGGTCTGATCGGCCGTGTAGGAGGAGACGCCGGCGTAGAGCGCCTTGCCCTGCCGGACGGCGGAGGCGAGCGCCCCCATCGTCTCCTCCAGCGGGGTGTCCTTGTCGAAGCGGTGCGAGTAGAAGATGTCGACGTGGTCGAGGCCCATCCGCTTCAGGGAGGCGTCGAGCGAGGAGAGCAGGTACTTGCGGGAGCCCCACTCGCCGTACGGGCCGGGGTGCATGAGGTACCCCGCCTTGGTCGAGATGACCAGTTCGTCCCGGAAGGGGGCGAAATCCTGGGCGAAGAGCTTGCCGAAGTTCAGCTCCGCGGAGCCGGGCGGCGGTCCGTAGTTGTTCGCCAGGTCGAAGTGCGTCACGCCGAGATCGAAGGCGCGGCGCAGGATCGCGCGCTGCGAGTCGAGCGCGCGGTCGTCGCCGAAGTTGTGCCAGAGGCCGAGCGAGATGGCGGGGAGCTTCAGGCCGGAACGGCCGCTGCGCCGGTACTCCATGGCGTCGTAGCGGTCCGGTGCGGGGGTCCAGTGCGGGGATGCGTTCACCCTTTCTTGCTATCACGGGCTATCACGGACTTGTGACACACCGGGTTGGGCCGCCGTGACCCGGCCGCAGTACTGTTGCGCCTTCGGGGACAGCCGTTTCGAGGGGTGTAAGACAGTGAACCTGCGCGACCTGGTGTACGGGCTCTACGCACGCCGGGTGGAGGGCCGCCTCGACCACGCCCAGGTGCCCAAGCACATCGGGGTGATCCTCGACGGCAACCGCCGCTGGGCCAAGGCGTCCGGCGGCACCGCCGCCCAGGGCCACCAGGCGGGCGCCGACAAGATCTCCGAACTGCTCGGCTGGTGCGACGAGACCGACGTCGAGGTCGTCACCCTGTGGCTGCTGTCGACGGACAACTTCGACCGCCCCGAGGACGAGCTCACCCCCCTCCTGCGCATCATCGAGAACACCGTCCGCAACCTCGCCGCCGACGGCCGCTGGCGGGTCCACCACGTCGGCACCCTCGACCTCCTCCCCGCGCACACGCAGACCGTGCTGAAGGAGGCGGAGGAGGCGACCAGCGCCATCGACGGGATAATCGTCAACGTCGCCGTCGGCTACGGCGGCCGCCAGGAGATCGCCGACGCCGTGCGCTCGCTGCTCCTGGAGCACGCGGAGAAGGGGACGAGCCTCCAGGAACTCGCCGAGACCGTCGAGGTCGAGAACATCTCCGAGCACCTCTACACCCGCGGCCAGCCCGACCCCGACCTCGTCATCCGTACCAGCGGTGAGCAGCGGCTGTCGGGATTCATGCTCTGGCAGAGCGCGCATTCGGAGTACTACTTCTGCGAGGTGTTCTGGCCGGCCTTCCGCAAGGTCGACTTCCTGCGGGCGCTGCGCGACTACGCGGCCCGCCACCGGCGCTACGGCGCCTGAGCCCGGGACCCTCCGAAAGCTCCGGGGCGGACCTGAAGCCCCCGCCGGCCCGCGCCCCCCGGCGCCCCGTGAAGTCCCGGCGGCCTCCGCCGGGCCCCGGCCGCGCCGCCCGGAAACCCCGCCACGCGCCCCGTGTGCGACCCCGCGCCCCCCGCGCCCGCCAGGTGTCATCCCCTGTTCATCCGCATGACGACACGTGCCATGGCATGGCCGGAGTTGTTCGCGGGCATACCCCCTCCAGGTCGACGTCCGATCCACGAACGTCGTATCTCAGTGAGCGGCCGACACCGCTCACCCGGGAGGCCCTTTGCACACCGAGGACTGCTCAGGCCCACGCGGCCGAGGTACGGACCGCGCGGTCCGTGCCGCAGCGGCGGTCCGCGCCGGGGGCCCGTCCCCGGCCCGCGCGCAGAGGCCCGTCCCGGCCCGTCCGCCGCTCCGCCGGCTGGACCCATGGTCCGCGACGCCGCCGTCCGGCGCCGCGCCCCGACCTCGTCCGAGGGGGTACGTCCTTCCGTGGTGAACAGCACAAAGCGCCGCCTGCCCGACAGGCGCACCTACGTTCTCGACACCAGCGTCCTGCTGGCCGACCCGCGCGCCATGAGCCGCTTCGACGAGCACGAGGTCGTGCTCCCGATCGTGGTGATCACGGAGCTGGAGGCCAAGAGACACCATCCCGAACTCGGGTACTTCGCCCGGCAGGCCCTGCGCCTGCTCGACGACTTCCGCGTCCGGTACGGCCGTCTCGACGCTCCCCTCCCGATCGGCGACCTGGGCGGCAGCCTGCGTGTCGAACTGAACCACTCCGACCCCGGCATCCTGCCCGCGGGCTTCCGCCTCGGCGACAACGACTCGCGGATCCTGGCCGTGGCCCGCAACCTCCAGGCAGAGGGGTACGACGTCACGGTCGTCTCCAAGGACCTGCCGCTGCGCATCAAGGCGTCGTCGGTGGGCCTGCTCGCCGAGGAGTACCGGGCCGAGCTGGCGATCACCGACGCCGGCTGGACGGGGATGAGCGAACTGTCCCTCACCGCCGAACAGGTGGACCTCCTCTACGGGGAGGAGCGGCTGTACGTGCCGGAGGCCGCCGAGCTGCCCGTGCACACGGGTCTGGTCCTCCAGTCGGAGCGCGGCAAGGCGCTCGGCCGTCTCACGCCGGACGGGAACGTGCGCCTGGTGCGCGGCGACCGGGAGGCGTTCGGCATCCACGGCCGCAGCGCCGAGCAGCGGATCGCCCTCGACCTGCTGCTGGACCCGGAGGTCGGGATCGTCTCCCTCGGCGGCCGGGCCGGCACCGGCAAGTCGGCCCTCGCGCTCTGCGCGGGTCTGGAGGCGGTGCTGGAGCGGCGGCAGCACCAGAAGGTCATGGTCTTCCGGCCTCTGTACGCGGTGGGCGGGCAGGATCTGGGCTATCTGCCGGGCACCGAGGCCGAGAAGATGAGCCCCTGGGCGCAGGCCGTGTTCGACACCCTCTCGGCGGTCGCCGGGCGGGAGGTCATCGAAGAGGTCCTGGGGCGCGGGATGCTGGAGGTCCTGCCGCTGACCCACATCCGCGGCCGGTCCCTGCACGACGCGTTCGTCATCGTCGACGAGGCCCAGTCCTTGGAGCGGAACGTCCTGCTGACCGTTCTGTCCCGGGTAGGGGCGAATTCCCGGGTCGTCCTCACCCACGACGTGGCCCAGCGGGACAACCTCCGGGTGGGCCGGTACGACGGAGTCGTGGCCGTGGTCGAGAAACTGAAGGGGCATCCGCTGTTCGCCCATGTCACGCTCACCCGGTCGGAGCGTTCGCAGATCGCCGCCCTGGTGACCGAAATGCTGGAGGACGGGCACGTCTGACCGATTCGTCCCTGAGGTGGCTTCAGGGATTCTCCCGGCAACCGGGACATAGCAGTTGGCGCCGTCCGGCGAAGCGCGAGAGCCTAGCCGGGCGGCGCCGTGCTGCGCGGTATTTCCTCGAAAACCCCTGGGCCAAACGGGGTGTGACCTTTCCCACGCAACGAATAATTGCCTTGCGCTGTCGGCGTCCGGCAGAGTCTTGCTTCCGTCAGGCCCCGCATGCGACTCGACCGCACCACCCGTGGTGCACAGCAACACACAACTCAAGACTTGCCGTCGCATGCCGCCCGCGAGCACAATGCGGCAACTCCGGAAAGGAGTTGCCCACCGGGCCCGCGCCTCCCGTGACCCATGCAGTGCGGAGGCCAGTGCCAGGGGCACGATTGCGTCCGCGAGGTCACCCGGGTGGGCGCTGCTGGAAGGAAACCGTGTGAGCCGGATCTCGGTCCGGGGATTCGCCGTCGCCTCCGCGACAGCGGTCACCACCGTCGGCGCCGTCGTCGGCGTCGCGTCGGGCGGCACCCAGCCCGCTGGGGACAACCTCGAAGCGGCCGCCGCCGACACGACGCTCCTCGCGGACATCCCCGTGGGCCAGCAGGCCCAGGTGCAGTTCTCGTCGCTGACGCAGCAGGCCGACGCACAGGCCGCCGCCGCGGACGCCGCCGCGAAGAAGTCCGCCGAGGAGTCGGCCCGCGTCCAGGCGGCCAAGACCGCCGAGGCGAAGAAGGCCGCCGCCGTCGAGAAGGCGGAGAAGGAGAAGAAGGAGCGCGAGGAGGCCGAGGCACGCGCCAACCGCGACTCGATCCGCTCCGCCTCCGACTTCGCCCCGCAGGCCTCGTACACCGTCGCGCAGGTCCAGGCGATGGCGCGGCAGATGATTCCCGCGGACCAGTTCCAGTGCTTCAGCAACATCGTCCAGCGCGAGTCCACCTGGAACTACCAGGCGCAGAACCCGTCTTCGGGCGCGTACGGCCTCGTCCAGGCGCTGCCCGGCTCCAAGATGGCCTCGGCCGGCGCCGACTGGCGGACCAACCCCGCCACCCAGATCAAGTGGGGCCTCAACTACATGGACAGCCGCTACGGCAGCCCGTGCGGTGCCTGGTCCTTCTGGCAGGCCAACCACTGGTACTAGGCCGGCCACCGGCCCCGGCCGGCCCGGCCCGGCGCGCAACCTCCACGAGCCCCTCGCCGTCCTACGGTGAGGGGCTCGGTGCGTGTAGCGTTCGGGGCCGAACGTCCCGGGCGGGAGCACCTCCGCGCCCCCTCCGGGTGCGGGGGGAGAGCGGGGGCACACGAGGGAGCATGATGTCGAAGGTTCCAGGGTGGCTGGGGCGCGTGGGCTCCGGGCTCACCCGGGCGGGGGCGCGGCTGGAACAGCGCCGCAAGGAAGCCGTGGCGGACGACGACCTGCCGGACGCCCCGCCGTCCGAGGAACTGGTCCCCGCGCCGCCGTCCTACGCCCCCGATGTCGCCGCCCGGCCCGACCCGGTCGCGGCCATCCCGTGGGGCATGCGCGTGGCGGCCGAGGCCGGCTGGCGTCTGCTGGTCCTCGCCGGCACCCTCTGGGTCCTGATGCGGGTCATCAGCGCCGTCCAACTGGTCGTCCTGGCCTTCGTCGCGGCGCTCCTCGTCACCGCCCTGCTCCAGCCCACGGTCGCCCGCCTCAAGCGGGCCGGGCTGCCGCGCGGGCTGGCGACCGCGGTCACCGCCGTCCTCGGCTTCGTCATCATGGGCCTGGTCGGCTGGTTCGTGGTGTGGCAGGTCATGGAGAACCTGGACACCCTCTCCGCCCGGGTCCGGGACGGCATCGACGAGCTCAAGCGCTGGCTGCTGGTCAGCCCGTTCCATGTGACCGAGAGCCAGATCAACGACATCGCCCAGAACCTGAGCGACACCATCGGCACCAACACCGAGGAGATCACCTCGGCCGGCCTCCAGGGCGTGACCGTCATGGTCGAGGTCCTCACCGGCATGCTGCTGGCGATGTTCTCCACCCTCTTCCTGCTCCACGACGGGCGGCGGATCTGGGAGTGGAGCCTCAAGCTGGTGCCCGCCCAGGCGCGGGCGGGTGTCGCCGGGGCCGGGCCGCGGGCCTGGCGGACCCTGACCGCCTATGTGCGGGGCACGGTGCTGGTCGCCCTGATCGACGCGGTGTTCATCGGGCTCGGGATCTGGTTCCTGGACGTGCCCATGGCCGTGCCGCTGGCCGTGTTCATCTTCCTCTTCGCGTTCATCCCGCTCGTCGGCGCCGTGATCTCGGGTGCCCTCGCGGTGGTCGTCGGGCTGGTGACCCAGGGCGTGTTCACCGCGCTGATGGTGCTGGTCGTCGTGCTCGCGGTGCAGCAGATCGAGGGGCACGTCCTCCAGCCGTTCATCCTCGGCCGGGCGGTGCGCGTGCATCCCCTCGCGGTCGTCCTCGCCGTCGCGGCGGGCGGGCTGACCGCGGGCATCGGCGGCGCGGTGGTCGCGGTGCCCCTGGTGGCCGTCACCAACACCGTCGTCGGCTATCTGCGCGCGTACAGCCAGGAGCAGGCGCTGCGCGCCTCACCGCCGCCGCACGGCGCGACGGCCCTGGCCACCGCGCCGACCCCCGCGCCCTCGGCCCAGCCCTCGGCGCCCCGCTCCGGAACCGAGGAGGGACAGCGGTGATCTCCGAGCCCGAACTGGTGGGTGACCACGGCTTCGAGGGCCCCGGCCGGACCGTTCCCGGGCAGCCGGGCGCCGGTCAGGGCCCCGACACGGTCTCGGGCGAGGACCCCGTCCCGGGCGGCGGCCCCGGCGGCCGGCGCCGCGCCTGGCTGTGGGCGGTGGGCGGCGCGCTGGCCGCGTCGGCCGTCTGGGCGGGCGGGCTGTACGCGTACGGCCAGCAGAAGCCGGACCTGGGCGGGTACCGCGACACGGCGGAGATCTGCGAGGAGGGGGACTTCGCCTCGATCAAGGGCGTGCTGGGCAGGCCGGAGGAGGTGACCCCGGCCGAGGTCCGCCGGCACCCCGACCTCGCCGAGGCGACCTGCCAGCTGTCGTTGAAGCCGGAGGGCGCCGAGCCCGAGGTCGACGACGAGGGCAACGAGTACTGGTCGAACCCGGAGCTGATGATCACCTACACGCTGCACCGCAAGGCCGACCCCGGGGTGGACTTCGAGGGCCGGATCCATGTGGGGGCCCGGTACCTCCTGGAGTCGGGGGAGGAGCCCCGTACGGTCGACGGCCTCGGCGAACGCGCCCTGGTGACCCGGGACTCCACGAGCGTGAAGCTGGACGTCCTCGACGGCCAGGCGACGTTCAGCCTGGTGGTCTTCACCTACGAGGGCGCCATCGGCAGTGACCAGACCGTCGACACGGCCGACGTGGAGGCCCTGCTGATCGAGGACGCCAGGGCGCTGCTGGCCCGCCTCAAGGGCTGAACCGCCGACGCGAAGAGCCGCCGATGCGAAGAGCCCCCGCGGGCCGGATGTTCCGGCCCGCGGGGGCTCTTCGTCGTGCGGGGAGGACTACTCGGCCAGCACGGCCTCGGCGTCCAGGGTGGTGCCCACGGCCTGGATCACGGCGGCGATCTTGAACGCCTCCTGGATCGTCTCGCGGTCCACACCGGCCTTGCGCAGCACCTGCTCGTGCGAGTCCAGGCACTGGCCGCAGCCGTTGATCGCGGAGACGGCGAGCGACCACAGCTCGAAGTCGACCTTCTCCACACCCGGGTTGCCGATGACGTTCATCCGCAGACCGGCGCGCAGCGTCCCGTACTCGGGGTCCGACAGCAGGTGCCGGGTCCGGTAGAAGACGTTGTTCATCGCCATGACCGCGGCGGCCGACTTGGCGGCCGTGTACGCCTCGGGCGACAGCCGGGCCTTGGCCTCCGGCTCCAGCTCACGCAGCACCCGCGGGGAGCGGGAGGCGATGGCGCAGGCCAGGACGGTGCCCCAGAGCTGCTGCTCGGGCAGGTCGCTGTTGCCTATGACCGAGCCCAGGTTGAGGCGCAGGTCCTTGGCGTAGTCCGGGACGGCGGACTTCAGCTCGTCGAGGGCCATGCTCACTCACCGGCCAGGAGGGCGACCGGGTCCAGGGTGGTCTCGCCCTTGGTCCAGTTGCAGGGGCACAGCTCGTCGGTCTGCAGGGCGTCGAGGACCCGCAGGACCTCCTTGGGGTTACGGCCCACGGAACCGGCGGTCACCATGGTGAACTGGATCTCGTTGTTCGGGTCCACGATGAAGACGGCACGCTGCGCGAAGCCGTCCTCGCCCTCGATGCCCAGGTCCCGCATGAGCTCGTGCTTGGAGTCGGCCATCATCGGGAAGGGCAGGTCACGCAGGTCGGCGTGGTCCTTGCGCCAGGCGTGGTGGACGAACTCGGAGTCACCGGAGAAGCCGAGGATCTGGGCGTCGCGGTCGGCGAACTCGTCGTTCAGCTTGCCGAAGGCGGCGATCTCGGTCGGGCAGACGAAGGTGAAGTCCTTGGGCCACGCGAAGACGACCTTCCACTTGCCCTCGTAGGACTTGTGGTCGATGGTCTCGAACTCCTTGCCGCTCTCCAGCGAGACGCAGGCGGTCAGCTCGAACGTGGGGAACTGGTCACCGACAGTGAGCACGCGCTCTCCTTGCATACCGGAAGGTTCCCTTTTGGGGTCTTCCATGGGGGTTGGACGGATCTTGATAGTGGCACAGGGTGCATTGATCGCGGAAATAGCTAGACTCGGTCATCGCGATCGGAGGTACTTATCAGTGGCACAGATGAACCGGGGCAAACAGCCGAGCATCGCCCAGCTGCGCGCCTTCGCGGCCGTGGCGGAGCATCTGCACTTCCGGGACGCGGCGGCAGCGATCGGGATGAGCCAGCCCGCCCTGTCCGGCGCCGTCTCCGCGCTGGAGGAGGCACTCGGTGTCCAGCTGCTGGAGCGTACGACGCGCAGGGTGCTGCTGTCGCCCGCCGGTGAGCGCCTCGCGGTGCGCGCCAAGGCCGTCCTGGACGCGGTCGGGCTGCTGCTGGAGGAGGCCGAGGCGGTGCGCGCACCGTTCACCGGCGTGCTGCGCCTCGGGGTGATCCCCACGGTCGCGCCCTATCTGCTGCCGACCGTGCTGCGCCTGGTCCACCGGCGCTACCCGCAGCTGGACCTCCAGGTCCACGAGGAGCAGACCTCCTCGTTGCTCGATGGGCTCACCGCCGGGCGGCTGGACCTGCTGCTGCTCGCGGTGCCGCTCGGGGTGCCGGGGGTGACCGAACTCCCGCTCTTCGACGAGGACTTCGTGCTGGTCACCCCCGAGGGCCACGAGCTGGGCGGCCGGGACGACCTGCCGCGCGAGGCCCTGCGCCGGCTGCCGCTGCTCCTCCTCGACGAGGGCCACTGCCTGCGCGACCAGGCGCTCGACATCTGCCGGGAGGCCGGCCGCGAGGCCGGGGCGCCGGTCACCACGACCGCGGCCGGGCTCGCCACCCTGGTCCAGCTCGTGGCCGGGGGTATGGGCGTGACCCTGCTGCCGCGCACCGCGGTCGAGGTGGAGGCGGGCCGGGGCGGGCTGGGCACCGCGCACTTCGCCGCGCCCGCTCCGTGCCGGCGGATCGCCCTGGCGATGCGGGCGGGCACGGCCCGGGCAGGGGAGTTCGCCGAGTTCGCGGGGGCCCTGCGGGAGGCGATGCGGGAGCTGCCGGTACGGGTGGCGGACTGACGGGGCCGGGCCCCGGCCCCGCCCCGGGGCCCGCCGTCCGCGGCGCGCCGGAGCCGCCGGGCCCCGCCGTCCGCCCGAGCCGCGCCGGAGCCGCGGGCCTGCGCGGCGAGCCCACGGGGCCCTCTTGCCGGGCCCGGCCCCGGGCCGCGGGGCCCCCGGGCTCACTCCGTCCCGGCCCGTCCGTCCGCCTGACTCCTCCGCGGCGCGCCGGATTCGCGGGCCTGCGCGACGGGCACACGGGACCCTCTCGCCGGGCCCGGGCCCGGGCCGCGGAGTCCCCCGGCGTCACTCCGTCCGCAGCCCGTCCGCCCGCATCAGCCGCCACAGGGCCGGCAGTGTCAGCAGCGTCACCCCCGCGACCACGCCCGCGCCCGCCCCCGCCAGCGGCGCGAAGACCCACCAGTCGGTCACCGTCTTGCCGGTCATCCGCAGCATCACCGCGCCCAGGGCCAGCCCGCCCGCGGTCGCCACCGCCATGCCCAGGGCGACGGGCAGGGCGGTCTGCCACAGCACCGACCAGGCCAGCGTGGCGCGGCGCGTCCCGAAGGCGACCAGGACCGACAGCAGCCGCCGCCGCTCCCGCAACTGCTCGGTCTGCGCCACCACCAGGGACGCGGCGATCAGCGCCAGCGTCCCGCAGGCGCCGGCCGGCAGACCCCGCTGCACGCTCGCGTACCGCTGGTCCCGGTCGGCGTCGGCGGCCTCGTGCACGGCGAGCAGGGGGCTCAGCCGGGCCGCCGTGTTGCGGACGTGCTCGGCCGCGTCCGGGACCCCGGCGTCGAGGTGCACCTGTGTGATCGTCCGCGCGTCCGGCAGCGCGGCCGGATCCACCGGGCCCGCGGCGCCCCGCGCGGTCGCCCCCGTGAGAGCGCCATGCGTCACGAAGATGCCGAAGAGTTCCTCGCCGCCCGCGTCCGGCCGGGCCGGGACGGTCGGGCTGTCCGCGGGCAGCGTCCACAGCAGCGGCTCGCGCTTCCCCTCCCGCTCGAACGGGTCGCTCAGATCGACCGCCTGCCCCTTGCGGGCGGTCCGGTCGGTCCACCGGTTCAGCTCGGCGTCGCCCCGCTTGTGGACCACGAAGGCGTCGCCGTCCGAGCAGTGGGAGACCTCCGCGAGGCGTCGCAGGGTCGGGCAGGAGGCCACCACGAGGGAGGTCATCGACCGGGTCCCGTCCCCGGTGACGGGGCCGGTGCCGACGGCGCTCGCCTCGATCACCGCGGTGGCCTCCCGGACCCCCGGCGTGGCGCGGAACGCCTTCTCCGCCTCGGAGGCGAGGCCCGGAGCCGCGTACTCGGCCTGGACGGTCATCCGCCCGGCCCAGGCCGAGTGGGAGATCGCACGGGCGAACTCCGCGTGCATGCCCGCGAAGAGCATCTGGAGCGCGATCGCCCCGGCGACCGCGACCGTGATGCCGCTCACCGCCCGGGCCGCCGTCCCGCCGCTGAGCTGGAGCCGCCGCACGGCGAGCTGCCACGGCAGCGGTCCGGCGCCGCCGAGCCGCCGGACCACCGCGTCGACCAGCCAGGGCAGCAGCGTGGACAGCCCCAGCAGCACCAGGATCGCGCCCGCCGCGATGGGGAAGGTGTCCACGGCCCCGCCGGGCGTCACCCTGCCGATCGCCAGCAGCACCCCGAGGCCCGCAAGCGGTATCGCCAGGCGCCACCACAGCCTCCGCCGCACCGGTGCCGACCCCCGTACGACGCCCAGCGGTCCGGCGGTCACCGAACGCATCGCGACCAGGGTCGTCACCACCGCGCAGAGCGGCACGGCGACCAGCACCAGGGCCGCGAGCCACGGCGCCGGGACCACGTCGTGCGGAAAGGCGCTCAGATCCCACAGCCGCACCGAACCGGCGAACCGCCGGCTCGCCGCGAACACCCCGGCCCCCACGGCCAGTCCGAGCAGCGAGCCGATCAGCGCCTCACCGGCCGCGATCCGGCGGGTGGCGCGGACGTCCGCGCCGGTCAGCCGCAGTGCGGCGAGACGCTGGTCGCGGCGCTCGCCGCCGAAGCGCGCCGCGGTCGCGAGGAAGACGGCCACCGGGACCAGCAGCACCACGCAGATCAGCACCATCAGCACGACCAGCGGGGCGTCCACCGGATCGTGCGGCCGGCCGGTGCCGTAACCGGCCGTGCGGGTGCCGCCGTTGGCGGTGGTCAGGGCGTCGCTGCCCGCGTAGTAGCGCAGATCGTGCGGATCGTGCAGGCCCTTGTCACCGATCGTGCCCGCCGTCCGGGCGCCGAGACGTTCCTTCAGCAGCGCGCCGCCGGGGGAGCGGAGCAGCTCGCCGAGCGCGGGGGAGACGAACATCTCGCCCGCTGCGGGCATCCGTTCCAGCCCGGGCGGCAGCACGGGCCGGGTGCCGTCGGCGCGCAGCAGCTCCCCGGCGACGGGTTCGCCCCGGTACTCGGTGCGGGCCTCCAGATGCACCACGGTCCGGTCCGAGCGCTGCACGGGCTCCGCGCTGTACCGGTCGGAGGCCGTCCGCGCCGCCTCCCGGGCCTCGCGTGCCGCCATGATCTGCGGCACGGAGGCCGCGAGGAGCAGCAGGGCGACGCCCAGGCCGGTGCCGAGCGCGGTCAGCGCGGTCCGCGTCAGCCCTTCGCGTCCGCCGCCGAGGGCGAACCGGGCGCCGAGCGCGAGTTCGTGGAGCAACCGTCTCATCGGGCGAACTCCGGGTCGCGGGAGCGGCCGTCGCGGATGACGACCTCGCGGTCGGACCAGGCCGCGACCCGTGCCTCGTGGGTGACGAGGACGACCGCGGTGTTCCGCTCGCGCGCCGCCCCGGTGAGCAGCTCCATCACGCGTTCGCCGGTGAGCGAGTCCAGCGCGCCGGTCGGCTCGTCGGCGAAGAGCACCCGCGGCGAGGTGACCAGGGACCGGGCGACCGCGACCCGCTGGCCCTGGCCGCCCGAGATCTCCCCCGGCCGCTTGCGGGCCAGGTCGGCGGTCTCCAGCCGCTCCAGCCACTCGGTGGCCGTCCGCTCCGCGTCCTTGCGCCGTGCCCCGCCGAGCCGTAGCGGCAGGGCCACGTTCTCCACGCAGGTCAGCTCCGGGACCAGCCGGCCGAACTGGAAGACGAAGCCGAACTCGGCGCGCCGCAGCGCGCTGCGGCCGTCGTCGCCGAGCGCGGCGAGATCGCGTCCGTCGTAGCGGACGGAGCCCGCGTCGGGGGTCACGATCCCGGCGAGGCAGTGCAGCAGGGTCGACTTGCCGGAGCCGGAGGGGCCCATCACGGCCACCACCTCGCCCGGGTGGACGGAGAACGAGACCCCGTCCAGGGCGGTGGTCGGGCCGAAGGACTTGCGCAGGTCCTCGGCGGCGAGCAGGGAGCCGTCGGGGATCACGCGCGCACCTGCGCGGCGAGCTGGTCCAGGCGCGCGGCGGTCAGCTCCAGCCAGCGCAGGTCCGCCTCCAGGTGGAAGAGCGCGTGGTCGCAGATGAGCTGGTCGGCGAGGTCGCCCCGGCGCTTGCGGTCGGTGAGCGCGCGCATCAGCCGCAGGTGCTCCGCGCGCTGGGTGTCGAGGAGTTCGGCCGCGCCGCGGCCGGTGAGCAGCGCAAGGACGACCTTGGTGTAGAGCGTGGACTGGAGGTACGGCTCGGGCTTCTCGGGCTCGGCGAGCCAGCGGGACACATCGGTGATCCCGGCGTCGGTGATCGCGTACCGCTTGCGTTCGGGGCCGCCGCCCGCCTCTGTGCCGTCGACCTCGACGAGGCCGTGCTTCAGGAGGCGGGACATGGTCGCGTAGACCTGGCCGTAGTGCAGGGGGCGGTCCTGCCCGAAGCGTTCGTCGAAGGCGCGCTTGAGGTCGTAGCCGTGGCGGGGGCCGGCTTCGAGCAGGGCGAGAAGGGTGTGGCCGATGGACATGGCGGTCACCGTACACGGGGTGTATACGCGCGGTGTATAGCGGGTCCCCCGTTTCGGTGCAGCGGGGGACCCGGGGGGTCGGGGCCTCGCGGCCGAAGCGGCAGCCCCGGTGTCCGGGGCCTGGGCGGGACCCGGCCCGCCACCGCGCTATCCCGCCGCCGGGTCCCCCGTGCCCGCCGGGTCGCCCGTGCCCGCCGGGCCCCCCGGACCCGGCGGCGGAGTGCGCGGCGGCCGTCCGCGCCGCGGCTGCGGGGAGACGCCCCCCGGCAGCCGCCCGGCCTCGGCGAGCGCCCGGCGCAGCAGGAACTCGATCTGGGCGTTGGCGCTCCGCAGCTCGTCGCCGGCCCAGCGGGCCAGGGCCTCGTACACCGCCGGATCGAGGCGGAGCAGTACCTGCTTGCGCTCCCCGGCGGGCGGGGGAGGGGGCGGCGGGTTCACTGGTACAGCGTGCCCGCGTTGACGACCGGCTGGGCCGCGCGGTCGCCGCAGAGGACGACCAGCAGGTTGGAGACCATCGCGGCCTTGCGCTCCGGGTCGAGGTCCACGATGTCGTGCTCGGTGAGCCGGGCGAGCGCCACCTCCACCATGCCGACCGCGCCGTCCACGATCTGCCGGCGCGCGGCGACGACCGCGCCCGCCTGCTGGCGCTGGAGCATCGCCGCGGCGATCTCCGGCGCGTAGGCGAGGTGCGTGAAGCGGGACTCGATGATGTGGACACCGGCCGCCTCGACCCGGGCGCGCAGCTCGACGGCGAGCTTCTCGGTGATCTCCTCGGCGTTGCCGCGCAGCGAGAGGCCGTCCTCGTCGTGGGCGTCGTACGGGTACTCGATCGCGATGTGCCGCACGGCTGCCTCGGTCTGGGTGGAGACGAACTCCAGGAAGTCGTCGACCTCGAACATGGCCTGGGCGGTGTCCTCGACCTTCCACACCACCACGGCCGCCAGCTCGATCGGGTTGCCGTAGGCGTCGTTGACCTTGAGGACGGCGGTCTCGTGGTTGCGCACCCGGGTGGAGATCCTGGTGCGGGAGGTGAGCGGGTTGACCCAGCGCAGTCCGTCGGTGCGGATGGTGCCCCGGTAGCGGCCGAAGAGCTGGACGACGCGGGCCTCGCCGGGCGCTACCATGTTCAGCCCGCACATCGCGAGGAAGGCGAGGACCGCCACCAGGATCCCGCCGGTGATCAGCGCCGCCGTGCCGCCCGCGGACTCCACCGGGCCGGCGCTCACCAGCATCCCGGCCCCTGCCGCCAGCCCCAGCAGGCCGAGCAGCAGGGCGAGCCCGCCCCCGATGCTGTGCGCCGCGAACTCCCGCACCCGGGGCGCCGGCATCTGCGGGGCGTCGGCGGGTGCCGCCTGTGTCGCGGTCGTGTGCGGCCTTGCCACCTGGTCGCTCGTGCTCATGTCCCACTCCCCGTTCGTGATCGTCCGGACGCCCCGGGCGGCCGGCCCACTGCCTAGCAAAGTGATATCACTTTAGCCCACGCGGCAACCCTGCGCACCCCTGGTGAGTCGGTTCCATGGGAGGGGGTGCTGATTCTCACGTCCGGAAAAGGGCGGATCGAATCCCCTTTGTCTGCACTACCGGTGTTACCTTTCTGAGCTGATTCGGGGCCCGGCGCCCCGGCGGGACCGACCGCGGAGACGACCCGGCGGGACCGACCGCGAAGACGACCCGGCGGGACCGACCGCGAAGACGACCACGGGCACGACCACGGACACGACCGGCGACACGGAAGAGCGGAGCGGCGACACGATGGGCCGAGCGGAAGAGCGGCAGGCTCGGCAGCGCGATGCGCGCCGGGCGGGGCGGGACGGACGCGGCGGCATACGCCGCTTCTTCACCTGGCGGAAGATGCTGGGCACCTTCTTCGGGCTCTGCCTGCTGGCGATGGGCGCGTTCTTCGTCGTCTACCTGCTGGTGCCGGTCCCCAAGGCCAACGCCGAGGCCGAGATGCAGAGCAACGTCTACAAGTACAGCGACGGCTCGATCCTCGGCCGCACCGGTGAGGTCAACCGTGAGATCGTCGGGCTCGACGAGATCCCCAAGGACGTCCAGTACTCCTTCGTCGCCGCCGAGAACAAGACCTTCTTCCAGGACTCCGGCGTCGACATCAAGGGCACCCTGCGCGGGCTGAAGAACACCCTCAGCGGCCAGGGGAAGCAGGGTGGCTCGACCATCACCCAGCAGTACGTCAAGAACTACTACCTGGACCAGGACCAGACGGTCACCCGCAAGCTCAAGGAACTGGTGATCTCCCTCAAGGTCGACCAGAAGAAGAGCAAGTCCGAGATCCTCGCCGGGTACATGAACACCAGCTACTACGGCCGCGGCGCCTACGGCATCCAGGCCGCCGCCCAGGCGTACTACCGCGTGGACGCCGAGAAGCTGACCGTCGAGCAGGGCGCGTACCTCGCCGCCCTCCTCCAGGCCCCGAGCCAGTACGACTGGGCCGTGGCCTCCAAGGACGGCAAGGCGCTGGTGAAGGAGCGCTGGAACTACGTCCTCGACAACATGGTCGAGGAGGACTGGCTGGACGCGGGCAAGCGGGCCGGGATGTCCTTCCCGGTGCCCGAGGAGCCCCGCCCCGCGCCCGGTATGCAGGGCCAGACCGGCTATCTGGTCGACGCCGCGAAGAAGGAGCTGGCCCGCCAGGGCCTCACCGAGGCGGACCTCGACGCCGGCGGCTGGACGATCACTCTCAACATCGACAAGAAGCGCCAGAAGGCCCTGGAGAACGCCGTCCAGGAGAAGCTGGAGGACGAGCTCGACCGCGAGGGCAGCAAGGTCGACGCCACCGTCCAGGCCGGCGCCACCTCGGTCGACCCGAAGACCGGCAAGGTCGTCGCACTCTACGGCGGCACGGACTATGTGAAGCACTACATCAGCAACGCGACCCGCCGCGACTACCAGCCCGCCTCCACCTTCAAGCCCGTGGTGTTCGCCTCCGCCCTGGAGAACGGGTCCACCACCCAGAAGGGCTCGCCGATCGGCCTGAACACCGTCTACGACGGCACAAGCCGCCGTCCCGTCGTCGGCAGCGACACCCCCTTCGCCCCGCAGAACGACCTCGGCCGCAGCTACGGCCCGGTCAGCGTCCAGACCTCCCTCAACCGGTCCATCAACTCCGCCTTCGCGCAGATGGCGGTGGACGTCGGTCTCGGCAAGGTGAAGGCGACCGCCCTGGAACTGGGCGTCCCGGACGTCAACTTCCCCGAGCGCCCGGCGATCTCCCTCGGTGTGATGGGCGCCTCCACCATGGACATGGCGGGGGTGTACGCGACCCTCGACAACCACGGCAAGAAGATCACGCCCGCCGTGGTGGCCAAGGCCGAGCACAAGGACCGCACCGTCGAGCTGGCGGACCCGGTCGGCGGCCAGGCCGTCAGCCGGGAGACCGCGGACACGGTGACCTCCGGTCTCACCGGTGTGGTGCGCAACGGCTCCGGCGTCGCGGCCGCCGGCCCCTACCAGGCGGCGGGCAAGACCGGCACCTCCGAGCAGAACCGTTCGGCCTGGTACGCCGGCTACACCCCCGAGCTGACCACGGTGGTCGCCCTCTTCGGCGAGAAGGCGGACGGTACCGGTCAGGTCAGCCTCACCGGCACGGCCAACTCCGGCCGTGCCAACGGCGGCGGCTTCCCGGCCCGGATCTGGGCCGCCTACACGACCGACGCGCTGAACGGCGGCTCCGACGCCCGCTTCGACCTGGAGGTGGCCGAGCCCGCGAGCCCCGAGCCCGACCCCTCGCCCTCCAGGTCCCAGTCGCGGTCCCCGGAGCCGACGCCGAGCGAGAGCGAGTCGGAGTCCGAGTCGCCCGACCCCTCGCCCTCCAGGTCCGAGTCCGAGTCCCCGGACCCGACGCCGAGCGATCCGACCAGCAGGCCGCCGCTCCCGTCCCCGTCCGGCGGAGGCACCTTCTCCCCGCCGGTGGAACCGGACGACGAAACCGACCCGGTCCGCCCGCAGAGCGGGTTCCTCCGGGAGGAGTGAGCACGGCACACGGGAAGGGGCGCCCCCGCGGGGGCGCCCCTTCGTCGCGGGTGGTGGCGTCGGCGTCAGCCGCCGTTGACCTTCTTGGCGACCGTGTCGCCGAGGTTCTTGTCCACGTTCCGCCAGTACTGCAGCGCCCGTTCCAGCACCGGCCGGCTCACCCCGTCCAGGAGATGGCCGCTGATGTTGGAGGCGAGCCGCTCGCGCTGGGCGTCGTCGAGGACCTCGCGCACCATCGTGCCCGCCTGCCCGAAGTCGTCGTCGTCACGGTGCTTCTTCGTCGCCTCGCGCACCATCTCGCCCGCCGTGGCCCAGCCCGCCGGGTCGCCGAAGCGCTCCACGTCGGCCGCCGGGCCGCCGTAGGAGTTCGGCGCGTACGGCCGGGAGGCGTAGGAGGGCTCGTAGCGCATCGGGCCGTCCTTCGCGTACGAGTTGACGGCCGAACGCGGCCGGTTGGGCGGCAGCTGCGCGTAGTTCGGGCCGATCCGGTACCGGTGGGTGTCGGGGTACGAGAACAGCCGGCCCAGCAGCATCTTGTCCGGCGACGGGCCGATGCCCGGGACCATGTTCGACGGTTCGAAGGCGGCCTGCTCGATGTGGATGAAGTAGTCCTCGGGGTTGGTGTCGAGGACCATCCGGCCGACGTCGATCAGCGGGTAGTCGCCGTGCGGCCACACCTTCGTCAGGTCGAACGGGTTGAAACGGTAGTCCGGTGCGTCGTCGAACGGCATGATCTGGACCTTCAGGGTCCAGGAGGGCGCGTCTCCGGACTCGATCGCCTCGAACAGGTCGCGGCGGTGCAGGTCGGGGTCCGAGCCCGCGGCCTCGTCCGCCTCCTCCTGGGTGAGGAAGTCGATGCCCTGGTCGGTCTTGAAGTGGTACTTCACCCAGAACCGCTCGCCGCCCTCGTTGATCCACATGTAGGTGTGCGAGCTGTAGCCGTTCATGTGCCGGTAGGTCTTCGGGATGCCCCGGTCGCCCATCAGCCAGGTGACCTGGTGGGCGGACTCGGGGGAGAGGGTCCAGAAGTCCCACTGCATGTCGTGGTCGCGCAGCCCGGTGACCGGGTGGCGCTTCTGGGACCGGATGAAGTCCTGGAACTTGATCGTGTCGCGCACGAAGAAGACCGGGGTGTTGTTGCCGACCAGGTCGTAGTTGCCCTGCTCGGTGTAGAACTTCAGCGCGAAGCCCCGGGGGTCCCGCCAGGTGTCGGGGGAGCCCTGCTCGCCCGCGACCGTGGAGAAGCGGGCCAGCATGTCGGTACGGCGGCCGGGCTGGAAGAGGCCGGCCTTGGTGAACTGACTGACGTCGTTGGTGACCTCGAAGAAGCCGTAGGCGCCCGAGCCCTTGGCGTGCACCACCCGCTCGGGGACCCGTTCACGGTTGAACTGGGCCATCTTCTCGATCAGGTAGTGGTCCTGGAGCAGGATCGGGCCGTCCGGTCCCACGGTCAGGGAATGCTCGTCGCTCTCGACCGGGATGCCGGAGTTGTTGGTGGTGAAGGGTGCCCTGGGGGGTGACTCGGACACGAGCGTCCTCCCGTCGATCTGGGGTTTGTGGTCGCTTCGGCCGTGTGCCCCAGTGAACTCCTACGACACCCCTCCGGCAACATGTGGATGGAATCCGGACCTGTACCGCATCCGAGCGGGGTCGTCCGACGGACCGGCTCAGGGGGGTGCAGCTCCGGGTCCGCCCCGGGGGGTCAGCCCCGGGTGGGCAGCTCGAACCAGACGACCTTGCCCGTGGAGAGCCGGGTCGCGCCCCAGCGGCGGGCCAGCCGGTTCACCAGGAACAGGCCGCGGCCGCCCTCGTCGGTGTCCCGGGCACGGCGCTGCCGGGGCAGCTGCGGGGAGTCGTCGCCGACCTCGCAGCGCAGCACATCGGTCCGCAGCAGCCGCAGCATCACCGGCCGCTCCGCGTACCGCACGGCATTGGTCACGACCTCGCTGACCAGCAGTTCCACCGAGTCCGACAGGTCCGCCAGGCCCCAGCGCTCCAGCGCCCGGCGGGCGAGGCGGCGGGCGCGGCCGGGGGCCGCGTCCTCCGGCTCCAGGAACCAGTAGGCGACGTCACTCGGCGCGATCCCGTCGAAACGGGCCGCGAGCAGGGCGATGTCGTCGTCCCGGTCGCCGGGGCCCAGCATGTCCAGGACGTCGTCGCAGAGGGCCTCCAGCGGCGGCGAGTGGTCCGGGCCGGTGAGCTGGGCGGTCGCGGCCAGGCGTTCCCGCAGCTGCTCGATCCCGGTCCAGACGTCCCGCAGCCGGGATTCCACCAGACCGTCCGTATAGAGGAGGAGGGTCGCGCCCGCCGGGGCGTCCAGCTCGACGGCCTCGAAGTCCACGCCGCCGACGCCGATGGGCGCGCCGGGCGGCACCCGCAGCACCTCGGCGCGGCCGCCCAGGTGCAGCAGGATGGGCGGGGGATGGCCCGCGTTGGCGATGGTGATGCGGTGCGAGACCGGGTCGTAGACCGCGTACAGGCAGGTGGCCATGCGGTCGGTGCCCAGGCGCTGGGCCTGCTCGTCCAGGTGGTGCAGGACCTCCTGCGGCGGCAGGTCGAGGCCGGCGAGGGTCTGCGCGGTGGTGCGGAGCTGACCCATGATCGCGGCCGAGGTCATGGAGTGGCCCATGACGTCGCCGACCACCAGCGCGACCCGGCTGCCGGGCAGCGGGATGGCGTCGTACCAGTCCCCGCCGACCCGGGCGGTCTCGGCGGCAGGGAGGTAGCGCGAGGCGAGGCGGACGCCGGTGGGCTGCGGGAGCGAGTCCGGGAGCATGGTCCGCTGGAGCTCGTCCGCGATGTACGCCTCACGGCCGTAGAGGACGGCCTTGTCGATGCCCAGGGCGGTGTGGGTGGCGAGCTGGGCCGCGACCAGGAGGTCGTTGGGCTCGAAGGCGGGCCGGTCCGGGCGGCGCAGGAAGACGGCGGCGCCGATCACCCGGCGGCGGCCGCGCAGCGGGGCGAGTATCGCCCGGTGGCCGCTGGGCACGCTGCGCCCGTCGCCGAGCAGCTCGGGCAGTGCGGCGCGGGCGGCGGCGGAGTCGCCGAAGACCGGGCGCACCCCGCGCAGCACCTCGGAGAGCGCGCCGCCGGAGCGGACCTCGCACAGCTCGGCGGCCGGGGCCAGGTCGGTGCCGGGCTCCAGTACCGGGATCAGCGCGCCGGGACCGGAGCCGGCGGCCTCGGCGCCGCCCTCCTCGGCGGAACGGAGGCGGTCGCTGCGCCGCAGCCGCAGCACGAACGGGGAGACGGGACGCTCGTCGCCGACCGGCAGCGGGTCCCGCAGATAGACCAGGATCGCGTCGGCGAAGGTGGGGACGGTGGCCCGGCAGAGCCCGAGGACGATCTCGTCCAGGTCGATCCCGCGCGCGATCCGCCGGGTCGCCGCGCCCACGAAGCGCAGCCGGTCGCCCTCCCGCCGGGCGATCCCGGCGAGGTCCTGCGCCGGGGCCTGGACGGTGTGCGGCTGGGGCACGGGCCCGGGGGCCGGCGCCGGACCGGCGGGCACGGACCCGGCGGCCTGCGCCCGCGGCCGGGTGCGTTCCTGCGACCGGGCAGCCAGGGGCTGCCGGCCTTCATGGGCGGTGGGATGCTCCGTCACGCCTGGGGTTCCGTCCGTCCGTGCCGGTGGTACGCGGTGATCGCTGGAGGGTGTCCGGTGCCGGTGCGGCGGACACCGCTGCGCGGGTCTGCCGCGAAGGGCGGGGTACCCGTCCGGGGACCGGCCCCGGCGGGACGGCGGACGTCCGGCACGGTTCGACCCCCTCTGTGCGACGCGTGCTGACTTCGGTGACTGGTACTGACGTGCGGCCTGTCCTGCGCACTCTCCCTCGTGACATGCGGCACCGCGGAGGACGATCCTACGTTTGCCCCCAGGGGGCGCATCAAGAGTCTCACGAGGTCGTACGCGCCGGAGCGCGTTCCCTGACCGGAACCGGACAGAGAGCGGCAGCGGCGGAGGCGGCAGGACCGGAGAGATCGGGCACCGCGAGGTGCGAAACGCAAATTTTCGGCCAGATCCGGTCCGCGTCAACCCCGGCGCGCGCCACGTCCGCCCGCCGGACCCCCGCGGTACCCGGCTGCGCCCGGCCCGCCACGGCCCGCCCGTGGTCCGCGCCGGGCCGGGCCCCTACGACGCCAGCCGGCGCTCCGGGACGCCCGCCGCCCAGTCCGAGGGCAGCCGCGGCACCGTCCACGACGGGTCCGGCCGCCAGTGCTCCCAGCCGGAGGAGAACGGCGCCTCCCAGGCCCGGATCGCCGCCACCGCCGCCCGCCCGGCCTCCCGCACCCGCTCCGCCGTGGCCGCGTCCATCAGCCCGACCGCCTGCGCCTGGGCGAACTCGTCCTCGTCCCGCCAGAGCCAGGTCCGGTCCGGGTAGACGGAGATGTCGAGGAAGTGGTCCGCGGAGTCCACCCCGCCGGCCCAACGGGTGCGCGGCTCCTCCAAGTTCACGTACCAGCTCCTGAACCGCCAGTCCGACTCCCAGAACAGCCACACCGACCACGGGTCGGCGGGCCGGGCGAGCTTGAGCACCCCGGAGCCGAACCAGCGGTCCGTGGTGAGGGTCCGGGGGGCGGTGTAGCGGGTGGCGAGCGGTTCCAGATGGACGGGCGTACCGTCCGCGAGCACCGGCTTCACGCACTCGGTGCCCGGCGCCATCCACACGGCGAGCAGGTCCTCGGTGTCCTGGACGACCGTCACCGGCCGGCAGATGTGCACGGAGGAGCCGTCCAGGTCCGGGGCATGGCCGCGGTACCGCCACAGGATGTGGTCTCCCGGCGTCCAGCGTGCGATGCGTTCCGTGCCTGTCATGAGCAGATCTTAGGAGGAGTGCCACCGCCCCGCTGCGATCCCGGTCACGGGGCGTGCCGCGGCGGCCGGCCGGGACCGGGCCGGGCGCGGTCAGGGATGGGTCATGCGCAGCACGTCCAGCGCCTCGTCCAGCTGCTCCAGGGTCAGCGCGCCCCGCTCCACATAGCCGGACTCCAGCACCACCTCCCGGATCGTCCTCTGCTCCGCGAGGGACCGCTTGGCGACCTTCGCGGCCTCCTCGTAGCCGATGTACTTGTTGAGCGGGGTGACCACCGAGGGGGAGGACTCCGCGTACGCGCGGGCGCGTTCCGCGTTCGCCGTGATGCCGTCCACGGTCCGGTCCGCGAGCAGCCGGGAGGCGTTGGCCAGCAGCCGGACCGACTCCAGCAGGTTCTTCGCCATCACGGGGAGCATCACGTTCAGCTCGAAGTTGCCCGCGGCCCCGGCCACCGCGACCGTGGTGTCGTTGCCGGTGACCTGCGCGGCCACCATCAGCACCGCCTCCGGGACCACCGGGTTCACCTTGCCGGGCATGATCGAGGACCCGGGCTGGAGGTCGGGCAGGGCGATCTCGGCGAGGCCGGTGCGCGGCCCGGACGCCATCCAGCGCAGGTCGTTGCAGATCTTGGTGAGCGAGACCGCGATGGTGCGGAGCTGCCCCGAGGTCTCCACCAGCGCGTCCCGCGCGCCCTGGGCCTCGAAGTGGTCGCGCGCCTCGGTCAGCGGCAGCCCGGTGGTCCGCGCGACCTCGGCGATGACGGCCGCCGGGAAGCCGGGCGGGGTGTTGATGCCGGTCCCCACCGCGGTGCCCCCCAGGGGCAGTTCGGCCAGCCGGGGCAGCACCGCCCGCAGCCGCTCGATCCCGTACCGCACCTGCGCCGCGTAACCCCCGAACTCCTGGCCCAGGGTGACGGGTGTGGCGTCCATCAGGTGGGTGCGGCCCGACTTCACCACGGCCGCGAACTCGGCCGCCTTGCGCTCCAGGGAGGCCGCCAGGTGCTCCAGGGCCGGGACGAGGTCGCCGGTCACGGCGGCGGTGGCGGCGATGTGGATGGAGGAGGGGAAGACGTCGTTGGACGACTGGGAGGCGTTCACGTGGTCGTTGGGGTGGACACCGCGGCCCAGGCGCTCGGCCGCCAGGGTGGCGATCACCTCGTTGGCGTTCATGTTGGAGGAGGTGCCGGAGCCGGTCTGGAAGACGTCGACGGGGAAGTGGGCGTCCCACCGGCCCTGGGCGACCTCCTCGGCGGCCTCCGCGATCGCCTCCCCGACCTCCCCGTCCAGCACGCCGAGCCGCGCGTTGACCACGGCGGCGGCGCCCTTGACACGCGCCAGGGCCTCGATGTGGGCGCGCTCCAGCCGCTGTCCGGAGAGGGGGAAGTTCTCCACCGCCCGCTGGGTCTGGGCCCGCCACTTGGCGTCGGCCGGGACCCGCACCTCGCCCATGGAGTCCTGCTCGACGCGGAACGCCTCCCCGGCCCCGCCGCCCGCCGCTTCCCGGGTCCCCCCGCCTGCCGCTTCGCCGGTCCCGCCGGTCGTCCCACCGGCCGTGTCGCCGCTCGTGGTCTCGTGCCTGCCGCCGTCCGCCGCCGCCTCGGTGCCGCTCATCGCTCGTCCTTCCTCCGGCTTCCGCTCGAAAAGTTGAGCAGTTGTCTTGTTCTGCGTATTCCCAACCGCACTACCCGCCAGTAAATACCCCGGGTAACCACAACCCGCGGAGGCGCAATGAAGCGTTCAGGAACAGGACTTCGCATGCTCTCGAGAACGGTGGCGGCCGCGGTCCTCCTCGCCACCGTGCTCGGAGGGTCCGCCGCGACGGCGGCCCCCGCCCCGGCCCCCGCCGCGTCCGGCACCGGCCCCCGCACCGCCGCCGTCCCGCTGCCGCCCGAACTGGAGGCGATCCGCGCCGCCGAGGCCACCGCGCTCTACGGCAGCCCCGCCGAACGTCCCCTCGCCCAGCGGAAGACGGGCCTGATCTCGCTCGGCGACAGCGAGATCTCGGGCGAGGGCGTGGGCACCTACGAAAGCGGCACCAACGGCCCCGACAACTGGTGCCACCGCTCCCCGCAGGCCGCCGTCCACCGCACCGGCATCGCCGTTGACGTCACCTACAACGTCTCCTGTTCCGGCGCCTCCTCGGTCAACATCCGCATCGGCGGCACGAAGCAGTACGCCGACGAACTGGTCCAGAGCGACAATCTCGCGATCAAGGCCCGCAACACCCGCATCAAGATGGTCCTGCTGGTCGCCGGGGCCAACGACGACCTCCAGTTCGGCCCGGTCATGACCGACTGCGTCACCCGCTTCATCCTGATCCAGGGCCCGTGCGAGCCGAAGTACGCGCCCGGCTGGCAGGCCCGCGTCGACGGCCTCGTCCCCAAGGTCGAGCAGACCGCGCGCGACCTGCGCACCGTGATGCGCGACGCGGGGTACGCGGACACCGACTACAAGCTCGTCCTGATGAGTTACCCGAGCCCGATCGGCCCCGACTTCCGCGACAACCCGAAGTTCCCCGGCAAGCTGATCTGCGGCGGCATGGGCTACGACTCCGACACGGTGTGGGGCCGCAACACCGCCGTCCCCGCCTTCGAACGCGGCATCCGGCAGGCGGCCCGCACCACGGGCGCGGTCTACCTGGACAACTCCCGCCTCTTCCACGGCCACGAGGTCTGCCACGAGGACGCGTGGGCGCGCGGACTCTACATCGACCTCTCCAACCCCTTCCCGCCGGACTCCAACTCGGTCCGCCAGTCTTTCCACCCGAACGCGCGCGGGCACGCGGCCTTCGCGAGCTGCCTCACCCAGCTCTGGAACTCGGGCCTGAACGAGGCGAGCTGCGCGGACGTCGCGTCCACCGGCAGCCCGAAGCTCTTCCCGTTCGCCTGGGACGACGCCTTCCGCCCGCTGAGGTCGGCGGCCGGCCCGTGCGCGGACGTGGAGGGCGCCGTCACCCGCAACGGCACGGCGGTGCTGGGCTGGGACTGCCACGACGGCCGCAACCAGGCGTGGTGGCACGACACGTCCCGCGGCTCGGTCCACACCGCCCTCACCCAGGACCGCTGTCTGGACGTCCGCGGCGGTGACTACCGCGCAGGCGCGGGCCTGATCGTGTGGGACTGCCACGGCGGCGAGAACCAGCGCTTCGTACGGGTCGGCGACACGCTGCGCCCGGCCGGGGCGCAGTCCCTGTGCGCGACGGCGGCGGTGAAGGGGGAGGCGCTGCGGCTGCGGGCGTGCGACGGGTCCGCGGGGCAGCGCTTCGCGTAGGCGGTCGTCCGCCCCCGTCGGACGGGCCGGATTCGCGGCCTCGCCGGAGACCTGCCGGCCTCGCCGGCGTTGGAGGCGCGGGGGTCCGGGGGCGGAGCCCCGGGTACGGCGGTGCACCCGCCGTACCCGGGCACCACGCTCCGCGCGGTGGCCCGGTCGCCGGACGGGCCGACGAGCCCTCCGGCGCCCGGGGTGTCAGCCCAGCCCCGGCCCCCGTACCGGAATCGCCGTGAAGGTCGGCTGCTCGGGTTCCGGTGAAGTGAAGAAGTCGTTCCCCTTGTCGTCCACCACGATGAACGCCGGGAAGTCCTCCACCTCGATCCGCCAGACCGCCTCCATGCCGAGCTCCTCGTACTCGACGACCTCGACCTTCTTGATGCAGTCCTGCGCCAGCCGGGCCGCCGGGCCGCCGATCGAGCCCAGGTAGAAGCCGCCGTGCGCCCCGCACGCGTCCGTCACCTGCCGGGAGCGGTTGCCCTTCGCCAGCATGATCTTCGAGCCGCCCGCCGCCTGGAACTGCTCCACGTAGGAGTCCATCCGGCCCGCCGTCGTCGGCCCGAAGGACCCCGACGCGTAGCCCTCCGGCGTCTTCGCCGGGCCCGCGTAGTAGACCGGGTGGTCCTTCAGGTACTGCGGCATGTCCTCACCCGCGTCCAGCCGCTCCTTGATCTTCGCGTGCGCGATGTCGCGCGCGACGACCAGCGGGCCGGTCAGCGAGAGCCGGGTCTTGACCGGGTACTTGGTCAGCTCCGCCAGCATCTCGTCCATCGGCCGGTTGAGGTCGATCCGCACGACCTCGCCCTCCTCCGCGAGCTGCTCGTCCGTGGTGTCGGGCAGGAAGCGCGCCGGGTCCTTCTCCAGCTGCTCCAGGAAGACGCCCTCCGCCGTGATCTTCGCGACCGCCTGGCGGTCGGCGGAGCAGGAGACCGCGATGGCCACCGGCAGGGACGCGCCGTGGCGCGGCAGCCGGACCACGCGCACGTCGTGGCAGAAGTACTTGCCGCCGAACTGCGCGCCGATGCCGATCTTCTGGGTCAGCTCGAAGACCTTCTTCTCCAGTTCCTCGTCCCGGAAGCCGTGCCCCAGCTCGGAGCCCTCGGAGGGCAGCTCGTCCAGGTAGTGCGCGGAGGCGTACTTCGCGGTCTTCAGCGCGAACTCGGCGGAGGTGCCGCCCACCACGATCGCCAGGTGGTACGGCGGGCACGCGGCGGTGCCCAGGGAGCGGATCTTCTCCTCCAGGAACCTCATCATGCTCGCCTCGTTGAGGACGGCCTTGGTCTCCTGGTAGAGGAAGGACTTGTTCGCCGAACCGCCGCCCTTCGCCATGAAGAGGAACTTGTACGCGCCGCCGTCGGTCGCGTACAGCTCGATCTGCGCGGGCAGGTTGGAGCCGGTGTTCTTCTCCTCCCACATGGTCAGCGGCGCCATCTGCGAGTAGCGCAGGTTCAGCTCGGTGTAGGCGTCGTAGATGCCCCGGGAGAGCGCCTCCTCGTCCCCGCCGGAGGTGAGGACGTTCTGGCCGCGCTTGCCCATGACGATCGCGGTGCCGGTGTCCTGGCACATGGGCAGCACCCCGGCCGCCGCGATGTTCGCGTTCTTCAGCAGGTCGAGCGCGACGAACTTGTCGTTGGACGACGCCTCGGGGTCGTCGATGATCCGGCGGAGCTGGGCGAGGTGCGCGGGGCGGAGGAAGTGCTGGATGTCCTTGATCGCCTCGGCCGCGAGGGTACGCAGGGCCTCCGGCTCGACCTTGAGGAAGGTGCGCCCGTCGGCCTCGAAGGTGGAGACACCCTCGGAGGTCACCAGCCGGTACGGGGTGGTGTCCTCGCCCAGCGGGAGCAGATCCGTATACGCGAACTCCGGCATGTCGCCCATTCCTCACTTCACAGACAGCGGTGTGCCTCCGTTGGCAGCGCCATCCAGGGTAGGGCGAGCCCCGGAGCCGGACCTTGTGAGGTAAGGCTCACTTGCCGCCGCCCCGGTCCCGGCCGGGCTCCGGCCCACCGTCCCGGCCGGGCATCCGTCCCGGTCCCGGCCCGGCTCCCCCTGCTGGTCCCTGTCGCCGCCCCGGCGCCGGCCCCTGCCCGGTTCCGCGCCGCGCCGTGTGCCACCCCTGGTCGCGATCTATCGCGTTTCGCTACGCTGGCTCCGTGGACCTCGAGAAGCACTCCCAGAAGCCGGCCGTCCCCGCCGGCCCTGCCGTCCCCGCCGACGCCGAGCAGGCCCTGCGCGCGTCCGACGCCGACCGGGACCGCGTCGCGGACATCCTGCGGGACGCCCTCGCGGAGGGCCGGCTGGACGCCGAGGAGCACGCCGAGCGGATCGACGCGGTCTACCGCGCCAAGACCATGGGTGAACTGGAGCCCCTGGTGCGGGATCTGCCCGCGACGGGGCACCCGTCCTCCGCGGCCGCCCGCGCCGAGGACGGGGACGACACCGCCCCCGCGGAGAACCTGGTCGCCGTCTTCTCCGGCTCCACCCGCAAGGGCCGCTGGCGCGTCGGCCGCCGCACCAACGCCTTCTCCCTCTTCGGCAGCGTCGAGATCGACCTGACCCAGGCGCTGTTCCGCCAGCGCCTCAGCGTCATCAACGCGACGTCGATCTTCGGCAGCGTGGAGATCCGCGTCCCGGAGAACATCACCCTGCGGGGGAGCGGCACGGGCGTCTTCGGCAGCTTCGAGGTGGTGACCCTGGAGGCCGAGGACCCGGAGGCTCCGGTCGTGGTCGTCAACGGGTACTCGGTTTTCGGCAGCGTCGAGGCGAAGCCCAGGCGGGGGCGCAGGATCTCCGACCTCCACGGCCGCCTGCGCAAACACCTGGGCTGAACACCCGGCGCGTGCGGGGGATTTCACGCCGTGCGCGGTTGCGCGTGATTCCGCGCCTCCCGGCGGCGTGCCACTCAGTGCATAGGCGTGCGCACAGCGGGTAGGGACTGCTGCATCGTCTCTCGCTCGCGAATTCGTCGTCAGGAGTAGACCGTGCTGCAACTGCCGCCTCAGTCCCTGCAGGTAGCCGCGCAGGTAGCCGCCGTCCCCCGCCAGCGCGTCCCCACCCGGGACGACGAGGCCGGGCCCTGGCACGCGGAGGCGGCCTGCCGCCGCGACGAGGCGGGGCTGTTCTTCGCGCCGTCGAAGGAGCCCACGGCCGCGCGGCTGTCCCGCGAGGAGGCGGCCAAGCGGGTCTGCGCCCGCTGTCCCGTGATGATCGAGTGCCGGGAGCACGCCCTGCTCCAGCCCGAGCCGTACGGCGTCTGGGGCGGACTCACCGCGGCCGAGCGGCGGGTGGTGCTGGCCCGGCGGCGCCGGCGCGAGACGGAGGTCACCAAGCCCGCGTCCGCGGCCTGAGGCGCGTCGCGCGGTCCGGGCCCCGGTCCCGGCGCGCGGACCGAGCCTCTGGTTTCGCTGCGCGGTTCGGGCAGGACACGCGCGGCACCGGCGGCACGGCGCACACCCCGCACCACGGTCGGTCGTACGCAACGCGAGAGGCGCCCCTCCGCACAGGGGCGCCTCTCGCGTGCGCGCTCGCCGCGACGCACTCGCGGCCGGCGTGCCTACTGCGCGCGGTCGAAGTCGATCTGGCTGTACGCGCGCAGCTTGGAGAGCCGGTGGGTCGAGTCGATCTGGCGGATGGTGCCCGACTTGGACCGCATCACCAGGGACTGCGTGGTCGCCGTCTCCGCCCGGTAGCGCACCCCGCGCAGCAGCTCGCCGTCGGTGATGCCGGTGGCCACGAAGAAGACGTTCTCGCCGCTGACCAGGTCGTCGGTGGACAGCACCCGGTCGAGGTCGTGCCCGGCGTCGATCGCGCGCTGCCGCTCCTCGTCGTCCTTCGGCCACAACTTGCCCTGGATCACACCGCCCAGGCACTTGATCGCGCAGGCCGAGATGATGCCCTCGGGCGTACCGCCGATGCCGAGCAGCAGGTCGACGCCGGTGCCCTCCTTGACAGCCATGATCGAGCCCGCGACGTCGCCGTCCGAGATGAATTTGATCCGGGCGCCCGTCTCGCGGATCTCCTTGACGATGCCCTCGTGGCGCGGGCGGTCCAGGATGACCACGGTGACGTCGTCGGGGGAGGAGTTCTTCGCCCGGGCGACGCGGCGGATGTTCACCGAGACCGGGGCGTTGATGTCGACGAAGTCGGCGGCCTCGGGGCCGGTGACGAGCTTGTCCATGTAGAAGACCGCGGAGGGGTCGAACATGGTCCCGCGGTCGGCGGCGGCCAGCACGGCGATGGCGTTCGGCATGCCCTTGGCCGTCAGCGTGGTGCCGTCGATGGGGTCCACGGCGATGTCGCACTCGGCGCCGGTGCCGTCGCCGATGCGCTCGCCGTTGAACAGCATCGGCGCCTCGTCCTTCTCGCCCTCGCCGATCACGACGACGCCGTTCATCGAGACGGTCGAGACGAGGGTCCGCATGGCTTTGACGGCGGCGCCGTCGGCGCCGTTCTTCTCGCCGCGGCCGACCCAGCGGCCGGCGGCCATGGCGGCGGCCTCGGTGACCCGGACGAGCTCGAGGGCGAGGTTGCGGTCGGGGGCCTCGGGCGAGACCTCCAGTGGGGACGGCAGCTGATGCTCGGTCATCGGGAGCGCACCTTTCTGTACGACGCGACGGCCGTAGGTAAAGAGAGGGTGGTGCCGACTCTATCGGTACATCGACAAACTGAGCAGAGGGGGCCACGTTTGAGCACGGACCCCGGATGCGACGATGGATGGCGTGGCAGGCAATCGAGGCAGACAGACAATCCGCGGCATGTTCCAGTCGATGGCGGTCATCGGCATCGTCGTGGCCGGTATCTACATGCTGGTCCCGCACGACGAGAACGCGGACCCGATCAAGGAGCAGGACTACCGCGTCGAGCTCCTGACGGCTCGCCGCGCCGCCCCGTACCCGGTCGCGGCCCCCGAGGGGCTGGGCGCCGGCTGGAAGGCCACCTCGGTGCGGTTCGACGGCGCGGAAGCCCACGCGTGGCACCTCGGTTTCCTGGACCCGGACCGCCAGTACGTGGCCGTCAAGCAGTCCTCGGCCGAGCCCCGCGACAAGTACATCCGCGAGGTGACCCGCGAGGCGCGCCCCACCAAGGAGACCCGCACGGTCGGTGAGCGGACCTGGCAGCGCTGGGAGGGCCCGAAGTACGACGCCCTGGTGCTGACCGCCGACGGTGCGACCACGGTCGTCCTGGGCACGGCCTCCGAGGACCGGCTCGCCGAGATGGCCGGCGCGCTGGTCGCCGAGCGCGGCGAGAAGCCGTCCGCGGCCCCTTCCGCGTCGTAGACCGCCGCCCCTCGCGTTGGTAGTCCACCGCCCCCTCGCGTCGTAGGCGCAGCCCGCCGAAGGGCGCACGGCCCGGCTCACCCCCGTATCGGACTGTGTGAGTCGGGTCACGTGCGCCCTCATTTTTGTTGAACTTTAATCTAATGCGCTACCGTGGAGCCTGTTAGTTGGTTGGCCCATTATTCGCCCCCGGGAAGGTTCCCATGTCCCTCGTTCTTGACCCCACCGCGCAGGACCTGCTGTTCCGCGAGGCCCGTACCGCGAACACCTTCACCGACGAGCCGGTGACCGACGAGCAGGTCCAGGCGATCTACGACCTGGTCAAGTACGGCCCGACCGCCTTCAACCAGACCCCGCTGCGCATCGTGCTCGTCCGCAGCGAGGAGGCCCGCGAGCGCCTGGTCGCGCACATGGCCGAGGGCAACCAGCCCAAGACCCGCACCGCCCCGCTCGTCGCGATCCTGGCCGCCGACAACGAGTTCCACGAGGAGCTGCCGGCCCTGCTGCCGCACTTCCCGCAGGCCAAGGACATGTTCTTCAGCGAGCGCCCGGCCCGTGAGTCGGCCGCCCTGCTCAACGCCGCCCTCCAGGCCGCCTACTTCATCGTCGGCGTCCGCGCCGCCGGCCTCGCCGCCGGCCCGATGACCGGCTACGACGCCGCGGGCATCCAGAAGGAGTTCCTCGACGACGACCACACCCCGCTGATGGTCGTCAACATCGGCCGCCCCGGCGAGGACGCCTGGTTCCCGCGCTCCCCGCGGCTCGCGTACGACGAGGTCGTCACGACGGTCTGAGGCGCGCCCCGGCCGCCGCGCGGGGCGTTCGCGCCCGCACTCTCATGGCACGGCGAAGGCCGCCGTCCCGGTCATCCCGAGGCGGCGGCCTTCGCTGCACGCAGGCGATTCCGGTTCCGGTTCCCGACCGCTACTCGCCGTCCGCCGACGCGCCCTCCGCCGACGCGGACTCCGCCAGCGCCGCGTCCAGACGCGCCCGGGCGCCCTCCAGCCGGCGCCGGCAGACCTTGGCCAGCTCCTCGCCGCGCTCCCACAGGGCGAGCGACTCCTCCAGCGTGGTCCCGCCCGCCTCCAGCCGGCGCACGACCTCGATCAGCTCGTCCCGTGCCTGCTCGTAGCCGAGCGCGTCCTCTTCCGTCCTGGCAGCCATGCGATCACCCTATTCCGAGCCTGCTGGGCCCGATGCGTCCGATGTGCCCGGCGAGCCTGATGCCCCCGAGCTCCCTGGCGTCCCGCTTGTCCGCCGTGTCCGCCGTGTCCGCGCCGTCCGCGCCGTCCGCGCCGTCCGCGCCGTCCGCGCCGTCCGCGCCGTCCGCGCCGTCCGCGCCGTCCGCCAGGCGCTCACTCCTCCACCCGGACCGCGAACTCGCCGTCGGCGACCCGGGCCCGCAGCCCGTCCCCCGCCGCGACCTCCTCCGGGGAGCGCACCACGGCTCCGTCCGCCCGCTGGAGCACCGCGTAACCCCGCGCCATGGTGGCCGCGGGGGAGAGGGAGAGGACCCGGGCGGAGGTGTGCGCCAGCTCCGAGTCGGCCCGGTCCAGCAGGTGGCCGAAGACCCGGCGGCCCCGCGCCAGCAGAGCGTCCACCTCGTCCTCGCGCTGCTCCACCATCCGCTGCGGGTGCTCCATGCACGGCCGGGCCAGCGCGTGCGCGAGCCCGCGCTCCTCGCGGTCCAGCAGCCCCCGCACCGTGCGCAGCGCCCGGTCCCGCAGCATGCCCACCCGCTCGAGCTCCTCGCCGACGTCCGGGACGACCTTCTTCGCCGCGTCCGTCGGGGTCGACGCCCGCAGGTCCGCCACCAGGTCGAGCAGGGGCGCGTCCGGCTCGTGGCCGATGGCCGAGACGACCGGCGTCGAGCAGCCGGCCACGGCCCGCACCAGCTGCTCGTCCGAGAACGGCAGCAGATCCTCGACGCTGCCGCCGCCCCGGGCCACGATGATCACGTCCACGTCCGGGTGGTCGTCCAGCTCCTTCACCGCCTGGACCACCTGTGTCACGGCGTGCACACCCTGGACGGCGACGTTCCGCACTTCGAAGCGGACCTGGGGCCAGCGCCGGCGCGCGTTCTCCAGGACGTCCCGCTCAGCGGCCGAGGCGCGCCCGCACACCAGGCCCACCCGGTGCGGCAGGAACGGGAGCGCCCGCTTCCGGTCGGCGGCGAACAGGCCCTCCGCGCCCAGCGCCCGCTTCAACTGCTCAAGCCGCACCAGCAGTTCACCGATGCCGACCGGCCGTATCTCCGCCGCGCGCAGCGAGAGCTGGCCCCGGGGCGCGTACCACTCCGGCTTGGCGAGCACCACGACCCGCGCCCCCTCCGCGACCACATCGGCGACCGCGTCGAAGACCTGCCGGAAGCAGGTGACGCCCACCGAGATGTCGTACGAGGGGTCCCGCAGGGTCAGGAACACGACACCCGCGCCCGGGCGCCGCGAGAGCTGGGTGATCTGCCCCTCCACCCACACCGAGCCGAGGCGGTCGATCCACCCGCCGATGAGGCGGGACACCTCGCCGACGGGCAGGGGCGTCTCCGCGGACGTGTTGAGAGCCATACGGGGGAGCGTATCGGCCGCCTGTGACAATCCCGGCGTCCCGGCCCGGCCGCGTGCCCCCGGCCCGTTGTCCGGGCCCCGGCCGCCCGCGCCCGGCTCCGGGCCCGCGCGCTCCCCGTCACCCCGCGCCCGGATCCGGGCCCGCGCTCCCCGTCACCCCGCCCCGCGCCGCCCTCACCGCCGCGCCGGGCGCCCTACGGTCCCGGGCCGCCCCGCGTGCGTCACCGGCGCGCCGGTGACGCACTACCGTCCTGGGCCGGTCCGCGGCGTCGGGCGCCGCCGATCACCCGCCCCCTCCGGACGGCCTACGATGGGACGCATGACTGCTGCGCCGACCGCCCGACGCGTCCTCCTCGCCGCTCCCCGCGGCTACTGCGCGGGAGTCGACCGCGCCGTGATCGCCGTGGAGAAGGCCCTGGAGCAGTACGGGTCGCCCATCTACGTCCGCCACGAGATCGTCCACAACAAGTACGTCGTGCAGACCCTGGAGAAGAAGGGCGCGATCTTCGTCGAGGAGACGGCGGAGGTCCCCGAGGGCTCGATCGTCATGTTCTCGGCCCACGGCGTCGCCCCGACCGTCCACGCGGAGGCCGCCGAGCGCAAGCTCGCCACCATCGACGCGACCTGCCCGCTGGTCACCAAGGTCCACAAGGAGGCCGTGCGCTTCGCCAAGGAGGACTACGACATCCTCCTGATCGGCCACGAGGGCCACGAGGAGGTCATCGGCACCTCCGGCGAGGCCCCCGAGCACATCACCCTCGTCGACGGCCCGGACGACGTGGCCAACGTCGAGGTCCGCGACCCGGACAAGGTCGTCTGGCTCTCCCAGACGACGCTCTCGGTCGACGAGACGATGGAGACGGTCGACGCGCTGAAGACCAAGTTCCCCGGTCTGATCTCCCCGCCCAGCGACGACATCTGCTACGCCACGCAGAACCGCCAGATCGCGGTGAAGCAGATGGGCGCCGAGGCGGACCTCGTGATCGTCGTCGGCTCCAAGAACTCCTCCAACTCCGTCCGCCTGGTCGAGGTCGCCCTCGGCGCCGGCGCCAAGGACGCCCACCTGGTCGACTTCGCCGAGGAGATCGACGAGGCATGGCTGGAGGGCGTCTCCACGGTCGGCGTGACCTCGGGCGCCTCCGTTCCGGAGGTGCTCGTGGAGGGCGTGCTGGAGTGGCTCTCCCAGCGCGGTTACGAGGACGTCGAACTGGTCAAGGCGGCCGAGGAGTCCATCACCTTCTCCCTCCCGAAGGAACTCCGCCGCGACCTGCGCGCGGAGGCGGCGAGGCTCTCGGGGCAGTGACGCGCGGGCCGGCCCGGTTCGCCCCGGGGCCGGCCGTGGTTCTCCCGGACCGGCCCGGAGGTGGCCGTGGTTCTCCCGGACCGCTCCGAGCCGGTCTCCGGTTTCCCGGGGCCGGCCGTGGTTCTCCCGGACCGCCCCCGGCCGCTCTCCGGTTCGCCCCGGGGCCGGCTCTCCGACCGTCCTCGCCGTGACGGTCGGCTCCCGGTCGTCACGTTGGGTCTAACGTTGGGTCTAACGTTGGGTCCATGAACGTCTTCGGAGTGGACATCGGCGGATCCGGGATCAAGGGCGCTCCCGTGGATCTGGAACGCGGCGACCTGGCCGAGGCGCGCCACAAGGTCCTCACCCCGCACCCGGCGACGCCGGACGCCGTCGCGGACGGGGTCGCCGAGGTGGTGGGTCACTTCGGCTGGAGCGGGCCGGTCGGCATCACCTTCCCCGGGGTCGTCACCCACGGGGTCACCCGCACCGCGGCCAACGTGGACAAGGGCTGGGTCGGCAAGGACGCGGCCCGGCTGCTGGGCGACCGGCTCGGCGGCCTGCCCGTGACGATCCTGAACGACGCGGACGCGGCGGGCGTCGCCGAGACGACCTTCGGCGCCGGGCACGGCCGCAAGGGCACGGTCATCGTCCTCACCTTCGGCACCGGCATCGGCAGCGCGGTCTTCACCGACGGCCGACTGGTGCCCAACACGGAACTCGGCCACCTGGAGCTCCACGGCCACGACGCCGAGAAGCGGGCCTCCACCAAGGCCAAGGAGGACCACGACCTGAGCTGGGAGCACTGGGCCCGGCGGGTGACCAAGTACCTCGCGCACGTGGAGATGCTGTTCTCGCCCGAACTGTTCGTCATCGGGGGCGGCGTCAGCCGCAAGGCGGAGAAGTTCCTGCCCCTGATCGAGGGCATCCGGGCGGAGATCGTCCCGGCCGAGCTCCGGAACAACGCGGGGATCGTGGGGGCGGCGATGGCGGCGGCCGGCCGCTGAGGGCTCGGCGGGTCCGGGCGGAGCCCGCCGGTCCGGGCCCGGCCGCCCTCCCTTTCAGCCCTGGGACGTCGGGCGGCGGGCTGGGCGGGCCTGCGCGCTGCCGCCGGGCCGGCCGCCGGGTGAGCCACCCGGCCTGGCCGCGGCCCCGGCTGCCTTCCGCCGCCGTCCCATCGCCCGCACCTTCCGCACACAGGTGATCAGTCCGGCGATCAGGGTGCCCCCGTACAGCCAGCCCGCGTGTACGGCGAGGGAGGTGATCACGGCCATGGTCTGCCCGCCGATGCCGCCCTCGCCGCCGGAGATCGGCACGATGCCGACGGTGAAGGCGATGGGCACGATGACCGGCGCCATCACCAGGTCCGCTTCTCGTACCCAGAACGCGGTCAGCGCGCTGACCAGCAGAAACAGCACCCCGTACACCGCGGCAGAGCCGTCCAGCAGCAACCAGTCGAAGAAGCCCAGCACCAGCATCACGGCGGCGGCGAAGAGACCGGCGCCCAGTCCTGTCAGCCGGGGGTTCGGGAACCGGCGCAGCGCGACGACCGCCGGGCTCGCGGGCCGGGGGGCGCGGGCCGGAACCACGGGCACGGCGGGACCGTCCGCGAGTGCCCCGCGCGCGGGAAGGGGCCCCTGGGCGGGCCGTTGCGTACGCTGCGGGCGCTGCCCGGCCCCGGGACGACGAGTCTTGTGCTGCTCCACCCCCACAACGTAGGTCTCCGGGCACCGCCGTACAGGTACCAGACACGCCCTTTGGCCGACCTTGGCCGTGCGTTCGACCGCGCGCCTCGCCGAGCGGGCCCCGAACCGGGCCGGGCCGGGCCGAGCAGGGTCCCGGCTGCCGTCACCGGCCGCCGCGGGCCGCCCGTAAACTGGGGGATCGGCCCACCACCCACCCACTCAGGAAGTCGCCAACGTGTCGCTCACGATCGGAATCGTCGGTCTGCCGAATGTCGGCAAGTCGACCCTGTTCAACGCCCTGACCAAGAACGACGTCCTGGCGGCCAACTACCCCTTCGCCACCATCGAGCCGAACGTGGGCGTGGTCGGTGTCCCCGACACCCGCCTGACGAAACTGGCCGAGATCTTCTCCTCCCAGCGGGTCCTGCCCGCGACCGTCGACTTCGTCGACATCGCCGGCATCGTCCGCGGCGCGAGCGAGGGCGAGGGCCTGGGCAACAAGTTCCTGGCGAACATCCGCGAGTCCGACGCGATCTGCCAGGTCATCCGCGCCTTCAAGGACGAGAACGTCGTCCACGTCGACGGCAAGGTCTCGCCGAAGGACGACATCGAGACGATCAACACCGAGCTGATCCTCGCCGACCTCCAGACCATCGAGAAGGTCCTCCCGCGCCTGGCCAAGGAGGCGCGCATCAAGAAGGACGTGGCACCGAAGGTTGCGGCCGTCGAGGCGGCGAAGGAGATCCTGGAGCGGGGCGACACCCTCTTCTCCCAGGGCATCGTCCAGGGCTCAGAGAAGGCCGAGCTCCTGCACGACCTCCACCTGCTCACCACCAAGCCGTTCCTCTACGTCTTCAACGTGGACGAGGACGAGCTGACCGACGACGCCTTCAAGGACGAGCAGCGCGCCCTGGTCGCCCCGGCCGAGGCGATCTTCCTCAACGCCAAGCTGGAGGCGGACCTCGCCGAGCTGGACGACGAGGACGCGATGGAACTCCTCCAGTCCGTCGGCGCGGAGGAGCCCGGCCTCGCCATCCTCGCCCGCGTCGGCTTCGCCACCCTCGGCCTCCAGACCTACCTGACGGCCGGCCCCAAGGAATCCCGCGCCTGGACGATCAAGAAGGGCGCCACCGCCCCCGAGGCCGCCGGTGTGATCCACACCGACTTCCAGAAGGGCTTCATCAAGGCCGAGGTCATCTCCTTCCCCGACCTCGTAACCACCGGCTCCGTGGCCGAGGCCCGCGCGCAGGGCAAGGCGCGCATGGAGGGCAAGGACTACGTGATGCAGGACGGGGACGTGGTGGAGTTCCGCTTCAACGTGTGACGTCTCGTCAAGAACTGTGCCCGACCCGCCTGTTGGCAGGTCGGGCACAGGTGTCTGTCCGCGTGGAGTCCCTGTCCTGTGACGTGGGGCGGCGGCAGGTCTGGCCGGCGTCAGGCCGCCTCAGACTTTGACGACTTCCACGGAAGGGCCGCACAGGAGTGTCAGGTCCTCGGGGTCGGACGTGAGGACGGTGACCGGCCGGGGTGCGTTGCGGGCGATGGCGGCGAAGGCGGCATCGATGGCGTACTTGTGGCCGTGGAGGTGATGGGCGCGCAGAAGCGCGGCGGCCTGGTCGGTGACCTCTTTGGTGACGTCGTGAACGTCGACGCGGGAGAGAACCCACTTGATGCGGGCGGGATGGACGCGCTCGTAGTCGGCCTCGAGGGTGGTCATGGCGCTGGTGGCGACGCGGACACCCTCTTCCGATGCCGCTTGGACCAGAGCCACGACGGTGCGGTCCTTGCGGTAGAGCTTCGAGAGTCCTTCGCTGTCGAGCAGGAGCGTTCCGGGCATCAGGCGGCGGCCCCGCCGGCCTGTCGGTGGTCGTGGCGCAGCAGCGCCCGGGCGGCCTCGACCTCCTCGCGGGTGAGGGCTTCGTTGTCGGTCTCGAAGTCGGCGACGATCTCCCGGAGCTTGTCCATGGCGACCCGCTGTTCGAGAGCCTCGGCGACGTAGGCGGAGAAACCGCCGGGTCCGACATGGGCGCGTACGGCCTCGGCGAGATCCTCGGGCAGGCTGATCGAGTACTTCCTGCTACCGCTCATGGTGCTGATCCTACCGGTGGTCGTAAGTCCGGGGGTGTGCATGACCGCCCCGAGGTTCGGTTGCTCCGCAGGGGAGCTGCGAATGCCCGGCGATGCCCGGTGGGGGCGGTGGGAAGATGCGGGGAGGGCCGGCGAGGGGCGGGAAACGTGGGGCGTGGCGAGCGGGACACAGTCGCAAGGGGAGCGCGACTGCATGAGGCGGCGCAGGCAGTGGTCGGTGACCACGGAAGGGCGGTGGAGGCGGTACGGGCGGCACTGAGGCCGATCCACGATGCGGCGGTGAAGCGGGAGCTCGACGCCATTCCCGTCGCCCGGCTGCAGGACGTCACCGAAGGGCGGCTGCGGCTGGGGAGCGTCGAGAAGAGCGGACTGCGCACCCTGGGCAGTGTTCTCGAAGCAGGCCCCTACCGGCTGCGGCAGATTCCCGGAGTCGGGAAGCGCACCGTCGACCAGATGCTCGCCGCCGCCCGTCGGCTCTCCGAGGCTGTGCACGAGACCGTGGCCGTCCACATCGACGTGGACCGGCCGGAACCGCGCACCACCGCGCTCGTCATGGCCCTACACGTCCTGGTGGAGGCCGGCCCGGACGCCCGGCGTGCGGTCGACAAGGCCACCGTCCTGGCGGAACGGCTCGGTCCGTTGCTGGCCGACGCGAGGCCCGCCGCCGGAAGGGTCCGCATGCTTCTGGCCGGCCGGGAGAAGAAGGCCCGCGCGTGGGCGGCGGTCGCCGAGATCCGGTCGCTGGTGGACGAGGCGGAGCAGGCCGGTCTGCCCGAGCTGCTCGCCCAGGCGTCGGTGGACCTGCTCCGGGGGCTCTCGTCCGACGTCGCTGGCCTGGGTGGACTTCGAACTCCGCTCTGCCGAGTACTACAGCCTGCTCGCCGAGATCTCCGGGCGGCTGCCGCAGAGGGCTTTCTGCCGGACGAGATCGCGGAGCGGGTACGGACCCAGCACCTCGACGACACGCACCGGCGGGTCTCCCTGCGCGGTTACCAGGCGTTCGGCGCACGGTTCGCGCTTGCGCAGCGCAAGGTGATACTCGGCGACGAGATGGGCCTCGGGAAGACCATTCAGGCGATCGCCGTCCTCGCCCACCTGGCTGCCGAGGGACAGAGTCACTTCATGGTCGTCTGCCCGGCGAGCGTCCTCGTGAACTGGACACGGGAGATCGAGGCCCGCAGCGCTCTGCGCGTCATGGTGCTCCACGGTCCTGACCGGCACTACGCGTTTGCCGACTGGAAGGGGCGGGGCGGCGTCGGGGTGACCACGTTCGACGCGCTGCGCGGCTTTCCCGCACCGGGCGGTGGGGAGGTCGGGCTGCTGGTGGTCGACGAAGCACACTCCGTGAAGAACCCGAAGGCCAAGCGGTCCCAAGCGGTCGGCCTGTGGGCGGAGCGTTGCGAGCGCACCCTTTTCATGACCGGAACCCCGATGGAGAACAGGGTCGTGGAGTTCCGCAATTTCGTCCGGATGCTCGACGGCGGCGGCGGCGTCCCCGCCCAGCGTCGCCAGGAGATCGTCGACGACTTCGCCGGTGTCCAGGGCCCGGCGGTGCTCCTGGGGCAGATCCAGGCAGCGGGCGTCGGCCTCAACATGCAGGCCGCCTCCGTCGTCGTCATCTGCGAACCCCAGATCAAGCCGACCATCGAACATCAGGCGGTGTCACGGGCCCACCGTATGGGCCAGGTCAGGCCGGTTAGTGTGCACCGCCTCCTCGCCACCGGAGGCGTGGACGAACGCATGGTGAAGATGCTGGAAACCAAGACGCGCCTGTTCGATGCCTATGCCCGCCGCAGCGCCGTGGCCGAAGCCACCCCGGACGCGGTCGACGTGTCGGACACCGAGCTGGCACGCCGGATCGTCGAGGAGGAACAGGCGCGTCTGGGTATGACGGATGAGAGGCCCGCGTCATCCGAGTGAGGGTGTCCTCCGGTCCGCATCCAGTCCGCAGGACACCCGTAAACGGCCGTCGGGAGCCAACGCGTGCCAACGAGGAAATCCCAGCTCAGGGCCCTGTGCGAGGCTTCGCCGCAGGTCAGGATCAGGCCGCTGACATTCCGCTTCAACGTGTAGCGGGCTCGTTGGCATGACGTGACCCGTCTGGCAAACATGCAGGTCACATGGGGTCTGACTCTTCGGGGTCAGGCCCCTTTCTTATGCCCTTGCTGACTTGGTGCTGACCTTTAAGCACCTGTCATCACCCCTTTTGAGCCCTCCTGTGCTGACTCGGTGCTGACTGTGGGCGGAGGCTCACGATCCCCGGTCCGGTAGGTCCGGGCATCCGCGCCGAAGGTTCGCGGGAGTCGGCGCGGCTGCCCGGGGTCAGGGTCGTGGGTGTGGGTCGGTGCACCTGCATCGAGGCATTTGATCGGGCGCTGGCAACGGGGCACCCGGGCCTTGTGGTGTCGGTGGCTCTGGATAGGGTGATCCTCCAACGGAATGTTTACGGGAGGGAACGGTGGCTGACGGGGGCGGGTCGACTTGCACAAGACCGACGGTTCCCAATACGGCCCGCAGGTGGACCTCGCCGCGCCCGGCGAGGACATGGTGCAGGCATGCACCGGCAAGCCCGGAATCTGCACCGGTCACGGGACCAGCGCCGCCTCCGCCAGCGCGGCCCTGATCTGGTCCAAGAGTCCTTCCTGGACAAACAACCAGGTCCTGCGGGTCATGCTCAACACGGCCGGCGGCCCTGCCAGCGGCGAGAAGCGCAACAATCACATCGGCTACGGCATCGTCCGCCCCCGCATCGCCCTGACCAACCCCGGCGATCCCGGCCCCGCCGACGAGTACCCGCGTCCGGACCTCGCAGCTGCGGCCACGTCACCGACGCCCAGCGAGCAGCAGACCAAGGGCCACGACAACCAGACCGCCGCGAAAGCCCCGGGAGCCGAATCCGACGGCGACGGAGCGTCCTGGCCTGTGCTGGCGGGCCTCGGCACCGCGGTCCTCCTCGCGGGCGCGGTTACTACCGTGGTAGTGCGCCGCAGAGGAGCCTCATGACCTCGACAGGCCGGTTGCCATCGATCGCGCAGCACGCAGTGCACGCAAAGCACGGGAACAAGGAGAAGGGAGTACGGCAGTGGGATGGGACGAGTGGGATCAGATGACGACGCAGGCCGGTGAGCGGATGCGGCTGAACCAGGTGGATCCCGGCAACGGAGGGGGCAACGCATCCGACCTGGCGTCGACCCCGGCGCAGAAGAAGGCCGCCGCGAACGCGATCGAGCAGCATCTCGAACCGGACACCAAGAAGGCCGGCAACGTCGCCGAGGAGAAGACGAACACGGCGGTCAAAGAGTTCAACGGCAAGGACGGCAAAGGCTGGGACACCTCCGGCGCCTTGAAGAAGGCCCACAGCACCTGGGAGAAGCAGGTCAAAGCGCTGATGGACCGACTCGGCGGCGACAAGAGCGCGCTGCGCAGCACGCACATCCTGTTCCAGAACAACGACGTCGGCATCGCCAACCAGGTCCACCCGTCGTCCAACCTCGACAACTACTGATCCACCACACTCGCGCTCACGCCACCCCCGCGCCACGATCCGCGCCGTCTCCACGGGGGAGAACATGCCGACCTACCACGAAGCGATGACCACCGACCTGTCCACGCTCACCTCCGCGGCGGACAAGTGGGAAGACATGGCGGGCAAGTTCAAGAAACTCGAAGACGCCTACAAACGCGACGTGCACAAAATATCCCTCGGCGAGACCTGGCGCGGCTTCGCCGCCACCGCCGCGAACGGACGCTTCGATGCCACCCTGCGCGAATACCAGTTCGCCCAGAAGGAAGCCAAAGCTCTCGCCGCCATCCTGCGCGAGGCTCACACCCAGTTCACCGATCTCCGCGGCCGCCTCAAGTCCGTCGTCGCGGACGCCGTCACGGCGGGCATGAAGGTCTCCGAACAGGGCAACGTCGCCTACGATTACGACAAACTCGACGCCAAGGCTCTCTACGCCGCCCGGCACGACCCGGACTTCGAGTCCACCGTCCGCACCCGCGAAGGGGAGTGGCACCAGGCCATCACAGGCGCGGTCAAAGCGTTCACCGACGCGGACGAGGGCGTGAAGATCGCTCTGGAAGCCGTCGTCGTCGACGGCAACCCGATGGACGGCATCGGCTTCAACGGCCAAGCCGATGCGGAGAAGGACATCGAGAAGTACGAAGCGGATAAGGCGGCCGATATCGCCACCCGCATCAACAGTGGCGAAAGCGTCTCCGCCGCTGACCGCGCCGAACTCCAGCGCGCCTTCCGCGACAACGCCGGTAACAAGGACTTCACCCAGACCTTCCTCAACAGCCTCGGCGCCGACGGCACGTTGAAGTTCACCAATAAGCTCAACGACCTGGCCTACTTCGACGACAAGGGCCGCAAGCAGGAATACCTTGGCCTGCAGAAAGGCCTTGCCGCAACGCTCGCCAACGCGACGAAGGACACCAACTCCAAGTTCTACAAGGACTTCCGGAAGGAGTTGAAGAAGGCCGGAATCGAGCAATATGACCTCAAGGCCGTCACGGAGAAGTTCGAGGGGCACAAGGGTGGCGATCAGGAGATACGTGGTTACCAGGCCCTGGTGACCCTGATGCAAAACGGCGAGGGCTACTCTCCACAGTTCTTGAGCGACATCACCGACGACATGCTCGATGCGGAGGAGAAAGAACCCAACCTCTGGGACCTGCGTGGGAGCTTCGACACCAAGGAGGCCGGGTGGTTCGCTCACGACCCGGTCGACGGCGCCCTCGGCATCATGAGCAAGGACCCTGCCACCGCCACTGCCTACCTTGACCCCGGCGAGGGAGGTAAGGACGCGGAACACCGCGGAAACGATCGCCTGGAGAGGCTGCTCGATCGGGAGACCGACTTCATTGATCGTTACGACTGGGGCGTCGCCGCCGAACACGAACTCGGCGACTCGATGGACGCTGAACTCACAAGCAGCAAGCAAGGGCTGGCGGCCGCCATCGAAGCGGCGAGTACCGGGCGGGAACCAGGTGCCGAGGGAGCGGAGTTCGGGCGCCACTCTCCAGCAGAGGCCCGCGTCATGCAGGACACTATTGCGCTCCTCGACCGGGACGGCACGGGAGACTCGATCGCGGAGAATCTGAAGGTCCCCCTCGGACGCGCTCTGGCCGACTACACGGTCGACACGCACTCGATTCTGAGCGGCGTCGAAGAGACCAGCCCCGGTGGCGAACTGAACGCCAGGGCGAATGGTGACCAATCGAACCTCACGAGCAACAAGGATAGTCTGCTTCGCGTGATGCGCGGCGTTTCCGACGCCGAGTACGCCAAGACACCTGACGGTGATCCTGTCCTCGTGTATGACCTGCTGTACGAAAACGAGAAGCTCTACTCGGCGGAGTACCTGGGCACCGCCAGGGAGGCTGAAGCCGGCCAGCAGAACAACGTTGTTGGCGACTGGGACAACAAGGCCCGGCATGTGGCCGAGGTGAACGGCGCGATGACCGCCATCGGAGCTGACTTGATCTTGGACGATCGCGACGCCAAGATCGGCCAGCTCAACGACGACATGCGCTACGCGTACCACGGTATCGGGGGTGCTTTCACGCAGATCCCGATCGTCGGTGACCCGATCCAGCGCATGGTCGACGCGGTGACCTACGAGCACTCCAAGGACGTGTCGGCCGCAGCCGAGGATGCGGCCCGCTACCAGTCAAGCTCCGACTCTTCAGCCGGCATCACCGGGACGAATCAGCTCCTGAACGGCTGGGGCGAAGAACACGGCATCAAGGGAACAGAAGCCCACAAGCACGCACTGGGCGAAGCGGATCAGAGCTTCATCACAGGGCGTGAGGACGCCTTCGGTGCTTTGCGAACGAGGAAATGAGATGACGAACACCAAAGGTCGATTCTCCCGCGGACGAAAGGCAACCGTCTGCGCCCTGGCGCTCTGCCTTGTGGCCGCCGGTGCTTACGTGTCGCTGAACACCAATCTCTTCGGTCAGGACAGGGCGTGTGGTGGCCTGGTGTCCGCCGACAAGGCAGCTGACGCCTTCGGCGGGTCCGGACGTATCGCCGACGGAGTGGAGCTGGACCGCGAGCCGGACGACGCGGTGGAGTTTCACTGCGTCGTCGACAGCACGACGTTTCAACTCGGCTCCGAGCGCAAAGAGCTGAGAGTTGATGGAGAGCGCGTACGCGGCGCGCTCCCCGAGGTGACCCTGGAACAGGGAGACGGCGCGGCAAGAACGTCGTACTTCACGGGGGATACCACGGGTGGGGTCGACGGGTTCGGCGGATGGATACTCCTCCCGCAGGCATGCACGACACAGCAGGGGCCGGCCACCGTCAGGGTGTCCCTGCGGCAAGAGTCCGACCCGCTCGCCATCGCCCGCCTCCTGACCGACATCGCCAACAATGCGACCAAGCAAGCCGAGTGCGCAGACGGAGGGCCGCTCGCGGCCCCGGCTTCGCTCACCGCCTCGGCGAAGCAACGCGCGGTCCGGGACGGCGCGGTGTGCGGCCTGGAAGGTCTGACGTTCCCCGGGCGGAAGTTCCAGGCGGGCAGCACGGAATCGGTGCAGGATCGCACGAAGGTCATCTGGGCCTGCGAGGTAGAGGATCGCGCGACCTATGCGGTGACCCAGGACCCGCATCTGGTCGCCGCCATCCAGTCCTCGCCCGAATACGCAAAGCAGCGGCCAGTCGCAGGACTGGACGTGTCCGGCTTCGACCAACAGCACGTTGTCGCGGAGTGTTCCGGTCAACCGACCTACTTCTCCCTAGGGACAGGATCGGCATTCCAGGACGACACGGACTATCCCGAGACACCCAAGTGGAGCGAGCTCATGGAGAATTTCGTGAAGACCGCAGGCAAGGAGTACGGCTGCGGCGCGCGGTGAGCACGCGGCGGCATACGCCTGGCAGCTAGAGGAGCAATCAAGGGTCGACCGCCGAGCACCGAGACCCGCCCTCTCGACCACGTCACTAGCAGTGACTGCTGGTGCTGTGAAGCGGATACGGAAGCAGCCGTGCTCTGACAGTCTTGCCGCAGTGTGGCCGCGGCTTCCAGGTCACGGTGTCCGTGAGGGCCGTGATCAAAGGGAGGCTGGGCCGTCCACGACCCGGGCGATGTCCTGCTGGACGTCGCCCCGACTGTCGCCTTCTGTCTTCTGGTGGTTGCACCAGTGAGTGGTGGTGGAGCTACCGGTATGCGGCGGATCACCGGTTTCGGCAACCCGCGATCCGCCGCTGTGTTGCCGCTCTTCCGCACCGTGGTGAATTCTGTAGGCCGCGGGCGTAGCCGAGGCTCAGTACGTGCGGGCGGCCGTCGGGTGGGCGCGACCCGTGCGGGCGGGGTCACTCCGGGCGGCTGAAGCGCCGGGTGGCGTAGAGGAGGGCGAGCACGCCTGCGACGAGGAGGGCCGCGCCCTCCAGGAGGAGCGGGGGCTGGTGGCCGAACCACTCGATCCCGGCCGCGGTCGTCTGGTCGGGCACACGCAGGGTGATGGAGCGGCGCAGCAGGTCCACGCCGTAGGCGAGGGGGTTCAGGGCGGCCAGCCCGCGTGCCCAGCCGGGGAGGTTGTCGAGGGGGAAGAAGCCGCCGGAGAGGAAGAGCAGCGGCATCATCACCAGGCCGAGGAGCATGTGGAAGAGCTCGGCGCGGCCGAGGCTCACGGCCAGGGCGAGCGCCAGTGCGGTGATGGTGAAGGAGGACAGGATCATTCCGGCGAGGAGCAGGGCCAGCAGCAGCGGGTCGTAGGGCAGGCCGACCGCGCCGGCCAGGGCGAGGAGGACGGCTCCCTGGACGGTGGCGACCACCGTGCCGCCCGCGCAGTTGCCCAGGAGCAGGGTGGCCCGGCTGACCGGGGCCATCAGGAGTTCCCGCAGGTATCCGGTCTGCCGGTCGGTGATGAGGCGGATGCCGACCATGATGGCGGGGCTCTGGACGGTCATCATCAGCATGCCGGGGAAGAGGTACACCTGGTAGCCCACGCCGAGCGCGGCGGTGGGGATCAGGGCCGCCAGACCGCCTCCGAGGATGAAGAGGTAGAGCACCGGCTGGATCAGCATCAGCGCGGTGTGGGTGCGCTGCAGGGACAGGCGCAGCAGGTCGCGGTGGACCAGGGCGTGGACCGCGCGCAGTTCCCGGCGCATCCGGGCCGGGAGGGTCGGCTGCGGGCCGGCGTGGCCGTCGGGGCTTCCCGGCGCGGTGACGGCGGGGGCGGTCACCGGCCCTCACCCGCCGTCCCGGCTCCTGCGGCGTGGATGCTGCGCCCGGTGTGGTGGAAGAAGACGTCGTCGAGGGTCGGCGGGGTCGCGGAGGCGGCCCGGACGGGGATGCCCTCGGCGGCGAGAGCCGCGCACAGGCGGGGGATCCAGGAACTGCCGTCGGGCAGGCGCAGGCTGATCCCGTCGGGGCCGAGGGCGGTTCGGGTGCCCGGCGGGGCGGCGCGGCGCACGACGAGGTCGGCCGCCGGGTCGTCGTGGGTGCGCAGGATCACCCGGTCGTTGCCGATGGCCGCCTTCAGCGCGGCGGGCGCCCCCTGCGCGACCAGGCGGCCGCCGTCGATGATGGCGAGGCGGTCGCAGTTCTCGGCCTCGTCCAGGTAGTGGGTGGTGACGAAGAGGGTGGTCCCCTGCCGCTCGCGCAACTGGCGCAGGTAGTCCCAGACCTGGGCGCGCGCGTGGGGGTCGAGTCCGGTGGTGGGCTCGTCGAGGAAGAGGACCCGTGGCTCGTGGAGGAGGCCGCGGGCGAGTTCGAGGCGGCGGCGCATGCCGCCGGAGAGGGTGCGGACCGGGGCCCGCCGCCGGTCGCCGAGGCCGATGGCATCGAGGGTCTCGGTGGTGCGCCGGCGGGCGTCGCGGCGGCTCATGCCGTACAGCCGGGCATGGACACGCAGGTTCTGCTGCACCGTCAGTTCCATGTCGAGTGCGCTGTGCTGGAAGAGCATGCCGACCTGGCGGCGGATCTGGCCCGGGTGGGTGAGCACGTCCATGCCTGCCACCGTGGCCGTTCCGGCGGTGGGGCGCGTCAGGGCGCACAGGAGGGAGATGGTGGTGGACTTCCCCGCGCCGTTGGGGCCGAGGAACGCGAAGGTCTCGCCCTGGTGCACGTCGAGGTCCAGGCCGCGCACGGCGGGGGTGAGGGTGCCGTCCGGACCCGGGTAGCTCTTGACCAGACCGCGGGTGCTGATGGCGTACGGCCTCCGGTCCGCGGGCCGCGCGCCGTCCGGGGCCGTGGCTGAGGTGGGAAGGGGTGCTCGCGCGGGGGCATCGGCATCGGCGTGCGAGTGCGTGGTCACTCAGGTCCTCGTTTGCTGGTCGGCGTCAAGGGACTTGGGCGCGCGCTGCTTCGAAGGGCGGTGCGGCGGGGCGGGTTCTTCGTGCCCCGTGGAGGCGGGGCCCCACGCTCCGGCCGGTGGCTGCCGCGGGGGCGGCCACCGGCCGGAGGCCGGCCGGATCCCTCGTGCTGCCCTGATCGACTGGCGACGCGGGTGCACGGGAGTTGTCGGCCTACAGGCGACCGGCGTTCACTGCCTCGTCGACAGCGGAGCGGTCGGCGCGGCCGCCGGGCGGGATCGGATCCCGGCGGCTACGGCCTGGGTCAGGCGCAGCTGACGCCGACGCAGACGGTGTTGAGGAGGGTGAGCAGGCCGACGCACGCGCACGTGTCGGCGAACGCGACGCCGTCGGCGCCGACCGGGTCGGTCTCCGGAAGGGCGTGCAGGTGAGCCAGCAGTTCGAGGTCGCGGTTCTCCATGACTTTCTCCTTCTCTCGGTGGTGTCGACAGGGTTTCCTGTCAGCCCGGCTGCTGGATCATCCAGAGCCGGGAGTCTGTGTGGCGGGTCCGCAGGAGGAACGCCAGGATTCCTGCGGACCCGTCGCTCCAGCCCGTCGAGACGTCCCCGTACTCGTTGGGGAAGACGACGTGGCCGTTGCGGTGGGTCTGCTCGGCGGTGATGAGGCGGGCCAGGGCCTCGGCCGACGCGTGGTGGGCGGGATCCCCCGTGGCGGCGGCCACGTCGAGGAGGAAGTCGCCGTTGCCGGCCAGGCCGTGGCACTGGGCGAGGGGGGCGCGGGAGGCGCGCTCCACGACGGCCCTCGTCGCCCCCAGGACGAGGTCGCGGTACCGGTCGTCGCCGGTGGCCTGCCACAGCCGGAGCAGGAAGGTGCCGATTCCTGCCGAACCGTGGCACCAGTACGGTGCTGTGGGCACGTCACCGGCCTTGGAGGGCCACTGTGCCGCCCCGCCGACCGTCAGGGAGGCGGCCGCCAGTGCGTCTCCCGCCGCCAGGGCCAGGTCCCGGTAATCCTGACGGCCCGTGACGGCCGAGGCGGCGAGCAGGAAGCATCCGATGCCGGCCGTCCCGTGGGCGAAGCCGAGATAGCGTTCACCGGCGCTTCCGGTGATCACTTCGGGAGGCGCGGGCCAGCTGACGCCGGACTGCTCGGGCGTCGCGGCTGCGGCCAGCGCGTCGGCCGCCTCGACGACGCGTTCGGCGAAACGCTCGTCCCCGGTGCGGTACCAGAGGTGGGCGGCGGCGAGTCCGCCGCCCGCCCGGCCGTGGGTGATGTCGTGGTGGGGCGCCGGTTCCTGGGGGGCCAGGGCCAGGGCCGTCGCGTGTTCGACGAGCACGCGGTCGTCCAGGACACGGCCGGCTTCGTACAGCGCCCAGGCGGTTCCCCGGCCGCCGAAGTGCAGGCCGGACCGCGTGGAGCGGGTGTCCGTCCTCGCCGCCATCCAGTGCCCCGCGGTGGAGAGCACCTGCGGCAGGCGCTCGTCGCCGGTCAGCTCGAAGTAGCGGGTCAGGACCGCCAGGACACCGGCGGCGCCCTGCTGCACCGTGCAGGGGTCGGTCTCCCCCGCCATGGTGGACACCGGCCACAGGCGGCGCTCGTCCTCCGGGGTCATCGAATTGATGAGGTGGTCCACCATCCCCGCCACCGCGCTCTGCGTCGCGTCGGTGCGCGGGGGCGGGTCGGCCGGGCGGGCGGCGGCCGGGCCCGCGGTTCCCCGCAACGACCGGCGGAGGGCCGCGCCGGCCCGCTCGGGGTCCCAGCGCTCGGCGGGGTCGTCACGCATCAGCCCGAGGATCATCTCGGTCAGGCCCTCGGGCAGCCGCAGCACGTCGTCGCAGGCGGCCAGCCAGCCGGCGAGCCGCTCGTGCGTGGTCCTCGCCGCGGGCTCCTCGGGCAGCAGGCTGGGAACCCTTCCGGTGAGGACCAGGCAGACGGCGGCCCCCAGGCTGTAGTAGTCGGCGGTCGGCGAGACCGGCGCGCCGGCCAGCCGCTCGGGGGCGCTGAAGCCGGGGGTTCCCACCGTGGTCGGGAGCGGGACGTCGTCCTTGAGGACGGCGAGCTCCAGGTCGATGAGGCGCAGTTCACCGTCCGGCCGGACCATGATGTTGCCGGGCGTGAAGTCCCGCAGGACGCAGCCCAGGGCGTGGGCCTCGGCGAGGAGGTCGACCAGACGGCCCGCCTGTGCCAGGGCCTCGGCGCGGTAACGCTCGTCCCCGAGGTCGCGGAAGCGCTCGGCGACCCAGTTGCGCAGCGGGACACCCGGGATCTCCTCCTCGGCGAGGAAGAGGTGTCCGCCGTGCTCGAACATCGCGAGGAGACGCGGGGCCAGGCCCGTGCCGTCGAGGAACTCCAGCACCCGGGCCTCGACGCGCAGCCAGTCGCGCACGTCCGATCCGGCGGCGTCGGCCTCCACGTGGGGCCGCGCCTCCTTGATGACCACCGGCACGTCCGCGGTGACGTCCGTCCCCCGGTAGACACCGCCCTTGTTCGTGTGGCGGATCGCCTCCCGTACCGAGAAGCGGCCGCCCAGCAGCACCGGGCCCGTCGTGGCCCGCTCCGTGGTCGGCGGGGCGGGCACGGAGGCCGGGAAGGGACTCACCGCCCAGGACGGCGGGGAGTAGCGGCCCGTGCGGACGTCTTCCACGGGGTTGCCGTCCGGATCCTCCATGTACCACACCAACAGGCCCGACTCGGAGAGCCGTTGGCGACCGACGAAGGCCCCGTAGCGGTAGTGCACCAGGCTGTTCGGGGCGTAGGGCTGGTCGGACAGGATCCGCGGGCCGGCGAGTCCCGCCGTGGCCCGGTGGAGCTCCAGCGCGATCGCGGCCGCGTCGGCGTCGGAGCGAGGGTAGACGGTGATGAACTTGCCCGAGTTGCCCCTCGGTGTGGCCCGGGAGTTGAGCGCGCTCACCTGCTCCACGGACCGGGCGAACTTGAACATGGATTCCCGGGGCAGCAGCACGTCCAGGCAACGCGACAGCACCGCGGGAGCGGAAGCGGACGTGGCCGACACGTGCAGCTTCCAGCCCTGTCCGGGCTGCGCCGCGGAGGCGGGTATGAGGCGGCACCACATCGCGTCGGTGTCCACGGTCCACCGCGCGGCCTGCCCGGTGGCCTCCAGCGACCTGTTCAGCAGGTCCTGGAGTTCGACTTCGCTTGCCTGGCTCGTCATGCCCATCCCTCTCCACCACGAGGACTGCGGATTGGACTATGCCCTCGGAACATATAGAGCGTGAGTGCCCAGCGTCACCCCGGCGCAGGGAGCGCACTGTGTCGTTCACGGTGCCGGATGTTTCGTAGGGCGCGGGCAAGGGAGTGCAGGGGGCGCATTCGGGCTCGATTCCCTGGTTCTCCGGATTTTCCCGCGCCCCGGAATCACCTGTGAATTGCGCCAGGATTCATCCGGTACCCAGCCCCTCTCCCTTTCGGATCGCGCATTCGGCCTGGCCGTCGGACGGAAAGCCCACCCACGCGGAAGAATCCCCAACAGACGCAGAAATCCCTACCGCGGACAACGAACACGACCGCCCGCTCCCGCACCGCCTGCCGTGCCCCGGATCTGCTGCGAACCGTGCGCGTGCCCCCCTTCGACATGCCAGGTCCCTGGAGAACGCCAGGTTCGGGCCGTGTCGCGGCAACCGCCGCGAGGACGGCCCCGGTGCGATGTCCCGGCCCAAAGCTTCGTCGCCGAACAGCCCCGAGTAAAGAGCCTCATTTCGCCATGCGATTGACTGGTTGCGGTACGTGACAGGTCGCGCTTCGGCGAATCCCGGTCATCCGTCCGGGTCGCCCTCCCCGTGAAATCCCCCGGGGACCTGCAATTTCGCACCGTCCGCACGCTTCGGCCGAAAACAGCGAACACGGCCCGCCGTCGGGTTTGATCAAAAAGGGTGCAGCCGGTCAGTCGTTCGATATGGCAGAGGTATGTGACGCCTGGACTTACCGATGGGCTGTGTGTGACGGCTGCGGCGGTGGACCCGGACGCGCGGGAACATTCGATGCCGGTGACCGTTTCTCGTTCCGGGGCCGAGCCGGTGACCGTTTCCCGTTCCGGAGCCATGCCGGTGACCGGTTCTCACGCGGTGGACGTCGGCGCCGCCGTGGACCGGTGGCCCCGGTGAACACCCCGGGCTACCGGCCCCCCGGTTGCCGGTCGCCTCACGGGCTCCCCGCCACCCCCGTCTTCACCCCCGCCCCGCACAGCGGCACCACCGCCGTGCGGTCGGTCCAGGAGGAAGCCGCGGCCCAGCAGGCGACGCCCGTCGACTCGACGAAGAGGCCGCGGCGGGCCAGGTCCGCCTGGGCGGTGCGGAGTTGGGGTTCGGTGACCGTCAGGAATTCGCCACCCGACTCGCGGACCGCGCGGAGGATCTGGCGGGCCCGCGGCGGGTTCGGGATCGCGATGCCCTCGGCGAGGGTGGGGGCCGGGGCGGCGGGGGACAGGAGGTCGTCCGCGCCCGCCCGGAACGCCGTGGCCAGCGGCGACACCGCCTCCGCCTGGACGGCCACCAGTGCCGGCCGGGCATCCGTAAGCCCCGCCGCACGCAGTTCGGCCAGGGCCAGCGCCGCGCCCAGCAGGAGCGTGCCGTTGCCGACCGGGACGACGATCGCGTCCGGCAGCGCGCCCCCGAGGTCCTCCCACAGCTCGTAGACATAGGTCTTGGTGCCGTGCAGGAAGTGCGGGTTGTACACATGGCTGGCGTAGAAGACGCCCGGCTCGCCGGCCGCTGCGCGCGCCGCGTCCGCCGCCGCCTCGCGCCCGCCGGGCACCGCCACGAGAGCCGCCCCGTGCGCCCTGATCTGCTCCGTCTTCTTCGCCGGTGTGCTGTCGGGCACATAGACCGTGCAGTCGAGACCCGCCCTCGCGCAGTATGCCGCGACGGCCGTCCCCGCGTTCCCGCTGCTGTCCGCGACCACCCGGCGCGGCCCCAGCCGGCGGGCCAGTTCGGCGAGCATCACCGCGCCGCGGTCCTTGAACGACAGGGTGGGCATCAGGAAGTCGAGTTTGGCCGAAACCGCAGGGGTCAGCTCCACCAGCGGAGTTCTCCCCTCCCCGAGCGAGAGCGACGGCCCCGGACCCGGCGCTCCCGGGGCCGCGAGCGGCAGCGCTTCCGCGTACCGCCAGAGGGAGTCGACCCGGTGGGGGAGGGCGTCCCGGGGCACCGCGCCGGCGTCAAAGGCCAGGTCGAGGGGCCCCTGACAGTCGGGGCAGCACCAGATGACAGAATCGCCCGGCCATTCGTTTCCGCAGTCGGGGCACTGATAACGCGTCATGGGTCGTCAGCATGGCAGCCGTGTGGCGCTTGTGTTTCACCGTGTCCGGGCCCCTTGTGCGATTCCTATGGATCGGTCAATCTTTCGGACGGCGGACGTGCAAGGGGGAGCCGCCCGTGGATGCCGAATCGTTGACGAGCCGTCGGTGATTCGGAGGCCCCCCTCTCGCGTTTGTCATGACCCCCACAGCACGCACCACCTATGAGGAGGACCCCTCACATGTCTGTGATGCGTAACTCGCGGCGAAGAATCGCCGCGGCCAGCGCCATAGCCGTCGCCGCCCTCGCGGCCGGCACGGTTTCCGCCCTTCCCGCCGCGGCCGAGCCGGCCCCGGACGGCGTCATCGCGAACGCCGGCGCCCCCGGCGCGATCAAGGGCAGCTACATCGTGACGCTCGACGAGTCCGAGGCAGACGCGGGCTCCAAGGAGGGCAAGGCCCTCGCGGCCGAGTACGGAGCCAAGATCAAGCGGACGTTCAAGGCCGCCGTCAACGGCTACTCGGTCCAGCTCACCGAGGCGCAGGCCAAGAAGTTCGCAGCGGACCCGGCCGTCGAGTCCGTCGTACAGAACCGCACGTTCACGATCACCGGCACCCAGCCGAACCCGCCGTCCTGGGGCCTCGACCGGATCGACCAGCAGTCGCTCCCGCTGAACCAGAGCTACACCTACCCGGACCCGGCCGGTGAGGGCGTCACCGCCTACATCATCGACACCGGTGTCCGCATCTCCCACAGCGACTTCGGCGGACGGGCCTTCAACGGCTACGACGCCATCGACAACGACAACACCGCGCAGGACGGCAACGGCCACGGCACCCACGTCGCCGGAACCGTCGCCGGCACCGCCCACGGCGTCGCCAAGAAGGCGAAGATCGTCGGCGTCCGCGTCCTCAACAACCAGGGCTCCGGCACGACCGAGCAGGTCGTCGCCGGTATCGACTGGGTGACGCAGAACGCGGTGAAGCCGGCCGTCGCCAACATGAGCCTCGGCGGCGGGGCCGACCCGGTCCTCGACGCGGCCGTCCGCAACTCGATCGCATCCGGCATCACCTACGCGATCGCGGCGGGCAACAGCGGCGCCAACGCGGCCAACTACTCGCCGGCGCGCGTCACGGAGGGCATCACCGTCGGCTCCACCACCAGCACCGACGCCCGCTCCAGCTTCTCCAACTACGGCAGCGTGGTGGACATCTTCGCGCCGGGCTCCTCGATCACGTCCGCCTGGCACACCAGCAACTCGGCGACGAACACGATCTCCGGCACCTCGATGGCGGCCCCGCACGTCGCGGGCGCGGCGGCGCTTTACCTGGACGGGAACCCGAGCGCCACCCCGGCGCAGGTCTCGGCCGCGCTCACCTCCGCCGCCACCCAGGGCAAGGTGACCAACCCCGGCTCCGGTTCGCCGAACCGGCTGCTCAACGTGGGCGGCGGCGGCACCACGCCGCCGCCCGGAGACAAGTTCGAGAACACCGGCGACTACGCGATCCAGGACAACTCCACCGTCGAGTCGCCGATCACCGTCAGCGGTGTGACCGGCAACGCGCCGTCGAACCTGGCCGTCTCGGTCGACATCAAGCACACCTACATCGGCGACCTGAAGATCGACCTGGTCGCGCCCGACGGCTCGGTCTACAACCTGAAGGCCTTCGGCTCCGGCGGCAGTTCGGACAACGTGATCACCACCTACACGGTGAACGCCTCCTCCGAGCCGGCCAACGGCGTCTGGAAGCTGCGGGTCGCGGACAACGCCAACTGGGACACGGGCAAGATCGACGCCTGGTCGCTGCAGTTCTGAGGTACCCGGCTGTGCGCTGAGGCGCGCGCCGGCGCAGTGAGGGAGGGACGGCCGTCCGCGGCCGTCCCTCCCGCGTTCCCGGGCCGCCGCCCGCTCCGCGCGCCCGGCCCCGCGTCCGACCGGTCCCGCCCGCCCCGCCCCGCGCCCGTTCCCGCCCCGTCCGCTCTCATGTGCCGGGACCGCCCCGCGCCTGCCGCCCCCGCCGTGCTTCGTCGTATGATCCGCCCGCCGTTCCGAACGCGCGCGGCCGATCGGCCCGGGTCCGCCGGAACCCCGGACACCGGGCAGGGTTCCGCCGGAACCCCGGACACCGGACGCCGATTCCTTACAGCACCGAGGAGCACCGAGTCGTGGACCCCGCAGCCCCCGGCGGCCGGCCGGACCCGCAGCAGTCGTGGGGCGGGCCCCCGCACCCCCAGCAGCCGCCCGTGCCCCCGCAGCAGCCGTACGGGACGCCCCCGCCCGGCTACGGCCCGCCCGCTGCTCCGTACCCCTACGGCGGCGGCTACGGCCCCTACCCACCGCCCCCGCGCCAGGGCGGTGACTCCCACAACGGCCTCGCCATCGCCGCCCTCGTCACCGGCATCGTCTGCTGCTTGCCGCCCCTGGGCCTGATCCTCGGTCTGATCGCGCTCCGCCAGATCCGGCGCACCGGGCAGCGCGGCAAGGGCATGGCCGTGGCGGGCGTCGCTCTGTCCGCGGTCAGCACCCTGCTGGTGGTGGTCTGGACGGTCTCGGGCGCGGCGGGCGAGTTCTGGCGCGGCTTCAGCGAGGGCGTGGAGGAGGCCACGAACTCCAGCAGCCCCTTCGACCTGGAGAAGGGCGACTGCTTCGACATCCCGGGGGCGGAGGTCCCCGACGAGACCGAGACGGCCTCCGTCCCGACCGTCGACTGCGCGGAGCCGCACGACGCCGAGGTGACCGGCGGCTACCGCCTGCGCGGCTCGGACGGCTACCCCGGCTCGGCCGCGGACGACACGGCCATGGAGCGGCGGTGCAACGCCATCAGCGACGCCCATGTGCCCGACCCCACCGCCCTGGCACCGCACATCGCCAACTACTACTACCTGCCGACCCGGGAAAGCTGGGCCCTCGGCGACCGGACGGTGACCTGTGCCCTGGCGGCCACCGAGGGCAAGCTCACCGGCACCCTGGCGGACGGCGCCGGCACGGACGAGGGCACGGGGGAGGGCGCCGACGGAGCCACCGGCGGTACCGGTGACACGGACGGCGGCGCCGAGGCGGTGACCCACGAGGCCACCGGGACAGGCGAGGCTGCGGGGACGGACGAGGCCGCCAGGACAGGCGAGGCCATCGGGACGGACAAGGCCACCAGGACGGAGGAGGCCGCCGTGACGGACGAGGCCATCGGGACGGACAAGGCCACCAGGACGGAGGAGGCCGCCGTGACGGACGAGGCGGTGGGGACGGACGAGGCCACCGGAACCGGCGAGCGCGCCCCGGCCGCACGCGCCGCCGCACGCGCGGCCGCCGCCACGGCGCGCACGCCGGACGGCGGGACCGGCGTCTGAGCCGACGCCGGTCCCGCCTGCCCCGTCCCGGAGCGGCCCGCCCCGGGACAGGGGTTCTCAAGGGCGTCCGGGCAGGCGGACGCGGGCCTCAGCGGCGTCCGAGCCCCCGGTCGACGGCGGTCATCAGCTCGCCGTCGGCCGTGTCGCCGTCCAGCGACCAGAACATCGCGCCGCCCAGCCCCATCGACCGCACATACGCGGACTTGGTGCGCAGCACCTGGGGGTCGTCGTAGGTCCACAGGGTGGTGCCGTCGAAGATCCACGCGTGCCCGTTCCGCAGATCGCGGTGGATCCTGTACGTGCCGGACCGGGCCAGCTTCTTGAGGGCCTTGTAGTCCTCGTAGCCGTTCGCCCAGGTCGCCGGGGCCGGGCCCGCGGCGGGCTGGTTGAGGCCGTCGCCGCCGCCCGTCACCCCGGTCCAGCCCTGTCCGTAGAACGGCATGCCGACCACCAGCTTGCGCGCCGGAGCGCCCCGGCGCAGCCAGTCGCGGACGGTCTGGTCGACGCTGAAGTCGCCCGGGGCGCGCAGCGCGGACTGCTGGTTGGTGACCGGCTCGCCCGACACATGGAAGTCGTAACCCTGGAGGGTCACGAAGTCCAGGTCCCGCATGATCTTGCGGACTTCGAAGCCGGCGTCGATCTTCTCCGGTGCGGTGGGCACGAAGGCGGTCAGCTCGTAGTGCCTGGGCTTCGGCCTGTGCTTGCCCTTGCCGTCGCCGTGTTCCTGCGCCTTGACCGTCGCGTTCGGCTTCGCCTGCGACTTCGCGTACGCGTCGAGCTGGGAGCGGAACTCGCGGACCAGCGCGGTGAAGTTCTTCTTGTCCTCCGGCCTGAAGACGGTGTCGGTGTCGCCCGCCGAGCCGGGCCACTCCCAGTCGAGGTCGATGCCGTCGAAGAGCCCGGCCGCCGCGCCCTCGCCGCCGCGGGCGCCGTCGACCGGCAGATCGCCCTTGATGTAGAGGTCGATGCAGGAGGAGACCAGGGCCTTGCGGGAGGCGGGGGTGCGGACGGCGTCCGAGAAGTGGGTGGACCAGCTCCAGCCGCCGAGGGAGATCATCACCTTGAGCCCGGGGTGCTTGGCCTTGAGCTCGCGAAGCTGGTTGAAGTTGCCGGCCAGGCGCTGGTCGGGGGTGTCGGCGACACCGTCCACGGAGTCCGCGGCCTCCAGCGGGCGCGCGTAGTCCGCCCAGGCGTCGGCCTCCCCGGGGATGTTGCCGGTGAAGCACTTCCCCTCGGCGCTCACGTTGCCGAAGGCGTAGTTGATGTGGGTGAGCTTGGCGGCCTGGCCGCTGGTGTCCATGTCCTTGACCTGGAAGTCGCGGCCGTAGACGCCCCACTGGGTGAAGTAGCCGACGCGTTTGTAGGCGGGGGCGGAGTGCCGGTCGCCGGGCCGGTCCCCGTGTCGTTCCCCGTGCCGCTCGCCGCCCGTGGCGGCCGCGGCGGGGGCCAGGGTGGCCACGAGGGAGAGGGCGCTGACGGCGACTGCCGTGCGGAGGAGGGTGTTTCGACGCATGGGGCTGGGCTCGTTCCTGTGCGTGTGCCGACGGGGGAGGAGCGAAGTCGTGCGTGCACGCAGGAAGTTATTGGTCTGGACCATTAGGGTCAAGGGGTCGGGCGGAGCGACCGGGCATACCCCGGGTAAACCCCTGCTCACCGGTAAGTCATCACATCGAGTGAAACTGTGGCCCACACTTGCGGTCAACAACCGACGGTTGCCACTCTGTTGCTGTCTGTCAACCTGTTGGGAGTGGCCAGTGACATTCGGTGAGCAGCCCGCCTATCTTCGCGTTGCGAGCGATCTGCGGCAGAAGATCGTGAACGGCGCGCTGCCGCCGCACACCCGGCTGCCGTCGCAGGCGCGCATCCGCCAGGAGTACGGAGTCTCGGACACCGTCGCGCTGGAGGCGCGCAAGGTGCTCATGGCAGAGGGGCTCGTCGAGGGCCGGTCCGGCTCGGGGACGTATGTGCGCGAGCGGCCCGTGCCGCGCCGGGTCGCCCGCACGGGCTTCCGGCCGCCGTCGGGCGCCAGCCCTTTCCGGCAGGAGCAGGCGGACGAGGGGGCTCGCGGCACCTGGGAGTCGAGCAGTGAGCAGGAGGTCGCCGGCCCCGAGATCGCCGGGCGCCTCGGCGTCGAGCTGGGCGACCGCGTGATGCGCACCCGCTACCTCTACCGGGACGCGGGCGAGGCCATGATGATCTCGACCTCCTGGGAGCCGCTGGCGGTCACCGGGCGCACTCCCGTGATGCTCCCCGAGGAGGGGCCGCTCGGCGGCTGCGGTGTGGTCGAGCGGATGGCCGCCATCGACGTCGTCGTGGACAACGTGGTGGAGCAGGTCGGCGCCCGCCCCGGCCTCGCCGAGGAACTGCTCGCGCTCGGCGGGGTGCCGGGCCATGTGGTGATGGTGATCGAGCGGACGTACTACGCCTCCGGGCGCGCGGTCGAGACGGCGGACGTGGTGGTCCCGGCGGACCGCTACCGCGTGGCGTACCACCTCCCGGTGCGCTGAGCCGGGAGCCGGGAGCCAGGAGCCGGGGGCGGGGAGCCGAGAACCGGGGACGGGGGAGGGCGCTGCGGATGGCGCTTCCTCGGCCGTGGAGGGGGCGTATCCAGCCGGATGCGCCCCCTCGTGCTGTCTCTTTGTGAAAACACGTATCCGCTCAGTGAAGGTCAGGCGTACGCTTGGGCATATGCGTAGTGCGGTTTCCCGGCGATGGTTACGGACGCTCGGCACGACCTGGGGAGGGACGCGATGACGGAAGGCGCCGCCGTGCTCCCCTGGCAGGTGGTACGGCAGGACGACAACGGCAACCGGTACCGCGTCGGCCGGTACGCGACCCGGGCCGAAGCGGAACGGATCGCGGACTCCCTCGACGTGCGCGGCCACAAGCAGCTCTACTCGGTCGAACCGGTCGGTCAGCCGGGGCGCTGATCCACCGGCCGGACGGGCCCCTGACGGCCCGTCCCCCGGCCCCTGGCCCGCCCGCCCGTGACTCCGCCCCCGGCCCGTCCGCACCCCCGTGCGTCGGCGCAGTACGCTCCGGCGCATGGACGAGCGTGTGGTGGTGGCCGGTGCCGTGTACGACGACGGGCGGCTGCTCGCCGCCCGTCGGAGCACCCCCGTGGAACTGGCGGGCCGGTGGGAGCTGCCCGGCGGCAAACAGGAGCCGGGGGAGAGCCCCGAGCAGGCCCTGGTGCGCGAACTCCGCGAGGAACTGGACATCGAGACCGAGCCCGTGGAGCGCGTCCCGGGCCAGTGGCCCCTGAAGCCCGGCTATGTCCTCCAGGTGTGGACCGTGCGCATCCTCTCCGGCCGCCCCCGCCCGCTCCAGGAGCACGACGCCGTCCGCTGGCTCGCCCCGCACGAACGGGACGACGTGGACTGGCTCGACCAGGACCGGCCCGCGGTCGCGGAGGCCGTCCGGCTGCTCCTCGCCCGTGCGGAGCCGGGGGAGCGGGCCGACGAGCCCCCGCGCGGCTGACGCCTGCCCTGCGTGCGTCCCCGCGCGGCTGCCGCCTGCCCTGCCTGCGCCCCCGCGCGCCGGGCCCGTCACACCCGTCCCGGCCGTCACGGTACCCACCCAGGTAAAAGGGGTATGTGCATTTTGTCCCCCGAAAAGGGTGTGGGGTCGTGAGCCGTTTGGCGAAGTTCGGCGAAGTCCGGGGAAGTGAGCGGCGTGAGCGACGTGGTCGGCACCGAAGGCGCCTGCGCCGAATGGAGCTTCCCCGCGCGCCCGGGCGCCGTGCGCGCCGCCCGTCACGCCGTACGCGACACCCTGCGGGACTGGGGCGCCGACGACACCGCGCGGGATCTGGTGGTCCTCCTGGTGAGCGAGCTGGTCACCAACTCCCAGCGCTACACGGCGGGACCGGTCGGCGTCCGCCTCGTCCTGCTGGCCGGCCCCGATCCGTCCGCGCCGCCGTCCGCCCTGCGCGTCGAAGTCTCCGACCCCCTCCCGGACCCACCCGTCGCCAAGGCCGCCCGCCCGGAGGACGAAGGGGGCCGCGGCCTGCAACTGGTGGCCTGTTCGGCCCGCCGCTGGGGTACCCGGCGCGGCAGAACGGGCAAGACGGTGTGGTTCGAGCTGGCTCTGACTGGTTAGGAGTCGGGGAGGGACGACGATCACGGAGAACTCGGCCGGAAATGAACGAGACCTCTCTGTGATCGTGAACGCCGTGTCCGCCGGGGCCGTAGTGCTGAATACTGCGGTCATGGCCGGTCCGGTGCGGTGAGCTGGAGGGGACGGTCGCGTGAGCGAGATACCTGGGACGTCGAGCGGCGTCATGTGGCAGAGCAGCCCGCCTGGCTCGATCTACGACTACATCAAGGTCGCATCCTTCTCGATCGGGCCGGACGGGTTGGTCGACCAGTGGAGCCGGCGTGCCGCCGAACTGTTCGGCATCACGTCCGAGCAGGTCAGGGGCAAGGACCCGATCGAGGTCTTCCTCCCCGCCGAACTGCGCACGCGCGGACGGCGCAAGGTCGCCGAGATCCTCGACGGCAAGGAGTGGACGGGCCTGGTCCCGTTCCGCGTCCCCGGCGGCTCCGGCGCCCCCGACGGCGCGCGGCCACCCGGCGGGCGCGGCCGGGCGGTGCACGGACTCGCCGAGATCTACGTCATGCCGAGCGAGGCGGAGGACGGCCGGCAGGCGGCCCTGTGCATCGTGGTCGATGTGCGTGCGCTGCGCAGGATCGAGAGCGATCTCGCCGCTTCACAGGCTATTTTCGGCCAATCCCCATTTGGATTCCTCCTGTTCGGTGCCGATCTGACGGTGCAGCGGGCCAACCGCCGCTTCGCCACCGTCTTCGGCGGCGAGGCCGAGGAGCACCGCGGGCGCACCGTCCACGACTACCTCCAGCGCCCCGAGGCCGAACGCCTGGACGCGGCCCTGCGTCATGTCCTCGCCACCGGGGAGTCCGTCACCGACCTCCAGATCTCCGGCACGGTGGCCGGCAGCAGCGAACGCCGCCACTGGTCGGTCAACCTCTACCGCGTGCACGGCGGATCGGGCCGGCCCGTCGGCGTCGCCGGGCTCGGCACCGATGTCACCCGCCGTCAGATCGCCGCCCGGGAGGCCGCCAACGCCCGCCGGAACCTGGCCCTCCTCAACGAGGCCGGAGCCCGGATCGGCAACTCCCTCGACCTGGAGACCACCGCCCGCGAGCTGCTGGACGTCGCCGTCCCGGGCTTCTGCGACCTCGCCTCCGTCGACCTCTACCAGGGCCTGCTCACCGGGGACGAGGCCCCGCCCGGCCAGTTCGGCTCCGCCCACTCGGAGAGCTACGGCGGCGGCACCGCCGAGCTGCGCCGGGTCGCCTTCGCCAGCGCCGTCTCGGACGCGCCCCTCGTCGCCACCCCGGACTGCGTCGAGAACGGCGCTGCGCCCGCGGCTGTCGGCGAGGTCCACCGCTACCCGTTCAACTCCCCCTGCGCGGACGCCCTGCGCACCGCGAGGGTCCGCTCCCTGCCCGGGGCGGAGGGCAGTCTGGTGCAGTCCGCCCTCGCCGTGCCGATGGTCGCCCACGACACCGTCGTCGGACTGGTCCAGTTCGCGCGGGCCAAGGGCAGCGAGCCGTTCGGCGAGCGCGACCGGGCCCTCGCCGTCGAGCTCGCCTCCCGCGCGGCCGTCTGCATCGACAACGCCCGCCTCTACCGCCGCGAGCACGAACGCGCCCTGATCCTCCAGCGCAGCCTGCTCCCGCCCGGCGACCCCGAGGCCGCCGGACTGGACATCGCCTGCCGCTATCTGCCCGGCACCACCACCACCGAGGTCGGCGGCGACTGGTTCGACGTCATCGAACTCCCCGGCCACCGCACCGCCCTGGTCGTCGGCGACGTCATGGGCCGCGGTCTGCGTGCCGCCGTCGCCATGGGCGAACTCCGCACCGCCGTACGGACCCTGGCCCTGCTCGACCTGGAACCCGCCGAGGTGCTGTCGGCTCTCGACGAGATCGCCCGCGGCCTCGGCGGCCCCGGCACCCCCTCCCAGCTCAGGCGCTCCGGCCCGGCGGGCGGCTCGGCCCCCCGCGGCACCCAGGAGGCCGACCTCGCCGAGGTCTACCTCGCGACCTGCGTCTACGCGGTCTACGACCCGGTCACCCGCCGCTGCACCTTCGCCAACGCGGGCCACCTGCCGCCCGTCCTGGTCGAACCGGGGGACGAAGCGCTGCTCCTGGACGTACCGCCCGGGATGCCCCTCGGCGTCGGCGGCGAACCCTTCGAGGAGGTGGAGGTCGAACTCCCCGAGGGCTCCCTGCTCGCGCTCTACACCGACGGCCTGGTGGAGTCCCGCGACCACCCCCTCGACGAGGGCCTCCAGGCGTTCCGCGCCGCCCTCGGCGACCCGGGCCGCCCCCTGGAGGACGTCTGCGACCACGTCCTCTCCACCCTGGACACCCGCCACGGTGAGGACGACATCGCTCTCCTCATGGCCCGCATCCAGGGCCTGCCCGCCGAGTCGGTGGGCGACTGGCGCCTGCCCCGCGAGCCCCGCTCGGTGGGCCGCGCCCGGGAACTGGCCCGGACCCAGCTCACCGCCTGGGACCTGGACGCCCTGGCCGACACCGTCGAACTCCTCGTCAGCGAACTGGTCACCAACGCGCTCCGCTACGGCGAGGGCGAGATACGGCTGCGGCTGCTGCGGGACCGCACCCTGGTCTGCGAGGTCTGGGACGCGGGCCTGGTCCAGCCCCGCCGCCGGCGTGCCCGCGACACCGACGAGGGCGGCCGCGGCCTCCAGCTGGTGGGCCTGCTCAGCTCCGGCTGGGGCTCCCGGCGGACCCCGCGCGGCAAGACGGTCTGGTTCGAACTGGGCCTGCCCGAGGAGGGCGGCGGGACGGCGGAGCCGACGGTGGACCAGCTCCTGAGCATGTTCTGACGGCCGGTCTTCCGGCGCCCGGCCCTCTGAGGACCGGGCGCCGGAAGACCCGCCTCCCACGCCGGCTTCAGCGCCGCCGGTCTCGCCTCTCACGCCGACTTCAGCGCCGCCAGCCTCGCCTCGATCTCGGCGCCGTCCCCCACCGCGTCCAGCTGCTCGAACTGCGCGTCCAGCGAGGAGGCGGCCAGCTCCTGCGTGCCCAGCGCCCGGGCCTCCTCGCGGCGGACCTTGTCCTCGAAACGGTTCAGCTCGCTGGTCGGGTCCAGGACGTCGATGCTCCGCACCGCGTCCGTCATCCGGTTCTGCGCCTCGGCGGACTTCGCCCGCGCGACCAGTTCGTCCCGCTTCGCCTGGAGCTGGGAGAGCTTCTCCTTCATCTGCTGGAGACCGGACTTGAGCTTCTCGACGACCTCGGTCTGCGAGGCGATCACCGGCTCGGCGGCCCGCGCCTCCTTCTCCGACGCCAGCTGCCGGCCGAGCGCCACCTTCGCCAGGTTGTCGAAGCGGTCGGCGTCCGGGACGCTGCCCGCCGCGCGCAGTTCGTCGGCCTTTCTGCTGGCCGCGAGCGCCTTGCCGCCCCACTCCGCCGCCGCGTCCACGTCCTCCCGGTGGTCCTGCTCCATCAGCCGCAGGTTGCCGATGGTGGTCGCGACGGCCTGCTCGGCGTCGGCGATGTTGTTGCTGTAGTCGCGGATGAGCTGGTCCAGCATCTTCTGCGGGTCCTCCGCCTGGTCGAGGAGCGCGTTGATGTTCGCCCTCGCCAGTTGGGCCACCCGTCCGAGGACGGTCTGCTTGGTCATCGCCACTCTCCCTTGAACCTGGTGAACAGGAGCCTTCGAACCTGGTGAACTGCAGCCTCGTCGGTACGGGCCCGGGGATACGCGGCCGGGGCGGGCGGCTCCGGGGTCAGAAGCGGCCGCCGCCCATCCGGCCCCGTGTGCCCCCGCCGCCGAAGCTGCCGGGACGGCCGCCCCCGAAACCACCGCCGAAGCCGCCGCCGTACCCCCCGCCCCCGCCCCCGCCCCCGCGGCCGCCGAGCATGCCGCCGAGGATGATCCCGCCGAGGACCGCGCCGCCCAGCCCGCCGCCGGGCCCGCCCCGCATCCCGCCGCCGGGGCCGCCGCCGTAACCCCGGACGTCGTTCTCGGCGAGGGTCTGCGCCTCCTGGGCCATCGCGTCGGCCCGCTGCGCCTCCGCCAGAGCGGCCTGGGGATCGCCCCCGGTGCCCGAGCCGTCGCCGCTCAGCGACTCCGCCCGCTCCAGCCGCCGCCGCGCCTCGGCCAGGCGGGTGCGCGCCTCGCTGCCGACCGCGCCCCGGTGGGTGGCGATGTAGTCGGCCGCCGCGTCCACGGCCGCCCGCGCGCCGAACAGCGCCCGGTCCAGCAGGGCCCGGGCCCGCCGGGAACCCTGCTCCCGCTCACGGACCCCGGCCAGCGCCTCGTCGAGGGCGGCGTCCGCCTCCTCCACCCGGCGCAGCGCGTCGATCGGGTCGTACGGCCCCGCCTCCGTCTCCCGCCGTACCTCCCCGGCGACCGTCTCGGCCCGGGCCACCCGCCCCTGGAGGGCCGCCGTGGCCACCCCGTCCGGAGTGCCCTCGAGCACGCCGCGGGCCTCGGCGAGGTCGGCCTCGGTCTCGGTCAGCGCCCCCGGCAGCCGCCCCGCCGCCCCGGCCAGCTCCTGCGCCCGCCGGTCCACGGCGTCCACCAGCAGCACCGCCTGCGCGACGGCCCCCTCGGCGGCCCGCACCTGGACGGCGGCGGTCCCGTGGTCGCCGCTCTCCACGGCCTTGCGCGCCTCGGCCAGCGCCCCGGCCGCGAACTCCAGCCGGCCGGCCGCCTCGTCCACCGCCCCGGCGACGGGCGCGGAGGCGGTCGGGGCGTAGCGCTCGCGCATCACCCCGAGGGCGGCCTCCGCGCTGATCATCCGCCCGGCGGTCTCGTCGTGGGCACTCTGCGCGGCGGCGAGCGCCGCGGGCGCGTTCCGCTCCATGGCGCGCAGCCGGTCGAAGGCCTCGGACTCGGCGTCCAGCCGCCGGTTGGCCTCGGCGCAGCGGGCCAGGATCTCCTCCAGCATCCGCCGCCGGGCCGCCTCGTCCTCCGGGTACGCGTCGTCGAGCTGCTGGCGCAGCCGGAACGCGGCGGTCAGCTCGCCCTGGGCGTGCGCCAGGGCCTCGGTGAACGGGCGGGCCGCCACCTCGCCGAACTGGGCGGTGGCGAAGCCGAGTTCCTCCTGGCTGGTGCGGATCGCGTCGTCCGTGTCGACCAGGGCCCGCCGGGCCCGCCCGTCCAGCTCCGGCAGCGGGGTGGCCGGCGGAGCGCCCCAGCCCTCCTGGCCGCCCCGGGGCGTGGTCCGGGTCTCGGTGCGCCGCCGCCGCTTGGTGTACGTGTACGCGGCGAGCGCGCCCGCCGTGCCGATCACCGCGATGGGCAGCACCAGGTCGCCCGTGCCGGGGCCGGCGTCCCCGCCGCCGCCCGGGTCCGCCTGCCCGGGTGTGACGGCGACCTCCGGCACCGGGCGCCCGGCGAGCACGGCGTCGTACCCGTCGGCCGCCCCGATCGCCGCCCCGGCCCAGTCGTTCTCCCGCAGGGCGGGCTCGATACCGCGCTGCGCCACGGCGGCGAGCTGGGCGTCGGTGAGCCGGGAGCCGTCGGCGACCCAGTAGGCGTACTGCCGGGCGCCGGTGGCGACGGCGAGGAGGACGTCGCTGTCGCCGAGTCCGTTGCGCTCGGCGGTCCGGGCGGCCCACTCGGGGGCGGCCGTTCCGGAGAAGTCGCGGACGTAGACGACGAACAGCTGGAGGCGCTGCCGTTCCCAGAGCAGGTCCAGGGCGGTGGCGACCGCGTCCTCCCGGTCGCCGAGGGCGTCGGTCCGGTCGGTGACCTGGCCCTGCCGGGACAGTTCGACGGGCTCGTCGGCGAGGGCGCCCGGGACGGCGGGCACGAGCAGCCACCACGCCGCCGCCAGCGCCGAGAGCAGGGCCCGCACGGCAGTTCGCGTCACATTCCGGAGGCTAAGCCGGGCTCCGGCGTGCCGCGACCGCACCGGACGGCCCCGGACCACGGCCCGCGACCGTGCACCGGGCCCCTCGGACGGCCCCCCGAAGGGCTGTCCGGGTGAGCTTCCGGGCCGCCCCCGCCGTGTCGGCGCGCGGCGGGCCGGAGCGTCCACTTGAGTGGGGAATCGGTGTGATCATCTCCAAATTCGACGAACCAGGACTAAGAGGTGCAGGCCATGTCCCAGGTCGAGGCCCCCCGCGGGCGGACATGCTCCCGAAGGCTCCGCTCCGTCGCCCTGCTCGCCAGTGGTGTCCTCGCGCTCCCCGCCCTCGCGGCGTGCACCGCCGAGGACGACGGGAGCTCGGCGAAGCCGCCCGCCCAGGACATCGCCCCCGCCGGCCGCGGCGCCACCGCCGACGGCGGCACGGTGCGCTGGGCCGTCGACACGGTGCCCGCCACCCTCAACGCCTTCCAGGCCGACGCGGACGCGACGACCGGCCGGATCGCGGCGGCCACCCTCCCCGCCCTCTTCACCGTCGACGAACGCGGCCGCCCGGTGCGCAACCCGGACTACCTCGAATCGGCCGAGGTCGTCGAGCGCGAGCCCAAGCAGGTCGTCCTCTACAAGATCAACCAGCAGGCGGTCTGGAGCGACGGCCGGGAGATCGGGGCCCCCGACTTCCTCGCCCAGTGGCGCGCCCTCAGCGGCAAGGACTCCGCCTACTGGACCGCCCGCAACGCCGGGTACGAGCGGATCGAGCGGATCGAGCGCGGAACGGACGACCTGGAGGTCAAGGTGACCTTCACCAAGCCCTACGCCGACTGGGAGTCGCTGTTCACCCCCCTCTATCCGAAGGAGGTGACGGCCACCGCCGCCGCCTTCAACGACGGGGCGCGCACCGAGCTCCCGGCGACGGCCGGCCCCTTCCGGATCGAGAAGGTCGACCGGGACGGCGGGGCCACCACCCTGGTCCGCAATCCGCGCTGGTGGGGGGAGCGGGCCAAGCTCGACTCCCTGGTCCTGACCGCCGTCCCGCGCGAGGAGCGGATCGCCGCCCTCACCGCCGGCAAGCTGGACGTCGCGGACATCGACCGCCAGGCGGCGGAACGTATCTCCTATGCCGCCAAGGACGCCGGCCGGGGCGGCAAGCCCCTCGCCCACGGTCCCGGCTCCGACCTCACCCCGTCCGCCGCCCTCCGCTCCTGGGCCCTGGCCCACGGCTCCGACGAGGGTGTGGCGGAGACGGCGCGCGCGGCCCGCGAGCGCACCGCGAAGGCGCAGGCCCGCTACGCCGAGGAGCAGTCGGTGCTCCGGGGCTACCGGGTCCGCAAGTCGCTGGAACCCGCGTACACCCAGCTCGCGATGAACGGCGAGTCCGGCCCGCTGGCCGACGACCGGGTGCGCCGGGCCGTCGCCCGCGCGATCGACCGGGACGAACTGGCCGAGACGGTCCTCGGTCCGCTCGGCCTTCCGGCGCATCCGCCCGGCAGCCACCTCGCCCTGGCCGGCCAGCCCCATTACAAGGACAGCAGCGGTGCCCTCGGCGAGCAGAACACCCAGGAGGCCCAGGCCCTGCTCACCGCGGCCGGCTGGACCCCGGGCGGGGCACTGGAGAAGAAGCCCGCCGAGGCGGCCGGCGCCGAGAAGGACGCCACCGGGAAGAGCGCCTCCGAGGACGCCTCCGAGAAGGACGAGAACAAGGACGAGGACGGCGCCGGGCAGTCCGACAAGCCCGGCGGCGCCGACAACGCCTCCGACGAGGGCCTCTACATCGTGGGCGACGACAAGCCCGCCACCGACACGCGCCTGCGCGAGCACGCCCCCACCGGCACCCGGGTGATCGCCCCGGCCCCGGCCGCCGCCCTCCAGAGCCTCGCCCTGGAGCGCCAGGCCCGCGCCCTGACCGAGAGCGACTCCGGGGCCTCCGAGGACTCCGACAGCACCGCGACCGCGAGGGGACAGGAGAAGGGCGACGGCATGGCCGGCGCCTACGCCCCGCGCGGCACCGCCGCCCCCTCCCCGGCGGCCGCCGGCGGCGCGGTCGGCAAGGACGGCAAGCCCCTGACCCTGCGCTTCGTCCTCCCCTCCGGCCCCGGCTCCGAGCAGGTGCGCTCGGTCGGGACGAAGATCTCCCGGATGCTGGAGCGCATCGGCATCCGGACCGAGGTCACCAAGGTCGCCGACGAGAGCTACTTCAAGGACCACGTCGCCTCCGGCGACTACGACCTGGCCCTCTACTCCTGGCCCGCCAGCGCCTACCCGGCGACCGACGCCCGCCCGATCTACGCCAAGCCCCGGCCGGCCTCGGACGGCTCGCTGCTGGTCGAGCAGAACTACACCCGGGTCGGCACCGACTACATCGACCAGCTCTTCGACCAGGCGGCCGGCGAACTGGACGACAAGGCCGCCCGCGAGCTGATGCACCGGGCCGACGCCCGGATCTGGGCCGCGGCCGGGTCCGTGCCGATCTACCAGCGTCCGGACCTGGTCGCGGTGAAGTCCTCGCTCGCGAACGTCGGGGCCTTCGGTTTCGAGACCCCGCGCTACCAGGACATCGGCTACCGCAAGCCGTCCGGGGGGCCCGAGAAGCCCGCCGGGACGCCGTCCGAGCAGCCCGGGACGGCGACCGGGAGCCCCGCCGGGGAGTCCTCGACGCCGTAGGGCGCGTCCGCCGACCGGCGCGGATCCCGCCCCGAGCGGCCGCCGGATCGGCGCCGGCCCCGCCCCGAGCGGCCGCCGGATCGGCGCCGGCCCCGCCCCGAGCGGCCGGCGGATCGGCGCCGGCCCCGCCCCGAGCGGCCGGCGGATCGGCGCCGGCCCCGCCCCGAGCGGCCGGCGGGTCAGGGCGGACTGCGCTCCGATCCGCCGGCCCGCACCGGGCCCACCGCGCCCCCGGGGCGTGCCGCGGCCCTCCGGGCAGTCGCGGGACCCGCTTGCGCAAGCTCATGACCTGCTCAATTCCCTTGCCCGCCGGCCACGCCGGCGGGCAAGCTCGTACCCGCCTCCCGACCCGGCCCGACCGGCGCCCCTCCCCACCCCGCCCCGGGCGCCCCGGCGTGATCCTCGTCCCATGCCCGCCCGCCCCCGATCGGCCGCGCGGTCCCCTGCGCCGCCGCCCCGTACCATGGGGGGAGCCGTGGCGCGTCCGCCCGGCGGGCGTACGAAGGAACTGACGCCGATTCCCACGATCCGAGAGAAGCGCAAGCCACTCATGCCCACGCGCCATGACATCCGCAACGTCGCCATCGTCGCCCACGTCGACCACGGCAAGACGACCATCGTCGACGCCATGCTCAAGCAGGCGGGAGCCTTCGCCGCGCACCAGCTCGACTCCGTCGACGACCGGATGATGGACTCGAACGACCTGGAGCGTGAGAAGGGCATCACGATCCTCGCCAAGAACACGGCGGTGAAGTACCACCCCAAGGACGGCGGGGCGCCCATCACGATCAACATCATCGACACCCCCGGCCACGCCGACTTCGGCGGCGAGGTCGAGCGCGGTCTGTCGATGGTGGACGCCGTGGTGCTCCTCGTCGACGCCTCCGAGGGCCCGCTGCCGCAGACCCGGTTCGTGCTCCGCAAGGCGCTCCAGGCCCGGATGCCGGTCATCCTCTGCATCAACAAGACGGACCGTCCGGACTCCCGGATCGACGAGGTCGTCAACGAGACCTACGACCTCTTCCTCGACCTGGACGCCGACGAGGACCAGATCGAGTTCCCGATCGTCTACGCCTGCGGCCGTGACGGCGTCGCCTCGCTGACCAAGCCGGAGGACGGCACGGTCCCCGCGGACTCCACCAACCTGGAGCCGTTCTTCTCCACGATCCTGGAGCACGTCCCGGCCCCGACGTACGAGGAGGACGCGCCGCTCCAGGCCCACGTCACCAACCTCGACGCCGACAACTTCCTCGGCCGTATCGCGCTGCTCCGCGTCGAGCAGGGCGAGCTGCGCAAGGGCCAGACGGTCGCGTGGATCAAGCGCGACGGCACGGTGTCCAATGTGCGCATCAGCGAGCTGATGATGACCGAGGCGCTGACCCGCAAGCCGGCCGAGGTGGCCGGCCCGGGTGACATCTGCGCCGTCGCGGGCATCCCCGACATCATGATCGGCGAGACCCTGGCCGACCCGGAGAACCCGGTCGCGCTGCCGCTGATCACGGTCGACGAGCCCGCCATCTCCATGGTGATCGGCACCAACACGTCCCCGCTGGTCGGCCGCGGCGGCACCGGCAAGGGCGCGGACGCCAAGTCCGCGGTCAAGGACCGCAAGGTCACCGCCCGCCAGGTGAAGGACCGTCTGGACCGCGAGCTCATCGGCAACGTCTCGCTGCGCGTCCTGGACACCGAGCGCCCGGACGCCTGGGAGGTGCAGGGCCGCGGTGAGCTGGCGCTGGCCATCCTGGTCGAGCAGATGCGCCGCGAGGGCTTCGAGCTGACCATCGGCAAGCCGCAGGTCGTCACCAAGGACGTCGACGGCAAGGTCCACGAGCCGGTCGAGCGCATGACGATCGACGTGCCCGAGGAGCACATGGGCGCCGTCACCCAGCTCATGGGCGTCCGCAAGGGCCGGATGGACAACATGTCGAACCACGGCTCCGGCTGGGTCCGCATGGAGTTCGTCGTCCCGTCCCGCGGTCTGATCGGCTTCCGTACGGAGTTCCTGACGAACACCCGCGGCACCGGCATCGCGCACTCCATCCACGAGGGCCACGAGCCCTGGTTCGGCGCGCTGCAGACCCGCAACAACGGCTCCCTGGTCGCCGACCGCTCCGGCGCGGTGACGGGCTTCGCGATGACCAACCTCCAGGAGCGCGGCGTCCTCTTCGTCGAGCCGGGCACCGAGGTCTACGAGGGCATGATCGTCGGCGAGAACTCCCGCGCCGACGACATGGACGTGAACATCACCAAGGAGAAGAAGCTCACCAACATGCGCTCCTCCACGGCCGATGTCGCGGAGTCCATCGTCCCGCCGCGCAAGCTCTCCCTGGAGCAGTCCCTGGAGTTCTGCCGCGACGACGAGTGCGTCGAGGTGACCCCGGAGGCCGTGCGCATCCGCAAGGTCGTCCTGGACCAGCGCGAGCGCGCCCGCAGCGCCTCCCGCGCCAAGCACGCCTGACGGAGCGCCAGAAGCCCTGGCGCAGCCACGACGGACGGCCCGGCCCCCCGCGGACACTCGCGGGGGGCCGGGCCGTCCGTCAAAGTGTTTTCCGGCTGACGCGGTGCTCCGAGTGTCCGCATATCGGCCGTCGCTCTCCGGAACATGTGTTAACGGTCCGTTTCGCGGGTGTCTGTCTGTGCTCGCTTTGTCCGGATTTCGGTCCGGCGGGCGCCTCTGATGTTGTCAAAACGAGACCCTTTAAGTGTGGTTTACGGCCCGGACGTACTTAATAGTTGGCTCCATTGAGCTCGGGTCAATGGGTCATGCGCTGTGGGGAGCGCCGACTCACGAGCACACTCGGGGCACTGCCGCAGCGCCGTCAGGGGTGTCGGCGCGTCAGACAGTGCCTCTCTCGTAGTGACAAGTGGACTCATGAGGAGGAACCCATGCGTGGTGCCAAGAGCGCCAAGTGGGTCGCGGGTGCGATAGTCGTCGCTCTGGCCGCGACTGCCTGTGGTGGCAGCGACAGCGGCTCGGACAAGGGCAAGAGCGCTTCGGGCAAGCCCGAGGGCTATGTCTCGATCGACGTCGGCGAGCCGCAGAAGCCGCTGATCCCGGCCGACACCAACGAGAGCCTTGGCTCCTACGTCATCCAGTCGCTCTTCACCCAGCTGCTGGACTTCGACGCCGACGGCAACATCGTGTACACGAACGCCGAGTCGGTCGAGACCGAGGACTCCAAGACCTGGACCGTCAAGCTCAAGCCGGGCTGGAAGTTCCACAACGGCGAGGCTGTCACCGCGCAGTCCTACGTGGACGCCTGGAACTGGTACGCCAACATCAAGAACCAGCAGCAGAACAGCTTCTGGTTCAGCGACATCAAGGGCTACGCCGACGTCCACCCGGAGAAGGGTGACCCGAAGTCCGACAAGATGTCCGGTCTGAAGGTCGTCGACGAGACCACCTTCACGATCGAGCTGTCGGAGAAGGTCCCGTACTTCAACTACAAGCTCGGCTACGCCACCTGGGCTCCGCTGCCCAAGGTCTTCTACGACGACCCGAAGGCGTTCGGTCTGAAGCCGGTCGGCAACGGCCCGTACAAGTTCGAGAAGTGGAACCGCAAGAAGCTCATCCAGGTCGCGGCCTTCGATGAGTACCAGGGCCCGAACAAGGCCCAGAACAAGGGTATCCAGTTCAAGAACTACGCGACCGTCGAGGCCGCGTACCAGGACGTCGTCTCCGGCAACCTGGACATCATCCGCCAGGTCGGCCCGACCGACCTGCCGAAGTACAAGCAGGACCTGGGCGACGGCGCCATCGAGCAGCCGTACGCGGCGATCCAGACCCTCGTGCCGGCGTTCTACACCGACACGTTCAAGGAGATGGACCCGAAGGTCCGCCAGGGCCTGTCCATGGCGATCGACCGTGACACGATCACCAAGACCGTCCTGAACAGCACCCGTGTGCCGGCGACGAGCTTCACCCCGCCGCAGGTCAAGGGCAACCAGGACCTGGGTACGGACGTGTTCACGTACAACCCGGAGAAGGCCAAGCAGCTCGTCACCGAGGGCGGCGGCGTTCCGGGCAACAAGATCACGATCCAGTACAACTCCGACGGTGGCCACAAGGAGTGGGTGACCGCGGTCTGCGAGTCCATCCGCAAGGCGACCGGTGTCGACTGCGTCGGCGACGCCAAGCCGGACTTCGCCACGGACCTCGAGGCCCGTGACAACGACCAGGTGAAGTCGATGTACCGCGGTGGCTGGGTGGCCGACTACCCGGTCAACGTGAACTTCATCAAGGAGCTCTACAACTCCAAGGCCGAGGCGAACAACGGTCGCTTCAAGGACGCCGAGATCGACAAGATGATGGCGGAGGCCGACAAGGCCAACTCCCTGGAAGAGGCCGTGAAGGGCTACCAGGAGGTCGAGAAGAAGCTTCTCGAGAAGATGCCGTCCATCCCGCTCTGGTACTACCGCATCAACGGTGGCCACGGTAAGGGCGTCGACAACGTCAAGGTCGACTTCCACGGTGACCTCGAGCTCACCGGAGTCACCGTCAAGTAACCCTTGGCGGGCCTAATCCCCACTCGGCCATCACCCGCCGCCGTCGGATCTCCGGCGGCGGCGGTCGTCCGGGGGCATTGCGCTGCGCTGGCAATGCCCCCGGACGCGCTAACCCCTCACGGAGGCACCCATGGGGCGCTACGTCGCACGACGACTGCTCCAGATGATCCCGGTGTTCATCGGGTCAACATTTTTGATCTTCGCCATGATGTACGCGCTCCCCGGCGACCCCGTCAGAGCGCTCATGGGAGACCAGGCGTTCGATCCCGCCATCCTCGAAGCGAAGCGGCAGGAACTCGGTCTCGACCTCCCCCTGTGGCACCAGTACCTGAACTACCTCACAGGTCTGTTCCAGGGGGACTTCGGTACGGAGATCGGCAGTGGGCGTCCCATCGCCGACATCATCAGCCAGGCGTTCCCGGTCACGATCAGACTGACGCTCTTCGCGTTCAGCTTCACCGTCGTCGTCGGCATCCTCCTGGGTGTCGTCGCGGGTCTCAAGCCCGAGTCGGTCCGCGACCGCGGCCTGCTGGGCCTCACCCTCGTCCTGATCTCGATGCCCTCCTTCGTGCTGGGCTACCTGATGCAGTACCTGTTCGCCTTCCAGCTCGGCTGGATCACTCCGACCGTTCAGGACTCGGAGAACATGGGCGACCTGCTTCTGCCGGCCATCGTTCTCGGCTCGCTGTCGCTGGCCTACGTCGCCCGCCTGACGCGTACGTCGATGGCGGAGAACCTGCGGTCCGACTACATGCGCACCGCCGTCGCCAAGGGGCTGCCCCGCCGCCGCATCGTCGGTGTCCACCTGATGCGCAACTCGCTCGTCCCCGTGGTCACCTTCCTCGGCACGGACATCGGCAACCTGATGACCGGCGCCATCGTGACCGAGGGCATCTTCAACGTCCAGGGTGTCGGTGACGCCGTGTACGAGGCGCTGTTCCGCCGCGAGGGAGCAACCGTCGTCGGCATCGCCTCGCTGATCGTCCTCGTCTACCTGCTCTGCAGCCTGCTCGTCGACCTGCTCTACGCGGTCCTGGACCCGAGGATCCGGTATGCCTGAGAACACCGCAGCCCCCACCGCGTCCACGGAGGCCGTCAAGGCCACGACCGCCGTCGCGGCGGCGCCCGACGCCGTGAGCACGGCCAAGGCACCCAAGCCCGACAAGGCACGGAGCCTCTGGTCCGACGCCTGGGCCGACCTCCGTCGCAAGCCCCTCTTCCTGATCTCCGCGGGGCTCATCGTCCTGCTGCTGGTCATCGCGGCGTTCCCGAGCCTGTTCACGTCGGCCTCGCCGCGTGACGGCGACCTCGCCAACCACTTCCTCCAGCCGCCGAACTGGACCCACTTCTTCGCCCCCGACTGGCTTGGCTACGACGGCCAGGGACGCTCGATCTACGCCCGTGTCGTCTACGGCGCGCGTGCCTCGATCGTCGTCGGTGTCGGTGTCACGCTGCTCGTGACGGTCATCGGCACGGCTGTCGGCATGCTCGCCGGCTACTTCGGCGGGATCACCGACACCCTCCTTTCGCGCCTCACCGACATCTTCATGGGCATCCCGTTCCTGCTGGGAGCTCTCGTCGTGCTCACCAGCTTCGAGGACCGCGCCATCTGGGTCGTGATCCTCGCCCTGGTGTTCCTGGGGTGGACACAGATCGCCCGTGTGGCCCGTGGTGCGGTGATCACCATCAAGCAGGCCGACTACGTGGTGGCGGCGAAGGCGCTCGGTGCTCCGACCTCGCGCATCCTCATGAAGCACGTGCTGCCCAACGCGCTCGCCCCGATCATCGTCGTCGCGACCATCGCGCTCGGTGGCTACATCGCCGCCGAGGCCACGCTGTCCTTCCTCGGTGTCGGCCTCGCCGACCCGACGGTCTCCTGGGGCGTCGACGTCTCCAGTGGCCGGGAGCAACTGCGCAACGCGCCGTTCGTCCTGATCATCCCCTCGGTGATGGTCTCGATCACGGTGCTCGCGTTCCTCATGTTCGGCGATGCGGTCCGCAACGCCCTCGACCCGAAGATGCGCTGAGGGAGGCGTACGTGACCACCATCGAGAAAACGGCGGACGTCCCGGCCCCGCGCAGCGCGGGCGACTACGAGGGGCCTCTGCTCGACGTGCGCGACCTGCACGTGGAGTTCCACACCCGCGACGGCGTCGCCAAGGCCGTCAACGGCGTCAACTACACCGTCTCCGCCGGTGAGACCCTCGCCGTCCTCGGCGAGTCCGGCTCCGGCAAGTCCGTGACGGCGCAGGCCATCATGGGCATCCTGGACATGCCCCCCGGCCGCATCCCCAAGGGCCAGGTGCTCTTCCGCGGCCAGGACCTGCTCACCATGTCCAGCGAGGAGCGGCGGCGCATCCGCGGTTCGAAGATCGCGATGATCTTCCAGGACGCGCTCTCCTCCCTCAACCCCGTGCTCTCCGTGGGCTACCAGCTCGGCGAGATGTTCCGGGTGCACCAGGGCCTGAGCAAGAAGCAGGCCAAGGCCAAGTCGATCGAGCTGATGGACCGGGTCAAGATCCCCGCCGCCGCGGCGCGGGTCGACGACTACCCCCACCAGTTCTCCGGCGGTATGCGCCAGCGCATCATGATCGCCATGGCGCTGGCCCTGGAGCCGGACCTGATCATCGCCGACGAGCCCACCACGGCCCTCGACGTGACGGTCCAGGCCCAGGTCATGGACCTGCTCGCGGAGCTCCAGCGCGAGTACAACATGGGCCTCATCCTGATCACCCACGACCTCGGCGTGGTCGCCGACGTCGCGGACAAGATCGCCGTGATGTACGCGGGCCGGATCGTCGAGACCGCCCCCGTGCACGAGCTCTACAAGCGTCCGGCCCACCCCTACACCAAGGGTCTGCTGGACTCGATCCCGCGCCTCGACCAGAAGGGCCAGGAGCTCTACGCGATCAGCGGCCTGCCGCCCAACCTGCTCAAGATCCCCTCGGGCTGCGCCTTCAACCCGCGCTGCCCCAAGGCCGAGGACATCTGCCGCACCGACATCCCGGCGCTGCACCCGGTGACCGAGCAGGACGGCGCCGATCTGCCGGGCCGCGGCAGCGCGTGCCACTTCTGGAAGGAGACGATCCATGGCTGAGCTCAGGAAGACCGACGAGGCCGTGGACGCGACTTTGAGCACGACCGCCCTCGACAAGGCGGACTCCCCGGCCGAGGACGCGGCGGTCGCCGCGCTCGGGGCGCCCACCGGGCGCGGGGAGCCGATCCTCCAGGTCCGCAACCTGGTCAAGCACTTCCCGCTGACCCAGGGCATCCTCTTCAAGAAGAAGGTCGGCGCGGTCAAGGCCGTGGACGGCATCTCCTTCGACCTCTACCAGGGCGAGACCCTGGGCATCGTGGGCGAGTCCGGCTGCGGCAAGTCCACCGTCGCCAAGCTGCTGATGACGCTGGAGCGGGCGACCGCCGGCGAGGTCTTCTACAAGGGCCAGGACATCACCAAGCTGTCGGGGCGCGCGCTCAAGGCCGTGCGCCGCAACATCCAGATGGTGTTCCAGGACCCCTACACCTCGCTCAACCCCCGTATGACGGTGGGCGACATCATCGGGGAGCCCTTCGAGATCCACCCCGAGGTGGCCCCGAAGGGGGACCGGCGCAAGAAGGTGCAGGAGCTGCTGGAGGTCGTGGGTCTCAACCCCGAGTACATCCACCGCTACCCGCACCAGTTCTCCGGCGGCCAGCGTCAGCGCATCGGCATCGCCCGCGGTCTCGCGCTCAACCCGGAGATCATCATCTGCGACGAGCCGGTCTCCGCGCTCGACGTGTCCGTACAGGCGCAGGTCATCAACCTGATGGAGAAGCTCCAGGACGAGTTCAACCTGTCCTACGTCTTCATCGCGCACGACCTGTCCATCGTCCGGCACATCTCGGACCGGGTCGGCGTGATGTACCTGGGCAAGATGGCCGAGATCGGCACCGACGTCCAGATCTACGACCACCCGACGCACCCCTACACCCAGGCGCTGCTGTCGGCGGTCCCGGTCCCGGACCCGGAGGCCCGCGAGGGCCGCGAGCGGATCATCCTCACCGGTGACGTGCCCTCCCCGGCCAACCCGCCGTCGGGCTGCCGCTTCCGCACCCGCTGCTGGAAGGCCGAGGACAAGTGCGCCACCGAGGTGCCGCTGCTCGCGGTGCCGGAGCGGTTCAGGGGTCAGGACTCCCCGGCCGCGCACGAGTCGGCGTGCCACTTCGCCGAGGAGAAGGACGTCGTCCACGCCGTCTGATCCGCCTCCCGAGCGCCGTACGCGCCCGCCCCGCCGTCCGGCGGTGCGGGCGCGTACGCGTGTCCGGGGCGTCCGCGGGGCGCGTCCGGGTCCGACCTGCGAGGCGGGCGCGTCCGCGTGTCCGGGCCGTCCGGCGGCGCGCACGCGTCCGGGTCCGGCTCGCGGTCCGTCCGGCCGGCGGTCCGTGCCACGGGCCGCCCCCGGAAAAGACGTTGCGGCGGGCGGGCGCGGCGCTGAAGAGTGACGGCATGGCCCTCACCGTCCGCCCGGCGGCGCTCGCCGACGCCCCCGCGATACGCGACCTGATGAACGCCGTCGACCTCGTCGAGATCGGCCGTCCCGAGACCGATCTGCACACCGTGGAGGCGGACCTCGCCCACCCGGAGACCGACCTCGCCCGTGACACCTGGCTCCTGACCGACACCGACACCGGCGCCGAGGGCCCCGTGGGGTACGGCGTGATCTGGAGCGACTCCGGGCAGGGGGACATCGGCGTCGACCTCTACACCCTGCCCGGCCGCCCCGACGCGACCGCGCTGCTGCTGGAGCGGATCGAGGAGCGGGCCGCGGAGACGGCGGCGGCGGCCGGGGCGGCTCGGGCCGTCCTCCACCTCCACCTCAATGTGCGCCCCGCCCTGGACACCGGCCTCCTCACCGGCCGGGGCTGGCGGACGGTGCGGCGCCACCAGATCATGACCCGCCCGCTGTCGTCCGCGTCCGACACCCCGCCCGTGCCGCCCGCCGGGCTGGTCCTGCGCGACTGCCGGGCCGAGGCGGACCGCCGGCTCGCCCACGCCCTCGTCGAGGAGACCTTCGCCGAGCACTTCGACCACCACCCGCGCCCCTACGCCTCCTGGCTGGCCGACATCGACGGCGCCCGGCTCGACTGGTCGCTGGTGTGGATCGCCTCGCTGCCGGGGGAGGGCGACGTCGCCGTCCTGCTCAGCAGGGACGACCGCGAGGCCATGGGCTGGATCGGCAACGTCGGCGTCGTGAAGCGCGCCCGGGGCCGGGGCGTCGCCGGTCATCTGCTGCGCCACGCCTTCGCCGTCTACGCGGCCCGCGGCCGGGACACCATCGGTCTGGGGGTGGACACCGGCAACGAGACCCGGGCCCTCGCCCTGTACGAGGCGCACGGCATGACCCTGCACTACGCGGTGGACACCTGGGAGGTCACTCTTCCGGCGGCAGCGGGAGCCGCCCGGCCGCGCTGAGGGTGCGTCATGTCCTGTATGGGGTGATATTCGGTGCTACGTCAGGCCGAGGACACGGGAGGAACCCCATGCGTGGAGCCACGCACGCCCGATGGGCCGCCTGCGCGGTGGCCGTCGCACTCGCGGCGACCGGCTGCGGCGGTGGCGGAGGCGACAGCGGAGGGAGCGGCGCGGACGGGATCATCAGCTCCTCCTGGAGCGACCCGCAGAACCCCCTGGAGCCGGCGAACACCAACGAGGTGCAGGGCGGCAAGGTCCTCGACATGATCTTCCGGGGTCTGAAGAAGTACGACCCCAAGACCGGCGCGGCCACCGACATGATGGCCGAGAGCATCGAGACCACGGACTCGACCAACTTCACCATCAAGATCAAGAACGGCTGGACCTTCAGCAACGGCGAGAAGGTCACCGCCAAGTCCTATGTGGACGCCTGGAACTACGGCGCCGACCTGCGCAACAACCAGAAGAACGCCTACTTCTTCGGCTACATCGAGGGCTACGAGCAGGTCCACCCCGAGAGCGGCGACCCCACCGCCCGGACCATGTCGGGGCTGAAGGTCGTCGACGACCTCACCTTCACCGTGAAGCTCAGCCAGAAGTTCTCCACCTGGCCCGACACCCTCGGCTACGCCGCCTACGCCCCGCTGCCGCAGGCCTTCTTCGACGACCACGACGCGTGGGTGGCCCAGCCGGTCGGCAACGGCCCGTACACCCTCCAGTCGTACCAGAAGGGCAACCAGGCCCAGCTGCGGCGCTGGGACGACTACCCCGGCCCGGACAAGGCGCAGAACGGCGGGATCGACCTCAAGGTCTACACCGACAACAACACCGCCTACACCGACCTGATCGCCGGCAACCTCGACCTCGTCGACGACATCCCCGCCTCGCAGCTCAAGAACGTCCGGGCCGACCTCGGCGACCGCTACATCAACACCCCCGCCGGGATCATCCAGACCCTCGCCTTCCCCTTCTACGACGACGCCTGGAACACCCCCGACGGCGCCAAGCTGCGCACCGGGCTCTCCCGCGCCATCAACCGCGAGCAGATCACCCAGACGATCTTCCAGAACACCCGCACCCCCGCCAAGGACTGGACCTCCCCGGTCCTCGGCGCGGAGGGCGGCTTCGACGACACCCTCTGCGGTGACGCCTGCGAGTACGACCCGGCCGCGGCGAAGCAGCTGATCGAGGAGGGCGGCGGCCTCCCCGGCGGCCAGGTGCGGATCACCTACAACGCGGACACCGGCTCCCACCGGGACTGGGTCGACGCCGTCTGCAACTCCATCAACAACGCCCTCGGCAACGACACGGCCTGCGTCGGCAACCCGGTCGGCACCTTCGCCGACTTCCGCAACCAGATCGGCGAGCAGAAGATGCCCGGCCCGTTCCGCGCGGGCTGGCAGATGGACTACCCGCTGATCCAGAACTTCCTCCAGCCGCTCTACTACACCAACGCCTCCTCCAACGACGGCAAGTGGTCCAACGAGCAGTTCGACGACCTGGTCGACCAGGCCAACGCCGAGAGCGACACCGCGAAGGCGGTCGACCTGTTCAAGCAGGCCGAGGAGGTCGTCCGCGACCAGATGGCGGCCATCCCGCTCTGGTACCAGAACGGCAGCGCCGGCTACTCGGAACGGATCTCCAACGTGGCCCTGAACCCGTTCAGCGTCCCCGTCTACAACGAGATCACGGTCGACTGACGGCGGAAGCCATCCGGCCCGGCGACGCGCACCGCGGGCGCCGGGCCGCACCCCTTCCCGGGACCCCTGCCGGAGCCACCCCCGCCTCCCGGGACCTCCCGCCTCCCGCGACGACCCCCGGAGCGCTTCATGGGACGCTATGTGATCCGGCGTCTGCTGCAGATGATCCCGGTCTTCTTCGGCACGACGCTGCTGATCTTCCTGATGGTCAACGTCATGGGCGACCCGGTCGCCGGCCTCTGCGGCGACCGGCAGTGCGACCCCGCCACCGCCGCCCAGCTGCGCAAGGAGTTCGGCCTCGACAAGCCCGTGTGGCAGCAGTACCTGACCTACATGGGCAACGTCTTCACCGGCGACTTCGGCACCGCCTTCAACGGGCAGCCGGTCACCGAGCTGATGGGCGAGGCGTTCCCGGTCACCATCCGGCTCACCCTGGTCGCGATCTTCTTCGAGATCCTGATCGGCATCAGCCTCGGCGTCGTCACCGGACTGCGCCGCGGCCGGCCCGTGGACACCGGAGTGCTCATCCTGACCCTGGTCGTCATCGCCGTCCCCACCTTCGTCACCGGCCTCATCGTCCAGCTGGTGCTGGGCATCAAATGGGGCTGGATCGACCCCTCGGTCTCCTCCGACGCCCGGCTCGACGAACTGCTGGTGCCCGGGCTCGTGCTGGCCTCCGTCTCACTCGCCTACGTCACCCGCCTCACCCGCACCTCCATCGCGGAGAACCTGCGGGCCGACTACGTGCGCACCGCCAAGGCCAAGGGCCTGCCCCGGGGACGGGTCATCCGGCGGCACCTGCTGCGCAACTCGCTCATCCCCGTCGTCACCTTCATCGGCACCGACGTGGGCGCGCTGATGGGCGGGGCCATCGTCACCGAGCGCATCTTCAACATCCACGGCGTCGGCTACCAGCTCTACCAGGGCATCCTGCGCCAGAACTCGCAGACCGTGGTCGGCTTCGTGACCGTGCTGGTCCTCGTCTTCCTGGTGGCGAACCTGCTGGTCGACCTCCTGTACGCCGTTCTCGACCCGAGGATCCGCTATGCCTGAGCAGCAGCCTCCCTACGAGGACAACGCGATCGCCCCCACCGGGGCCGGCGGAGGCGCCGACCTCGCGATGAGCGAGGGCGAGACCCTGGAGAAGACGCCCTCAGGCCCGCTCGGCGCCGGCCCGTCCGGCAAGCCGCGCAGCCTCTGGTCCGACGCCTGGCGCGACCTGCGGCGCAACCCCGTCTTCATCGTCTCCGCCCTGGTGATCCTCTTCCTGGTCGTCATCTCGATCTGGCCCTCGCTGATCGCCTCCGGCAACCCGCTGAGCTGCGACCTCGCCAAGGCGCAGCAGGGCTCCCAGCCCGGACACCCCTTCGGCTTCAACGGCCAGGGCTGCGACGTCTACACCCGTACCGTCTACGGCGCCCGGACCTCGGTGACCGTCGGGGTCTGCGCCACCCTCGGGGTGGCGATCCTCGGCTCGGTCCTCGGCGCCCTCGCCGGGTTCCTCGGGGGCTCCTGGGACGCGCTCCTGTCCCGGCTCACCGACATCTTCTTCGGCATCCCCGTGGTTCTGGGCGGCCTCGTCCTGCTGTCCGTGGTCACCTCCACCACGGTGTGGCCGGTGGTCGGCTTCATGGTGCTGCTCGGCTGGCCGCAGCTCTCCCGGATCGCCCGCGGCGCCGTGATCACCGCCAGGCAGAACGACTACGTGCAGGCCGCCCGCGCGCTCGGGGCGTCCAACACCCGGATGCTGTTGCGGCACATCGCGCCCAACGCGATCGCCCCCGTCATCGTGGTCGCGACCATCGCCCTCGGCACCTACATCTCGCTGGAGGCGACCCTGTCCTACCTCGGCGCCGGACTGAAGCCCCCGACCGTCTCCTGGGGCATCGACATCTCCTCCGCGTCCCCCTACATCCGCAACGCCCCGCACATGATGCTCTGGCCGGCCGGGGCGCTGGCGGTCACGGTGCTCGCGTTCATCATGCTCGGCGACGCGGTGCGCGACGCCCTCGACCCCAAGCTGCGTTAGGTGGTGCCCGCCATGTCCGTGACGCCCGCGGCGCCCGGCGCGTCGGAGCCGCTGCTCGACGTCCGGGACCTGCACGTCGAGTTCCACACCCGGGACGGGGTCGCCAAGGCCGTCAACGGGGTCGACTACACCGTCTCCGCCGGGGAGACCCTCGCCGTGCTGGGCGAGTCCGGCTCCGGCAAGTCGGTCACGGCCCAGGCGATCATGGGCATCCTCGACATGCCCCCCGGCCGGATCGCCGGTGGCGAGATCCTCTTCAAGGGGCGCGACCTGCTCAAGCTGGGCGAGGACGAGCGGCGCAGGATCCGGGGCGCCGAGATGGCCATGATCTTCCAGGACGCCCTCTCCTCGCTCAACCCGGTCCTCACCGTGGGCGACCAGCTCGGCGAGATGTTCACCGTCCACCAGGGGCTGTCCCGCAAGGACGCGAAGGCCCGGGCGGTCGAACTGATGGACCGGGTACGCATCCCGGCCGCCCGGGAGCGCGTCGGGCAGTACCCGCACCAGTTCTCCGGCGGCATGCGCCAGCGCATCATGATCGCGATGGCGCTCTCCCTCGAACCGGACCTGATCATCGCCGACGAGCCCACCACCGCCCTGGACGTCACCGTGCAGGCCCAGGTCATGGACCTGCTCGCGGAGCTCCAGCGGGAACTCGACATGGGGCTCATCCTGATCACCCACGACCTCGGCGTGGTCGCCGACGTGGCCGACAAGATCGCGGTGATGTACGCGGGCCGGATCGTCGAGTCCGCCCCCGTCCACGACATCTACAAGGCCCCCGCCCACCCGTACACCAAGGGCCTGCTGGAGTCGATCCCGCGGCTCGACCAGAAGGGCCGGGAGCTGTACGCGATCAAGGGCCTGCCGCCCAACCTGCTGAACATCCCGCCCGGCTGCGCCTTCAACCCCCGCTGTCCGATGGCCCAGGACGTCTGCCGCACCGATGTGCCGCCGCTGTACGAGGTGGACGCGGACCGCCGCAGCGCCTGTCATTTCTGGGAGGCGACCCTGCATGGCTGAGGCGATCCTGGAGGTCCGAGACCTCGTCAAGCACTACCCCCTCACCCGGGGCATCCTCTTCAAGAAGCAGATCGGCGCGGTGAGGGCCGTCGACGGCGTCGACATCGACCTGATGGCCGGTGAGACGCTGGGCATCGTGGGGGAGTCGGGCTGCGGCAAGTCCACCCTCGCCCGGATGCTCGTCCATCTGGAACGGCCCACCGCGGGCGTGATCCGCTACAAGGGCGAGGACATCACCAAGCTGTCGGGGCGCGTGGTCAAGGGCGTGGGGGGCAACATCCAGATGGTGTTCCAGGACCCTTACACCTCGCTCAACCCCCGTATGACGGTGGGCGACATCATCGGGGAGCCCTTCGAGATCCACCCCGAGGTGGCCCCGAAGGGGGACCGGCGCAGGAAGGTCCAGGACCTCCTCGACGTGGTCGGGCTCAACCCCGAGTACATCAACCGCTATCCGCACCAGTTCTCCGGCGGCCAGCGCCAGCGCATCGGCATCGCGCGCGGGCTGGCCCTCCAGCCCGAGATCATCGTCGCCGACGAGCCGGTCTCCGCCCTCGACGTCTCGGTGCAGGCGCAGGTCGTCAATCTGCTGGACCGGCTGCAGAGCGAGTTCTCGCTCTCCTACGTCTTCATCGCGCACGACCTGTCAATCGTCCGGCACATCTCGGACCGGGTGGGCGTCATGTACCTCGGGAAGGTGGTGGAGATCGGGCGGGACGCCGAGATCTACGACCACCCCACCCATCCGTACACCCAGGCCCTGCTCTCCGCCGTGCCGGTGCCCGACCCGGAGGCCCGCGCCCACCGGGAGCGGATCATCCTGACGGGTGATGTGCCGTCACCGACGAACATCCCGTCCGGCTGCCGCTTCCGCACCCGCTGCTGGAAGGCGCAGGAACGGTGCGCCCGGGAAGTGCCGTTGCCGGCCGTCCCCGCGCATCTTCGGGACGCGCCCGGCCCGGTGCGGCACCCCTCCGCCTGCCACTTCGCCGAGGAGCGGCATGTGGTGCCCGGCGGGGACGGCCGGGAGGGCTGACCGGCCCCGGCGCGGCCCCTGGACCGGTTAACACGGAGGCAACGCGGCCGACGCCGCTCCGATATACGGACGCGGCACGCTGAGCAGCGTACGGCCGTGCGGGTGCCGTTGGGCCGGCCGGGAGCCTCGCCATGTGGCGCCCGGCCGGTCACCCGCCGCTCCTGTCACAGGAGTTGACCGCCGAGCCGTGTCCGGCGGTCCCCTTGTCGGCCCTCCCGGCCCCGGGCAGGATCGAGGACGTGACTCTTTCGCGGGGGGCCCGGATCACCGGAGCGGCGCTGGCCGTTCTCCTCGCGCTGATCAGCGCCGCCTGGATCGGACGGGACCTCCAGGCCGCCGGAGACCCCGCCGCCCTGTGGCGGCACTGGACGGGCGAGCCGCGGATCGGCGGCCCGCTGGTCACCACCGTCGTGGAACCCACCCTCCTCCTGCTCTACGCGGCGGTCGCGGTCGCCGCCCCGCGCTCGGCGGTCGCCGCCTCCGCGCTGGTGGCCGCGGCCCTGGTCACCCTCGCCGTCCGGCTCCCCGCCCTGTGGGTGCTCACCGCCTCCTACATGGACCTCCAGGCCACCGACGGACTGCGCGCCCTCGCCCTGTGGACCGCCTTCGCCGCCCTGGGGCTCGGCACCGGGCTGATCGTGACGGCCGTGGCGGGACGCCGGCCCGCGGGCGCCCGCCCCCACGAGGACGCCTGGTCGCCGCGCACCCGCGGCGGGGCCCAGCGGCTGACCCCGACCCGGCCCGCGCACGGCACCGGCGTCCTCGCCCTCCTGCTCCTCGGCACCGCCGCCGCGGTCACCCTCGCCTGGCAGGTGCGCTGGGCGTACGTCCTGGGCGCGGAGACCTGGCTGGATCTGTTCACGGGCGGGGCGCGGGCCCCGGTCCAGCTGCTGGAGCCGCCCTCGGCGTGGCTCGCCCTGAGCGTCGCCCTCCTCGCCCTGGTCGCGGGCGGCGGGGGAGTCGTCCGGGCCGTGCACACCCGGCCGCTGGGCGCGGCGGTGGCCGGGCTGCTGTGCGCGCACGGGACGGCCCGGACCGGGCTCTTCGTGCGGCAGGGGGTCTTCGGGGAGTTCGGTGCGGTCCCTCTGGAGCGCCGACTCCTGCTCGCCACAGCGCTGTTCGAGCTTGTGGCCGGAGCCCTGCTGGTCGTCCTGCTGGTCCGGCGGGGCGAGGAGCTGCCGGACGGCGGCGCCTGGGCGGGCGGCGGCCCGGACGCGGGCTGCCTCGGCGGCTACGGGTACCCGCCCGCCACGGGGTACGGCCGTCCACCGGCGCCGGGCCACGGCCACCCGCCCCGGACCGGGCCCGGCCGGGCTCCCCCGCCGGGCTACGGGTACCCGCCCGCGCCGCCCTCCTCGCGGCCGCCCGGCTGGTGAGCGGGCGGCCGCGGGCGGATCAGCGCGGCAGGCCCAGCGACCGCTTCAGGAAGTCCACCTGGAGCAGCAGCAGGTTTTCGGCCACCTGCTCCTGCGGGGTCATATGCGTCACCCCGGTCAGCGGCAGCACCTCGTGCGGGCGTCCGGCGGACAGCAGGGCGGAGGACAGCCGCAGGGCGTGCGCCACCACCACGTTGTCGTCCGCCAGGCCGTGCACGATCAGCATCGGCCGGTGCGGGGTCTCGGCCACCGTCAGACCGTCGTCCCCGACCAGCGAGTTGGCGGTGTAGACCTCCGGCCGTTCGCGCGGGTCGCCGAGGTACCGCTCGGTGTAGTGGGTGTCGTACAGCCGCTGGTCGGTCACCGGGGCGCCGACGACCGCCGCGTGGAACACGTCCGGGCGGCGCAGGGCCGCCATGCCCGCCAGATAGCCGCCGAAGGACCAGCCGCGGATGGCCACCCGCTCCAGGTCCAGGGGGAAGGACCCGGCGAGCGCGTGCAGTGCCTCCACCTGGTCGTCGAGGATGAGACCGAAACCGCCGCTGATGGCCTTCTCCCAGCCCGGGGAGCGGCCCGGCGCCCCGCGCCCGTCCGCCACCACCACCGCGAAGCCCTGGTCGGCGAACCACTGGGCGGTCAGATGGGCGTTGTGCGCGGCGAGCACCCGGCGGCCGTGCGGGCCGCCGTAGGGGTCCATCAGCACCGGCAGCGGGCCGTCGCCCTCCCGGTGGCCGGACGGCAGCAGCACCGCGCACGGGATACGGCGCGGTCCGGCCTCCACCAGCCGCGTCCGGGCCGTCAGCGCGGGGCGTTCCGCGTACGAGGCGACGACGGCGAGCTGCTTGCCGTCCCGCAGCACCCGCGCGGTGGTGCCGCCCGCGTCGGGGCGGGCGGAGACGAGGACGGTGACCGCGCCCGAGCGGACCGCGGTGTGCACCCCGGGCCCGTCGGAGACCCGTCGCGGGCCGTCGCCCCCGACCCGGTAGACGTGGATCTCGCCGGTCTCCGGGGCTGCGGCCGTCTCGCCCGCGCTCGCGGAGACCAGGACGTCGTCCTCCCCGACGTCGAGGATCGCGCGCAGATGGAGGTCCGGGCCGGTGAGCACCCGGTCGCCGGCCGCCAGCACCCGGGCGTCGTCCAGGTCGGCGATATGGACCAGGAGGGGGCCGGCCGCCGTCCCCGGGGCGGTGGGCCGCCAGGCGGGGGCACCGGGGAAGAGTTCCAGCCACGCCGGGTCCTCCTCCACGAGCACCGGACGGGTGGCGCCCGTCTCCGGGTCGGCCGCCAGGTTGACCTGGGTGCGCTGGTCCCGCGACTGCACCAGCAGCAGCGGGGGACCGGCGGATGACCAGTGCACCCGGGCCAGGTACGGGTAGCGCTCCCGGTCCCAGACGATCTCGGTGCGCTCCCCGTCCAGGGCCACGGCGAACAGCCGCACCTCCGCGTTGGGCGTCCCGGCCGCCGGGTAGGCCACCTCGGCGGGCCTGCGGTCCGGGTGGGCCGGGTCGCTGATCCACCAGCGCCGCACCTCGCTGTCGTCCACCCGCGCGACCAGCAGCCGGTCCGAGTCCGGGGACCACCAGAAGCCGCGCGAGCGGCCCATCTCCTCAGCGGCGACGAACTCGGCCAGCCCGTAGGTCACTTGGGGGCCGTCCGGCTCCGCCAGCGCCCGGTCGCCGCCGCCCTCGGCGCCCGTCACGCGCAGGGCGCCGCCCGCCGCGTAGGCGACGTACCGGCCGTCCGGCGACGGCCGGGGGTCGATCACCGGTCCGGCGACGGGCAGTTCACGGGCCGTGCCGGCGCGCAGTTCGGCCGTGAACAGCCGGCCGGACAGGGCGAAGACCGCCAACTCGGCCGCCCCGTCCACCGCGTACTCCACGATCCCGGCCGAGCCCTCCCGGCTGCGCTCCCGCCGGGCCCGCTCCTCGGCGGGCAGGTCCTCCTCCGAACCGGCCGCCAGCTCCCGGGGATCGGCGGCGATCCGCTCCTGCGGAACCGGGCCGTCCAGGTCCAGCACCCACAGCAGTCCGGTGCGGTCGGTGCCCGATGCGGACCGCAGGAAGACCACCCGGGAGCCGTCCGGGGAGACGGTGAAGGCACGGGGGGCTCCCAGGGTGAACCGCTGGGTCCGCGCCGACTGACGCGGGAAGGAGAGCTGTTGCGTCGCTGTCATGGAGCGAACCTATGACACCGCGCCCGAGCGCGTGCGCCCCCGCGTGCTGCCGTGCACCGATCGATGCGTGGGCACGGATAGTTATGATCCGTAGCACAAGGTGGGTATGAACCTGCCGGCACATGCAACGGGACCGTCCCTACCGAATATCCGTCGAACTTCTGTGGAGGTGAACCGCCGTGGCACTCTCGATTTCGGCGGTGGTGCTGCTGGCGATCGTCGTCTTCCTGCTGATCCGGAAATCCGGGTTGAAGGGCGGGCATGCGGTGGTCTGCGTGTTGCTCGGGTTCTACCTCGCCAGTTCCTCGATCGCCCCGACGATCAGCGAGCTGACCACCAACGTGGCGGGAATGATCGGCGGGCTGAAGTTCTGAACGGGCCCCCTCGCTCTACCCTGGGCCCATGAAGGATCTCCCCGCCCGCCGTCTGCTCCTGGTGCACGCCCACCCGGACGACGAGTCGATCACCAACGGCGCCACGATGGCGCGGTACGCGGCAGCCGGTGCCCACGTCACCCTGGTGACCTGCACCCTCGGCGAGGAGGGGGAGGTCGTCCCGGACTCCCTCGCCCACCTCGCGCCCGACCGGGAGGACCGGCTCGGCCCCCACCGGGCCGGGGAGCTGGCCGAGGCGATGCGGGAGCTGGGCGTCACCGATCACCGTTTCCTCGGCGGGCAGGGCCGGTTCCGGGACTCCGGGATGATGGGCGTCCCGCAGAACCACCGCGCGGGCGCCTTCTGGAACGCGGAGGTGGACGAGGCCGCCGCGTACCTCGTGGAGGTGATCCGCTCGGTGCGGCCGCAGGTCCTGGTGACCTACGACCCCCGCGGCGGATACGGGCACCCGGACCACATCCAGGCGCACCGGGTGGCCGTGCGGGCCGTGGACCTAGCGGCGGAGCGCGCCTACCGCCGCGACCTCGGCGCCCCGCACGCCGTCGCCAAGGTCTACTGGAACCGGGTGCCCCGCTCCGTCGCCGAGGACGCCCTCGCCCGGCTGCGCGCCGAGGCGCCGGACCGCTTCCCGGGCGTCGCGGCGATCGGGGACGTGCCCGGAGTCGCGGACGACGCCCTGGTCACCACGGAGATCGACGGCACCGCGTACGCGGACCGCAAGGCCGCGGCGATGCGTGCCCACCGCACCCAGATCACGGTGGACGGGGCGTACTTCGCACTCTCCAACGACCTGGGGCAGCCTCTGTTCACCACCGAGTACTACCAGTTGGCGGCCGGCGCCCCGGGGGAGACGGAGGGCGGGCGCGAGCGCGACCTGTTCGCCGGAATCGCCGGACTCGACCCGATCGCGGCCGGGGCGGGCAGCGCCGCCGGGCGTGAGGAACCTGGGGAGATTTCCGGAGCCGCGTCGTGACCGGGCCCTCCGCGCCGGGTTCGTTCCTCGCGGGTCCCGTGAAGCCCGCGCGGATCGCCGCGTACGCCGGACTGCTGGTACTCGGCGCGCTCGTCGCCGTCGCCGGATCGCTCGTCCAAGGAGCCTGGTTCCCCGGCGGGTTGGCGGTGGCGCTGCTGGGGACGGGCGGCCTCTTCGCGGGCGCCCGCCGGGCCACCGGGACCCAGCTCGGCGTGGTCTGGGCGGCCGTCGGCTGGCTGCTCACCATCGTGCTGCTGAGCATCGGACGGCCCGAGGGGGACGCCCTGTTCCCGGCCGGGATCGGGCCGCTGGTCTTCATGCTCGTCGGTACGGTCATGGCTGTGATGTGTGCCACCATGCAGCGGCCGCCGGGGACGGGCGGCGGTGCGCGGCCACTTGGCCGGTAACGGACCGCCGGCCGGGTGCGCGCGCCCTGGTCGCGCCGGTGGTCCCGGCCTACCGGGACCCCGTGAACTGGCCGCGCGCGGACGGCCCGCCGCGCACGGACGGGTACCGCTTCCCCTGGTCCCGGGGTGTCCGCCGACACCGGACAGTATGGTGGTGCGCGCCGCCGAGCCGCCCGCAGCAGATGCTGTCCAGTAAGAACGGGGGCGGCGACGCCAACCGGGAGAACCTGCTTTGAGTCGTGAAACTGACAGCTCCTCCTCCGGCCCCCAGGGGCGCGGTGGAGCCGCGTACCCCTCGGGAACCCCTCCGTACGGGTCCCGCCAGTATCCGTCGCTGCATCCGCAGGACGACCGGAACGCACCGGACGCCGACGCGGCGGACGGGCAGCCCGACGAGCCCAGGACCGAGACGACGCTGACGACCCGGATCCGGATCAACATCCCCGGGTCGCGGCCCATCCCGCCGGTCGTGATGCGCACCCCGATGAGCGAGACGGACGTGGCCGCGCGGAGCGCGGGCGGGTCCGGCGGCGGGTCGGGTGCGTCCGGCGGTGAGCGGGAGGGCGAGCGGACCGGCAGCACGCCGCGGCCCGACGCGTCCGGGAGCGCGGGCGCGCCCACGTCGGGTGCTCCGGCGGCGCCGGCGGGCGGCGAGAAGCCCCCGGCCAGTGACTGGTTCGCGCCCCGGAAGTCCGCCGCGGCGGCGCCCCCGCAGGGTGCGGCGACCGGCGGCCCGGGCCCGACCGGTGTGCCCCCGGACGGGGAGCCGCTCCGCAGGTCCGGGCTGGCGGACCTCGCCGACGCCGAGGCGGCACCCGGCCTGCCGACCCGTCCGCGGGCCGGCGCCCCCGAGGACCCGCTGCGCGGCACCGGGCCCAACCCGATCCTGGCGCAGGGCGGGCCGGGCGGCCCCGGTGCGCCGGGTGGTCCGGGCCTGCCGCGGCGTGGTGACGGTCCGGGCGCGCGGGACGGCTTCACGCCGGGCGACGGTTTCGCCCCTGCCGACGGGTTCGCGCCCGGCGACGGGTTCGCGCCGCCCGGGCACGGCACCCCGCCGCACGGCACCCGCCGTCCCGGCGGCCCCGCCGGACCGACGACGGGGCCGGCCACGGGCGACATGCCGTTCGGCCCCGGACCGGGCGGTCCGGCCGGCGGCCCGCCCCAAATGTCCGACGACACCGCCGTGCTGACCCCGCAGCGTCCCTCCCCGGAGCCCCCCGCCGGCGGCCATGTCTCGGGCGACACCCTCACCAGCGGCATCCCCGTGGTGCCGGGCGACGGACCCCGCTCGCCGTTCCCGTCCTCCGGCCCCGCGCGATCCCGCGGTGGCGCGCCGGGCTCTGACGCGGGCTTCTCAGCGGCGGAGTTCCCGGCCGGTCCGGGCGGCGGGCCGGCAGGACCCGCCGGGCCCGTCTCGGCGGCGGACGACGCCGAGCCGGCGCCCCGCCCCGCCCCCGCGCGGCCCGCGAAGAAGGGCCGTTCCAAGCTGGTGCTGGCCGGCGCGGGCGTGGTGGGGGTGCTCGCCGTCGCGTACGGGGCCGGGCTGCTGCTCAACCACTCCGACGTGCCGAAGAGCACCACGGTCCTGGGCGTCGACATCGGCGGCGGAACCCGGGACGAGGCGGTCAACAAGCTCGACTCCGCGCTGGGCGACCGGGCCGCGGCGACGATGCAGCTCTCGGTCGGTGGCAAGAAGGCGGAGCTCGCCCCGGACAAGGCGGGGCTGTCCCTGGACAGCCAGGCGACTGTCCGCGGGGCCGCGGGCAGCGACTACAACCCGGTCTCGGTGATCGGCTCCCTCTTCGGGGGCGAGCGGGTGGCCCAGCCGGTGATCGTCGTCGACGAGGAGAAGCTGGCCGTCGCCCTCGCGGACCTGGCGGGCTCCGCCGGTTCGGCGAGCGAGGGCACCATCCGCTTCGAGCCGGGCCGCGTGGTGGCCGTGCCGGGCAAGCCGGGGGAGACCCTGGACGTCCAGCGCTCGATGATCAGCGTCAAGGACGCGTACCGGGCCCAGGTGGAGACGGGCAAGCCCAATGTGGTGACCCTGCCCGTCGCCACCCGTGAACCCACCATCGGCCAGGCGGAGATCGACCGGGCGATGAAGGAGTTCGCGGAGCCGGCGATGTCCGGGCTGATCACGGTCCGGGCGGGCGGCAAGCAGATCCAGTTCGGCCCGGCCAAGTCCCTGCCGAAGATCCTCTCGATGCGTCCCATCGAGGGGAAGCTCGTCGAGCACTACGACAAGGCGGCGATCGAGCAGCTCCTGGAGGGCGTGTTCGACGGCATCACCATCACCAAGGCCGACGGCAGGCAGCACCCCGTCAGCGCGGACGACGTGGCCCAGGCGATGGGCCCCGCCCTCCGCGGCAAGACCCCGGCGGAACGCACCGCGGTCATCGACCTCGACCCGAGCTGACCCTGGGCCCTCCCGGGCCCGCTCGTCCTTCCCCAGCCCCTGTCCCCGCCACCAGGCCGGGACAGGGGCTGGGGGCGTACAGGGTGCCGCGTGCCGGCACGTGCTCGCGGGGCGCCGCCCGGCGGGCGGTGCTGCCGGACGGTGCCCGGTGGGCGCGTCCCGATGACGTCCCGGTGGCGTGTCGGCGTGTGGGCAGGCCGCGTTCAGGGGCGTCGCTGCCGGTGCCGCGCCGGGCGTGCGCAGTCCTCCGGGCAGGGCCGGGCGCGGCGGCGCGGTGCTCGCGCACGTGCGCGAGCCGCGACCACGGAGGAGCGTTCACCGAGCCGGCGGACGCAGCGCTCGCGCACGTGCGCGAGCGGCCGGGCGCCCGGGGCACCGGGCGCGCCCCCGGCCGCCGGTCGCGGGTGCGGCGAACACCCCCTGAGCGGCCCGGTCCGGGGAACGCTCCCGCGCGGCCCGGTCCGGGAGAACACCCCCGGGCCCGTCAGTTGAGCATCGCGCGGGCCGCGCGGGCGCGGGCGCGGAGGGAGGCCGCGGACGTGGGCTCGACTGCCTCGACGACCTCCGCGTACGCGTCCATCTCCGCCGCGCCCGTCAGGAAGTCGCCGCGCTGGACGAGGAGCTCGGCGCGCTCGTAGCGGAGGCGGGCGGGGTGGGACGGGAGGAGCAGGAGGAGGTCGAGGGCCCAGAGGGCGACCTCCGAGCGTTCGGGGCGCGGGGCGGCCCAGGCGCGGATGTTGTTGAGCACGCGGGCGACCACCGCGAGGGTGTCGGAGGGGCGGACCATCGACGGGGTGAGCGGGGAGCCCGTCGCCTCGGTCACCAACTGCTCGGTGTCCTCCCGGGACAGCGGCCGCCCGCCCGCGAACGGGTCCGCCAGGACCAGCGCGTCCGGCTCGCCGAACCCGACGACGAAGTGGCCCGGCAGCCCGACCCCGTACACCTGGCCGCCCGCGCGCCGGGCGACCTCCGTCCAGAGGACCGACAGCAGGATCGGCAGCCCCCGCCGGCGGCGCAGCACCTCGTGCAGCAGGGAGGACTCCAGCCGCTGGTAGTCGGCCGGGAGGCCGTGGAAGCCCTCCCGGCCGCCCAGCAGCTCGGCCAGCGCCGCGGCCCAGGCGTGCGGGCCCGAGAGGCCGTACGGCAGGGCCCCGGCCAGTCGGTCGAGTTCGATCTCGGCCGCGTCGATGTCCTCCTGGCCGAACGACGGGTCCGCCTCGGCGCCGATGAGCAGGCAGAGCAGGGCCAGGTCGGGGCGTTCGCCGCGGGCCTCCTCGGCGAAGCGCTCCCGCCAGGGGCGCGGCCCGGGCGCGGGTTCCTCCTGCGACGGGTCGTGCACAGGGCGTCCTCCCTCCGGCGGGGCTATCCGGCGCGGTGGTGGTGGTAGTGGTGGTGGACGGTGAAGCCCATGCCCGCGTACAGCCCCAGCGCTGCCGCGTTGTCCGACTCGACCTGGAGCCAGCCGGCCGAGGCCCCCTCGTCCAGGGCCCGCCGGGCCAGCGCGGCCATCACCGTCGTCGCCAGGCCCCGCCGCCGCCGGGCCGGGTCCACCTCCACGGCCATGAAACCGGCCCAGCGCCCGTCCACCACACAGCGCCCGATCGCGGCGGGCGCCCCGCCCGTACCGGGCACGGCCGCGAACCAGACGGACGGCCCCGAGGCCAGCACCTCGCGCACCTCCGGTCCGGGCTCGCCGACCCGCTGGTAGCGCCGCAGCCACGCCTCGTCCGGCGCCCGGTCCAGGCGCACCCCGGACACGTCCGCGTCCAGGTCGCCCAGCGGCGCGAGCGCGCCCGTGCGCACCTCGGCCGACACCTCGCGCGCCCAGCCGTGCTCCGCCAGCGCCGCGGCCAGCTCCTCCTGGGTGCCCGCGGCCCCGGTCGCGGTCTGCACGTACGCGGGCAGGCCCCGGTCCGCGTACCAGGAGCGCACCCGCTCCAGCGCCGCGTCGAGTGGCAGGCCCGGGTCGCCCAGCGGGAGCACGGAGTTGGCACGCCGGGTGAAGCCCGCGGCCGCCCGCAGCTCCCAGTCGCCGAGCCGCTCGCTCTCCAGCGGCCGCCAGGCCCGCGCGGTGACCCGCGCCAGCTCCTCGAAGGAGGCCGCCGGGCCGCGCCGGCGGGCCGGGGCGGCGGGCACCGTCTTGCCCGCGACCAGCAGGGATTCCGCGATGCGGACGCTCTCGCCCGTACGTCGTGTGATCAGCAGCACACCGTCGTTCCAGGATGTGAGAACGCCGACCGTGTCGGTGAACAGCGCGCCCGGCGCCGCCTGTACGCCCCGTGCCCGCACCGACACGCGTTTGCCCACGTCAGCAGGTGTGATGCGGACCGTGAGCCGTCCGCCGGACGTGAATTCCACTGATCTGCCAGCCCCTCCTGTTCGGATCGTCCCCCGGAACGGAGATACTAGGGGCGGGCATCGACGACGCCGCGCTCCCGCGCAAGCCAGCCCAAACCGAGGAGGAACGACAGCGTGACCTACGTCATCGCGCAGCCTTGTGTCGACGTCAAGGACAAGGCGTGCATCGAGGAGTGCCCCGTCGACTGCATCTACGAGGGCTCCCGGTCCTTGTACATCCACCCGGACGAATGCGTCGACTGCGGTGCTTGCGAGCCGGTCTGCCCGGTGGAGGCGATCTTCTACGAGGACGACACGCCGGACGAGTGGAAGGACTACTACAAGGCGAACGTCGAGTTCTTCGACGAGCTCGGTTCGCCCGGTGGTGCCTCCAAGCTCGGTCTGATCGAGCGGGACCACCCGTTCATCGCCGCCCTGCCGCCGCAGAACGGCTGAGCCGCCCCGGAGCGGCCCGGTCCGCCGCTTCGGCGGACGCCCCCGCACGTATCGCGGTCCCGGTCCCGTACGGCTCCTCGGCCGTACGGGACCGCGCCGTTGCGCCCCCTGCCCCGCGCGCCGGGGCCCCAGCACCCGCCCCACCCGCCCCACCCGCTCCGCCCAGTCGCACCCGCCCAGCCGCACCAGAAAGCGAGCTCCCCGCCGTGGCCGCAGTCTCCGCCCGCCTGCCCGTCTTCCCCTGGGACAAGCTGGAGCCGTACAAGGCGACAGCGGCGGCCCATCCGGACGGCATCGTCGACCTGTCCGTCGGCACCCCGGTCGATCCGGTCCCGGTCGTCGTCCAGCAGGCCCTGGTCGCGGCCGCCGACTCCCCGGGCTACCCGACGGTGTGGGGCACGCCCGCGCTGCGCGACGCGCTCACCGGCTGGGTCACCCGCCGGCTGGGCGCGGTGGGCGTGGCGCACACCAACGTCCTCCCGGTGGTGGGGTCCAAGGAGCTGGTCGCCTGGCTGCCGACCCAGCTCGGCCTGGGCCCGGGCGACACCGTCGCCCACCCGCGCCTCGCCTACCCGACCTACGAGGTCGGCGCGCGGCTGTGCGGGGCGGAGCCGGTGGTGTACGACGACCCGACCGAGCTGGACCCGGAGGGCCTGCGCCTGCTGTGGCTCAACTCGCCGTCCAACCCGACCGGGAAGGTCCTCGGCAAGGAGGAGCTGACCCGGATCGTGGCCTGGGCGCGCGAGCACGGCGTCCTGGTCTTCAGCGACGAGTGCTATCTGGAGCTGGGCTGGGAGGCGGAGCCGGTCTCGGTGCTGCACCCGGACGTCTGCGGCGGCTCCTTCGAGGGGATCGTCGCGGTCCACTCGCTCTCCAAGCGCTCCAACCTGGCCGGCTACCGGGCCGCGTTCCTCGCGGGTGACGCGGCCGTCCTCGGCGAGCTGCTCCAGATCCGCAAGCACGGCGGGATGATGACCGCCGCCCCGGTGCAGGCCGCGACCGTGGCCGCCCTCGGCGACGACACGCACGTGGCCGAGCAGCGGGCCCGGTACGCGGCCCGGCGCGAGGCGTTGCGCACCGCCCTGGAGGCGCACGGCTTCCGGATCGAGCACAGCGAGGCGAGCCTCTACCTGTGGGCGACCCGTGACGAGCCCTGCTGGGACACCGTGGCGCACCTCGCCGAGCGGGGCATCCTGGTCGCCCCCGGCGACTTCTACGGCGCGGCGGGGGAGCGCTTCGTGCGGGTGGCGTTCACCGCCACGGACGAGCGGGTGGCGGCGGCCGTGAAGCGGCTGGGCGAAGCGGCCTGAGCGCCCCGGACGCCGTCGGGGACGGGAGGGCCGGGACGCCGGCCGAGCACGGGGGAGGGCCCGGGGAGCGTCGCTCCCCGGGCCCTCCCCCGTCGTGGTGCGGGCGGATCAGCCGCCCAGCGGCAGACCGCCGAGGGAGCTGGTGGCGCCACCGAGCGCGCCGGTGGGCAGGCCGCCCTTGGTCGCGCCGCCCACCAGGCCGCCGGCCTCGCCCGCGGTGTCCCCGGTGGCCTTCTTGGCGACCGGGGTCGCCTTCTTGGCGGTCTTGCCGACCGTGTCGGCCGCCGCGGGCGCGGCCTTTCCGGCCGTCTTGCCGCCGACCTGGCCGGCGACCTTCGAGGTCTCCTTCGAGACGCCGTCGACCGTGCCGTCGAGGCTCGCGGTGTCGAGCGCCGACAGGCCGTCGACCGGCGCCTGGGGGAGGGCGACGGCGCCCGCGGAGCCGGCCGCACCGACCACGGGAGCTGCTCCCGCCGCGACGATCAGCGCGGCACGGGCGATCCGACGGGTCAGGGGGAGGGACATGATGCTCCTTGAGGCGAGAGGACGTTCGGACTGGACTGTGTGTGTGGTGCTGCTGTCCGGCGTACGGACGTCCTGACAACCGGCGGGAGGGCGGGGGAAGTTGCGGTGGCGGCAGGTAAAGAATTGGTAACGCGTCGTATTGTCGTCCCCGTCGGAAAACGGGCGAACAATGTCATGTCCGAAAGGCCGCTGAACCGTCTCTGCCCTTGCCGCGCACGGGATGTGTGCGGTCGGACGACTGTCCGGCGGGCTGGGCGGGGTGCGTCCGGACGGGGAGGGGAGCAACTCCTTCGAGGGGTCCGGCCGCCGCTTGTGCGATTCGCCCGGCGGGGCTCGGCACGACCTGACCGGCTCTGACCGACCTTGCCTGGCGCCCCTCGGCTCCGGCGGGGCTCCGTGTCCGCTCGGGCTCCGGCCGGGCTCCGTCGGAACTCAGTGGGCGATGCGGAGGACGACCTCGTCGCCCGGCTTCCCGTCGGCCTTCCGCCAGCCCTCGCCGGAACGGTCCTCGCTCCACACCCGGCCCTGGTAGGAGACCTCGGTGAGCCGCAGCGCCTCCGCCCGGGCCACCGCCCAGTGCGCCAGCTCCCAGCCGCGCCGCTCCGCGCCGCCGTCGTCCGCGTCCTCGGGGCCCTCGGCGCCCTCCGGGCCCGCGCCCCCGGAGTCCGCGCCGTCCTGCGGCCCCCCGGGCGCCGGGACCGGGACGGTCAGGACGGCGGAGCCCTGGGCGCCCGCGGTGCCCCGGCCCGGCCCGCTGCCGGGCAGGACGTCCTTGCCGAACGCCCGGACCAGTTCGGCCCGTACCTTCGCGGGATCGCCCGGCTTGCCGTCCGAGCGCACCGAGCAGGTCAGCGTCGCCGCGGTGGAGCCGGTGAGGGCGGCGGCGAGCAGGGTCGCGTCCGGCTCGTGCTTCGCGTACGCCTGCGGGAAGCCGCTGCGCTGCACCGTCTGGGCCGCGTCGGTCAGCGGCATCCGCGAGTAGCCCGGCACCTCGGCCAGGCCCGCGTAGAACCTCCCGGCCGAGTAGACCGGGTCGAGGATCTGCTCCGGGGTGCCCCAGCCCTGGGAGGGACGCTGCTGGAACAGTCCGAGGGAGTCGCGGTCGCCGTAGTCGATATTGCGGAGCGAGGACTCCTGGAGGGCGGTGGCCAGGGCGATGGTCACCGCCCGCTGCGGCATCCCCCGGGTGGTGCCGACCGCCGCGACGGTCGCCGCGTTGTCCGCCTGCTCCGGCGTCAGCTCGTAGGAGGAACCGCCCCCCTCCGCGGCGCGCACCACGCACCCCACCGGGCGGCCGCCACCGAAGTAGTGGACGGCCAGATAGCCGGCGAGGGCCAGCAGCACGAGAAGCGCGGCCGCACAGCGCAGAAGGCGGCCACGCCGGACGGAGGAGGCGTTCCCGGACACGAGGCACACGGTACTGGAGGGGGTCCGGGCACCTGTTCGCCGGAGCACCCCCTTCCGGTGGCACCGTCGTCGCCGTCGGTGGCCCCCACGGCGCTTCCGGTGACACCGCCGTCGCCGTCGGTGGCCCCCACGGCGCCGACCGGGCCTCTCCGACGGCCCCGGCCGCGCCGTAAGGTCGGGGCCATGCCCGACAACGACCCCGTCAACGACCCGGCCGGCGGCCCCGGCACCCACCCCGGCGACGTCCTCGGCCTCGACCTCGGCCTCGACGGCCCGGCCCTGACCGCCGCCCTGATCGACATCCCCTCGGTCAGCGGGGAGGAGAAGCCCCTCGCCGACGCCATCGAGCAGGCCCTGCGCGCCCTGCCCCACCTCACCGTCGACCGCCACGGCAACAACGTGGTCGCCCGCACGCACCTCGGCCGCGGCGAGCGGGTCGTGCTCGCCGGGCACATCGACACCGTGCCCATCGCGGACAACGTGCCCTCGCGGCTCGACGCCGACGGCATCCTCTGGGGCTGCGGTACCAGCGACATGAAGTCCGGTGTGGCAGTCCAGCTGCGCATCGCCGCCACCGTCCCCGAGCCCAACCGCGACCTCACCTTCGTCTTCTACGACAACGAGGAGGTCGCCGCCCACCTCAACGGACTCGGGCATGTGGCCGAGGCACACCCCGACTGGCTGGAAGGGGACTTCGCGGTCCTGCTGGAGCCCTCCGACGGCGAGGTGGAGGGCGGCTGCCAGGGCACCCTGCGGGTCCATCTGCGCACCACGGGCGAGCGGGCGCACTCGGCCCGGAGCTGGATGGGCGCCAACGCGATCCACGCGGCCGGCCCGATCCTCGCCCGCCTCGCCGCGTACGAGCCCCGCCGGCCGGTCATCGACGGGCTGGAGTACCACGAGGGTCTGAACGCGGTCGGCATCGAGGGCGGGGTGGCCACCAACGTCATCCCCGACGTCTGCACGGTGGTCGTCAACTACCGCTACGCGCCCGACCGCAGCATGGCGGAGGCGGAGGCGCACGTCCGCGAGGTGTTCGCGGACTGCGGCGTCGACGAGTTCGTGGTCGACGACCACACCGGCGGCGCGCTGCCGGGCCTCGCCCACCCCGCCGCGGCCGCGTTCATGGCCGCGGTCGGCGGCACCGCGAAGCCCAAGTTCGGCTGGACCGACGTCTCCCGCTTCAGCGCGCTCGGCGTCCCCGCCGTGAACTACGGACCCGGTGATCCGATGTTCGCGCACAAGCGGGACGAGCATGTCGCGGTGGACCGGATCACGCACTGTGAGCAGCGCCTGCGGGAGTGGCTGACCGCCTGACCGCCCCGCCGGGGTGGGTGCGCGGGGTGCGGCCACCGGGCCGCATCCCCGCCGATCGCCCGGATTTCGCCATTCGTAACGTTCGCCGACCTACCCTGTCCCGAAGCAAATGATGTTCGGCGGAGGGAGCAGGTCATGAGCAGCAACTCCGAGGGTCTGCGGGCACTGGAGGAGCAGAGACTGGGACCGGTGCTGCGCCGCAGGGACCAGGTACAGCCGGGGACGACCGACCAGCGGCTGCTGGACACCGAGGGCGACTCCCAGTGGGTGCACACCGACCCCTGGCGTGTGATGCGGATCCAGTCGGAGTTCGTGGAGGGCTTCGGGGCCCTCGCCGAACTGCCGAGCGCCATCAGCGTCTTCGGCTCCGCCCGCACGAGGCCCGGCACGCCCGAGTACGAGACGGGCGTACGCCTGGGCCGGGCCCTGGTGGAGGCCGGCTTCGCGGTGATCACCGGCGGCGGGCCGGGCGCCATGGAGGCGGCGAACAAGGGCGCGCGCGAGGCCAGCGGGATCTCGGTCGGGCTCGGCATCGAGCTGCCCTTCGAGCAGGGCATCAACGAGCACGTCGACATCGGCGTGAACTTCCGCTACTTCTTCGTCCGCAAGACGATGTTCGTGAAGTACGCGCAGGGTTTCGTCGTCCTGCCCGGCGGACTCGGCACCCTGGACGAGCTGTTCGAGGCGCTCACCCTCGTCCAGACGCGCAAGGTGACACGCTTCCCGATCGTGCTCTTCGGCACGGCGTACTGGAGCGGCCTGGTGGACTGGCTGCGGGACACCGTCGTCGCCGAGGGGAAGGCCTCGGAGCGGGACCTGCTGCTGTTCCACGTCACGGACGACGTGGACGAGGCGGTCGCCATGGTCACCAAGGAGACCGGCCACTAAGGCCTGTCCGGTAGGTGTCCGGCGGGCCGGGGCAGACCGGGCAAGGTCCCACCGGCCCGGGCCGGGGCAGACCGGGCAAGGTCCCACCGGCCCGGGCCGCGGTCGGCCCCGGCCGGACCGGTCCGCCCCCGTCCGGGCCCGGCGTCCGCGGCTCAGGCGAGGCCGCGGCGGGCCACCGCCGGCGGGCGGTGGCCCGCGATGGACGCCACCATGTCCAGCACCTGCTTCGTCTCCGCGACCTCGTGCACCCGGTACACCTGCGCGCCCAGCCACGCGGAGACCGCGGTGGTCGCCAGGGTGCCGAGGACCCGCTCCTTCACCGGCTTGTCCAGGGTCTCCCCGACGAAGTCCTTGTTGGACAGGGACACCAGCACCGGCCAGCCGGTCTCCGCCATCTCGCCCAGCCGGCGGGTCGCCTCCAGGCTGTGGCGGGTGTTCTTCCCGAAGTCGTGGCCCGGGTCGATCATGATCCCGTCCCGGCGTACGCCCAGTTCCACGGCCCGCTCCGCGAGCCCGACCGTCACCCGCAGGATGTCGGCCATCACGTCCTCGTACGCGATCCGGTGCGGCCGGGTGCGCGGCTCGGCGCCGCCCGCGTGGGTGCACACCAGGCCCGCGCCGTACCGGGCGGCGACCTCGGCCAGCCGGGGGTCGACCCCGCCCCAGGCGTCGTTCAGGACGTCGGCCCCCGCCTCGCAGACGGCCTCGCCGACCTCGTGGCGCCAGGTGTCGACGCTGATCACCACGTCCGGGTGGCGACGGCGGACCTCGGCGACGAAGCCGACCGTGCGGCGCGCCTCCTCCTCGGCGGTGACCTCCTCGCCCGGCCCCGCCTTCACCCCGCCGATGTCCACGATCGCCGCACCCTCGGCGACGGCCTGCTCGACGCGGGCGAGCGCGGGCTCGTCGAGGAAGGTGGCCCCCTGGTCGTAGAAGGAGTCGGGGGTCCGGTTCACGATCGCCATGATCACCGGCTCGTGCGCGTCGAACTCGCGCCGTCCCAGCCGCAGCATCCGGGTTTCCTCCTCGGGTCGTCCGCCTGACGACCCTACTGTCCGAGTCCCGTGGCACGATCATCCCGGGACGTTTCCGCCCGGGGTTGCGCCCGGGCGTCTTCCGGGGAGAGGGTCGCTCGTGTTCTTTTTCTTGCTGATCACGATGGTCGTGGTCGTCGCCGCGGTCACACTCGCCGTGATCGGCGGCAACGACGGCACGGTGCTGCCCGACGCGCCGCCCGAGCAGCCGGCCGACCCGCTGCCGGCGAACCGGCCCGTCGCCCGCGCGGACGTGGACGCGCTGCGGCTGGCCGTCACCCCGCGCGGCTACCGGATGTCCGACGTGGACGACGTCCTCGACCGGCTGGGCGCGGAACTGGCCGAGCGGGACGCCCGGATCGCCGAGCTGGAGGCCGCCCTCGCGGGGGCGCAGGCCACCGCCGTGCCCCGTCCCGACCTGTTCACCAGGCCGGGCGAGCAGGAGGACCGGTGACCTCCGGAGCCCTCCCCGGCCCGGACGGCCGCCCGCGCTGCCCCTGGGGCCTGTCCGCCGACGACTACCTCGCGTACCACGACGAGGAGTGGGGCCGCCCGGTCCACGGCGACGACGCCCTCTTCGAGCGGCTGTGCCTGGAGGCGTTCCAGTCGGGTCTGTCCTGGATCACGATCCTGCGCCGCCGGGAGGGCTTCCGCAGTGCCTTCGCCGGGTTCCGGATCGCCGAGGTCGCGAAGTTCACCGAGGAGGACGAGGCCCGGCTCCTCGCCGACCCGGGGATCATCCGCAACCGCGCCAAGATCGCGGCCACCACGGCGAACGCGCGGGAGCTGGCCGGCTGGTCCGAGGGCGAACTCGACAGGCTGATCTGGTCCCACGCCCCGGACCCGGCCCGCCGTCCCGTCCCGCGCACCCTCGCCGACGTGCCGGCCGTGACGGACGAGTCCACGGCCCTGTCCAAGGCGCTGAAGAAGCGGGGCCTGCGCTTCGTCGGCCCCACGACGGCGTACGCCCTGATGCAGGCGTGCGGCCTGGTCGACGACCACCTCGCCACCTGCATCGCCCGCGGGGCGGCGCGCTGACGCGCGCGGCACCGGGACACGCGCGTGCGGCCCTGCCGGCACCGTCCAGGACGAGCCGATCGTCCCTTCCGCCCGACACGCGCGTGCGGCCCTGCCCGGAGGCAGGGCCGCGCCCCGGACGGTGGCTACCGCCACGCAGGCGTGGGCCGTCAGCGGCCCAGGTAGCGGGGCTTCTCCTTCGCCAGGAAGGCGTTGACCGCGATCGAGTGGTCCTCGGAGGCCCCGGCCCGTGCCTGGAGTTCCTCCTCCTTGTCCAGGGCCTCGTCCAGTGAGTGGTCCGCCCCGTACGCGAGGGACTCCTTGAGCGCGGCGTAGGCGAGGGTGGGCCCCTCGGCCAGCGCACGCGCGGTCCGCGCGGCCTCCGCCGCGAGCTCGTCGGCCGGGACGAGCCGGTTGGCGATGCCCCAGTCGTACGCCTCCTGGGCGCTGAACGAGCGCGGGAACAGCAGCAGATCGGCAGCCCGGCTGCTGCCGACCAGCCGGGGCAGGGTCCACGACACACCCGAGTCGGCGGTCAGCGCGACCCCCGCGAAGGAGGTCGTGAAGGAGGCGGTGTCCGCCACGATCCGGTAGTCCGCGGCGAGCGCGAAGCCCAGGCCCGCGCCCGCGGCGACCCCGTTGACCCCCGCCACCACCGGCTTCGGCATCCCGGTGAGCGCCCGCACGATCGGGTTGTAGTGCTCCCGGACGGTGCTCATGACGCCCCCGGAGCCCGTCGTCTCCCCGGCCGACAGCAGTTCGACGTGCTCCTTGAGGTCCTGGCCGACGCAGAACGCCCGGCCGGTCGCGGTCAGCAGGACCGCCCGGACGGCGGGGTCGTCGGCCGCCGCGCGGGCCGCGTCCCGCAGGGCGACCTTCGCCTCCACGTTCATGGCGTTCATGGCCTCGGGCCGGTTGATCGTGATCGTCGCGAGTCCGTCGCTCACGTCGTACAGCACGGCGTCGGCCATGGCGGTGTCCCCTTTGCGGTTTCGACGGCAGTGTCGGGGCCCAGCATGGCGGAGAGCACCGCCCGCCGTCCGGCCGGGCCGTGTGACCTGCGTCAAACTCCGCCACCCGGCGGCGGGGCGGAGGGGCGCGAAGTATCGCAGCCGGATCCCCGAATTGAGTGGTTTTGAGAGAGCGCGTTGCCTAAGCGATGCGGACCGATGTTGGTCTTTGGGTCCCGCCATGCGGGATAATGACCTGGAAGCACTGTGTTCGATGCCGGTGACACAGCACCTGTCATGGGGCCGCCGGCTGCGATGAGCTGGTTTCAGGAAGGGGAACGAGCATGGCGGCCATGAAGCCGCGGACGGGCGACGGCCCGCTCGAGGTGACCAAGGAGGGGCGGGGCATCGTCATGCGCGTTCCGCTCGAAGGCGGCGGTCGACTTGTCGTCGAGCTGACTCCGGACGAAGCCGATGCCCTCGGTGACGCCCTGAAGAAGGTCGTCGGCTGACACATCCCGGTTTTCCCGACCGCCCCGGCGCTCCGCTGCGCCGGGGCGGTCGTGCGTTCCGCTTCGCCGAGCCCGAGCCGGGGGTCGAGCCCGAGCCCGAGCCCGAGCCCGAGCCGGCCGGAACGGGGGCCGCCTAGGGCCGGAACCGGGGTTGGACCGAGCCGGGCCGGGGTCGCGGGGCCGGCCCGGGACCGGGGCCGTCAGCCGCGCCGCACCGCGCAGAGCAGACCGTCGCCGACCGGCAGCAGGGTCGGCAGCCACTCCGCGCTCTCCCGTACGGCCCGCAGCAGCTCGCGCACCCGCAGTACCTCCGAGGGCTGGACCGCCGCGTCGGCGGTACGGCCCTCCGCGAAGACGCCCTCGAAGCAGACGACACCGCCCGGCCGCAGCAGGCGCAACGATTCAGCAAGGTAGTCCAGCGACTCCGCGCGCTCCCCGTCGCAGAACACCAGGTCGTATCCGCCGTCCGCCAGCCGGGGCAGCACCTCCAGGGCGCCGCCCGGGATGAACCGGGCGCGGTTGGCGGCGAACCCGGCCGCGCGGAACGCCTCCCGCGCGAACTGCTGGCGCTCGGGGTCCTGGTCCACCGTGGTCAGCACGCCGTCCGGCCGCATGCCCTGGAGCAGGTAGATACCGGAGACGCCGGTGCCCGTGCCGATCTCGGCGACCGCCTTGGCGTCGGCGGTCGCGGCCAGCAGACGCAGCGCGGAGCCCGTGCCGGGCGACACCGAGGGCAGCCCCGTCTCGCGGGCCCGCTCGCGGGCCCAGCGCAGGGCGTCGTCCTCGGCGAGAAAGGCGTCGGCGAACGCCCAGCTCGTCTGCCGGTTGGCGGTAATGACCCTCTCCTGTCCCCGTAGTTGGCGCGACGCTGACTGTATCCGCTGCGCTCGGGAACCCGCAGATGGGACCGGGCGTTGTGACAGGACGGGAGTACATGGACCGACGAGGGAAGCCGGACCCAAATCGACGTAAAGATTCTTATCCGGAGCTAACGGGCGAGGTGGCTATGGTAGGGGCTCCGCTGGACACCATCAGAGCTGACAGGGGAGGTGCGGCTGCGCCTGCGGACCGGAAGGGCGTGCTGAAGCGCTTCCTCAGGTCGGCGGGTGAGCCCGAATCCGTGACCAAGAACGCTGACCGTTCCGTGCCCACCGACTCCGTCACCACAGCGACCTTCGCATCGGATGCGGAATCGCCGGCGTGGACCCCTCCCACCTGGGAGGAGATCGTCAGCATGCACAGCGCGCGGGTCTACCGCCTCGCCTACCGCCTCACGGGCAACCAGCACGACGCCGAGGACCTCACCCAGGAGGTCTTCGTCCGCGTCTTCCGCTCGCTATCCACGTACACGCCCGGCACCTTCGAGGGCTGGCTCCACCGGATCACCACCAACCTCTTCCTGGACATGGTCCGCCGCAAGCAGCGCATCCGCTTCGACGCCCTCGGCGACGACGCGGCCGAGCGCCTGCCGAGCCGTGAGCCCTCCCCCCAGCAGGTGTTCAACGACACCCACTTCGACGCGGACGTCCAGCAGGCGCTGGACACCCTCGCGCCGGAGTTCCGCGCCGCGGTCGTCCTGTGCGACATCGAGGGCCTGTCGTACGAGGAGATCGCCGCGACGCTGGGCGTGAAGCTCGGCACCGTGCGCAGCCGTATCCACCGGGGCCGCTCGCATCTGCGCAAGGCGCTCCAGCACCGGTCCCCCCGGTCCCGCTCCGAGCAGCGGACGCCCGCCGTCGCCGCCCTCTCGGGGGAGGGCGGACCGGCGTGAACGGCACGGAACCCACCCCCGCCGAGCAGCACCTCGGAGACCGGCTCGCCGCACTCGTCGACGGCGAGCTGAAGCACGACGCCCGCGACCGGGTGCTGGCGCACCTGGCCACCTGCCCCCGCTGCAAGGCCGAGGCGGACGCACAGCGCCGCCTGAAGAACGTGTTCGCGCAGTCCGCGCCCCCGCCGCTGTCGGAAGGGCTGCTCGCACGGCTCCAGGGACTGCCCGCGGGCCCCGGCGACCCGGGTGGTCCGGGCGGCTCGGGCCCCTTCGGCCGCGGTCCGGGCGAGCGGGTCCTCGGAGCGCTGACCCCGTCCGCGGGACATCCCCGCGGCCGCGGCGGGGAGACCTTCGGGTACGTCCCCGGGGGCGCCCACGCCACGGTCCTGCCCGGCGGCTCCGACAGCGGGTTCCCCATCCATGAGGTGGGCCGCCAGGAGGCGGGCCGGGCCGAGGCCGAGCGTTCGCCGTGGCGGGCCCGGCGGTTCGCGTTCGCCGCGGCCAGCGCGGTGTCCTTCGCGGCCATCGCCCTCGGCGGCGCGGTCCCGGTCGACCTCTCGGGCGAGACCAGCGCGCGCGGCCAGGGCGGCGGGAACAAGGTCAGCCCTTTCCGCACGGCGCTGCCGTCCGGCGGCACGACCCAGGGCGGGGCCGGCTCGGTCCGCGCCTCCGAGTCCGACCGCCGGCGCGGTGTCACGAGGACGGACACCCAGGCCCTCGCGGCCGTCACGCCCGCGGCCCCGCCCGTGGTGCAGGGGCGGTCGGCGCCGTTCGCCGCTCCGCTCCTGATGAACGACCCCATGGCGCTGTCGCCGCTGATGCGGCCCGCCGGTCCGGCCTTCCAGGCACAGTCCCTGTCGGGCCTGCCCCCGGTGATCACGCCCGTCCGGCCGGGCGTTCCGCCGACGGCCGCCGCCTCCGCGCCGCCGCCCTCACCGCTGACGCCGCTGCGCTGACCCCGCCCCGCCGACACCGCCGCGCCGCCCGCCGGGCGGCGCGCACCGGCCCTCCGCGCTGACCGGAAGCCGTGCTCTGCCCTGCGCGCGGAATCGCAAACCTGGTTGAATCCTTCAGGCGCGCCCCGCGGGGGCCCGCACAGGGACCGGCAGTTGCGGGGAGAGCATGGACGACGGGAAGCCCACCGGACCGAAGGCGACGTGGTGGAGCCGGCCCAGCACGGGACACGGCACGGCCTCCGGGGCGGACGGGACGGAGGTCCGTGCGGCCGCCGACGCGCCCCCGGCGCCCGGGCACGCGCCCACGGCGCCGCAGCACGAGCCCGAGCCCGCGCCCGTCGCCGCCCCCGCCGAGCCCGGGCCCGTCACCGCCCCCGCCGGCTCCGGCTCCGTGACGCCCCTCGCGGAGGACGACCGGCCCGAGCCCGCGACCGCCCCGCGCCGGCCGGTGCCCCTGCACGACCCCGACCCGTACAGCACCCCGCCGTACGGCGACCCGGGGCCGTGGGCGCCCGCGCCGCCCGTCCAGCGCCCCGCGCCCGTCACCCCGGCGCACGGCACCCCCGTGCCCACGCCCGCCCAGGGCACCCAGGTCCCGGCCCAGCCCACGGCCCCGGGGGCTGGGCCGCCGCAGCCCGAGCCGCGGGGACCGGGCCCGGCCCCCGCTCACCACGCCCCGCCCCAGCCGCCCCACCAGACGCACCCGGGACCTCAGCAACCCCTGCCCCAGCAACCCCTGCCCCAGCAACCCCTGCCCCAGCACCCGGCCGACCCGGGGCCCGTGTTCGCCGAGCGGCCGCAGCCGCTCAACTCGGTGTGGCTCCAGTACGACCCGTGGAGCGCGCCCGGTGTGCCCCTCAGCGAGACCGGTGAGCCCGCACCCCGCAAGCGCCGCAGGGGCGCCCTGCTGGCCGGGGCCGTGGTCCTCGCCCTCGTCGCGGGCGGCGTCGGCGGCGCGGTCGGCGCCTATGTCGAGCGCAACGGCGGCCTGACCTCGCTGGAGCTGCCGCAGGCCGGGGTGGAGAGCGCGGACCGCGCGCCGGAGAGCGTCGCCGGGATCGCGGCCAGCGCCCTGCCCAGCGTGGTCACCCTGCACGTCAGCGGGGGCGGCGAACAGGGCACCGGGACGGGCTTCGTGCTCGACAAGCGCGGCCACATCCTCACCAACCACCATGTGGTGGACCCGGCCGGGGCCTCGGGCGACATCACCGTCACCTTCAGCGGCGGCGAGACGGCCGAGGCCACGCTCGTCGGCAAGGACAGCGGCTACGACCTCGCCGTGGTCAAGGTCAGTGGTGTCTCCGGGCTCAAGCCGCTCCCGCTGGGGAACTCCGACAACGTCCGCGTCGGCGACCCGGTGGTGGCGATCGGCGCCCCCTTCGACCTCCAGAACACGGTCACCTCCGGGATCATCAGCGCCACGGAGCGTCCGATCACGGCCGGCGGGGAGAAGGGCGACGGCAGCGACGTCAGCTATGTCGACGCCCTCCAGACCGACGCCCCGATAAACCCCGGGAACTCGGGCGGGCCGCTCGTCGACGGCAAGGCCCGGGTCATCGGCATCAACAGCGCGATCCGCGCGGCCGACAGCGGCGCGGGCCCGGACGGCGGCCAGGCCGGGTCCATCGGCCTCGGCTTCGCCATCCCGATCAACCAGGGCAAGCGGGTGGCCGAGGAACTGATCAACACGGGCCGGGCCACCCACCCGGTGATCGGCGTCAGCCTGGACATGAAGTTCACCGGCGACGGCGCCCGCGTCGGGGAGAAGGGCAAGGACGGCACCCCCTCCGTCACCCCCGGCGGCCCGGCCGCCTCGGCGGGCGTCAGGCCCGGTGACGTGATCACCGCGGTCAACGGCCAGCGGGTGCACAGCGGCGAGGAGCTGATCGTCAAGATCCGCGCCCACCGGCCGGGCGACCGGCTGGAACTGACCCTCACCCGGGGCGCGGCGGAGCGGACCGTGGAGGTCACCCTCGGCACCGCGGACTCCTCGTGACGGCCGTGCCCCGGGTCCCGCGTCCGGTGGCCGCACTCGCGGCCACCGCCCCGATGTCCGGAAGGTACCGGGACGACAGGTGCGCCAGGTACCGTGGTCGGGGTCCGGATCCCCTCGGACCCGCGGGCCACCGAGAACACGAGGAGCAGCAGGGTGTTCAATGACATAGGCGGACTGGAACTGGTCGTTCTGGTCGTTCTCGCCGTGCTCATCTTCGGCCCGGACAAGCTGCCGAAGGTCATTCAGGACGCCGCCCGCTTCATCCGCAAGATCCGCGCGTTCTCCGAGAGCGCCAAGGACGACATCCGCAGCGAGCTGGGGCCGGAGTTCAAGGACTTCGAGTTCGAGGACCTCAACCCCAAGGCGTATCTGCGCAAGCAGCTCGCGGAGAACGACGAGCTGAAGGAGCTCAAGGAGCTCCGCAGCAGCTTCGATCTCAAGAAGGAGATCACCGACGTCGCCGACGCGGTGAACGGCCGGGAACCCTCGGGCGTGTCCGGTGACCCGGTGCCCGCCGCGGTCAACGGCTCCGCCGCCGCAAGCGGCCCCGACCTGCTGAAGAAGGGCGACAAGCCGGCCCGGGACGAGCGTCCGCCCTTCGACTCCGACGCCACCTGAGACCCGCCCCGGGGCCGGTCGGTCACCGTCCGCCGTCACGAGGTGGCTATTCTCTCCATCTGTCCGTCAGCGCACGCGCCCCGGGCGGCGCGGCTGTAGGTGGCTGAAGGTGTGGAGACGACAGGAGGCGGCCGGATGACGGCGCACAGTACGGCCGGAGTCGCACCGGTCCCGGGCGGCGACCCCGCCACCGACCGGGGAGCGGCCGCCGCCGCGGCGCGGCGCACCGTTGAGGGCTTCCGGAGTGCCGGTTTTCCCTGGTACGGGCTGGACGGCGCCTTCAGCGGCCCGCGTCGCCTGATGCAGGTGGGCACCGCCGCCGACGGGACCGTGCAGCACGGCGCGATCGGCCACGGCGACGAGCCGTCGATAAAGAACGAGCACACCGGCACCGAGAAGGAGCGCTTCGCGGTCGTGGTGACCGTCGCCGCGAGCCCCGTGCGGCGCAGCGGCGACGGCACGGGCGTGCTGGAGGCGACCACGGTGTCCTCCGCGGCCTGGCTCGCCGGCTCCGGGCTGCTCGCCCACACCTGGCCCCCGCAGCTCGATCACACCCTGCGGGACGACTGGCTCGACCAGCAGACCGAGGCGGCCTTCGCCCTCGCCGACGACCTGGCGGGCCCCGAGTGGTCGGCGCTGTCCCTGCCGGTGGACGGCGTCCCGACGCCGTTCCACTACCGCGAGTCCGAGTTCGGCTGGGTGCTGGCGGGCGCGGCGGTCGGCAGCGGCGTCCACATCGGCGCGTACGGGCGGGGCATGAGCGCGTACGGGCTGGGCTTCTGCGCGGTGGAGGACCTCGACGCGTATCTGTAGGGCCCGGGGCCGCGAGACCGGGGCCCGAGGCCGTACCACGCCGCCGGGCGGCACGCGGAGTCCGCGTGCCGCCCGGCGGCGTTGTCGTTCCCTCAGAACTTGTTGCGCGGGGTGATGCCCAGGCTCATGCCGGACAGACCGCGCTGCCGGCCGCCCAGCTTCCCGGCGATGGAGCGCAGCGCCGCGCCGGCGGGGGACTCCGGGTCGGTCAGCACGACCGGCTTGCCCTCGTCGCCGCCCTCGCGCAGGCGCACGTCGATCGGGATGGAGCCCAGCACCGGCACGTTCGCGCCGGTCGTCTTCGTCAGCCCCTCGGCGACCTTCTGGCCGCCGCCGGTGCCGAACACGTCCACCATCTCGTCGCAGTGCGGGCAGGGCAGACCCGACATGTTCTCGACCACGCCGACGATCTTCTGGTGGGTCTGCACCGCGATGGACCCGGCCCGCTCCGCGACCTCGGCGGCGGCCTGCTGCGGGGTGGTGACGACCAGGATCTCCGCGTTCGGCACCAGCTGGGCCACGGAGATCGCGATGTCGCCCGTGCCCGGGGGCAGGTCGAGCAGGAGCACGTCGAGGTCGCCCCAGTACACGTCCGCCAGGAACTGCTGGAGGGCGCGGTGCAGCATCGGGCCGCGCCACACCACCGGCGCGTTGCCGGGGGTGAACATGCCGATGGAGATCACCTTCACGCCGTTCGCCGACGGCGGCATGATCATGTTCTCGACCTGGGTGGGCCGGCCGTCGGCGCCGAGCATGCGCGGCACGCTGTGGCCGTAGATGTCGGCGTCCACGACGCCGACCTTCAGCCCGTCGGCGGCCATCGCCGCCGCCAGGTTCACGGTCACGGAGGACTTGCCCACCCCGCCCTTGCCGGAGGCGACCGCGTAGACCCTGGTCAGCGAGCCGGGCTTGGCGAACGGCACCTCCCGCTCGGCGGTCGTGCCGCGCAGCGCCGCCGCGAGGTCCTTGCGCTGCTCGTCGCTCATCACGTCCAGCGAGACGTCGACGCGGGTGACGCCGTCGAGCCGGGCGACCGCGTCCGTCACGTTCTTCGTGATCGTCTCGCGCATGGGGCAGCCCGAGACGGTCAGGTACACCGTGACGGCGACCGTGCCGTCGTCCCCGATGTCGACCGATTTCACCATGCCCAGTTCGGTGATCGGTCGGTTGATCTCGGGGTCGTTCACCGTCGCCAGTGCCGCGAGCACCGCGTCTTCCGTAGCCATACCGACGATGGTACGGCGCGGGCTCCCGGCTTCGGAAAGCCCGTCAGCGGTCGCCTTCGTCACGCTCGCCGGACCCCGCCGGCGGGAATGCGGCGCGCTGCTCCTCCAGCTCGCGCACCAGGTCCTGGAGTTCGGAGCGGATCCAGTCCCGGGTGGCCACCTCGCCCAGGCCCATCCGCAGGGCCGCGATCTCCCGCGTCAGGTACTCGGTGTCCGCGATCGAGCGCTCGTTCTGCTTGCGGTCCTGCTCCAGGTTGACCCGGTCCCGGTCGTCCTGGCGGTTCTGTGCCAGCAGGATCAGCGGCGCCGCGTAGGACGCCTGGAGGGACAGCGCCAGGGTCAGGAAGATGAACGGGTACTCGTCGAAGCGCAGGTCCGCGGGTGCGCTGACGTTCCACACCACCCAGGCGATGATCGTCAGCGTCATCCAGACGAGGAAACGTCCCGTCCCGAGGAAGCGCGCGATCTTCTCCGAGAGCCGGCCGAAGGCCTCCGGGTCCCAGTCCGGCAGCAGGCTCCGGCGTGCCGGGCGCGGCTGGTCCAGACGCACCCGGCGGGACGCGGCCGAGGAGCCCGACGGCAGTCGCTCGCGCGCCTCGCCCCGCTCCGCCGATCCCGGCTCGCCCCCGCTACCCATGGGCGGATCCCGGGAGCGGCTCCTGGGCGGACTCCTCGAACTCGGTCTCCCGCCAGTCCTCGGGCAGCAGATGGTCCAGCACGTCGTCGACGGTGACGGCGCCGAGCAGGGAACCGCTCTCGTCCACGACGGGCGCGGCGACCATGTTGTACGCGGCGAGATAGCTGGTGACGCCCGCCAGCGCGGTGTCCGGCGACAGGGGCGGCAGATCGCTGTCCACGATCGAGCTGACCAGGGTGAACGGCGGGTCCCGCAGCAGCCGCTGGAAGTGCACGGTGCCCAGGTACTTGCCGGTCGGCGTCTCGTCCGGCGGCCGGCAGACGTAGACCTGCGCCGCGAGGGCCGGGGACAGGTCCTGCTGGCGGACCCGGGCGAGGGCGTCGGCGACGGTCGCGTCCGGGCGGAGCACGATCGGCTCGGTGGTCATCAGACCGCCCGCGGTGCGCTCCTCGTACGACATCAGGCGGCGCACATCGGCCGCGTCGTCCGGCCGCATCAGGGTCAGCAGCCGCTCCTTGTCCTCCTCCGGCAGCTCCGAGAGCAGGTCGGCGGCGTCGTCCGGGTCCATGGCCTCCAGGACGTCGGCGGCCCGCTCCTCCTTCAGCTTGCCGAGGATCTCCACCTGGTCGTCGTCCGGCAGCTCCTCCAGGACGTCGGCGAGCCGGTCGTCGTCGAGGGCGGCGGCCACCTCGGCGCGGCGCTTGGGGGAGAGGTGGTGCAGCACGTTGGCCAGGTCGGCCGGGCGGAGCTGCTCGAAGGTGGCCAGCAGACTCTCCGCGCCCTGCCCGTGCTCCTCCAGCGAGAAGCCGGTGACGGCGGACCACTCGACGGTCAGGGTCTCCCCCTTGCGCCGCAGCGCGCCGCCCTTGCCCTTGCGGACGAAGACCTTGTCGATCTCCCAGTCCCGGCGGGCGGGGAGCTGCTGGACGGCCACGTCCAGGACGGTGACCTCCTCGCCGCTCTCCACCAGGCGCACCCGCCGGTCGAGGAGTTCGCCGAGGACCAGGCGCTCGGTGGGGCGCTGCTCGAAGCGCCGCACGTTCAGCACCCCGGTGGTGATCACCTGGCCCGACTCCACGCCGGTCACCCGGGTCATCGGCAGGAAGATCCGCCGCCGGCTGATCACTTCGACGACGAGCCCGAGGAGCCGCGGCGGCCGGTGGCCCACCCTCAGCATCGCGACCAGGTCGCGGACCCGGCCCACCTGGTCGCCGGCCGGGTCGAAGACGGGCACGCCGGCGAGATGCGAGACGAAGATCCGGGGCGCGCCGGCCGCCATGCCGCCCCTCCTTGGGTACGAAAGTCCCGGTCGGGACCGAAGCCGCTGTTCGACGAGGTGGAGGGTGCCCGCCATGATCGGCGGAACACCTCCACCAGGCTAGCCCGTGCCCCCGGGCGCCGCCCTCGGCCGGGTCCGTACGGCTCCGTGCCCGGCGGTGCGCGGGCCCGGGTACGCTGCCGTCTGCCATCCCCCACGGATGATCCCCCCAGATGAGAGGCAGGCCGCTGGTGACTCCCCTCCCTATCGCCGGCCGGGCCCGTCGCGCGGCCCTCGCGGTGGCGCTGTGCGCCGGTCTGTCCGCCGGGCTCACGGCGTGCGGCGAGGACCCGGACGCGGGTACCAACGGGGTCGGCAGGCTCAGTGCCGAGGAGATCGAGACCAAGGCCCGTGCGGCGGCCGACGCGGCGGCCTCGGTGCGGCTCTCCGGGACCCTGGTGAGCAAGGGCGGCACCTACAAGCTGAACATGCGCCTCAAGCACGAGGGCGCCACCGGTTCGGTGACCTCCAAGGACAACACCTTCGAGCTGCTGCGCACCGGGGACAGCCTCTTCCTCAAGGCCGACGCGGGCTTCTGGAGCCACGCCGACGGCGAGCAGGACGCCCAGGCGACCGAGGCGGACGTGGAGGCGGCGCAGAAACTCGGCGACAAGTACGTGAAGGTTCCCGAGGGCGACCCCTCCTACAAGCAGTTCCGCGGCTTCACCGAGATGGACGTGCTGCTCGACGGCCTCCTCGGGATGCAGGGCAAGCTCAGCAAGGGCGACCGCACCGAGGTCGGCGGGGTGAAGACCATCAAGGTGCTGGCGGCCGAGGGCGAGGGCGGGGTGCTGGACGTGTCCCTGATCGGCGAGCCGTACCCGCTGAAGTTCGCCCGGGCGGGCGGCGCGGGGGTGCTGCTGCTCGGGGACTGGGACAAGGAGTTCCCGCTGGAGGAGCCGGCGAAGGACCAGACCGTGGACTACGGCGGCCAGCTCCCCAAGACCTCGGGCGACTGACGCCTCCGGGGCTCCGCGTGGTCCGGTGCGGCCCGGCCCGGGGTCAGCGGCGGCGCTTGAACAGCAGCTTCGGCAGGCCCGCGGGCACCGGCCGCCGGGTGACCGCGTCACTGGGCAGGGGCGGGGCCGCGTGCGAGGCGTCGGACAGTTCCCCGCCCGAGACGCCCGCGCCCCGGGGCTCCAGCCGCAGCACCCGGCACTCCCGGGCCCAGCGCTCGGTCATCCGCTCCGCGTCGGGCGCGTTCAGCCGCTTGCCCTTCAGCTCGGCGACGGCCGCCTCCCACGCCCCGGAGCCCGGCTCCAGGGCCCGTACCGAGGCGGTCCAGACGACCAGCCGGCCTCCCTTGTCCTTGCTGCGGACGGTGACCTCGGCGCTCCCGCCGTCGGCCAGGCCGGGCAGCGGCTGCTCCCCGGGGCCGTCGCCGACCACATGGACGGCCCCCTCGTGCCAGACGTGCCACAACGCGCGGGCCGGGCCGTCGCCGCCGCGGACCCAGACGAGACCGGACTTCTTGGTGGCCTCCTCGACGAGGGCCTGGCCGAGCAGTGGGGATGTCATACGGGCAGCCTACCGAGGGGCCCGTGCCCTCCCCGGCAGCGATCGGCGCCCGGGGGAGCGTCCGGCCCTCGGACAGGCCTCAGAGCCATCCGTTGCGCTTGAGGGTGCGGTGGATGGTGAAGCAGACGGCGGCGATACCGGAGAGGACGGCCGGGTAGCCGTACTCCCACTGGAGCTCCGGCATGTGGTCGAAGTTCATGCCGTAGATCCCGCAGACCGCCGTGGGCACGGCGATGATCGCCGCCCAGGAGGTGATCTTGCGCATGTCCTCGTTCTGTGCGACGGTCGCCTGCGCCAGGTTGGCCTGGAGGATGGAGTTCAGCAGCTCGTCGAAGCCGACGACCTCCTCCTGTACGCGGGCGAGGTGGTCGGCGACGTCCCGGAAGTACTTCTGGATGTCCGGGTCGATCAGCCGCATCGGACGCTCGCTCAGCAGCTGCATCGGCCGCAGCAGCGGGGAGACGGCCCGCTTGAACTCCAGCACCTCGCGCTTGAGTTGGTAGATCCGTCCGGCGTCACTGCCGCGCGGGCCGCCCTTCGCCGGGGCGGAGAAGACGTCGATCTCCACCTCGTCGATGTCGTCCTGCACCGCCGCGGCGACCGCGATGTACCCGTCGACGACATGGTCGGCGATGGCGTGCAGCACGGCCGAGGGGCCCTTCGCCAGCAGCTCGGAGTCCTTCTGGAGGGTGTGCCGCAGGGCGCGCAGGGATCCCTTGCCGCCGTGCCGGACGGTGATGACGAAGTCCCGGCCGGTGAACACCATCACCTCGCCGGTCTCCACCACCTCGCTGGTGGCGGTGAGTTCGGCGTGCTCCACGTAGTGGATCGTCTTGAAGACCGTGAACAGGGTGTCGTCGTACCGCTCCAGCTTGGGCCGCTGGTGGGCGTGGACCGCGTCCTCCACGGCCAGCGGGTGGAGGCCGAACTCGGCCGCGATGCCCGCGAACTCCTGCTCGGTCGGCTCGTGCAGGCCGATCCAGGCGAAACCGCCGTCCTCGCGTACGTGGCGCATCGCCTGACGGGGTGTCAGTGAACCGTCGGCGTCCAGTCGCCTGCCGTCCCGGTAGACCGCGCAGTCCACGACGGCACTGGAGGCGGACGGGTCGCGGGTGGCGTCGTAGGCGCTGTACGCGCTGCTGTTCTTGCGCAGGGAGGGGCGCACGGCGGCGCGCAGGTCACGGATCATCGACATGGCTGGCTCCTTCACGGAGGGCCGTCGGCGACGGTGTGGCACAGCCCGGAATGGGGACGTCGGCGCTACGTCCGCAAAGCGGGCGGCACCGCGGATCGCGGTGACGGCGTTTGCTGCAGACAGGGAGAGGCGTCGAGCTCTTCCGTGACGTGGGAAGCCGGGGACCGCGCACCGTCACGCCCCGCGTACGCACCGGTGGACGGTGCGCGGGGAATCAGGCGTGCCGCGGGCGGGACGGCCGTGCGGAAGAGCTGCTGGTACTGCACGATCGACTTCGGTCCATCGCAGCCCCACCTCCTCCGGCCGGTCCCCCGTGGGGGATGACGTGACGCCGGGACCGGAGCGCTGCTCCCTCGGTGGCCGCGGGGAGGTGTCCCTGCGGGCTGTCCCGACCAGCGGCCAAGAGTATCAGCCGACAACGGGTCAATCCCTGGGTTTGCCCGTTCCTTACGCGTTTTATGCTCGCGGGATGGAAGACGTTCTCGCATCGGTCGAAGCCAGGCTGCGCAGCGCGCTCGGCGAACCGGACGCCCGCGCCGCCGTGACCTTCCTCGGTGCGGACCGCATCGAGGTCCTGCGCTTTCGGGACACGGGCGGGCACGGCGGCGCGGGCGGGCACGGCGGCACGGGCGGGCACGGCGGCACGGGCGGGCACGGCGGCGCGGGCGGGGACGTGGTGCGCTACGTCACCCTCGGCATGTCGGCGTCGCCGATGACGGACCCGGCCGCCGCCTTCGCCGATCCGCGCAAGGGCCCCCGCGCCGAACTGGTCCTCTCCGTCCGGGCGGGTACCGCCGACACCGACAAGGTGCTGCGCCCGCTCGCCGTGCTCGCGGCCTCGCCCCAGGTGGAGGGGGTCGTGCTCGCTCCGGGCGCCTCCCTCGACGTGGGTGAACCCCTGTGGCCCGGCGCGCCGTTCGCCTCCGTCCTGGTCGCCGAGCCGGGCGGACTGGTGGCCGATCTGGAGCTGGACGAGCCCCTGGAGCCGGTGCGATTCCTGCCGTTGCTGCCGATGACCTCGAACGAGGCGGCGTGGAAGCGGGTCCACGGCGCGGCGGCACTCCAGGAGCGCTGGCTGACGCACGGCACGGACCTGCGCGATCCGCTGCGCCGGTGCGTGGCCCTGGACTGAGGACCGGCGCCCGGCCCGGGGCCGGCGCGGGACGCCGTGCACCCCGGGGCCGGCGCGGGAGCTGTGCGCCCCGGGGCGCTGTCAGCGCACCGGACGGGTGATCGTCCTTGACGCGGCGACGGGCGGAGAGGACCGTGGAACCTTATGAGGGGCGAACCCAGTTGCCCGAAGTGCGGTGGCCGGGTCAGGGCGCCCGGTCTCTTCGCCGACTCCTGGCAGTGCGATGTCCACGGCGCCGTGTATCCGATGCAGCCGGTGATCCCGCCCAGTGTCGAGGCCCTCGGGGTCGTCGTGCACCGCGCCCAGGTCCCCGTGTGGATGCCGTGGCCGCTGCCCGTCGGCTGGCTGTTCACCGGGGTCGCCTACGCGGGGGACGACCGCAGCGGCGGCCGGGCGACCGCGGTCGCCTGCTCCGGCCCCGGACCGCTCGGCGGCATCGGCGAGATGCTGCTGATCGCCGAGGAGCTGGGCGTGGGCCTCGGCGCCCGGTACGCGGGCATCGACGGCCCCGACCCCGGGCCGCACATCGCGGTCGACGGGCCGCCGCAGGCGAAGATCACGGCGGCCGGGCGGCCCTCGCCGCTCTGGCACGTCCCCGGCGTCCCCGACGACCGCGCGGTCTTCGCGGGGGAGGCGCGCGGGCTGTGGCTCTGGGCCGTCCTCTGGCCGGAGCAGGCCGGTCTGGTCCTCCACGACGAACTCGTCCTCACCGACCTGCGGGACGCCGGGGCCGAGGTCGAACTCCTGCCGTGCGGGGCGCTGTCGCCGCGACTGCTGTCCTGAGCGGCGCCGGGGACGGTCCGCCGCGCCCCGTCCGCGTAAGGGGCCTGCTGTGCAGTGTGGTCTTACCCTCACCCGGGCCCGGGCGTACGGACCGGGCTCGGGCGGCGGTTATCCTGAAGCGTCCCCCGCCCGCCCCCGAGCCCTGGAGCCAGCCGTCGTGCGCATCGACCTGCACACCCACTCCACGGCCTCGGACGGTACGGACACCCCCGCCTCACTGGTGCGTGCCGCGTCCGCCGCCGGGCTGGACGTCGTCGCCCTCACCGACCACGACACCACCCGCGGCCACGCCGAGGCCGCCGCGGCCCTCCCCGAGGGCCTGACCCTGGTCACCGGCGCCGAACTCTCCTGCCGCCTCGACGGGGTGGGCCTGCACATGCTGGCCTACCTCTTCGACGCCGAGGAGCCCGAGCTGCTGCGCGAGCGCGAACTCGTCCGCGACGACCGCGTACCGCGCGCCCGGGCCATGGTGGACAAGCTCCGCGAGCTGGGCGTTCCCGTCACCTGGGAGCAGGTCGACCGGATCGCCGGGGACGGCTCCGTCGGCCGCCCGCACATCGCCGAGGCGCTCGTCGCACTGGGCGTCGTCCCGTCCGTGTCGGACGCCTTCACGCCCGACTGGCTCGCCGACGGCGGGCGCGCCTACGTCGAGAAGCACGAACTCGACCCCTTCACCGCGCTCCGCCTGGTCAAGGCGGCCGGCGGGGTGACCGTCCTCGCCCACCCGGCGGCCGTCAAACGAGGCCGCACCGTCCCCGAGACCGCCCTCGCGGAGCTGGCGGCGGCCGGGCTCGACGGCGTCGAGGTGGACCACATGGACCACGACGAGGGCACCCGGGCCCGGTTGCGCGGTCTGGCCGGCGACCTGGGCCTCCTCGTCACCGGGTCCAGCGACTACCACGGCAGCCGCAAGACCTGCCGGCTCGGCGAGTACACCACCGACCCCGAGATCTACGGGGAGATCACCCGGCGCTCGACCGGCGCGTTCCCCGTGATGGGCACCGGCGGGTCCCCGGCCGTCTAGGCCGTCCAGGCCGTCCGGATCGCCCCGGATCCGCTGGGCCGTCCAGGCCGTCCAGGCCGTCCGGCTCGCCCCGGAACCGCCCGACCCGGCGTCCCGCCGGGAGTCCCGCCCTGCCCACTCCGCCCCGCCGTGCGCGTCCGTGCGCGCGGCGGTGCTCCGGTGGTGCGGGCGGCCCCGTGTCCTACCTCCCAGAAACCCTCTCCCCGCAAGGCCCTTCACTGTGTTCGACGCCGCCGTCTTCGGCTCCCTCTTCCTGACCCTCTTCGTCATCATGGACCCGCCCGGGATCACCCCGATCTTCCTGGCGCTGACCTCCGGGCGGGCCACCAAGGTCCAGCGCCGGATGGCCTGGCAGGCCGTGCTCGTCGCCTTCGGCGTGATCACGGTCTTCGGCATCCTCGGCCAGCAGATCCTGGACTACCTCCATGTCTCCGTGCCCGCCCTGATGATCGCGGGCGGACTCCTGCTGCTGCTGATCGCCCTCGACCTGCTCACCGGCAAGACGGACGAGCCCCAGCAGACCAAGGACGTCAACGTCGCCCTCGTCCCGCTGGGGATGCCGCTGCTGGCCGGACCGGGCGCGATCGTCTCGGTCATCCTGGCCGTACAGCACGCGGACGGCGCGGGCGAGCAGCTGTCGGTATGGGCCGCCATCGTGGCGATGCACGTGGTGCTGTGGCTGACGATGCGGTACTCGCTGGTCATCATCCGCGTCATCAAGGACGGCGGTGTGGTCCTCGTGACGCGGCTCGCGGGCATGATGCTCTCCGCGATCGCCGTACAGCAGATCATCAACGGCGTGACCCAGGTGATCCAGGGCTCCTGAACCGCCGGGCCGCCCGGCCCGACGCACCGCGCCCCCGTACCGGACTCCGGTACGGGGGCGCGGTGCGCGTGGTGGCGCGCACGGGGACGGGGCGGCGGGGGTTATGAAGCCGAGGTCTCGGCGGGCCGGATGAGGATGCGCTGGCCGATCGAGGCGGCCTGCTGCACGATCCGGTTGACGGAGGCGGCGTCCACGACGGTGGTGTCCACGGCGCTGCCGTCGACGTCGTCCAGTCGCATGATCTCGAAGCGCAACGGCTTCTCCCTTCGTCTGATCCTCCTGACGGAGAACTGCTGACGGACGGAAATTCTCCGTCCGGGTACACAGGTGCACAACGGGATGCACCTTACAAACATTCCCTACGCTAAGGAAAATTTTCGGATGGCTAACTATTGGCGACGTGCTACTGGCGAGTAGCGCCCCGTGCGCGGAGAATGAGGCGCGTATGAACGAGCCCGCCACCACCCCGCCCCCTGACGACGCCCCGGACCCCGGCACCGGCGCCGCCGCGTTCGCCGCCCGCCTGGAGCGCACCAATGAGCTCCTGCGGCGGATGCTCGCCGAGGTCGCGAAGACCCCGTCGACCCACGCCATCTTCGTCGACGCCGGTTACGTCTACGCTTCGGCCGGGTTGCTGGTCGCGGGCACCGAGGACCGGCGCGCCTTCGACCTGGACGCCGAAGGGCTGATCGACGCCTTCATCGACAAGGCCCGCTCGATCTTCGCCGACAGCCGGCTGCTCCGCGTCTACTGGTACGACGGCGCACGGCGCCGCATCCACACCCCCGAGCAGCAGGTGATCGCCGAACTGCCGGACGTCAAGGTGCGCCTGGGCAACCTCAACGCCGACAACCAGCAGAAGGGCGTCGACTCCCTGATCCGCAGCGACCTGGAGTCCCTCGCCCGCCACCGCGCCATCAGCGACGCGGCCCTGGTCGGCGGCGACGAGGACCTGGTCCCGGCGGTCGAGGCCGCGCAGGGCTACGGCGCGCGCGTCCACCTCTGGGGCATCGAGGGCGCCGACGGCCGCAACCAGGCCGAGCCGCTGCTCTGGGAGGTCGACAGCCGGCGCACCTTCGACCTGGACTTCTGCCGCCCCTATGTCACCCGCAAGCCGGTCACGACCTACGAGAACGAGGGCACCCCGCCGCCGTCCCGGGACGAGGTGCGCTTCGTCGGCGCGCAGATCGCCGCGAACTGGCTGGGGGAGCGGGGCCGGGCCGAGCTGGCGGGCCTGCTGCCCGGCCACCCCTTCCTGCCCGGCCCGGTCGACCAGGACCTGCTGATGGACGCGGAACGGCTGCTCCAGAGGTCCCTGCGCGGGCACGCGGTACTGCGGCGGGCGCTGCGGGACGGCTTCTGGCAGCACCTTCAGGCGCAGCTCTGACCCTCGCGGCCGTCCCGGTCCAGGTCCTGGTCTTCCCCGTCCCGGGCCCGGTCCTGGTCTTCCGGGTCCCGGTCCTCGGGGGCGGTCCTCAGTGGTTGCCGAAGAAACCGATCAGCGCCCGCGCCGTCTCGGCCGGCCGGTCCGTGTTGGGGGAGTGGTCCGCCCCCGCGATCACCGTCCGCGCCGCCCCGAGCCGTTCCGCCGTGGCGGTCAGCAGGGGGACCGGCCAGGTGTCGTCCCGTTCGCCGGAGAGGACGTGGAGGGGCAGGCCGAGCGCCCTGAGCTCATCGGTCCGGTCGGGCTCGACGGTCAACTGCCGCCCGGTGGCCAGGAGCTGGGCCGGGTTGTGGCGCAGCCACCGGGCCCGCAGATCGTCCCGGTCGCCGTTGGTGCCCGTCTCGGTGTCCTCCGGAGTGGGCGCCTCCAGAGCCTGGATCGCGGTCCAGACCTCGTCCATCGTCATCACGGCGAGCGCGTCGGCCAGCAGCTTCACCTTCTGCTGCTGCGGTTCGCTGACCGCGGCCGGGCCCGAGGACATCAGGGTGAGGGTCCGGAACGGGGACCGGTCGCGCAGCACCGCGGCCCGTGCGATCTGCCCGCCGAGCGAGTGCCCGACCAGGTGCAGCGGGGCGCCCCCGGTGGCGAGGGCAGCGGCCTGCGCGAGGACATCCGCGGCCAGCTCGCCCTGCGCGTACGCCGCCTCCTCGGCGGGCCCCTCGGTCTCGTACTGCCCGCGCCCGTCCACGGCAACCGCCCGGAAGCCGGCCGCGGCGAGCGGCTCCAGCAGGGCGATGAAGTCCTCCTTGCTGCCGGTGTAACCGGGCAGCAGCACCACGGTCGCCCGCGGCTCCCCGGCCGGGGGCCGGGCGTCAAGGACCGCGAACTCCCCGCGCGCGGTGACGAGACGAACGGAACGGGCGCAGGCGGGCGGCACGAAGGTGGGCGGACGGCTCATGAGCCAGAGGCTAACGCGAGCCCACCCGACCCGCGCCCCCGCCCGCGCGACCCGCGCCCCCGCCCGCGCGACCCGCGCCCCCGCCCGGGCGGGAGCGCGAGGAGCGGGCCGTCGGTGGGAGGTGGCGCGGGCACGCCGGGGACGGGACACGCCAGAGGCGGGGCCACGCCGGGACGGGCGGAGGGCGGAGGCGGTCCGGCCCCGGGGCTTCGGTGCCCGTGGCTCGCCCCCGCCGTCGGCGGGCACACGAGGAGCGGGCCCTCGCCAGGGGCGGGGGGCCTTGCCCCGGGGCTTCGGGGCCCGTGGCTCCCCCCCTGCCGCCAGGCGGGCCGACCGGCTCGGATGCGCGGGAAGGCCGGGGCGGGCGGGGGGTGAGTCCCCCGGCGGTGCCGCTCACGGTCCCGCCGCCCCGGCACGTACCCGGCGCGGGAACGCCGATCGGCCCGGACCCCAGTCGCAGGGGGCCGGGCCGATCCGGTGGGGCGCGGGGCGGTCAGCCCTCGGCCGGGGCCGGGGTCTCCGCCTTCTTGCGGGTGCGGCGGGGCTTCGGCTCCGCCGTCGCCTCGGTGGTGTCCGCCGGGGCCGCCGCGGTCTTGCGCGTGCGGCGGGGCTTCGCCTCGGGCTCGGCGCCCTCGGTCGTCGCGACGGCCTTGGCGGCACGGGTGCGGCGGGGCTTGGTCTCCGCCTCGGCCGCCGGTGCCGCCTCCGCGGTCTTGCGGGTGCGGGTCCGGCGCGGCTTGGTCTCCGCGACGGCCGTCGCGGCCGTGGCGACCGTCTGGAACTCCACGGTGTCACCGCCGTCCGCCGGCTTGGCGACCCGCGCGCGGGTGCGGCGCGGCTTGGTCTCCGGCGCGGCAGCGGCCGTCTCGGCGATCACCGTGGCGACCGTCTGGAACTGAGCCGACTGCGTCTCGGTCACCGGCCGCGCCGCACGGCTGCGGGTCCGGCGCGGCGTGGACTCGGGCGCGGCCGACTCCGCCGGCCCGGCGGCCTGCGGCGCCTGTGCCTGCGCCGACTCGGCGACGGGCGTGCTCACCGCGGCCTTACGGGTCCGGCGGCGGCGCGGCGCCGTCACGGTGGCCTCCGCGGCGGGCGCCTCCGCGGTGGCCTCCGCCGCGGGCGCGGCCACAGCGGCCTCCGCCACCACGGTCCCGGCGGCCTCCACGACCGCCGTGGCGGCCGCGGCCTCCCCGCCGCCGCGGGTCCGGCGGCGCCGGCGCGGCGTGCGCGGCTCCGCCGGCGCGTCGCCCGAGGACTGCTCGGGCACGGCCGGCGCGGCGGTCTCCGCCCCGGCGAGGTCCGAGCCGCCGCGGGTGCGCCGGCGCTGACGCGGCGTCCGCGTACGGGCCGGGCGCTCCTCGCGCGGGGCTCCGGCGGGAGCGGACCGACGGCCGCGGCCGCCCGTCTCGCCCAGGTCCTCGACCTCTTCCGCCGCCAGACCGGCGCGGGTGCGCTCCGAGCGGGGCAGCACACCCTTGGTGCCCTCGGGGATGCTCATCTCCGCGTACAGGTGCGCCGAGGTGGAGTACGTCTCGACCGGGTCGTTGAACGGCAGGTCCAGCGCCTTGTTGATGAGCTGCCAGCGCGGGATGTCGTCCCAGTCGACCAGGGTGATCGCGATGCCCTTGGCACCCGCGCGGCCGGTGCGGCCGATGCGGTGCAGATAGGTCTTCTCGTCCTCGGGCGACTGGTAGTTGATGACGTGCGTCACGCCCTCGACGTCGATACCGCGCGCGGCGACGTCGGTGCAGACGAGCACGTCCACCTTGCCGTTGCGGAAGGCGCGCAGGGCCTGCTCGCGCGCGCCCTGGCCCAGGTCGCCGTGGACCGCGCCGGAGGCGAAGCCGCGCCGGGCGAGCTGGTCCGCGATGTCGGCCGCGGTCCGCTTGGTCCGGCAGAAGATCATCGCCAGCCCGCGGCCCTCGGCCTGCAGGATGCGGGAGACCATCTCCGGCTTGTCCATCGAGTGCGCGCGGTAGACGTGCTGCGCGATGTTCGCGACGGTCGCGCCCTCGTCGTCCGGCGCGGTGGCGCGGATGTGCGTGGGCTGCGACATGTAGCGGCGGGCCAGGCCGATGACCGCGCCCGGCATGGTCGCCGAGAACAGCATGGTCTGCCGCTTGGCCGGCAGGAACTGGATGATCTTCTCGACGTCGGGCAGGAAGCCCAGGTCGAGCATCTCGTCGGCCTCGTCGAGGACGAGGGCGCGCACATGCGACAGGTCCAGCTTCTTCTGGCCCGCGAGGTCGAGCAGACGCCCGGGCGTGCCGACGATCACGTCGACGCCCTTCTTGAGCGCCTCGACCTGGGGCTCGTACGCCCGGCCGCCGTAGATCGCGAGAACGCGGACGTTGCGCACCTTGCCGGCGGTCAGGAGGTCGTTGGTGACCTGCGTGCACAGCTCACGGGTGGGGACGACGACCAGGGCCTGCGGGGCGTCGGTCAGCTGGTCGGGGCGGGCCCGGCCGGCCTCCACGTCCGCGGGGACGGTGACGCGCTCCAGCAGCGGCAGGCCGAAACCGAGCGTCTTGCCGGTGCCGGTCTTGGCCTGGCCGATGACGTCGGTGCCCGAGAGCGCGACGGGGAGGGTCAGCTCCTGGATGGGGAAGGGATGGACGATGCCGACGGCCTCGAGGGCCTCGGCCGTCTCGGGAAGGATTCCGAGATCACGGAAAGTCTTGGGCTGCTGCGTAGTCAGGGTGTTGCCTCTTCTGTGAGACGCGGCACGAGGCGAACGCTGGGGGTCGTACCGCACCCGGGTACTGGCCGGCCGGAAGGGCCGGAGGGTGCGGGACCACTGCCGTCGCTCGAGCGTCATACCGCTGAGGGGCCCCTCATCTGCGTCCGTGCGCACACAGTGCGCGCGATCCGCGTGGAGGGCGGGCGGGTCGGAGCCGATCGGGCCACCGACCGGGCATCCTCATTCATGAGACGGCCCACCGAGCAGATCTGTGATGCCGATGCTCAGCAGGCGCAATACCACTGTACCCCCAAATCGCGCATCTGTGTTGGGTGAAATCCCGTCGGATGTGCTCGGGGTGCGGTTGACCAGGCCCTTCCCCGTTATGGCGGGCGGGCTATTGTGCGCTGCATGGAGACGCCTGACAACGCCACTGAACACACCGGGATCGCCGCCCAGGACTGGGCCGCGGCCTCCGCCGAACCCCAGTACCGCGCCGCCGTGGTCGATCTTCTCGGCGCGCTCGCGTACGGCGAGCTGGCGGCCTTCGAGCGCCTCGCCGAGGACGCGAAGCTCGCGCCGACGCTGGCCGACAAGGCGGAGCTGGCGAAGATGGCGTCCGCCGAGTTCCACCACTTCGAGCAGCTGCGGGACCGGCTGACCACGATCGAGGCCGAGCCCACCGCGGCCATGGAGCCCTTCGCCCAGGCCCTGGACGACTTCCACCGCCTGACCGCGCCGTCGGACTGGCTGGAGGGCCTGGTCAAGGCGTACGTCGGCGACTCGATCGCCAGCGACTTCTACCGCGAGGTGGCGGAGCGGCTGGACAGCGACACCCGCGCCCTGGTCCTCGGTGTGCTGGACGACACCGGGCACGGGAACTTCGCGGTGGAGAAGGTCCGTGCGGCGATCGAGGCCGACCCCCGGGTCGGCGGCCGGCTCGCCCTGTGGGCGCGGCGGCTGATGGGCGAGGCGCTCTCCCAGGCCCAGCGGGTGGTGGCGGAGCGCGACGCGCTGTCGACGATGCTGGTCGGCGGGGTGGCCGACGGCTTCGACCTGGCGGCGGTCGGCGAGATGTTCTCCCGGATCACCAAGGCGCACACCAAGCGGATGGCGGCGCTCGGCCTGGCGGCCTGACGCCCCGGTATCCGGATACCTCCGGCCCGGGGCCCGGGGCCCGGGGCCCGGGGTATCCGTATCCGTCCGGCTACCCGGGCCCGGCACGTCCGGGACTCAGAATGCGGGACTCAGAAGGGGAAGGCGCGGCGCAGCCCCCGCGCCCGGGGCCCGGGGCGGATCAGCAGGGAGAGCAGCACCGCGCCGATCGCCGCCGAACCGATCAGGGTGGCCGCGGGATTGCCCGGGCCGAGCGCGACATGGGTCACATAGGCGCCGAAGACCGCGCCCAGGGTGCCCGTGGTGAAGACGGCCCGGCGCCCTGGAAGACGTTCGGAGAGGTGACGGGTCGCGGCCCAGGACAGGGCCAGTCCGACCAGGACGGAACCGAGCGCTTCCAGAATCACTGCTGATCACCTCACGCCGTGCGGGGCAGAGTCGGACGGTCACAGCCGGTACTACCCGGAGTGAACGGACCACAACCCTCCCCGAGTAGGCCGCAACATGCCTGATCAGCGCAATCCACCCGGGCTCCGGACGCAGCCGGCCGTGGCTCCGGGAACACGCGGGCGGGGCCCGGCGGACACTGTCCGCCGGGCCCCGCCCGTACATCCTCCGCGGGCACCTACAGGGCGCCGAACCCCACGCGCCGCGTCGCCGACTCGCCGATTTCCACGTAGGCGAGGCGGTCGGACGGCACCAGGACCTTGCGGCCCTTCTCGTCCGTCAGGCTGAGCAGCTGCGCCTTGCCGGCCAGCGCCTCGCTCACCGCGCGCTCGACCTCCTCGGCGGACTGCCCGCTCTCCAGAACGATCTCCCGGGGCGCGTGCTGCACGCCGATCTTGACCTCCACGGCTATGTCCCTCCGAACGGTCCGTGCGTTGCGCGATCAACCGCGCCGTACGCAGCACACATTAGCCCGGTCACGGGACGGCTCCGGCGTCCGCGCGGAACGCCAGGAGCGAACAGCGGCCCGGGGGCGGCCCCGGCCCGCCGGGCCGTCACCGCTCAGTGCTGCTCGGAGCCGTGCAGCGGGAAGCCCGCGATACCGCGCCAGGCGAGCGAGGTCAGCAGCTGCACGGCGGTGTCCCGGGGGACGGAGGAACCGCTGGAGAGCCAGTACCGGGCCACCACCTGGGAGACCCCGCCGAGGCCCACGGCCAGCAGCATGGACTCCTCCTTGGAGAGCGCGGTGTCCTCGGCGATCACGTCCGAGATGGCCTCCGCGCACTGGAGGGACACCCGGTCCACCCGCTCGCGCACCGCCGGCTCGTTGGTGAGGTCCGACTCGAAGACCAGGCGGAACGCGCCGCCCTCGTCCTCCACGTACGCGAAGTAGGCGTCCATCGTCGCGGCCACGCGCAGCTTGTTGTCCGTGGTCGACGCCAGGGCGGTGCGGACGGACTGGAGGAGGGCCTCGCAGTGCTGGTCCAGCAGCGCGAGGTAGAGCTCCAGCTTGCCGGGGAAGTGCTGGTAGAGCACCGGCTTGCTGACGCCGGCGCGCTCGGCGATGTCGTCCATGGCGGCCGAGTGGTAACCCTGGGCCACGAAGACCTCCTGGGCCGCGCCCAGGAGCTGGTTCCTGCGGGCTCGGCGTGGCAGGCGCGTGCCCCGCGGGCGCGCCGCCTCTGTCTGCTCGATGGCTGTCACGCCGCCTCCCATGTGGTGAACAAGCACAGTCGTTCCATAAGCGCTGTGCGCCGCGCCCGCCATCGTACTTTTCGGTAACGAGGCTGTGCGTGGTGCGGACGCAGAATTTCACGGACCGGACAGACGCGGAAGCGGGGTGCCCGCCCGCACCCGGCGGACATACCGGCGGTAAGCCCCTCAGGCCGCCGCGGCCGGGACCGCCGGCCGGCGGCGGGCCGTCACCGGTAGTCGTCCTCGTCGAGCGAGACGGTCCGTGCCTGTTCCGCGGCGTCCGCCTCGTTCGCGCCCTCCGGAGCGGCGCGCAGCGGCTGGTCGCGCTCGGGCCGGACCTCCGTGTGCTGCTCGGCGGCGTCCGCCTCGGGGACCTCCGGCCCGTCGGCGGCCGGCTCGTCCTCCTCCGTGAAGGTCTCCGGATCGCTCGGGTCGACTGTCATATCGCACCGCTTTCCCTGGAATGGGTGTTCGGGACCGGGTGCCCGGGACCGCGGGTGCCGAATCGTGCGGCCGGGAACAGGGTGTCCGCCTTCCGAGCCTAGGAGTTCGGCAGGCCGGACGCTATGCGTGCGGCTCCGTGCGCCGGCGGGCCCTGTGCGCGGGCGGTTCGGTGCGCCGGCGGGCCGGCTACGTGCGCCGGTGGCCCTGCGTGCGTGCGGCTCTGCCCGCCGGTGGCCCTGTGACGCCGAACACAGGGGGCCGGGCGTGATCGTCTCGTAACATTGCCCGCATGTCTTCGACCGAGCTGCCGGGCGCCCGGGCCGTGGGTGCCGCCGCGGCCCCCAGGGTCGCGGCGGTCCACGTCGCCGAGGGCGAGGAGTTGCGCTCCGCCGTCCTGCCCGGACTGACGCTGACCGTCCGCTCCCGGCCTCCCACCCGGGCGGGGCTGCCGCCCGCGCTGTACGTCCACGGACTCGGCGGCTCCTCCCTGAACTGGTCGGCGCTGATGCCGCTGCTGGCGGACGTCGTCGACGGCGAGGCGATCGACCTGCCCGGATTCGGCGACTCGCCGCCGCCGCAGGACAACGACTACTCGGTGCGGGGCCACGCCCGGGCCGTCGTCCGGCATCTCGAAGCGGCCGGCCGCGGGCCGGTGCACCTCCTGGCGAACTCGCTGGGCGGCGCGGTCTGCACCCGGGTCGCGGCCACCCGTCCCGACCTCGTGCGGACCCTGACCCTGATCTCGCCCGCCCTGCCCGAGCTGCGGGTCCAGCGCTCCGCGGTGCCCACCGCTCTGCTCGCGCTGCCCGGGGTCGCCGCGCTGTTCGCCCGCACGACCCGGGGCTGGAGCGCGGAACAGCGCACGCGAGGAGTACTCGCCCTGTGCTACGGAGACCCCGCACGGGTGACGGACGAGGGACTGCGCAACGCCGTCGAGGAGATGGAGCGGCGGATGCGCCTCCCCTACTTCTGGGAGGCGATGACCAGGTCCGCCCGGGGGATCGTGGACGCCTACACCCTCGGCGGGCAGCACAGCCTGTGGCGCCAGGCGGAGCGGGTGCTCGCACCGACTCTGCTCGTCTACGGGCGCCGGGACCGCCTTGTCTCGTACCGTATGGCGCGCAAGGCGACGGCGGCCTTCCGGGACTCCCGGCTGCTGACGCTCCCGGAGGCCGGGCACGTTGCGATGATGGAATACCCGGAGACGGTCGCCCAGGCGTTCCGGGAACTGCTCGACGACTGCGGTGGGAGCTGACCGGCGCGTGGGACGACACAGCCGCAAGGGCCCGGCGCCCAAGCCGGCCGCGACCGGGGGCGGGCCCGGCGCGGCGACCGGTGCGCCGGAGGCCGCCGCTGCCGCGTCGGGCGGCGGGCGGCGCCGCCGGGGATCCGCGTCCGCCGGGTACGCCGGTCCGGACGCGCATGCCCCGGCCGGGGACGCTCCGGCCGGGGGCGCGCCGTATCCGGCCGCCCGGGGCGGGCACCCGGAACACCGCGAGGCCGGTGGCGGCTGGGGCGAGCGGTACACCGGCGGCGGGTCCCCGGACGCCGGGCACGCCGGTGCCGGATATCCCGGCAGCGGGGCGCAGGCGCGGGTCGCGCCGGGCCGGGCGGCGCCGGGGGCGCCCCGGGTGCCGGGGCCGCGCCGGGAGTTCCTGGAAGCCTTCGACGGACCGGCGGCCCCCGACCGGCCGGCGGGGACGGCGGGCTTCGACGACTCCGACGACTCCGACGACTTCGACGCGTTCGGAGGCGGCCGGCCCGGCCCGGCCCGGCACGGGGCGGACGCGCCGCCCGGCCGTGCGTCCTCCGGCGGGGACGGGCCGGACGACGGCGGTGCCGCGGATGACGAGGAACGGAGCACGCGGGGCGGCAAGGGGCGGACCTTCACCGGGGTCGCGGCCGCCGCCGTGACGACCGTCCTCGCCGTGGTGGTCGCCGGACAGGTGGCCGACGGCGGCGGGGAGAGCGTGGGCGCGCAGTCGGCGGGCCAGGAGCGAGGCCCCCTCCAGGAACGGCCGGACCGCTCCGAGGGCCGCCCGACCCCGCCGCGGGACGCGGTCGCCGAGCCCGCCCCCGCCGCGCCGGTCCCCACCTACCGCCAGCTGCTGGCCACGCAGTTCCCCCTCGACCCGAAGCTCGAGGGACCGGGGACCTTCGAGGCGGTCAAGGGCTTCGACAAGGCCCCGGGCAAGGGGCGGAAGGTGCGCTACCGGATCGACGTCGAGAAGGGCCTCGGCCTGGACGCCGGACTCTTCGCCCGGGCCGTGCAGGAGACCCTCAACGACGACCGGAGCTGGGCGCACAACGGGGCGATGACCTTCGAGCGGATCTCCTCCGGCGAGCCCGAGTTCGTGATCACCCTCGCCAGCCCGGGGACCACCGGGGTGTGGTGCGCCAAGTCCGGTCTCGACACGACCGTGGACAACGTCTCCTGCGACTCGGCCTCCACCGAGCGCGTGATGATCAACGCGTTCCGGTGGGCGCGGGGTGCCGACACCTTCGGGCCGGGTGCGATGACCGCCTACCGGCAGATGCTCATCAACCACGAGGTCGGGCACCGGCTCGGGTACAACCACGTCAACTGCAGCACCCCCGGGGCCCTCGCGCCGGTCATGCAGCAGCAGACCAAGTCCCTCGACATCGGCGGGATCAGCTGCCGGCCCAACCCCTGGGTGCACCCCGGGGAGTAACGCCTCCCCGGCGGCGGTGGGCGCCGCCGGAACGGTTCCGCCATGTGGACACCCGTATGACTCCGTGTGACGGATCGGCACCCTAGCGCGACGGAACGCGTCGCGGGCGTGAAAGTTACGTGCATTCACCCCTTCCGGTGGCGCGACGGACAACCGTCCGTCGCGCCACCGTCGCCTCCGCATAACGTCGTCCCGCTGTCAGCCGCCGGGATCCAACGGCGGCCGCCCACAAGGGAGATCGGGGGTGCACTCGTGCGGATCGGACTGGTCACGGAAGGTGGCTACCCGTATGCGACGGGTGAGTCCAGGCTCTGGTGCGACCGGCTGGTGCGCGGGCTCGAACAGCACGAGTTCGACGTCTACGCGACGAGCCGCAGTGCCGGACAGGAGGAGCGCGGTGTGCCGCCGCTGCCCCCCAACGCACGACTGGTGCGCACCGCCGCCCTGTGGGCGCCCGCGGACGACGGCGTCAGCCACGGACGGCGGGTGCGGCGGCGGTTCGCCGAGGGCTTCGGCGCCCTGGTGACCGCGGTGGCCACCGGCGGGGGCGGCTTCGCGGACGCGCTCCACGCCCTCGCCGGACTCGCCCGCGAGCACGGTGGGCTCCCGGCCGCCCTCCGCTCCGAAGTGGCCCTGCGCGCCCTGGAGTCCGCCTGTCGTGCGCCCGGCGCGCACCGGGTTCTGCGGGCGGTGACGGTCGCCGATCTGCTGGACGCGGCCGACGGTCTGGAACGCGCCCTGCGCCCCCTCTCCTTCGACTGGTACGAGGACGACACCCTGGCCGCCGCCGATCTGTGCCATGCCGCGTCCGGTGGTACGGGGGCGCTGCCCGGCCTTCTGGCCAAACGCTTCTGCGGACTTCCGCTGCTGGTCACCGAGTACGGCGTGCAGCTGCGGACGCGGTACCTCGCCGGGCGCGAGGCGGGGGCGAGCGCTCCCGTGCGCGCCCTCCTGGCCGGCTTCCACGGGCAGCTCGCGCGGGAGGTGTACGCGCAGGCCGCGCTCATCACCCCGGGCAACACGCATGCGCGGCGCTGGCAGGAGCGGTGCGGCGCCGACCGGGCCAGGATCCGCACGGTCCACCCGGGGATGGCGGCCGAGCGGTTCGCCGCGGTGGGGGAGGGCGCGGACGGGGGGGACGGGCACACCCTGGTGTGGGTCGGCGCCTTCGAGCCCGCCAAGGACCTGATCGCCCTGCTGCACGCCTTCGCCGAGATCCGCAAGGAGGAGCCGGAGGCCCGGCTGCGGCTCTTCGGTACACCGCCGGCCGGCGGCTGCCGGGGCGACGCGGGCTATCTGGCGCACTGCCGGGGGCTCGCCGCGCAGCTCTTCCCGGACGAGGCGGCCGGGGCGCACGCGATGGGAGACAACCCGGTCTCCTTCGAGGAGATCGGCTCCCCGGAAGCGCCGCACGCGGTCGACGCGTACGCAGCCGGGGACGTCGTCGTCCTCTCCAGCGTGGTCGAGGGCTTCCCGGTCAGCCTGGTGGAGGCCATGTTCTGCGGGCGGGCGACGGTCTCGACGGACGCGGGGGCGGTCGTGGAGGTCATCGGCGGCACGGGGCTCGTGGTCCCGCCGCGCAACCCGCGGGCGCTCGCCGACGCGTGCCTGGCGCTGCTGCGTGACCCGGAGCGCAGGTCGCGGCTGGGGGCGGCGGCGCGGGCGCGGGCGCTGGAACTCTTCACCGTCGAACAGAACCTGACGGCATTTCGGGGCGCTTATCTCGAGCTGATCTCCCGCTCCCCGGTCCGGCGGGCGGCCGAGGCCGTCGACGCGGACGGCGAGCCGGTGCCCTTCGCGCACCCCGCCGAGACCCATGTCCCCGGCCGCCTCACGGGCGCGGCCCACACCCCGGGCTGGGCGACGGCGGGCACGGTTGAGGAGACCCGGTCATGAACGCCGCACACACCGCGAGGGAGGCGGCACTCGCCGCGGCGGAGGCCGCGGCCGACGACGACCCTCGCCCGGCGCCCGCGCCGGGCGACACCCTCCCCGAGGCGGGCCCCGAGGCCGCCCAGGACGCCGGCCGTGACGGGCCGAGCCCGGCGCCCGCGCCGCGCAAGGGTGCCCGCCGTGGGGGCGGGGACCCCGTCAAAGGGTTGCTGCACCGGCATCGCGGGCTGTGCGAAGGGGCCGTCGATCCGCTGGAGATCGCCGCCGGGCTGGAGGCCCACGGGGTCACGGACCGGACCGCGGCGCGGTTCCGGCACCGGGATGTGTTCTCGCTCGCGGAGGAGATGTTCGCGCGGGCGGGGGATGTGGAGCCCGAGGCGCGGGCGCGGGCGGCGGAGCCCACCCGCGTGTCGGCGCGGACCTGGGTGCTCTGTGCCGCGCCCGGGATCGTGTGCGGACTCGCCGTCGCCGGCATCGCGTTCACCCGCGACGGCGCGCGGCTCGGGGTCGCCGCCGTGGGCGTCCTCGCGACCGCCGTCGCGCTGGTGCTCGCCCTGCGCGCCGGTCCGCTGCGCACCCGCACGCGGCGGACCGCGCCCGCCGCGGGGCTGTGGGTGCTGTGGCTGATCGCGTACACCGTCTGCGGCCAGGGCCTGGTCGCAGAGATCGCCGGCGGCCGCCCCGACGGGCCCCCGACCGCCGACCCGCTGCCGCTCGTACCGCTCGCCCTCGCCCTCGTGCCCGCCGCCTGGTGCGCCCAGCTCTTCGCCGTACGGGCGCGGCGCCGCGCGGAGACCGCCCGGGGGCTGGCGGATTTCGCCGCCGGGACGCGGCCCCTGCTGTTCGCCGTCGTGCTGCTGCACACCGCCGCCCTCGGCGTGCTCGCCGCCGTCACCGGGCTGCTCGCACCCGGCACCAGCGGACTCGGCGCCGCCGCCGCGCTCGGCGCGCTGCTGTTCCTGGCCCGGCTGCTCGTCGTGCACGGCTTCCCCGAATCCGCCTCCGCCGCCCTCGCCGCCGCCTGCGCGGTCGAGGCGGCCGTACCCGCCCTGCTGTTGTCCGGCCGGCTGCCCGGCCTGGATCCCGTGGCCCGGCCCCTGGAGCACCTCGTCGTGAGCTGGGGCCCCGCCGTGGTGCCCGTGGCGGCCTGCACGGCCGCCGCCCTGGCACTCCTCGTCCACGCCTCCACCGTCCTGGTCCGCGCCTCGGCGCACACCCGCTGACCCGCCGGCTCCCTCTTCGCGGCCCCCATGCCGCGAACAGGCCCGGCCGCACGGCACCGACAGCGAGAACCCCGAAGGAGAAACCGCATGACCCCGCTCCACCCGGTGACGTCCCGCAACCTCCAGGAGGTCGCGCGATGAGGGTGCTACTGCTCGGTGCCAACGGCTTCATCGGCCGCTTCGTGACCGACCGGCTCCTCGCCGACCCGGCCGTCCACCTCACCGCACTCGGCCGCGGCGACGACGCCGACGTCCGCTTCGACCTCGCGGGCGGCAGCCCCGGCGCGCTGACCCGCTTCCTCGGTGCCGTCCACCCCGGTGTCGTCATCAACTGCGCGGGCGCGACCCGCGGCGGTGCCCGTGAACTGACCCGGCACAACACCGTCGCCGTCGCCACCGTCTGCGAGGCGCTGCGCCGCAGCGGCTGCGGGGCACGGCTCGTCCAGATCGGCTGCGCCTCCGAGTACGGGCCCTCCCAGCAGGGCTCGTCCACCGCCGAGGACGCGGTGCCCCGCCCCGGCGGCCCCTACGGCGTCAGCAAGCTCGCCGCCACCGAACTCGTCCTCGGCTCGGGGCTGGACGCGGTGGTGCTGCGGGTCTTCTCGCCCGTCGGCCCCGGCACCCCGGCCGGCTCCCCGCTCGGCCGGCTCGCCGAGGCGATGCGCCGCGCCATGCAGCAGGGAGACGGCGAACTGAAGCTCAGCGGCCTCGGCGTGCAGCGCGACTTCGTCGACGTCCGCGACGTCGCCCGCGCCGTGCACGCCGCCTCCCTCTCCGCCGCGCAGGGCGTCGTCAACATCGGCACCGGCCGGGCCGTCAAGCTCCGTGACGCGGCCGCCGTCCTCGCCCGGGTCGCCGGATACGCGGGCGCCCTGCACGAACTGGACGCGCCGCCCGGCCGCCACCTCATCGGCGCGCCCCGCTCCGAGTCCGTGACCGAGCACCTGGCCGCCGGTCCGTCCCCCTATCCGGACGGCTGCGGCGCCTGGCAACAGGCCGATGTGCGCACCGCCCGCGACCGCCTCGGCTGGCGCCCCCGGATCAACCTGGAGGAGTCGCTCGCCGACATCTGGATGGAGGCGGCATGCCGCATCTGACCACCACCGGGACGCAGCTCCCCGCGACCGGGGCGGAAGGGCTGGGCTTCGGCGTCCCCGGCTACGCGCACCCGCTGCTGGCCCCCGTCGAGTGGGCCGAGCTCACCCGCCCCGGCACCCCGTTGCACTGGGTCGTCCTCAATGTCGCGGGCGGGCACGGCAGGCTCGCGGGCGGGCCCGGCCGACTGCCCGACCCGCACTGTCTGGAGGCCGCCGGACGCCTGCGGAACGCTGGCGTCCGGGTCCTCGGGCATCTCGACCTGGCCCACGGCGGGCGCCCGTTCGGCGATCTCCTCGGCGACGCCCAGCGCTTCGCCGACTGGTACAAGGTCGACGGCTTCCTGCTGGACCGCGCCCCCGTGGACCGCGCCGACCTGCCCCAGGTGCGCCGCACCACCGCCACCCTGGACGCCCTGCTGGACGGCGGGCACCTGGTCCTCGGCCACGGCACCCACCCCTACCCCGGCTACGCGGAGGCCGCGGACCAGCTCGTCACCTTCTCCGGTCCCTGGGCCGAGTACCGCTGGTCCCAGGTGGCGGAGTGGACGGCGGACCACCCGCCCCAGCGGTTCGCCCACTTCGTGCACGGGGTCCCGCGCACACACCTGGAGGAGGCGACCCGGATCGCCCGCTGGCAGGGGGCCGGGACGATCTTCTTCACCGACCGCGGACCCGCCCCGCAAGGAAAAGGGCAGCTCAGCCCCTTCGAGGCGCTGCCCGGCTACTGGGACGAAATCGTCTCGCGGATCGGACCGGGTGTCTCGGAATGAGAAGGGGCGTGGCAGTGTTACGGGGAGAGCAACCGTACTCACCCACCAGCCTGTATTGATGAGGTCTCCGTGTCGCTGCCACCCCTGGTCGAGCCGGCCGCCGAGCTCACCGTAGACGAGGTCCGCAGGTACTCCCGTCATCTGATCATCCCGGACGTGGGGATGGACGGGCAGAAGCGCCTCAAGAACGCCAAGGTGCTGGCCGTGGGCGCCGGCGGCCTCGGGTCTCCCGCCCTGATGTACCTGGCCGCGGCCGGTGTCGGCACCCTCGGCATCGTGGAGTTCGACGAGGTCGACGAGTCGAACCTGCAGCGCCAGATCATCCACAGCCAGGCGGACATCGGCCGCTCCAAGGCCGAGTCCGCCCGGGACACGGTCAAGGGGATCAACCCCTATGTGAACGTGGTCCTTCACGAGGAACGGCTCGAGGCCGAGAACGTGATGGACATCTTCAGCCAGTACGACCTGATCGTCGACGGCACGGACAACTTCGCCACCCGCTACCTGGTGAACGACGCCTGCGTGCTGCTGGGCAAGCCGTACGTGTGGGGCTCGATCTACCGCTTCGACGGGCAGGCGTCCGTCTTCTGGTCCGAGCACGGCCCCTGCTACCGCTGCCTCTACCCGGAGCCCCCGCCGCCGGGCATGGTCCCCTCCTGCGCCGAGGGCGGCGTGCTGGGCGTGCTCTGCGCGTCCATCGGGTCGATCCAGGTCAACGAGGCCATCAAGTTGCTCGCCGGCATCGGTGAGCCGCTGGTCGGACGGCTGATGATCTACGACGCCCTGGAGATGCAGTACCGCCAGGTCAAGGTCCGCAAGGACCCCGGCTGCGCGGTCTGCGGCGAGAACCCGACGGTCACCGAACTCATCGACTACGAGGCCTTCTGCGGCGTCGTCTCCGAGGAGGCACAGGAGGCGGCGGCCGGCTCCACGATCACCCCCAAGCAGCTCAAGGAGTGGATCGACGACGGGGAGAGCATCGACATCATCGATGTCCGCGAGGTCAACGAGTACGAGATCGTCTCGATCCCGGGCGCGCGGCTGATCCCGAAGAACGAGTTCCTGATGGGCACCGCCCTCCAGGACCTGCCGCAGGACAAGAAGATCGTCCTGCACTGCAAGACGGGTGTCCGCAGTGCGGAAGTCCTCGCGGTCCTGAAGTCCGCGGGCTTCGCGGACGCGGTGCACGTCGGCGGCGGGGTCATCGGCTGGGTGAACCAGATCGAGCCGGAGAAGCCGGTCTACTGACCTCCACCGATCCGGGCGGCGGTCGCCGGGCCGCCGTTCCCCACGGCCCCCGAGGGGCGACGGGCCCCCCGGACCGCGCAAGCGGTCCGGGGGCCTCGCCGTGCCGGGCGGCGCGGGGTCAGCGGCAGACCGTGCCGTCCCGCGGCGCCCGCCCGTTCAGCAGATAGCCGTTGACCGCACGGTCCACACAGGCGCTGTTGCCGTACGCGCCGTGCCCCTCGCCGTCGTACGTCATCAGCACCCCGACACCCTCGCCCAGCGCCTCGGCCATCACCCGCGCGCCCTCGTACGGGGTCGCCGGGTCGCCGGTGTTGCCGATGACCAGGATCGGCGGGGCGCCCGGGGCGGAGACGTCCGGGTGGGTCCAGGTGCCCGGCACCGGCCACTCGGTGCAGCCGAGGAGGCCCCAGCCGAGGAACTCGCCGAACACCGGTGAGGCCCGCCGGAACTCGGGCAGCTTCGCCCGGGTCTGCTCCGGCGTGTAGCGCTCCTTGGAGTCGACGCAGCTGATGGCCGCGCCCGCCGCCTGCGCGTTGCTGTAGGTGCCGTTCTCGTTCCGGCCGGTCAGCGCGTCCGAGAAGGCCATCAGCAGACCGCCGTTGCCGCCCTCCGCCTCGTCGAGGCCCTGCTCCAGCAGCTCCCAGTACTCGCGTGAGTAGAGGGTCTGGGCGATGCCGTTGAGTGCCTGGCTCTGCGTCAGCATCCGGTCGCCGATGCCCGGGATGGGCCTGCTGTCGAGACCGTCCAGGAACTCGATGATCCAGTCCTGGATCTCGCCCGGCGTGGAACCGGGCAGCAGGCAGTCGTCGCCCCGGTCGACGCAGTCCCGGAGGAAGTTGGTCAGCGCGAGCTGGAAGCCCTCGGCCTGGCCGAGGGAGCTCTGCTCGGAGTTCTCGCTCGGGTCCACCACCGCGTCGAAGACCGCCCGTCCGACGTTCCCGGGGAAGAGATGGGCGTACACCCCGCCCAGTTCGGTGCCGTAGGAGATCCCGAAGTAGTGCAGCTTGTCGTCGCCCAGCACCTGGCGCATGAGGTCCATGTCGCGGGCCGCGTTCTCGGTGCCGACGTGCGGGAGTTCATTGCCGGAGTTCTCCTCGCAGGCGTCCGCGAAGGAGGACAGGCCCTCGATGTACTCCTGCTCCTCGGCCGCGTCGTCGGGGGTGGAGTCCTCGGCGATCCACTCCTCCATCTCCTGGTCGTCCAGGCACTCCACGGGCACGCTCCGGCCGACCCCGCGCGGGTCGAAGCTCACCAGGTCGTAGCGGGTCCGCAGGGTGCCGTAGTCGGCGGCCGCCGCGGGCAGGGTGGCGACGCCCGAGCCGCCGGGGCCGCCGAAGTTGAACACCAGGGAGCCGATCCGCCGGTCCGGCTCGCTCGCCCGGGCGCGTATCAGCGCCAGCTCCATCGCCTCGCCGCCCGGGTCGTCGTAGTCGAGCGGCACCTCCATGAACGAGCACTCCCAGGTGGTGCCGCCGGGCAGCGGGGAGGGTGCAGGGCCGCCGCCCTCCGCGTCGGACGGCGCCGGGCACGGCTTCCACTCCAGCTTCTGGGCGGCGTAGTCCCGGGGCCGGTCCTCGTCCCCGCCGCCGTCGGAGCAGCCGGCGGCGGCGAGCAGGACGACGAGCGCGGCGGCCGCGGCCCGGACGGGACGCCGGCGGACGGCCCCCGCCCCGGTACGGCGGGCGGCGCGTGCGGCCCGGGCGGCGGCGGTGCGGTGCGCGGTGGCGGCGGTGGTCGGCATGCGGCCATCGTGCGCCGCCGGGCTCTGCTCCGCATGGGCGACGGGCCCATGCGGGTGGCGCAGCGGCCCGTGCTCCCACCGGGTGAGGGCGCTGTGCCGTACGGGTGGACTTCCGGCCCCGGTCTGGACTTCACCGACAGCATCGGACTTCCCGGGGCGGGGAGCCGAAGACCCCTCGGCCCCTGAGGGCCGGGGTTGCGTCAGAGCGCGCCTCTGCGCGTCAGGTGGGTGAAGGCGAACCAGCCCGGCAGCACCGGCAGCCAGAGCGTCATCAGCCGGTAGAGCAGCACGGCGGGCGCGGCCACCTCCGACGGCACCCCGACCAGCAGCAGACCGCCGAGCAGGGCGCCCTCGACCGCGCCCACGCCGCCCGGGGTCGGGGCGGCCGAACCGAGGGCGTTGCCCGCGAGGAAGACGACCGCGATGCTCGCGTAGCTGATCGGCTGGGCGCCGTCGCCGACCGCGCGGATCGAGGCGTCCAGGCAGAGCACGAAGAACGTGGTCAGCAGCAGCATCCCGCCGATGCCGGTGAGCAGCTTCATCGGCCGCTGGAGCACGTCCAGCATGCGCGGCACCACCCCGGCGAACAGCGAGCGCAGCCGGGTGACCACGAACTTCCGCATGAACGGGATGGCCGTGACGACCAGCACCAGCACCGCGACGGTCAGCAGACCCGCGATCACGGTCCTCGACGGGGTGAAGGAAGCGGTGCGCTCCGTCCCCGTCAGATAGCCGAACAGCAGCAGCAGAAGGATGTGGCAGCCCAACCCGAACAGCTGCGAGGCGCCCACGCTCGCCACCGCCAGCCCGGGGCGCACCCCGGAACGCTGGAGGAAGCGGGTGTTCAGCGCGACGCCGCCGACGGCCGCCGGAGCCACGATCTTCACGAAGGAGCCGGCGACCTGCGCCACGACCGTGGGCCGGAAGCCCACCCGCTCCGGCACGAAGCCCAGCAGGCTCATCGCCGCCGCGAAGTAGCTCAGCGCGGAGAACGCCGCCGCCGCCGCGACCCAGCCCCAGTGGGCCCGGTCGAAGACCGTGCGGAAGTCGATGCCGGCGATCTGGGAGAGCAGGAAGTAGGCGGCGACCGCGCCCGCGATGAAGCTGACCAGGGTGCGCGGCCTGATCCGCTCCAGCCGGACCGGCTCCACCGGCGCCTGGGGGCGGATCAGCAGCACCTGCGCCCGGATCTGGGTCAGCAGATCCTCCTCGCGCGCCTCCTCCAGGGCCTCGTCCACCGCCCGCTTGTCGGCCTGCTTCTCCGCCTTCTCGACCTTGCGGGCCGCCTTGCGCCCGTCCTTGCCCTCGGTGGGCAGATCCTCCTCGCCCCGGGCCCGCCGGGCGGCGGCCGACGACTCCAGGACCGCGTCCCGCTCCCGCTGCGCCCGCTCGCGCGCCTGCTGACGCAGGGTGGCACGGGTGGACCGGCTGAGCGCGATCGGCTGGAGCAGCGGCAGGCAGTCGGCGACCGTGTCCGGGCCGAGGGCCTCCACCGCGGCGGCCACCGCCCGCTCCGCGCCGACCCGCAGGCCCAGCGTGGTCAGCAGCTGGGCGATGTCCATCCGCAGCACGAGGTCGCCCGCGGCGATCTCGCCGCCGCGCAGATCGGTGAGGATCACCCCGCCGTCCGGGTCGACCAGGATCGCGTCCCCGGCGAGGCGCCGGTGCGCGATCCGGCGCGACTGCAGGGCCCTGACCTGCCGCCAGGCCCCGAGGACCACTTCGTCGGTGATCTCCCGGTCGTCCAGGGAGTCCAGCAGCCGGCCGCCCTGGTGCTCGTAGACCAGCATCACGGCGTCCGGGCCGAGCTCGGAGGTGGCGATCAGCTTGGGGGCGTTGGCACCGGCCGCGATGGCCGCGTAGGCGAGGAGGGCCTCCTGCTCCAGTGCCTGGCGCAGGGACTGGATGGAGCGGCGGGTGGTGATCGAGCGCAGCGTCAGCCGTCGCCAGACCCGGTAGAAGAAGCCCTGCGCCTGCTGCTCCCGGTCGACGACGGTGACGTCCAGCGGCGGGCCGTCCTCCAGGGAGACCAGATAGCGCCGGCCGCGGTCCTGGTCGGCGTTCTCCGGGGTGTCGTCGGCGCGCATCGCGCTGACCGGGCGGAAGCCGACGTGCCGCAGCCCGGCGAGGAGGGTCTGCCCGGTGGGGCGGACGTTCGGCGAGCCGACCGCGTAGAGGGTGCCGTAGGCGACGGTCCAGCCCAGCAGGACGGTCAGGATGATCGAGAACGGGGTGGTGTAGCCGGCGACCAGCATCGCGAAGGCGTCCAGCAGCAGCACCATCCACAGGACCACGCGCCAGCGCGGCCGCCGGGCCATCCCGACCGCGGTCATATAGGCGATCACCGGCGCGAGATAGCCGTGCACCGGGTCGGTCAGTCCGTCGGGCCGCGGCACGGTCAGCGCGTCCTGGAGGCTGCCGGGGGCCGCGCGGGAGACCCAGAGGTCGGTGGCGAGGGTGACGCCGTGGGCCAGCACGGCGGCGAGGACGCCGTCCGCGATGCGCAGGCCGTCGCGTTTGATCAGCCGCTCGATCGCGAAGGCGACCGGTACCAGCAGCACGGCGATGCTGGACACCAGACCGGCGAGCTTGACCAGCAGGTCGGGTGCCTGGCCGGTGCCCTTGCTGATGTCCGACTCCAGGCCGGTGGTGGTGCCCTGGGCGAAGGCGGCGACGGCGAGTACGACGGCGATGGCCAGGATGCCGCCGAGCAGCCGCATCAGGTCGGAGGGGCGGTGGACGCGGGCGGCGAGCAGGGGCTCGTCGCCCGAGACCCGGTCCGCGAGGTCGTCGCCCGCGCTCAGGGCGGTGGCCCCGGACGCGGTGGCCCGGCTCCGCCCGCCGGTGGCGGGGCCGGTCGCCGGGGGCGTCGCGGCGGGGGGCGTCGCGGAACGGTCCGCCCCGTCTCCGGGTGTGCCGGGGGGCGGCCCGGTCTCAGGGCCGTCCGCCGCCTTCGGAGGCTGCACGCCCTGCTCCTTCGCCGTCTCGGTCTCTTCTTGATCTCGTATCACCAGTCACCGCCCGCACGATGGTGGCACGGCCGGACGACAGAGAGGGGCATCAGGGTGCAAGGCGGGGGAGTGACACGGAAGGGATGTGCCCCTTTGCTGCCGTTGGTCCGATTCTCCCCCCGTCTCGGGCGTTGTCGGTGGCGTGCGGCAGGATGGGGCGGATGGACGACCGGAAGGGCGATGTGCCCGCACACCCCTCGGCCTCCGAGTACCCCTCGGACTCCCCGGGGCCCTCGGACTCCCCGGGACCCTCGGACGGGCCGGGGCCCTCGGACTCCGCGGACCTCCCCGGCTCCGCGTACCCCGTGTACGCGGAGCGGGTCCTGGAGGTCGCCGAGCTGATCCCGCCGGGCCGGGTGATGACCTACGGGGACGTCGCCGAATGGCTCGGCGAGGGCGGCCCCCGCCAGGTCGGCCGGGCGATGGCGCTGTACGGCGGCCCCGTGCCGTGGTGGCGGGTGGTGCGCGCGGACGGCGTGCTGCTGCCCGGGCACGAACTCCGCGCCCTGGAGCACTACCGCGCGGAGGGCACCCCGCTGCGGCAGGCGTCCCGGGCGGCCGAGGGGCATGTGCCGCGCCTCGACATGCGGCAGGCCCGCTGGGACGGCACGGGCGCGGCCGGGCCCATGGGCGCCGGTACGGGCGGCCCACGCGGGGGCTTTGGCGGGGCCGGGGGCGGGCAGGGCTCCGCGGCACCGGGCGGGGGCGGGCAGGAGGGGGCTCACACCGAACAGCTTCCGCCGGGCGGCGACAGCGCGGGCGGCGCGAGGCCCACCCGGGCGACCTGACCCGGCCGCTGCGCGGGGCCCGGGCCCTGGCGTAGCGTCGCCGGGGCGCACCGCGCGCCGCAGGACCGACACCAGCACACCCACCAGGACCGGCGATCCACTGTGAGTTCCTCCTCCACCACCGGGCGTACGCCGTACCCGCAGCAGGTACGGCCGGGGGCTTCCCCGCGCCTCCAGGGGCACGGGGAACGGGCCCCCGGCGCGTACCGGCTGGTCCGCACCGCACCGGCCCCCGTGGGTCCCCCCCTCCTGGACGCAGCCCAGCGCGCGGTGGTTGATCACACGGACGGACCGCTGCTGGTCCTCGCCGGACCGGGCACCGGCAAGACCACCACGCTGGTTGAGTCGGTCGCCGCCCGGATCGCCCGGGGCGGGGACCCGGCGCGCATCCTGGTCCTCACCTTCAGCCGCCGGGCCGCCGTCGAACTGCGAGACCGGATGGCGCTCCGGCTCGGCGGCGCGCACGGTCCGCAGGCGACCACCTTCCACTCCTTCTGCTACGCCCTGGTCCGGGCACACCAGGACGCCGACCTCTTCGCCGAGCCGCTGCGCCTGCTCTCCGGCCCCGAGCAGGACGTGGCCCTGCGCGAGCTGCTCGCCGGGCATGTGGCGATGGAGCGCGACGGCATTCCCGGCACGGTCCGGTGGCCCGCCGACCTGCGGGCCTGTCTGACCACCCGGGGCTTCGCCGACGAGGCGCGCGCGGTGATCGCCCGCAGCCGGGAACTGGGCCTCGGGCCTCAGGCGCTGGCCGCCTTCGCCGACCGGGCCGGCCGCCCGGACTGGCGGGCGGCGGCCGCCTTCCTCGCGGAGTACCTGGACGTCCTCGACATGCAGGGCGTCCTCGACTACGCCGAGCTGGTGCACCGCGCGGTGCTGCTCGCCGAGCGCGAGCTGTCCCCGGGGGACTTCCCGTACGACGCGGTCTTCGTGGACGAGTACCAGGACACCGACCCGGCGCAGGTGCGGCTGCTGCGGGCGCTGGCGGGCGGCGGCCGGACGCTGGTCGCCTTCGGCGACCCCGACCAGTCGATCTACGCCTTCCGGGGCGCGGACGTGAACGGCATCCTCGACTTCCCCGGGGTCTTCCGGCGGCGGGACGGGGCGCCCGCGGGGGTCGCGGTCCTGACCGCCAACCGCCGCAGCGGGACGGCCCTGCTGGCGGCCACCCGTCTGCTCACCCGGCGGATGCCGCTCACCCGGCTGCCCGCGGACCGGGTCCGCGCGCACCGGGAGCCGGCGGCGGTCCGGGAGAGCGGCCGGGTGGAGGCGTACACGTACCCCACGGCGTCCACGGAGACCGACAACATCGCGGACATCCTGCGCCGCGCGCACCTGGAGGACGGCGTCCCCTGGGAGGAGATGGCCGTCCTGGTCCGCGCGGGCGGCCGCACGATCCCCTCCCTGAGCCGCGCCCTGATCTCGGCGGGCGTCCCGGTCGAGGTCACCGGCGACGACCTTCCCCTCCGCCACGAGCCGGCGGTCGCGCCCCTGCTGTCCGCCCTCCGCACGGCGGCGCAGGCGGCGCTCGCCCCGCAGGAGGGGGCCCCCGGGCCGGACCCGGAGGGCGGACGTGCGGAACTTCCTCCCGGGTCCGGCCCGGGCTCCGGTTCCCCCGCGGAGGGCCCCGATCCGGTGCCCGTGCGCCGGGCCGCCGGGCCGGCCGGGCCGGGGCCCTCGGCCGTCGGCCCCGCCGGCGAGGTGCCGGGTTCCGGGGCCCTCGTCCGGTCCGGCCCGGGCCCGGGGGACGGCGAGCCCGCCGACGCCGGGGCGCCCGCCGGGGTCCCGTCCGGCCCGGCGGGCGAGGGCCCGGGCCCGCGAGGCGGAGGCGGTACCGCCGAGGCGGAGGCCGCCCCGGCGGCCGGGGCGCGTGGCTCCGAGCACGCGGGCCCGGGCCCGCGTGTGCGGGGCGGCGAGGCCGCCCCGGCCGGGCTGCGCGCCGGGGGCGGCGACCCCGCTGACGGCGTCGCTGCGGGCGGGCCCGAGCACGCGGGCGCGGGCGCGCGAGGCGGCGGTAGCCCGGCCGAGGCGGAGGGAGCCCCGGCCGGGCTGCGCGCCGGTGGCGGCGACCCCGCTGACGGCGTCGCTGCGGGCGGGCCCGAGCACGGGGACGCGGGCGTGCGCCCCGAGGGCGACGACCCCGCCCAGGCGGAGGCCGCCCCCACCGGGCTCGACGCCCAGGCGGAGGCCGCCCTCGCCGGGCTCGACGCCGAGGTCGCGATCGGGTTGCTCACGTCGCCGCTGGGCGGGATGGACGGTTCCGATCTGCGGCGGCTCGGGCGGGCGCTGCGCGACGAGGAGCGGGCCGCGGGGAATCGGGTGCCCCCGCCGTCCGACGTGCTGATCGCCCGCGCGCTCGCCGAGCCCGAGCGGCTGGTCGCGCACGACCCCGCGTACGCGCGCGGCGCGCAGCGGCTCGGTGTGCTGCTGCGCAGGACGCGGGAGCTGCTGGCCGGCGGTGGCACCGCCGAAGAGGCGTTGTGGCTGCTCTGGGACGGCACTCCCTGGCCCCAGCGCCTGGAACGCTCCGCCTTCCGCGGCGGCCCCGGCGGCCGGAACGCCGACCGCGACCTCGACGCCGTGTGCGCCCTGTTCGAGACCGCCGCCCGCGCCGAGGAGCGCACCGGCGGCCGGGGCGCGCTCAACTTCATCGAGGAGCTCGACGCCCAGGACATCGCCGCCGACACCCTGACCCGCCGGGAGGCCCGCCCCGACGCCGTGCGCCTGATGACCGCGCACCGCTCCAAGGGCCTGGAGTGGCGGCTCGTCGTCGTCGCGGGCGTACAGGAGGGGCTCTGGCCCGACCTGCGCCGTCGCGGCTCGCTCCTCGAAGCCGACCGCATCGGCCGCGACGGCCTCGCCGAACCCCTCCCCCCGGGCGCCCTCCTCGCCGAGGAGCGCCGCCTCTTCTACGTCGCCGCGACCCGCGCCCGGGACCGTCTCGTGGTCACCGCCGTCAAGGCCCCCGCCGACGACGGCGACCAGCCCTCCCGGTTCCTCACCGAACTCGGCGTCGAGCCCGTCGACGTCACCGGCCGCCCCCGCCGCCCCCTCGCCGTCGCCCCGCTCGTCGCCGAGCTGCGCGCGACCACCGTCGACCCGGACGCGTCCCCCGCGCTGCGCGAGGCCGCCGCCCGCCGGCTCGCGCGCCTCGCCGCCCTCACCGACGAGGACGGCCGGCCGCTGGTCCCGTCCGCGCACCCCTACCGCTGGTGGGGCATGGACGAGCCGACCCGCAGCGCCGTGCCCCTGCGCGACCGGGACCGGCCCGTCGCCCTGTCCGGCAGCGCCCTCGACCAGCTCGCCAACACCTGCGCCCTCCAGTGGTTCCTGGGCCGCGAGGTGAAGGCGGACGCCCCGGCCACCGCCGCCCAGGGCTTCGGCAACGTGGTCCACGTCCTCGCGGACGAGGTCGCCTCCGGCCGCACGCCCGCCGATCTCGACGTGCTCATGGAGCGCCTGGACTCGGTCTGGAACGGCCTGGTCTTCGACGCCCCCTGGAAGTCCCGCCAGGAGAAGGAGCACGCCCGCGCCGCCCTGGAGCGCTTCCTGCGCTGGCACGTCATGGACCGTGGCGGCCGGGCCCCCGCCGCCACCGAGCACGACTTCGACGTGACCCTGGAGGCGGGGGAGTACGAGGTCCGCATCCGCGGTTCGATGGACCGCATCGAGCAGGACGCGGGGGGCCGGGCGTACGTCGTGGACTTCAAGACCGGCAAGCAGGCGCCCACCGCCGCCGAGGTCGCCCGCCATCCGCAGCTCGCCGTCTACCAGCTCGCGGTGCGCGAGGGCGCCGTGGACGAGGTGTTCGGCGGCCGCCGCCCCGAGCCCGGCGGGGCCGAACTGGTGCATCTGCGCCAGGCCGCCCCCAAGAAGGAGGGCGGCGAGGCGCTGCCCAAGGTGCAGGCCCAGGAGCCGCCGGACGGGGAGTGGGTGGGCGACCTGCTGGCCACGGCCGCCGGGCGGGTCCTGGACGAGCGCTTCGCGCCCAGCGCCGGGCAGCACTGCGCGCACTGCGCCTTCCGCGCCTCGTGCAGCGCGCAGCCGGAGGGCCGCCAAATAGTGGAATGATCGGTGCGCTGATCGCTTGTCGCCTGTTTCCTGACGGTTCGTCCGCATCCAATAAGGGTCCACAGCAGCCAACGCGCCCCCGGCTGCGGATCTTCATGGGAGTTGACACATGGCGGCAACCAGGACGTCCCGGCCGGCCGGGACCACGCCGAAGACGACGGCCACGGCGGCGCGCCCCGCGGCCCGGGCCGCGGCGGCGGCACTCGTCTGCGTCTGCGCCGGGGCCGTGCTGGCGGGCTGTTCCGGGGGCGGGGCCGAGGCGGGCGGCGGCGCGGGAGAGCGCAAGGTCCCCGCGGCGGCCACGGACGGCGCCACGGCGGGGCCGTTCCGCGGCCTGAGCGCGGACCAGATCGCGGACCGCGCGGTCGCGGCCACCGAGCAGGCGCCCTCGCTGCGGATGAAGGGCGAGATCGAGAGCGGGGGCGACCTGGTCACGGTGGACCTCGCGATGGACTCCCGCGCCGACTGCACCGGTCGCCTCGGTGTCCAGGACGGTCGGGCCGAAGTCCGGCGGCTGGGCGAGGTCGTCTATATGAACGGCGACGACGCCTTCTGGCGCGCCGCGATGAGCGCCCGCCCCTCCGCCTCCCCGGACGACGAGAGCGGTGACGCGGTGGTCGAGCTGGTGAAGGACCGCTGGGTCAAGCTCCCGGCCGGGGCCGTGGAGGATCTGCGCGGGCTGTGCGAACTGGACGAGATGCTCGCCGGGCTGAAGAACGCCGGCGCGATGAGCACCGGCCTGACCCTGGGGCGGGACGGCACGGTCGGCGGCGCGCGGGCGACCACCCTTGTGAAGCGAAACGGTTCGGCGACGGTGACCGCATATGTCGCGCAGGAGGGCGAACCGTATCTCCTGAAGGTCGTCAGGGCGGGGGGCGAGGAGCCCGGCGGTGTCACGTTCTCGGACTACGGCAAGCCGGTCGCCGTGACCGCGCCCCCCGCCGGCGAGATCGTGGACCTGGAGGGGCTGCTCGGCGACGCGGACCCGGATGCGGACCCGGACGCCTCAACCGCCCCGGAGCCGTGGCCGGACCCCGAGCTCTCCCCGGAGCCCGACCCCGAGTCCGACCCGGACACGGGCGGCGACACGGGGTTCAACGCGGGCAGCCGGGCGGACGACGCCGCCACGTCCTGACCCGGCGCGACCCCCTGCCGCCCGGCGGGCCGCGGGGTCCGCGCGGCCGCGGTCCCGGCCGAGTCCCGGCCCCCGCCGGACGGCCACCGGCTCCGCCCCGGGCGACCCCCGCCCCCCGCCCCCCTGTCCGTGCTCCCCGTTAGCCTCTTCCGGTGACCGCGCGCATCACCGACCCCGAGCAGCTCAAGGAGCTCCTCGGCATCCCCTTCACCCCGGAGCAGACGGCCTGCATCACCGCGCCGCCCGCGCCGCAGGTCATCGTGGCCGGGGCCGGGTCGGGGAAGACGACGGTCATGGCGGCCCGTGTGGTGTGGCTCGTCGGCACCGGACAGGTCGCCCCGGAGCAGGTCCTCGGGCTCACCTTCACCAACAAGGCCGCCGCCGAACTCGCCGAGCGCGTCCGGACCGCCCTCGTCCGGGCCGGGGTGACCGACCCGGACGCGCTGCCCGCCGACGGCTCCGGGGCCGACGCGGTGGGTGGCGAGCCCCGGATCTCGACGTACCACGCCTTCGCCGGGCAGCTCCTCACCGACCACGGGCTGCGCATCGGTCTGGAGCCCAGCGCCCGGCTGCTCGCCGACGCCACCCGCTACCAGCTCGCCGCCCGCGTGCTGCGCGAGGCCCCCGGACCGTACCCGGCCCTGACCCGGTCCTTCCCGACCCTGGTCAGCGACGTCCTCGCCCTCGACGCCGAACTCGCCGAGCACCTGGTCCGCCCCGAGGCCCTCGACCGCCACGACGCCGGACTGCTCACCGCCCTCGCCGGGGCGAAGCTCGGCAACCCCGACCTGCGCAAGGTCCCGGAGACGGCCCGGGCCCGCCGGGAACTCCTCGACCTCACCGTCCGCTACCGCACCGCCAAGAGCGAGCGCGACCTGCTCGACTTCGGCGACCAGATCGCCCTCTCCGCCGAACTGGCCCTCACCCGTCCCGAGGTGGGCACGGCCCTGCGCGACGAGTTCCGGGTCGTCCTGCTCGACGAGTACCAGGACACCTCCGTGGCCCAGCGCCTGATGCTCTCCGGGCTGTTCGGCCAGGGCACCGGTCACGCCGTCACCGCCGTCGGCGACCCCTGCCAGGCGATCTACGGCTGGCGCGGGGCCTCCGTGGCCAACCTCGACGACTTCCCACGGCACTTCCCGCACGCCGACGGCACCCCCGCGACCCGCTTCGCGCTCAGCGAGAACCGCCGCAGCGGCGGCCGCCTCCTCGCACTCGCCAACGGCCTCGCCACCCCGCTGCGCGCCATGCACCAGGGTGTCGAGGCCCTGCGCCCCGCCCCCGGCGCCGAGCGGGACGGCGTCGTGCGCTGCGCCCTGCTGCCCACGCACGCCGAGGAGATCGCCTGGCTGGCCGACTCCATCGCCCACCTGGTGCGCACCGGCAAGGCGCCCGGGGAGATCGCCGTCCTGTGCCGCACGGCCCGCGACTTCCCCGAGATCCAGGGCGCCCTGGTCGCCCGGGACGTCCCCGTGGAGGTCGTCGGCCTCTCCGGGCTGCTGCACCTGCCGGAGGTCGCGGACCTGGTCGCCGTCTGCGAGGTCCTCCAGGACCCGGGGGCCAACGCCTCCCTCGTCCGGCTGCTGACCGGCCCCCGCTGGCGGATCGGCCACCGGGACCTGGCCCTCCTCGGGCGGCGGGCCCGCCTCCTGGTCCACCGGCCGGACGGCGACGACGACCCCGAGCGCCGTCTCGCCGCCGCCGTGGAGGGCACCGACCCGGCCGAGATCATCTCCCTCGCGGACGCCCTGGACACCTTCCTGGAGGCGGGCGGCGGCGCGGCCCAAGACGACGGACTGCCGTTCTCCGCCGAGGCCCGGGTCCGCTTCGCGCGCCTCGCCGCCGAGCTGCGCGAGCTGCGCCGTTCGCTCGCCGACCCGCTGATGGACGTGCTCCACCGGGTGCTGGCCGCCACCGGCCTGGACGTCGAGCTGTCCGCCTCCCCGCACGCGCTGGCCGCCCGCCGCCGCGAGACCCTGGCCAACTTCCTGGACATCGCCGCCTCCTTCGCCGCCCTGGACGGCGCAACGACCCTCCTCGCCTTCCTCGGCTTCCTGCGCACGGCCGCCCAGTACGAGAAGGGCCTCGACAACGCCCTCCCCGGCGGCGAGAACACCGTCAAGGTGCTCACCGCGCACAAATCCAAGGGCCTCGAATGGGACGTCGTCGCCGTCCCCGGCCTGGTCGCCAAGCAGTTCCCCAGCGACCGCGCCCGCGAGTCCTGGACCTCACAGCCCCAGGTACTCCCGCACGCCCTGCGCGGCGACGCGGAGACCCTGCCGGCCGTCGCCGGCTGGGACGCCCCCGGGATGAAGGACTTCAAGGCGGCGATGAAGGAGCACCAGCACACCGAGGAACTCCGCCTCGGCTATGTGACCTTCACCCGGCCCCGGTCCCTCCTCCTCGGGTCCGGGCACTGGTGGGGTCCCGACCAGAAGCGCCGCCGGGGCCCCTCCGCCTTCCTCCGGGCCCTGTACGACCACTGCGCCCGGGGGCACGGCGAGATCGAGGTCTGGGCGGAGGAGCCCGAGGAGGACGCGGAGAACCCGGCGCTGCGGGAGCGGGGCGCCGACCTGGCCTGGCCGCTGCCCCTCGACCCGGCCTCCCTGGCCCGCCGCCGGGCCGCCGCCGCGACGGTACTCGCCCATCTGGCGTCGGCGTCGGCGTCGGACGACCGGGCGCCGGAGGCTGCGGACCACGCCGACTGGGCCTGGCCCGAGGAGGCCCCGCCCGAGGAGGAGCCCCCGCCGCCCTTCGACGACCCCTTCGACGACGAGTACGACGACGAGTACGACGACCCGCACGACGGCCCCCGGGGCGAGGAGCCCGAGGACTTGCCCGCCGCCCCGGCCGCCGCCGTCCCCCACCAGCCCCCGGCCCCGCCCCAGGAGACCGCGCCCGCCACCCCGCCCGAACCGCACGCCCCGGCCGTACCCCTCACCCCGGAGGAGGCCCGGGTCCTCGACTCCTGGGACCGCGACCTGGACGCCCTCACCGGCGAACTGCGCCGCGCCCGCGCCACCGTCCGGGACGTCGAACTCCCGCGCTCCCTCTCAGCCTCGCAGCTGCTCCGCCTCGCCGCCGACCCCGACGGCTTCGCCCGCGACCTGGCCCGCCCCATGCCCCGGCCACCGCACCGGGCGGCCCGGCGCGGCACCCGCTTCCACGCCTGGGTCGAGTCGCGCTTCGAGGAGGTGCCCCTGCCCATGCTCGGCCCGGACGAGCTGCCCGGCGCCGGCGGCCCGGACGCGGCCGACGGCCACGACATCGCCGACGAGCAGGACCTGGCCGCGCTCAAGGAGGCGTTCGCGCGCACCGCGTACGCCCGGCGCACGCCGTACCGGGTCGAGGCGCCCTTCCAGTTCACCCTGGCCGGACGCGTGGTGCGGGGCCGGATCGACGCGGTCTACCGCACGGAGACCGGAGCGTCCGGCACCGGCGACGCCGGCCCCGGCTCCGCGTACGCCGGCTCCGGCCCCGCGCACGAGCGCCCCGCCTACGAGGGCCCCGCGTACGAGATCGTGGACTGGAAAACCGCCCGGGACGGCCGGGCCGACCCCCTCCAGCTCGCCGTCTACCGCCTGGCCTGGGCCGCACAGCAGGGCGTCCCGCTGGAGGCGGTCACCGCCGCGTTCGTCTTCGTGCGCACCGGCGAGGTGGTCCGGCCCCCGGACCTGCCGGACCGCGAGGCCCTGGAGCGCGTCCTGCTGGGCGGGACACCCGGCCGGCCCGCCCGCGGCGCCCGTTAGGCTCGTGAGCATGAGCGAGACCCCGGACAGCGCCGTCCGCACGTACATCCGGCAGCACAGCGCGGCCTTCGTCGACGAGCTGGTCGAGTGGCTGCGCATCCCGTCCGTGTCGGCCCAGCCCGAGCACGCCGGCGATGTGCGGCGCAGCGCCGACTGGCTGGCCGCCGCACTGCGGGAGACGGGCTTCCCGGTCGCCGAGATCTGGGAGACCCCCGGCGCGCCCGCCGTCTACGCCGAGTGGCCCGCCGAGGACCGGCACGCGCCCACCGTCCTGGTCTACGGCCACCACGACGTCCAGCCCGCCGCCCGCGAGGACGGCTGGGACACCGACCCCTTCGACCCGGTGGTCACCGGCAACCGGCTGTACGCGCGGGGCGCCGCCGACGACAAGGGCCAGGTGTTCTTCCACACACTCGGCGTCCGCGCCCACCTCGCCGCCACCGGCCGCACCGCGCCCGCCGTCACCCTCAAGCTGCTGATCGAGGGCGAGGAGGAGTCGGGCTCCCCGCACTTCCGCGACCTCGTCGAACAGCACGCAGGCCGGCTCGCCGCCGACGCCGTGATCGTCTCCGACACCGGTATGTGGTCCGAGACCACCCCCACCGTCTGCACCGGCATGCGCGGCCTCGCCGAGTGCGAGATCACCTTCGAGGGCCCCGGCCAGGACATCCACTCAGGCTCGTTCGGCGGCGCGGTCCCCAACCCCGCCACCGTCGCCGCCCGCCTCGTGGCGGCCCTGCACGACCAGGACGAGCGCGTCACCGTGCCCGGCTTCTACGACGGCATCCCGCCGCTGACCGACGCCGAACGGCAACTCTTCGCCGAACTGCCCTTCGATGAGGAGTCCTGGCTGCGCACGGCCCACTCCCGCGCCACCCTCGGCGAGCACGGCTGGACCACTCTGGAGCGCCTGTGGGCCCGCCCCACGGCCGAGGTCAACGGGATCGGCGGCGGGTACCAGGGCGCCGGGGGCAAGACGATCGTCCCCGCCTCGGCGACGGTGAAGCTGTCCTTCCGGCTGGTCGCCGGCCAGGAACCGAGGAAGATCGAGCGGGCGGTGGCCGACTGGGTGGCCGAGCGGGTCCCCGCCGGCATCCGGCACCGGATCACGTTCAGCGCCGCGACCCGCCCCTGTCTGACCCCGCTGGACCACCCGGCGCTCCGGTCGGTCGTCCGGGCCATGGGCCGCGCCTTCGACGGCGAGAAGATCCGCTTCACCCGGGAGGGCGGCTCGGGCCCCGCCGCCGACCTCCAGGACGTGCTGGGCGCCCCCGTCCTCTTCCTCGGCATCTCGGTGCCGTCCGACGGCTGGCACGCACCGAACGAGAAGGTCGAACTCGACCTGCTGCTCAAGGGCGTGGAAGCCTCGGCACACCTGTGGGAGGACCTGGCCGGCACCCTGCGCGGGACCGGCGGCGGCCCGGACGCCTGACGCCCGGGCGGACGCCCCGCCGGCCGTCCACCCGCCCGGCGGCGCCGCCGGACCGCCCCGCCGCCATCCCCACCGGACCCACCGCCATCCGCACCGGACCCGACAGCCATTCCGCACCGGGGGAGTTGGAAGAACACCGTGAGCAGCACCGAGAGCTACGCCGCCTGGGACCGCCCGATCGGTCTGACCGCGCCGAGCGGGATCGACCGCGAGGCGCACAACCGTCTGGACGAGGCATGGCTGGCGGCGGCGTGGAGCCACCCCACGACCCGCGTCTTCGTGGTCTCCGGCGGCCAGGCCCTGATCGACGACACCCCCGACGGCCGCACCGAACTGGTCATGACCCCGGCCTTCGAGGCGCCGCTCACCGAGACGCACCGCTACTTCCTCGGCACCGACGAGGACGGGGTGCGCTACTTCGCCCTCCAGAAGGACTCCCTGCCGGGGCGGATGGACCAGTCCGCCCGCCCCGCCGGGCTGCGCGAGGCGGGGCTGCTGCTGTCCCCGCGGGACGCCGGTCTGCTGGTGCACGCCGTGGCGCTGGAGAACTGGCAGCGGCTGCACCGCTTCTGCTCCCGCTGCGGCGAGCGGACCGTGATCGCGGCCGCCGGGCACATCCGCCGCTGCCAGGCATGCGGCGCGGAGCACTACCCGCGCACCGACCCGGCCGTGATCATGCTGGTCACGGACGACGAGGACCGCGCCCTGCTGGGCCGCCAGGTGCACTGGCCGGAGGGCCGCTTCTCCACGCTGGCCGGCTTCGTCGAACCGGGCGAGTCCATCGAGCAGTCGGTGCGGCGCGAGGTGCGCGAGGAGGTGGGCGTCTCGGTGGGAGAGGTCAGCTATGTGGCCAGCCAGCCGTGGCCCTTCCCGTCCAGCCTGATGCTCGGCTTCATCGCCCGCGCCACTTCCTCGGAGATCGACGTGGACGGGGAGGAGATCCACGAGGCGCGCTGGTTCTCCCGGGAGGAGCTGCGGGCCGCGTTCGAGTCCGGGGAGGTGCTGCCTCCCTACGGCATCTCGATCGCGGCCCGCCTCGTCGAGCTCTGGTACGGCAAGCCGCTGCCCAAGCCGGGCGACGTGACCTGAGCCGCGGCGCCGGCCGATCCGGACCTCGTCCCTCAGACGCCGATCTTCTGCTTGACCTGGGCCAGCGAGGGGTTCGTCAGCGTCGAACCGTCTGCGAACAGGACGGTCGGGACCGTCTGGTTGCCCCCGTTGGCCTTCTCGACGAACGCGGCCGACTCCGGGTCCAGCTCGATGTTGACCTCGGTGTAGGCGATGCCCTCGCGGTCCATCTGGCTCTTCAGCCGGCGGCAGTACCCGCACCAGGTGGTGCTGTACATCGTCACGGTGCCCTGCATCGTCTCTGCGCTCCTCGCTCGTCGGTGGGGCTTCTCGGTGTCGGCCCGCCGGGACGTAGAACGTACGGGACGCCCGCGCGATTCCCGCACCGCCGGTATGAAGAACCGGGCCACCTGTGGACAACCCGGCGCACCCGTCCCACCGGACCTGGCAGCATGGCGGGGTGACAGCAGCAACGCACTCCTCTCTGTTCCCGCAGGCCCCCGAGACGGCCGACGCGGTGCTCGACGGGCTCGACCCCGAGCAGCGCGAGGTCGCGACCGCCCTGCACGGCCCGGTGTGCGTGCTGGCCGGAGCCGGCACGGGCAAGACGCGCGCCATCACCCACCGCATCGCCTACGGGGTGCGCGCGGGGATACTCCCGCCCGCCAGTGTGCTCGCGGTCACCTTCACCAACCGCGCGGCGGGCGAGATGCGCGGCCGGCTGCGCCAGCTCGGCGCGGGCGGTGTCCAGGCGCGCACCTTCCACTCCGCCGCGCTGCGCCAGCTCCAGTACTTCTGGCCGAAGGCGGTCGGCGGGGAGCTGCCGCGGCTGCTGGAGCGCAAGATCCAGCTCGTCGCCGAGGCCGCGGCCCGCTGCCGCATCCGCCTGGACCGCAACGAGCTGCGCGATGTCACCAGCGAGATCGAGTGGGCCAAGGTCACCCAGACCGTCCCCGCGGACTACCCGGCCGCCGTCGCCAAGTCCCTGCGCGACGCCCCCCGCGACCCGGCGGAGGTCGGCCAGATCTACGGCATGTACGAGCAGCTCAAGCGGGACCGCTCCGCCATCGACTTCGAGGACGTCCTGCTGCTCACGGTGGGCATCCTCCAGGACCGGCACGACATCGCCGACCACGTCCGCCGTCAGTACCAGCACTTCGTGGTCGACGAGTACCAGGACGTCAGCCCCCTCCAGCAGCGTCTGCTGGAGCTGTGGCTCGGCGACCGGGAGAGCCTCTGCGTCGTCGGGGACGCCAGCCAGACGATCTACTCCTTCACCGGCGCGACCCCCGACCACCTGCTGAACTTCCGCACCCGTCACCCGGGCGCCACCGTCGTCAAGCTCGTCCGGGACTACCGCTCCACCCCCCAGGTCGTGCACCTGGCCAACGGGCTGCTCTCCCAGGCGCGCGGCCGGGCCGCCGAGCACCGCCTGGAGCTGATCTCCCAGCGCGACGCCGGCCCCGAGCCGGTCTACACCGAGTACGGCGACGAGCCCGCCGAGGCCGAGGGCACCGCCCGCCGGGTCCGGGACCTGATCGCGGCGGGCGTCCCGGCGGGCGAGATCGCCGTCCTCTACCGGGTCAACGCCCAGTCCGAGGTCTACGAGCAGGCCCTGGCCGACGCGGGCGTGCCCTACCAGCTGCGGGGCGCGGAGCGCTTCTTCGAGCGGCCGGAGGTCCGCGAGGCGGGTGTCGCCCTGCGCGGCGCCGCCCGCGCCGGGGCGAACGACGCCCTTCTCGACGAGGCCGAGGACCTGCCCGCCCAGGTGCGCGCCGTCCTGTCCACCAAGGGCTGGACCACCGAGCCGCCCGCCGGGTCCGGTGCCGTGCGGGACCGCTGGGAGTCGCTCGCCGCGCTGGTGCGCCTCGCCGAGGACTTCGCCCGGGCCAGGCCGGGGGCGACCCTGGGCGACCTGGTGGCCGAGCTGGACGAGCGGGCCGCCGCCCAGCACGCCCCCACGGTGCAGGGCGTCACCCTCGCCTCCCTCCACTCGGCCAAGGGCCTGGAGTGGGACGCGGTCTTCCTGGTCGGCCTCACCGAGGGCATGATGCCGATCACCTACGCCAAGACGGACGAGCAGGTCGAGGAGGAGCGCCGGCTGCTCTACGTCGGGGTCACCCGGGCCCGGCTCCACCTCTCGCTGTCCTGGGCGCTCTCCCGTTCGCCCGGCGGGCGGGCCTCCCGCCGCCCGAGCCGCTTCCTCAACGGCCTGCGGCCCGGTTCCCCGGCTCCCGGCTCCCGGGGCGGGGCCGGGGGATCCGGCGGGGTCGAGCGCGGCTCCGGCGGCCGCCGCAAGCGCCGGGGGCCGGTGCTGTGCCGGGTCTGCGGCAAGACGCTGACGGACGCCGGCGAGATGAAGCTGATGCGCTGCGAGGACTGCCCCTCGGACATGGACGAGGCGCTGTACGAGCGGCTGCGCGAGTGGCGCTCGGAGCAGGCGAAGGAGCTCGGGCAGCCCGCCTACTGCGTCTTCACCGACAAGACGCTGATGGCGATCGCGGAGGCGGTGCCGGGCAGCGAGGGCGAGCTGGCGGGGATCTCCGGTGTGGGCAGCCGCAAGCTGGACCGTTTCGGAGCCGATGTGCTGGCCATCTGTGCTGGTGAGGAGCTTGCGGGCGGCGCCGAGGACGACTGATGGAAACTCGTCGGAAAAATAGTTTGCGCCCGCCTGGGCAAGCCCCATAGGTTCTTAACCACGAGAACAGCGGCTTCTTCGAAGCCCTGTCCTCGTGCTCTACTTGTCCGCAGAGTGTGACCGGCACGCCGGTCCCCGAGACGCCGAGAGGAGGCGATTCCAGTGATCAGCATCGAGACCAGCTTCGTCAGCACCGCCAAAATGACCGATCTCTCGGTCGCTTCCCTCTGCTCGCTCGGCTTCTCCGCCGCGTTCCAGGGCACCGGTCTGTCCGGCACCGGTATGCCCGGCATCGCCGCCGTCCTCCCGGCGTCCCTGCCGACCGGCCTCCCCGTCCGGGAGCGCAATGAGCGACCGACCAAGGCACTGGAAGCAGGAGTAGCAGCGGCGCAGGCCCCGGCCTATGCCTTTGCGGCGGCCAGTGCCGAGACGAAGCAGACGACGCAGCACCACACGATGTGGGCCTTCCGCGGGCTCGAACCCTGGAGTCATCCAGCCTGATCCACCATCAGGCAGGCGCCTTCAGGGCCGCGGAACCCCACCCGGGATCCGCGGCCCTTCTGTTTTCCCCAACGGGAGACGGAACGAGGGGCCTCGGGGACCAGCACCACCCGGTACCAGCAGCAGAACCGGCCGACCGGCCGGCACGACCAGACGAGGAATCACCCACCGTGCAACTCGAAGCGCACGCCCCGTCCGTACCGCTCACCGAGACCCCCGCTCCGCCCGCACCGACCGAGGAAACCGCCTTGACTCCCCTCACCGCGCTGACCGCGCTCGACGACGCCATCGAGAACCTCGGCGTCCCCGTACCGTGCCGCTCCTACGACCCGGAGGTCTTCTTCGCCGAGTCGCCCGCGGACGTCGAGTACGCCAAGTCCCTCTGCCGTACCTGCCCGCTGGTCGAGGCCTGCCTTGCCGGCGCCAAGGAGCGGCGTGAGCCGTGGGGTGTCTGGGGCGGAGAGCTTTTCGTCCAGGGTGTGGTCGTCGCCCGCAAGCGGCCGCGTGGCCGTCCGCGCAAGAACCCGGTCGCGGCATGAACGCCACCGGAACCATCGACCGACCCGTCACGCACGACCCCCAGAAGCAGGCTCCGATGACCTCGTCCGCCGGCGAGCCGAACGGCTCCGCGATTTCAGACGTCACCACCACCCGCGACGCGAACACCTCGCGTCAGAACAGGACCCGCGAAATGCAACTCATCCCCGAAGCCCTGGCACGTGCGCATATGCACGAGCGTCGGCGTGAAGCCGACGCGGAACGCCAGGCGCTGCGCCTGGTCGCCGCCCGGCGTATGCAGCGTCGCGCGGAGCGCGTGTCGATGCGTGCCCGCCGCGCCCTGGCCATGGCGGTCATGAACTGACCGCCGCAACACCCCGCGGGGGCCGGTCCGAACGGACCGGCCCCCGCGGGGTGTTCCCCGTCCGCCCGCGCGGCCGCGGGGTATCGTCGCCGGGTGGACCAGGACAGGACGCCTCCCACCGGACGGCCGGACGAGGGCGCCGGCACTTCCGGGGCTCCAGGGGAGCCCGCGCCCGAGGCGCCCGGGGAGACGGAGACGCCCGCCGCGACCGTGTGCTCCCGCTGCGGCGCGGTGGCCGAGGGCACCCCCGTCACCTGGACCTGCTCGGTGGAGGACGGCGTCCGCCGCCATCTCTGCGAGGGGTGCGCCCGGGACAACATCAGGTCGATCGAGGGGCGACTGGACTCGTCGTGGTGGTAGCGGCCCCGGCTTCCGCGTCCGGGGCGGGGTCCCCGGCCCCGGCCTCCGCGTCCGGGGCCGAGTCCCCGGCGCCGGCGTCGGCCCGGGCTTCGGTTTCGGCCTCGGGGGCGAGGAAGCCGGGAAGCCAGGTCTCCAGCTCCTCGCGCAACCGCACCGACGCGTTGAGCTGGCAGAGCACACCGATGGTGCTCAGCGTCACCCGGTGGATGAGCAGATAGGCGGGAGGCAGGTTCAGCTGCTTCCCCAACTGGTGCGCGGGGGAGCGGACATCCGCTATCCGCGCCGCCTGTGTCCGCATCCAGCCGCGGGTGAAGGTGAACTCCTCCGCCTCGGCCGGCTCGATGATCGGCAGCAGGTAGTCCAGCACCGCGTCCGGGTCGAGATCGATGGTCTCCTTGACGAAGCCCTCCTCGCACAGCAGCCGGTAGACGGCGTCGGCCTCCCCGTCGAGCGTCATCCGCAGGCAGTGGCCGATGGTCGGTGGCAGCCCGCCGGGCAGCCGGTCCACCGTCCCGAAGTCCAGCACTCCCAGCCGCGCTCCCGCCCCGTCCTCGCCGGGCAGCAGGCGGAAGTTCCCCGGGTGGGGGTCCGCGTGCAGGAGCCCGGTGCGCGCGGGACCGGAGAACAGGAACCGGGCGAGGAGCAGCCCGGCCCGGTCGCGCTCCTCGGGTGTTCCCTCGTTGATGACCTCGGCCAGCGGCGTCCCGTCGATCCACTCCGTGATCAGCACCTGCTCGCAGTCGTGCACGACGTCCGGGACGAGGACATCGGGATCGCCGGCGAACTCCGCCGCGTGCGCGCGCTGGGCCTCCGCCTCCAGTTCGTAGTCCAGTTCCTCAGCCACCCGGTCCCGCAGCTCAGTGATCAGCGGCTTCACATCCATACCGGGGATCAGCGGCCCCAGCAGCCGTGCGAAGCGGCTCAGTTGGGCGAGATCCGACAGCAGGGCCTCGCCGGCCCCCGGGTACTGGACCTTGACGGCGACCTCCCGCCCGTCGTGCCAGACCGCCCGGTGCACCTGGCCGATGGACGCGGCGGCGGACGGCTTGTCCTCGAAGGCGAGGAACAGCTCCCGCCACTTTTCGCCCAGCCGCTCCGCGAGCACCCCGTGCACGGTCCGGGTCGGCATCGGGGGAGCCGCGTCCTGAAGCTTCGTCAGGGCGGCCCGGTACGGCCCGGCGACCTCCTCCGGGAGGGCGGACTCGAAGACGGACAGGGCCTGCCCGAACTTCATCGCACCGCCCTTCAGCTCCCCCAGGACCTTGAACAGCTGCTCCGCGGTGCGCTGTTGCAGCTCCCGTGCCACGATCTCCGCGGACTTGCCGCCGATCCGTCTGCCGAGGCCCCAGGTCGCCCGCCCGGCGATACCGAGCGGCAGTGCTGCCAGCTTGGCGGTCCTCGTGACCGCCTTCCGGGGAAGATCAGACATACGCCCCTCCAAGTCCCAGTCGGCTGTCGCATGCGCCGTGCGGGACGGGCCCGTTGACGGCGGTCACCCGGCCATTGTCCCCTGCGCCTCCCGGCGGGCCGAGGCGCGGTCGCTCCCGGGGTGCGCCTCCCCGCCGGCGCGCGATGCGCCGCACAGGCAGTCGGGGTGGGCGGCCACCTTCTCCCGCCGCCAGCCGCCGGCCGGCAGGGACACCTCCCACCGGGCCCCGGTGCTCCCCGGCAGGTCACCGTCGACGAAGGACAGGGCGTGGCAGGCGGCCAGGCCCGCGACGGCCGAGGCGAGAGCGGTGTCGCAGGCCGGCGGAACCGCCCGGCGGCCGCCCGAGCGCCACTGCGCCAGCAGCATCCCCCTGGCCGGGTCCCGTTCGGTGCGTGTCCGCTCCAGGCACTCGGCGCACGGTGTGGCCCCGGGCAGTACCAGCGGCCCCACCACGCCGGTCGCCTCGACCACCCCCGCGTACAGGTGGGGGATTCCGCCGGCGACCCAGCCCTGAGCGATCACCGGGTCCGGGGCGTAGGCGCCGAGGCCGTCACGCGGTGCGACCACCACCAGTGAGAGGCACGGCTCCCGAACCCCGGCCCCGGCCCCGGCACTGGCACCGGCCCCGCCGGGGGTGGCGCGGGGCGGGCGGTCCGGGGCCGAACGGCGCACCAGCCGCCGGGCGGCCGCGTCCCGCCGTTCGCCCGTCTCCTCCGGGCCGATCCCGCCGGGCGCGGTGTCCCCCGGCTCGGTGACGCCGCCGTCCCGGACCTCCACCTGCCCGATCCCGGCCGCGGAGAGGGTGGCGGCGATCGCCGCGCCGACCCGCCCGGCCCCGCGCACCAGGACCCGGGCCGATCTGCGCCCGCCCATCCGCGCGAAGGCGCCGCCCGGTTCGGGATGGACCAGGGAGAGCGACGCCAGGTCGGGCCGCAGCCGCTCCACGGCCGCCGCCCGGCCGCGCAGCGCACCGGCGGCGGGAGTCGTGGCGGGCCCGGTGTCGTCGAGCAGCCCGGCGTCGGCGAGCCGGCGGACCAGGGCGTCCGCCCGGCCCTCGGGAAGCCCCCGGGCGCGGGCCTCGGCGCGCAGCAGCTCCATGCCCCGTGTGCCGTCGAGCAGGTCGACGAGCGAGCCCGTCGCCGTGTCCAGCGGCCCGACGGTCATCGCCCGTTCCGGTGTCACCCCGAACTGGACCGACTGCCGGTCCCGCCATGCCCGCCGCAGTGCGGGCTTCATCATCGGACGCATATCGTCCCCCGTTCCGTTCCCCGTGGTTCCCGGGGGTCCCCGGGAATTGGATCTTCGGTTCCCGATCCGTTGTCAGAATGCCGTTCGGCCGTGAGCCGTGTGAAAAGTTGTCCACAGGCATGGGGTATTAGTCGTTCAAATCGTGCAGCGATGGAGGGGAACGCGCGGGAACGGGCGCCGGGGGCGGGACTTCCCACCGGAACAGCAGGTAACGTCGGGCGCGTGCCCGTCGACCCGTCCACCCGGCTCACCTCGGGGGAGACCTCAGCGCGCGGCGCGGGAAGCACGCAGCGAAACGCGACACGTCACCCGCCCCGCGGGACCGCCGCGAGCGCGGTCGAGGTCCGCAGGAGCGCCCGGCGCAGCAGGACGGTCTCCGCCTACCGCGAGGGCGACCGCACCATCGTCCTCATCCCGGCCCGGATGTCGGAGGCCGAGGAGCGGCGCTGGGTCGGGGTGATGCTCGACAAGCTCGCCGCGCAGGAGAGCAAGCGGGTCCTCGGCGACGAGGAGCTGGCCGAGCGCGCGGAGCGGCTGTCCGCCCAGTACTTCGAGGGCCGCGCCAAGCCGGCCTCCGTGCGCTGGGTGACCAACCAGAACACCCGCTGGGGCTCCTGCACCCCGGCCGAGGGCAGCATCCGCCTCTCCCACCGCCTCCAGGGCATGCCCGAGTACGTGGTCGACTACGTGCTCCTGCACGAGCTGGCCCATCTGCTGGTGCCGGGCCACGGCCCCCGGTTCTGGAGGCTGCTGGAGGCGTACCCGCGCACCGAGCGCGCCCGCGGCTATCTGGAGGGCGTGGTCGCGGCGGGCCGCCTCCCGCACGCCGCGGCGGCCGAGGACTGACGCGTCCGCCTCAGCGCGGTGGGCGACGCGGACGCCACGGCGGTGACTCTCGCCGACGCGGACGCCACGGCGGTGACTCACGCCGACGCCTCCACGCGCTGTGTGACGACGCCCTCACGGGGGCGACGGTCCTGTACCGAATGTGTACCGGCTTGGCTCAATGTCGTCCGCAGCGGATAGCCTGACGCGACGCAATCAGCTTTCGGGATGGGGGACGGTCGTCACGTATGGCCAGGGAATTCCAGCGCGGCCACAAGGCCAGGATCAGTGATCTCACTCCGGGAACGGATCTGTACGTCGGCGTGCAGATCTCCGCTCCCGGGCTGACGTTCGACATCAGCTGTTTCGGTCTCGACGCCAACGAGCAGCTCTCCGACGACCGTTACTTCATTTTCTTCAACCAGCCGAAGTCGCCCGAGGAGTCCGTGCAGCTCCTCGGCGCGCAGGCGGGCGACACCGAGTCGTTCCGCGTCACGCTGGACCGTATTCCGGCGAGCATCCACAAGCTCTCCTTCACCGCCACGATCGACGGCGCCGGGCAGATGTCGCAGATCGGCCCGGGGTACATCCGGATCGTGGCCGGCGGCGAGGAGGTCGTCCGGTACGCGTTCGACGGCTCGGAGTTCAGCACGGAGCGGGCGCTGATGCTCGGCGACTTCTACCTCAAGGACGTGTGGCGCTTCGCCGCCATCGGCCAGGGCTTCGACGGCGGACTGGAGGCGCTGCTGAAGAACTTCGGCGGCGAGGTGGCCGAGGAGGAGCCCGCGCCCCAGCAGGCCCCGGCCGCGCCCCCGGCGTTCGCCGCGCCCGCGCCGCCGCCCGCCTTCGGCGCCCCGCAGACGCCCCCGGCCCCGCAGGCACCCCAACCGCCGCCCGCCTTCGGCGCCCCCGCGGCCCCGGCCCCGCAGCCCGCCGCTCCCGGCCCGCAGATGCACAGGGCGCCCACGATGGCCGCTCCCATGGCGACGCCCGCGGCCGGCACCGTGCCGCCGCCGGCCCCCGCACCGTACGGGCAGCCGCCGGGCGGTCCCCAGCAGCCCCCGTTCGGCCAGGTCCCGGGCCAGCAGCCGCCCGGGCAGTTCCCCGGCCAGGGTCACGGCGGCCAGGTCCCGCCGCCCGCCGCGCCGTTCGGTCAGCAGGCCCCGCAGGCCCCGGGCCCGTACGGTCAGCAGCCGCCCGGAGCCCCGCCCGCAGGCGTCCCGCAGGGTGCGCCCCAGGCAGGCCCCGGGCTCCAGGCGGCCCTCCAGGCGTACCGCGAGACGCCCACCGGGCAGCGCTGGACCCCGCAGAACCAGCAGCTCATGCGGGTCGACCTGACCATGGGCGGCACCCCGGTGCTGGCCCGGCAGGGCAGCATGGTGATGTACCAGGGCAAGGTCGACTTCAGCTACAAGGGCGCAGGGTTCAGCGGCCGCATCGTCGGCAACGCCACGGGCCAGGAGATGCAGCTCATGCGCTGCACCGGCCGCGGCCAGGTCTTCCTCGCCGAGGACGGCTCCCATCTGCACCAGATCGACCTCCAGGGCGACGGCATCTGCGTCTCCGCCGAGAACGTCCTCGCCTTCGACGAGACCCTCCAGTACGAGGTCCGCCGCATCGAGGGCCACGGCATCCCCGGCGGTGCCCTGTTCACGATGCTGTTCCACGGCACGGGCACCGTCGTCGTCAAGACGCACGGCGTCCCCGTCGTCCTGCCGGTCACGCCCACGACCTTCGCCGACTGCAACGCGGTCGTCGCCTGGTCCGCCGCCTCGCAGGTCATCCTCTCCAGCCAGGTCCGACTGCGCCGCAACGCGTACCCGGGCCACAGCGGGGAGACCGTGAACCTCCAGTTCCGGGGCGCCCCCGGAAACTTCATCGTCGTCCAGCCCTACGAGGTCTGAGGGAGCCCGGAGAATGAACCAGCAACTCGCGGGCTACGCCCCGACACCCCTCGCGGCCCGGATGGAGAACCACGGCCGCGCCATGCTCAAGGTCGCCATGGCCACCGGCCAGGACCTCTACGCGCGCACCGGCTCCATGGTCGCCTACGAGGGCTTCGTCCAGTACGAGCCCAACCCGCCCGCCGTCCGCCAGATCGCCTCCCAGTGGGTGACCGGCGAGGGCGCCCCGATCATGAAGTGCTCCGGCGACGGGCTGCTCTATCTCGCCGACTACGGCGCCGACGTGGTCGTGATCAACCTCAACAACGACTCCCTGTCGGTCAACGGCTCCAACCTCCTCGCCTTCGACGCGCACCTCCAGTGGGGCGTGGAGAAGGTCAAGGGCCTCGCCAAGCTCGCCGGCCAGGGCCTGTGGAACGTCGAGATCGCTGGCACCGGCTGGGTCGCGCTCACCTCGCGCGGCACGCCGATCGTCGTCGACTGCGGCCGTGGCGAGGACGAGACCTACGTCGACCCGGACGCCCTGGTCGCCTGGTCCCCGAACCTCAAGGTCAAGGGGAAGCGCAGCTTCAAGGCGTCCTCCCTGATCGGGCGGGGCAGCGGCGAGGCGTACCAGATGGCCTTCTCGGGCCAGGGCATCGTCGTCGTACAGCCGAGCGAGGACAGCACCGACCGCCTGCGCGTGCGGGGCTGAGGGGAGCGGGAACACATCATGCAGAGTTCGCTTTTCGGCCACACCGAGCAGCAGTCCCAGGAGCGGTACGTCGTCCAGAACCCGCAGCTCCTGCGGGTCGCCCTCAGCGGGCAGGAGGACGTCCTCGCCCGCAAGGGCGCCATGGTCGCCTACCAGGGCCTGGTCGACTTCGACGGTGAGTACCAGACCTCCTCGCAGCGCCGGGCGCGCGCCCGCACGGGCGAGGGCCTGGACCTGATGCGCTGCTCCGGGCAGGGCACCGTCTACTTCGCCAACCTCGCGCAGTACATCCATGTCGTCGACGTGGACCAGGAGGGCATGACGGTCGACAGCGCCTATGTCCTGGCGCTCGACTCCGCCCTGCACACCGAGGTCATCGCGGTGGACAGCCAGTACGGCATCTCCGGCTCGGGCAAGTACCAGCTCAACATCTCCGGCCGGGGCAAGGTCGCGCTGATGACCTCGGGCCAGCCCCTGATGATGCAGGTCACGCCCGACAAGTACGTCAACGCCGACGCCGACGCGATCGTCGCCTGGTCGTCCGGGCTGCGGGTGCAGATGCAGGCCCAGACGCACTCCACCAACGTGCGCCGCCGCCGCGGAAACACGGGGGAGGGCTGGGAGCTGAGCTTCCTCGGCCAGGGCTTCGCCCTGGTGCAGCCGAGCGAGGTCATGCCCCCGCAGAACGCCGACCTCGGTCAGGGGGTCCGGGCGCAGTTCGGCGTCGGCCAGCACGGCTCGCACGCCCAGAACCAGAACAACGCCTGGAGCTGACCGTCACGTAAGCCGCCGACGACGGGGGCGGGGTGGTCACGCGACCACCCCGCCCCTCCCGTCACACGGGTCACAGCACCGCCAGGGTCCGCTCCAGCAGCCGGACGACCGAGGCGTCGGCGACTCCCGCGACCTCCTCGTAGCCAAACCAGCGCAGATCCAGCGACTCCTCGCTGATCGCCTCGGTGGCCCCGGGCGGGGCGAGGGCCGCGTACTGCACGTCCAGATGCCAGTGGCAGGGCGCGGGGATCGGGTGGCGGTCCAGGGTGACGGGCCCGCCGGGGAGCAGGGTGAGGCCCGGGACACCGGACTCCTCCGTCGCCTCCCGCAGGGCGGCCGCGGCCAGGGCCACGTCACCGGGCTCGCAGTGGCCGCCCATCTGGAGCCACATGTTCAGCTTCCTGTGCAGGGTCAGCAGCACCCGGCCGCGCTCCGGGTCGATCACCAGCGCGCTCGCGGTGAGGTGCCCCGCGTGGCAGGACTTCCACATCCCGTCGGGGTGGGCGGCGAGATGGTCGAGATAGGCGTCCCGCAGCGCGGCCTGCTCGTCGTCGCGGCCCCGGTAGCCCTTGAGCACCAGGACCGCGTCCTCGTGGAGACTCACGTGCCGGTGTCGCCCTTGCCGTCCGCGGAGCCGTCCTTGCCTCCGTCGTCCTCGGCGTCCGTGCCGCTCTCCTGGGCCTCCGGAGCCCCGGAAGCCCTGGGAGTCCCGGGTGCCTTGGGTGCCTTGGGGGACGCCGCCTCGCCGAGCATCTTGTCCAGCTCGGAGAAGTCGAGCTGCTCTCGGTGGACGAAGCCGTCCGGGTCGTCGAGGTCGGTCGCGGTCGGCAGCATGTCCGGGTGCTCCCAGAGGGCGTCACGGCCCTCCAGGCCCCGCGCGTCCGTCAGCGAGGCCCACAGCCGGGAGGCGTCCCGCAGACGGCGGGGGCGGAGCTGGAGCCCGATCAGGGTGGCGAAGGTCTGCTCGGCCGGCCCGCCGGAGGCACGGCGGCGGCGCAGGGTCTCCCGCAGGGCGCTCGCCGAGGACAGCCGGGACGAGGCCGCCTCGTGGACCACCGCGTCGACCCATCCCTCGACCAGCGCGAGCGCCGTCTCCAGCCTGGCCAGGGCGGCCTTCTGCTCCGGGGTGTCCTCCGGTTGGAACATGCCCTGCTGAAGGGCCTCCTGGAGCTGCTCCGGGTGGGTCGGGTCGAACTGGCCGACCACGTCCTCCAGCTTGCCGGTGTCGACCTTGATCCCGCGCGCGTACCCCTCGACGGCGCCGAAGAGGTGCGAGCGCAGCCACGGGACATGGGCGAAGAGGCGCTGGTGCGCGGCCTCCCGCAGGGCGAGGTAGAGCCGCACCTCCTCCTTGGGGACGCCGAGGTCCTTGCCGAGCTTCTCCACGTTGAGCGGGAGGAGGGCTGCCTTGCCGGCCGGGCCGAGCGGCAGGCCGATGTCGGTCGACCCGACCACCTCGCCCGCCAGCACCCCGACGGCCTGCCCGATCTGCTGACCGAACATGGCCCCGCCCATGGACCGCATCATGCCGAGCAGCGGGCCTGCCATGGCCTGCATCTCCTCGGGCAGTACGTCGCCCATGGCGACGCCGACCCGCTCGGCCACCGGGTCCACGAGCTGCTTCCACGCGGGCAGGGTCGCCTCGACCCACTCGGCGCGGCTCCACGCGACGGCCGTGCTCGCCCCGGACGGCAGGGAGGTCACGCCGTCCAGCCAGAGGTCGGCCAGGCGCACGGCCTCCTCGACCGCGGTGCGGTCCAACGGGCCGACGCTGGCGTCCTTGGTACCGTCCGGGGTGCCCTGGGAGACCGTCTGGCGGGCGATCTGCTTGGCCATGTCCCAGTTCACCGGGCCGCCCTCGTAGCTCAGCATCTGCCCGAGCTGCTGGAAGGCCGCGCCGAGGTCGTTCGGGTTCATGGCGCCGAACATCGCGGCGAAGGGGTTGTCACCGCCGCCCCCGCCGAGCCCGAACCCGAAGGGGTTGCCCGGGGACCCGCCGGAGCCCTGGTCACCTCCGCCGGGATTCTTCTTCTTGCCCTCGTCGCCGTGCTCCGGCTCCTCCGGCGGAAGGCCGAATCCGAATGGGGTGTCACTCACGGGTTTCCTCGGCTCGTAGGGCCGTCGGCTGTCGGCCGACGGCGACTGCCTGACAACACCACCCAGCCTAAGCGGCCGGGAGGCCCGGCGGCTGCGGCACGGCGCCGCGTACGGGCTCGGTGCCCCGCCGGACGGCGGCCTGCGGCAGGATGGACGTCACCTGGTGCGCAGGGGTCATTCGCTTGCGTACTGAAGACAACCGCTGGAGACGCCTGGTGAGTTCCCCAGATCCGCAGGTTCGCGCAGCGCGAAACCACTCAACCCCGGCGACGGGGCGCGGCCCCGTCGTCGCGGTCACCGGTGCCGCGACGGGCGTGGGAGACCTGCTCGTGAGGCGCCTCGCCGCGTCAGACGAGATCAGACAGGTCGTCGCCATCGACGAGCGCCGGGGCGAGGTTCCCGAGGCTCACTGGCACGTCCTCGACGTCCGGGACCCCGTCATCGCGGAGAAGCTCCGCGGCGCCGACGTCGTGGTGCACCTCGCGCTCGACCTCGATCTGGAGTCGGACCCGGCGGCCCGTACCGCGTACAACGTCCGCGGTACGCAGACGGTGCTGACGGCGGCCGCGGCGGCCGGGGTCCACCGGGTCGTCCTGTGCACGTCGGCGATGGTCTACGGGGCCCTGCCGGACAACGACATCCCGCTCTCCGAGGACGCGGAGCTGCGGGCCACGGCCGAGGCGACCGGTGTCGGCGACCTGCTGGAGATCGAGCGGCTCGCGCGCAGGGCACCGCGCGCGCACCCGGGTCTGAACGTCACCGTGGTGCGCCCCGCCGTCCTGGTCGGCGGTACCGACACCGCCCTCACCCGGTACTTCGAGTCGCCCCGGCTGCTCGTGGTGGCCGGATCTCGTCCCACCTGGCAGTTCTGCCATGTCGACGACCTGGTCAGCGCGCTGGAGTACGCGGCCCTGGAGAAGGTCGACGGCGAGTTCGCGGTCGGCTGTGACGGCTGGCTGGAGCAGGAGCAGGTCGAGGAGCTGAGCGGCATCCGGCGCATGGAGCTGCCCTCGGCGGTCGCGCTCGGCGCGGCGGCGCGGCTGCACCGGATCGGGCTGACGCCGTCGCCGGCCGGGGACCTCGCCTACACGATGCACCCGTGGGTGGTCAGCGTGAGCCGGCTGCACGACGCGGGCTGGCGGCCGAGCCGTACCAACGAGGAGGTGCTGACCGCCCTGCTGGAGGAGGTCGAGGGCCGGCACACCGTGGCGGGGCGGCGGCTGGGCCGCAAGGACGCCACGGCGGCGGGGGCCGCGGGCGCGACGGTGGCGCTGCTGGGCACGGCGGCGCTGGTGCGGCGTGCGCGGAAGGCCCGCCGCCGGATCTGACGGCCGTGCCCGGCCCCGGTCCGTGCCCGGCCCCGACTCTGTAGGAGGCTCCAAGGGCCGGGCGCGCGAACCGTGGGAGCGGCCCTTTCGCGTGCCCCGCGCGGTACGGCACGATGGCCGTATGGCACCTGTGCACGATCACCCCGGTGAGCAGTCCGACCATCCCGGCGAGCGGGGCGCCCCCGATCCCGTCCGCCTGATCGCCGTCCGTGAGACCCCGCTCTCGGTCGACGAGGTGTTCGCGGCGGTCGGCGACGACGCGGCCGGCGGCACGGCCCTCTTCGTCGGCACCGTGCGCGATCACGACGGCGGGTCGGACGTGGACGCCCTCGGCTACTCCTGCCACCCCAGCGTTGAGGCGGAGATGCGCCGGATCGCGGAGAAGGTCGCCGCCGCGTACCCGGTCCGGGCCCTGGCCGCGGTCCACCGAGTGGGTGACCTCCGTGTGGGTGACCTCGCGGTGGTCGTCGCCGTCTCCTGCCCGCACCGGGGGGAGGCGTTCGAGGCCTGCCGCAAGCTCATCGACGACCTCAAGCACGAGGTCCCCATCTGGAAGCACCAGACCTTCTCCGACGGTACGGAAGAGTGGGTGGGCGCGTAGCGCCTCCTTGAGGGGTGGTGGTCGGGTGACGGGAGGGCGGGTGGGCGCGTAGCGCCTCCTTGAGGGGTGGTGGTCGGGTGACGGGAGGGCGGGTGGGCGCGTAGTGCCTCCTTGAGGGCGGTGGTCGTCGTACCTGACGCTTCGTTGAAACCTCCTCGGACCCCATCCGCCCCGATTTGCGTAACCCCACCCCTGCGGTGAGCGTTGATCTCGCGGATGACTAATCTGCTGATCACTCAGTCGCTTTCACTCATGGGGTAGGGAGGTCGCGATGGCAGTTCTGGCGTGGTTGCTGATTCCGCTTTTCGCTGCTGTCGGTGCGGCGATATGGGCCGGCTGGGCTTCGCGCAACCGTACGAGCGGGGATGTCGCCGAACTCGCCGGCTACGCCCGGTTCCGTGATGCCATGGAGAAGGCGGGTTCCGGCACGGACGCCGTCCGGAACTGACCGCCGCGTCCCGGCCGCGTCCCTCCCGACAGGCACTGCCGGGCCCGTACGGACCGGCCCCGGCAGTGCCCGCACAGGCTCTTCCCGTACTGTCGTTCCATGCCACGCCGCACCGCGACGATGCTCGCCTCCACCCTCGTCTTCATCGCGCTGCTCTGCGCGGGTGTGTTCTTCAAGGTCCCCTACGCGGAGATGTCCCCCGGGCCCACCGTGAACACCCTGGGCTCCGCGGCCGGCGAGCCGGTGCTCCAGATCTCCGGCCGCGAGACGTTCCCCACGACCGGTCACCTCAACATGACCACGGTCCGGGTGACCGGCGCGGACTACCGGATGAACCTGTTCGAGGCGATGTACGGCTGGATCGCGCACGACAGCGTCGTGGTGCCGCACGAGACGCTCTATCCGGACGGCAAGACGGAGGAGCAGTCGACCCAGGAGAACGCGGAGGAGTTCAGTCAGTCGCAGGAGAGCGCCAAGGTCGCCGCCCTGCGCGAGCTGGACATCCCGGTGAAGTCCCGGGTCGTCGTCGCCACCGTGGTCAAGGGGTCGCCGGCCGAGGGCCGGCTGCACGCCGGGGACGTGATCCGGGCCGTGGACGGCGTGCGCATCGAGGAGCCCGGGGACGTCGCCGAGCAGGTGGTCGAGCGGAAGCCCGGGGAGCCGGTCGACTTCACGATCGTGCCCGCCAAGGAGGCCGCCGCGGCCGAGAAGGCCGGGCGGGAGCCGCAGACCACGCGGAAGGTCACCGTGAAGACGGTCAAGGCCGAGGACGACGACCGGGCGATCGTCGGCATCCAGGCCGGGACGGACCACACCTTCCCGTTCACGATCGACATCCACCTCGCCGATGTGGGCGGGCCCAGCGCGGGCCTGATGTTCTCCCTCGGCATCGTCGACAAGCTGACCCCCGGCGATCTGACCGGCGGGAAGTTCGTCGCGGGCACGGGCACCATCGACGACGCGGGCAAGGTCGGGCCGATCGGCGGCATCGAGATGAAGCTCGTCGGCGCGCGGAAGGCGGGCGCCGAGTACTTCCTGACGCCCAGCGCCAACTGCGCGAGCGCCGCCTCCGACATCCCGGACGGGCTGAACCTGGTCAAGGTCGACACCATCGACGACGCCAAACGGTCCCTGGAGAAGATCAGCAAGGGCGACACGGCGGGCCTGCCCGCCTGCACCACCGGCTGACCCGCCGGGGCCCCGCCCGCGACCCGTGAGCCGGGCCGCGCGGCGGGTGGCCGGTGAGTGGCGGCCCGGCCGGGGCGTGCCCGGCGGCTCAGTCCTCGAAGGTCGCGGCAAGCGCCTCGGCGAGCCCCGGGACCAGGCCGGCGCCCGTCAGCACCTCGTTCGGCGAGTCCTTCTCGCGCAGCCGCAGCGCCGACTCCCGGGAGCCGTCGCGCAGCACCCCCACCGTCATCCGCACCTCCTGGCGGTCCGGGTGGGAGGCCACCCAGTCGGTGAGCGCGTTGCCGTCGAGACCTGCCGGAACGGAGTCCTCCGCGCTCGGCGGAAGCATCAGCCGCTCCACGGTCAGCGCGCAGCCGGCCACTGCCTCGGGCCAGGCGACGGTGGCGAGGAACTCGTCCAGCGCCGTGCCTGCCGGGATCTCGTCCTGCTCGACGGGGGTCAGGGCGGCGGCCGCGTCCCCCTCGTCGATGCCGAGCTGGGCGGCGAGACCGGGTTCCTGGGCGCGCAGCCGGGCGGTGTCGACGAGGGCGAAGAGCCGGGCGGGCTGGTCCCAGCCGATACCGGACGCGTACTCGTCGATCTCCAGCACGGCACGGGTGAGGGGATTCGCGGCCATCGGGGGGCCGGAGGGGGAAACGTTGGACATGGCGAACATCCTGCCTCCTTCCTCCCCGGTGACGGGAACTAGGTAAAGCCTCGGTAAGTTGCATAGGTGGGGCCCTACGATCGCGGGGCCCGCTTCACACCGATCGCGACTTCGAGGTGCGCACGTTGGCTTTCCAGATGCCGGACCGCGGCGGAGGCCCGACCGGGCCACGGATGAGAGTGGGCCGGCCGTCCCGGCGGGTCCGCACCCTGCTCATGACCCTGGGCGTCCTGGCCGTTCTGGCCATGGCGTTCGTCATGTTCGCCGGGTTCTGGACGGACTGGCTGTGGTACCGCTCCGTCGAGTACTCGTCGGTGTTCACCAAGACCCTGTGGACCAAGATCGGGCTGTTCGCGGTCTTCGGCCTGCTGATGGCCGGCGTCGTCGGGCTGAACATCTGGCTGGCGCACCGGCTGCGGCCGCCGCTGAGCGCGATGTCGCTGGAGCAGCAGAGCCTCGACCGGTACCGCATGGGCATCGCCCCCTACAAGAAGTGGGTGCTCCTCGCGATCACCGCCCTGGTGGGGCTGATCGCCGGAGCCTCTGCGACGAGCCAGTGGCGCACCTGGCTGATGTGGCTCAACGGCGAGCCCTTCGGCCAGAAGGACCCGCAGTTCGGCATGGACGTGGCGTTCTTCGCCTTCGACCTGCCCTGGTACCGCTTCCTGCTGGGCTTCGGCTTCGCCGCCGTGGTCCTGTCGCTGATCGCCGCCGCGGTCACCCACTACCTGTACGGCGGGCTCCGCATCACCAGCCCCGGCGCGCGGGCCACGGGCGCGGCCACCGGCCACCTCTCGGTGCTCCTCGGCATCTTCGTGGCCCTCAAGGCCGTGGCGTACTGGCTCGACCGGTACGGCCTCGCCGTGAAGTCGAGTGACTTCAAGGCGACCAGCAACTGGACGGGCCTGCGGTACGTCGACGCCAACGCCTACCTGCCGGCGAAGACGATCCTCTTCTGCATCGCGATCATCTGCGCGGTGCTCTTCTTCGCCACCCTCTGGCGCCGCACCTGGCAGCTCCCCGTGATCGGCTTCGGTCTGATGGTGCTGTCCGCGATCCTCATCGGCGGCCTCTACCCGGCGATCGTGCAGAAGTTCCAGGTCCAGCCGAACGAGCAGGCCAAGGAAGCGGAGTACATCCGCAAGAACATCAACGCGACGCGCGAGGCGTACGGGATCACCGACGTCAAGCCGACCGACTACACGGGCCGCGGCGAGATCACGGACGCCAAGAAGCAGCGCGAGCAGGCGGACTCGGCGGCCAGCTACCGCATCAACGACCCGAACATCGTCTCGCCCACGTTCCAGCAGCTGGAGCAGGAGCGGAAGTACTACCAGTTCCCCGCCACCCTCGACGTGGACCGGTACGACGGCCAGGACACGGTCATCGGTCTGCGCGAGCTGAACCTCCAGGGCGTCGACAAGCGCAACTGGATCAACGACCACTTCACGTACACCCACGGATACGGCGCCGTCGCGGCCAAGGGCACCAGCACCGCCAAGGGCATCACGGGAGCGCCGGAGTTCACCGAGTCGGGCATCCCGTCCAAGGGCAGCCTCGGCGAGTACGAGCAGCGGATCTACTACGGCGAGAAGACCACCCAGTACTCGATCGTCGGCGGGCCCCAGAAGGAGCTCGACTACGAGAAGGACGGCGGCGGCCAGGTCACCACGAGCTACAAGGGCAAGGGCGGCATCGACCTGTCCAACCCGCTCAACCGCGCCGCGTACTCGGTCGCCTTCAACGAGCCGCAGATCCTCTACTCGGGGGCCATCGGCGAGGGTTCGAAGATCCTCTACAACCGCACGCCGAAGGAGCGCGTCGAGGCGGTCGCCCCGTGGCTGACCATCGACGGCGACGCCTACCCCGCGGTCGTCGGCAAGCGGATCCAATGGGTCGTCGACGCGTACACGACCACCAACGGGTACCCGTACGCCTCCCGGACGACCCTCGGTGACACCACCGCCGACTCGCTCACCGACCGGCAGCGCGCGGTGGTCGCCCAGCAGAACCAGGTCAACTACATCCGCAACTCGGTGAAGGCGACCGTCGACGCGTACGACGGCACCGTCAGGCTGTACGAGTGGGACGAGAACGACCCGGTCCTCAAGACGTGGAAGAAGGCGTTTCCGGGCACGGTGAAGGCCAAGGAAGAGATCCCGGCCGAGCTGAAGGCCCACCTGCGGTACCCGCAGGACATCTTCAAGGTCCAGCGCGAGCTGCTGAGCCTCTACCACGTCACCGAGCCCGCTCCGTTCTACAACGCGAGTGACGCCTGGCAGGTCCCGAACGACCCGACCAAGTCCGACAGCAACGCGGTCCCGCCGTACTACCTGTCGATGAAGCTGCCGGGCCAGACGGCGCAGCAGTTCTCGCTGACGACGACGTTCACCCCCAGCGGCCGTCCGAACCTCCGGGCGTTCATGGCGGTCGACGCCGATGCCAACAGCAAGGACTACGGCAAGATCAGACTCATGCGGGTCACCGACGACAAGGTCGACGGCCCCGAGCAGATCCAGAGCCGGCTGAACCGCCACGACCCGATCGCCAACTTCGTCCGCGACCTCAAGGGCGCCGACTCGACGATCAAGTACGGCAATCTGCTGACCGTCCCCCTGGACAGCGGCTTCCTGTACGTCGAGCCGATCTACGCCCAGGGCCGTGGCTCCGAGTACCCGCTGCTGAGCAAGGTGGCCGTGGTCTACGGGCAGAAGATCGGCTTCGCCAACGACCTGGGCGGCGCGCTGTCCCAGGTGTTCGGCGAGGGCACGGGCGAGGACGGCACGACTCCGCCGCCGGACGAGGAACCGGACACCCCGCCCACCGATCCGGACCAGCCGCCCGCCTCGGGCGACCAGGCCCTGAAGGACGCGATCGCCGACGCTCAGAAGGCGTACGCGGACGGTGACGCGGCCATGAAGAAGGGCGACTGGACGGCTTACGGCAAGGCACAGGAGGACCTCCAGAAGGCCCTTCAGCGCGCGGCCGACGCCGAGGCCAGACTCCAGGAGGAGGGGTCGGGTAGCGACTGAGCCGGTCAGAGGCTCCTCCCGCGTCGTGATAGGTTGGTTTCACCGACGCGGGGTGGAGCAGCTCGGTAGCTCGCTGGGCTCATAACCCAGAGGTCGCAGGTTCAAATCCTGTCCCCGCTACTGAAGAAGAGGACCCGGATCCGACTGGATCCGGGTCCTCTTCTGTGTGCGGATGCGTTCATTCGTTCAGGGAGACCTCCTTCAGGGGCATCCGGGACGAAGTGCGCGCCGCGCGGCACCAGTTGACCCCCGGCGTGTTTGACTTGTCTCTCTGTGGGCATGTCGACAAAACGCTGAAGTGACCTCACTGGCTGCGGTATACCAGGTGTACGCGGGTTGCGGGTGGTGCGACGATGGAATTCATGGGGGACAGGGCAACGCTGTTGGAGACAGGGCGGTTTGAGCAACCGCATGCGAGGAACGCGGCCGACGCGATGGACGGCGTCGACGCGGCCGCTCGTGCGGGCCGCGTCGCCGTCACCGGTGAGGGACCGCTCCTCGGGGCCGGCCACGCCGACGCGGCGGAGACCGCCGGCGACGAAGCGCGCCACCGCGGCGCCGCCGACCGGGGCGACGTCGCGTCGATGAGCGTGCTCGGCGCGCTGCTGCTGCGCCGGGGCGACCTCGACGGCGCGGAGCCCTATCTGCGGCGGGCGACCGCCGACGGCGACCGGGCGGCCGCCAACAATCTGGGTGTCCTCCTCCACCAGCGCGGATACGCCGACGAGGCGGCAGGCTGGTGGCGCATCGCCGCGGTCGCCGGCTCGGCCGCGGCCGCGCACGCGCTGGGCCGCCACTTCCGTGAGCGCGGTGACGAGCCCGCCGCGGAGTACTGGCTGCGCCAGTCCGCCGAACAGGGCCACGCGTTGGGCGCGTACGCCCTCGCCGACCTGCTGGAGCACCGGGGTGACGACGGGGCCGAACGCTGGCTGCGCACCGCCGCCGAACAGGGCCACCGGGAAGCCGCGTACCGCCTCGCCCGCGGCCTGGAGGGCCGGGCGGCGGCGGAGAGCCGTCGCAGCGAGGAGGCCGCGGGGCTGGTGCCCGGCGGCGAGGGCGCGTTGGGCGGTGCCCCGGGCCCGGGTCCCCGGGCCGGGGCGGCCCGCACCGGCCGGCTCGCGGACATGGACCGGTCCGGCGCGGGGGCGCCCGTCCAGCGCCGGGGCGGCAGCGGGGCGGCGGCTGAACTCCGCTCCGGTGACGGGCACTTCGGTATGCCCGGCGCCGGACGCGGCGCGCCGCGTCGGGGCGGGGCCCAGCGGCTCGGCGGCGGAGCGGGGGACGTGTACGGGGGCGGGGCGGCCGAGACGCCGGGCGCAGGCCCGGGGCCTGCCGACCCGCAGGCGCACCCGGGGGCGCCCACCTCGGACCCGGCCACGGGTCGCGCGGGCGCGGACCGGCCCGACGCCACCGGTACCGGAGCCCGCACCGGCCGCGACCGGCCGGGGGGCGGTGCCGGCGCCGGATTCCGTACCGGCACTGGTCGGACCGGGGCGCGTACCGGCCGGGGCGCGGAGACCGGCCCCGAACCGACCGCCGACGAGTCGCTCGGCGCGGACGTGGCCGAGGCCGGCCGCTGGGGCACGCTGGGGGCGGCCGGCGGTGACCGGCGGTCCGGCGCACCGGGCAACGGCACCGCCCGTTCCGGCGGGCCCGGGGCGGCCGGCGGTGACCGGCGGTCCGGCGCGACGGCAACCGGGGGGCATGCGACCGCAACCGGGGGGCACGCGGGCTCCGGGCCGGCTGGGGCGGGCCGGGACCGGGCGAGTGCCGGCACCTTGCGGCCGGGGGGCGCTGATGGCTCCGGCGCGGTTACGGACCGGGCCGACGCCCTCCGTTCCGGTGGCGACCGGCGGTCCGGCACACCAGGCAGCGGCACCGCCCGTTCCGGCGGGCCCGGGGCGGCCGGCGGTGACCGGCGGTCCGGTGCTGCCCCGGCTGACGCGCACAACGACGGCGGGCTGGCTGCCGCCCAGGGCCACGCCCGGGCCGAGGCCGGCCGTCCGGGCGCGGCTGCGACCGTTGGCGACCGGCCGTCCGGCAGCGCGCGGAGCACCACCGACCAGGCCGCACCGGCCGGGGTGCGCGGCGACACGGGCCGTTCCGGCGGGCCCGGGGCGGCCGACGGCGACCGTCGGCCGCGAGCGGACCGGGGCGGGGCACGCGCCCAGGCCCGCACCGACGACCTCCGTTCCGCCGGGGGCCCGGCGGCCGGCTCCGCACCGGCCCGGGCGGGCGGCGACACGGGCCGTTCCGGCCGGGCTGCCGCGGCCGACGGCGACCGGCAGGCCGGCACCGCCGGGCCCGGAGCCCGGACCGGCTCCGGGGCCCCGGCGGCCGGTGGCGACCGGCTGCCCGGCGCGGACCGGGGCGGCGCTCCCCGGCCGGGCGGCGGCTCCGGGGCGTCCCGCCCCGGCCGGAGCCGTACGGCCGAGGGCACCGGTACCGAGCGGGCCACCAGTACCGGGACGCGGCTTCCCGTCGCCGACGGACTGGTCGCCGGACTGCTCGACGAGGCCGAGCAGTGGTACCGCCAGGCCGCCGCCCGTGGGCACCGGCGGGCGGCCCTGCACCTCGGCGCGATTCTGGAGCAGCGCGGTCTGCTCAAGGAGGCCGGGCGCTGGTACCTCACCTCCGCCAAGGACGGTGAGCCCCGCGCCGCCTGTGCGCTCGGCTTCCTGCTGCGCGACGCGGGCGACGAGGAGAGCGCCGCCGTCTGGTGGCTGCGCGCCGCCCAGGACGGCGACGGCAACGCGGCCAACGCCCTCGGCGCCCTGCACGCCGCGCGCGGTGAACCGCAGACCGCCGAGCGCTGGTACCGCGCAGCGATGGACGCGGGCGATGTGAACGGCGCCTACAACCTCGGCCTGCTCTGCGCGGCCCAGGGCCGGACGCCGCAGGCCGAGCAGTGGTACCGCCGTGCCGCCTACGCCGGGCACCGGGAGGCCGCCAACGCGCTCGCCGTGCTGCTGCTCCAGGCCGGCGACCACACCGGCGCCGAGCCCTGGTTCTCCAAGGCCGCCGAGGCGGGCAGCGTGGACGCCGCGTTCAACCTGGGCATCCTGCACGCGGGCCGGGACGACGACCGCACCGCGCTGTCCTGGTACGAGCGGGCCGCCGCCGCGGGCCACACGGAAGCCGCCCTCCAGGTCGGCATCGCCCGCCTGAGGGACGGCGACGAGCAGGAGGCCGAACGCCATCTGCGCTGTGCCGCGGGCGGCGGCAGCACCGAGGCCGCCTTCCGGCTCGCCACGCTGCTCGACGCCCGCCGCCCGCCGGCCGTCGCGCCCGCGCTCGGTGAGTCCGTCGCGGAGAAGAGCGAGTGCGAGGAGTGGTACGAGCGGGCCGCCGAACAGGGCCACCGCCGTGCCCAGGTGCGGGTCGGCATGCTGGCCGCGGCCCGTGGCGAGTACCTGGACGCGGCCCGCTGGTACCGGGAGGCCGCCGAGGCGGGAAGCCGCAGCGGTGCCTTCAACCTCGGTCTGCTCCTCGCCCGTGAGGGCAACGAGCGCGAGGCGTCCCTGTGGTGGACCCGGGCCGCCCGGGCCGGGCACGGACGGGCCGCCCTGCGGCTGGCCCTGCTCGCCGCCCGCCGGGGCGAGCTCGCGGAGGGGCAGCGCTGGTGCGCCCGCGCCGTGGAGCTGGGCCCGGCGGAGGTCTCCGAGCGGGCGGGGAAGCTGCGCGAGGCGCTGATCCAGGAGCTGCTGGCCTGAGCGGACCGGGCCCTGACAAGGCCCCCGGGAAGGGATTTGCGCTGGTCGGTGGCGTCCCGTAAGGTTGGGTTCACCGACGCGGGGTGGAGCAGCTCGGTAGCTCGCTGGGCTCATAACCCAGAGGTCGCAGGTTCAAATCCTGTCCCCGCTACTGAAGTCGAAGGCCCGGATCCTCAAGGATCCGGGCCTTCGACGTACAGGCGCGCGCCGCGGCCCTTCGGCGTGGCAGGCGCGCCGTGGCACGACAAGCGCCACAGAGAAGGGCCCCGGCACAAGCCGGGGCCCTTCTCTGTGCGTGTCGCCGCCGCGGCACTGACGCGCTAGGCGCTCGCGCAGTTGGGGCAGGTCCCGCGGTACGTCACCTCGACGTCCGAGACCGTGAAGCCGAAGCGCTCCGAGTCCGGCAGGTCCGCCAGCGGGTTCCCCCCGGGGTGGACGTCGCGGATCGTTCCGCAGCGCGAGCACACCAGGTGCTGGTGGGGGCGGTGGGCGTTCGGGTCGTAGCGCTTGGCACGGCGGTCGGTGGACACCTCGAGCACCTCGCCCAGGCCGACCAGTTCGCCCAGGGTGTTGTAGACGGTGGCCCGGGAGATCTCGGGCAGGCGCTCGACGGCGCGTGCGTGGACCTCGTCGGCCGTCAGGTGCACATGCTCGCCGTCGAGGACCTCGGCCACGACGCGCCGCTGCGCGGTCATGCGCCAGCCGCGTCCGCGAAGTCGTTCCAACAGGTCACTCATAAGGGTCAGCGTAACAGCGGAGGCACGTGATCCCGAACAGGTGTGGTTCCGGATGCTGGCTTGACTTGGACTAAGTCCAATGTAGGATCGCTTTTGGATCTGGTCACGGGACAGGTGGCGGGATCCGTTTCGGCAGTGCCCCGGCGCGACCGCAGGGCAGCAGAGAGACGCAGGAGGCGCACGTGACACAGGGACCGCTCACCACGGAAGCCGGGGCTCCGGTCGCGGACAACCAGAACAGCGAGACCGCGGGTGCCGGCGGGCCGGTCCTCGTCCAGGACCAGCTCCTGCTGGAGAAGCTCGCCCACTTCAACCGCGAGCGGATTCCCGAGCGCGTCGTCCACGCGCGCGGCGCGGGGGCCTACGGCACCTTCACCGTCACCGCCGACGTGACGAAGTACACGCGGGCGAAGTTCCTCTCCGAGATCGGCAAGGAGACCGAGACCTTCCTCCGCTTCTCCACGGTCGCGGGGAACCTGGGAGCGGCGGACGCGGTGCGCGACCCGCGCGGCTTCGCGCTGAAGTTCTACACCGAGGAGGGCAACTACGACCTCGTCGGCAACAACACCCCGGTCTTCTTCATCCGGGACGCGATCAAGTTCCCCGACTTCATCCACACCCAGAAGCGCGACCCCTACACGGGCAGCCAGGAGGCGGACAACGTCTGGGACTTCTGGAGTCTGTCGCCCGAGTCCACCCACCAGGTGACCTGGCTCTTCGGTGACCGGGGCATCCCCGCCTCGTACCGGCACATGGACGGCTTCGGCTCGCACACCTTCCAGTGGACGAACGAGGCCGGCGAGGTCTTCTGGGTCAAGTACCACTTCAAGACCGACCAGGGCATCAGGAACCTCACCCAGGCCGAGGCCAACCGGCTGGCCGGCGAGGACCCGGACTCGCACCAGCGCGATCTGCGCGAGGCCATCGAGCGGGGCGAGTTCCCGTCCTGGACGGTCTACGTCCAGATCATGCCCGCGGCCGAGGCGGCGGAGTACCGCTTCAACCCCTTCGACCTCACCAAGGTGTGGCCGCACGCGGACTACCCGCGTATCGAGATCGGCCGGCTGGAGCTCAACCGCAACCCGGAGAACGTCTTCGCCGAGGTCGAGCAGTCGGTCTTCAGTCCCGCCCACTTCGTCCCCGGTATCGGTCCCTCCCCGGACAAGATGCTCCAGGGCCGCCTCTTCGCCTACGGCGACGCGCACCGCTACCGCGTCGGTATCAACGCGGACCATCTGCCGGTGAACCGCCCGCACGCCACCGAGGCGCGCACCCACAGCCGGGACGGCTTCCTCTACGACGGCCGCCACAAGGGCGCGAAGAACTACGAGCCGAACAGCTTCGGCGGCCCGCTCCAGACGGACCGGCCGCTGTGGGCGCCGACCCCGGTCTCCGGTTTCACCGGTGACCACGCGACCCCGCGGCACGCCGAGGACGACGACTTCGTGCAGGCCGGCAACCTCTACCGGCTGATGTCCGAGGACGAGAAGGGCCGGCTGGTCGACAACCTCGCCGGCTTCATCGCCAAGGTCTCGCGCGAGGACATCGCCGAGCGGGCGATCGGCAACTTCCGCAGCGCGGACGAAGACTTCGGCAAGCGGCTGGAGGCCGCGGTCCAGGCCCTGCGCGGCTGACGGCCCGCCTGCCGGGGGTGAGCGAGGGCCGGATCCCTGTCCAGGGGGGTCCGGCCCTCCTCGCATGTCCGGTACAACCCGCCCCGGCCCGCGTCCGGTACGCCGGGTCCGGCCCGTGTCCGTACGCCCCGGCCCGCGTCCGGTACACCCCGGTCCGGTCCCGCGCACGGCGGAGCCGGTCCGGGGTGCTCGGGTCAGGTCGCCGCGGCCGTGTCCGCGTGCCGCCGGGCCGGGACCCAGCAGCGGATGATGTCCCGGACGGACACGATCCCGACCGGACCGCCGGGGTCCGTCACGATCAGATGGCGGAACCCGCCGTGGGTCATGGCGTCGGCCGCCTCCTCCAGGGTCCAGGAGGGTGCCGCGAAGACGACGTCGGTCGTGGTGTGGGCGCCCGCGGTCTCCAGATCGGGGTTCTGGCCGGCGCCGATCGCGTTGAGGATGTCTCGTTCGGTCAGGATTCCGAGGCCGGAGTCGCCGTCGAGGACGACGGCCGCGCCGACGCGCCGCGCGGACATCAACCGGGCCGCCTGGCGGAGTGTGTGTGCGGGGCCGATGGTGAGGACCACCGTGCTCATGGCGTCACGGACGAGCATGGACTGGAGCCACCTCCTTCGTGGACGGATCCCACATGAGAACGGATTCACAAGTTCACAAGTGGGGGGACTTTCAGAGTCCCAGCCGTGCGCGCAGGCGGCAAGAGGGCGTGCGGGGCATGCAGGGGCGCGTACCGGCGCCGGTCGCGGACGCGGACGCGCCCGCACGCCGGGCGCCCGGCCCACCGGGCGAACGCCGACCGGGGCCGGGCGCGCCCCGGACCCCGGCCGGGACCCGGGCGCGCGGACCCCGGCCGGGGGTCAGGCGTGCTCGGACCGCCCGCCCAGGTACTCCAGCAGCTCGGCGTGGAGGAGTCCGTTCGACGCCGCCGCGTTGCCGCTGTGCGGGCCCGGGGTGCCGTCGAGGCCGGTGTACGAGCCGCCCGCCTCCTGCACCACGATCGCCGGGGCCGCCATGTCCCACAGCGAGAGCTCGGGCTCGGCGCAGATGTCGACCGCGCCCTCGGCGACCAGCATGTACGACCAGAAGTCGCCGTAGGCGCGGGTCCGCCAGCAGGCCCGGCTGAGGTCCAGGAACCCGTCGAGCCGGCCCCGCTCCTCCCAGCCGCTGAGCGAGGAGTACGCGAACGAGGCGTCCGCGAGCCGCTCCACCCGGGAGACGTGCATCCGCGTCGCCGAGGTCAGGCTCCGCCCGGTGTACGCGCCCGCGCCCTTCGCCGCCCACCAGCGGCGGCCCAGTGCCGGTGCCGAGACCACGCCGACCACCGGCCGGAACCCGTCCTCCCCGGCCTCCATCAGCGAGATCAGCGTCGCCCAGACCGGCACCCCTCGGACGTAGTTCTTGGTGCCGTCGATCGGGTCCACGACCCAGCGGCGCGGCCCGGTGCCCTCGATGCCGTACTCCTCGCCCAGGATCGCGTCCCGCGGCCTGGCGCGCTGCAACTGCCCGCGGATCAGCTCCTCGGCGGCCTTGTCCGCCTCGCTGACGGGCGTCATGTCGGGCTTGGTCTCGACCTTGAGGTCGAGGGCCTTGAAACGCTCCGTCGTGACGGCGTCGGCGGCGTCCGCGAGGACATGGGCGAGGCGCAGATCATCGTGGTAGTCGGGCATGCCTTCACCCTATCGGTGGGCGCCGGGCGCCGGTCCGGGCCTCCGGGAGAGCCCGTCCGCCTCCCTTGACAGCCGTGCCCGGTGCCCCGACCCTGTGCGCAATCCGCTCCCGCCGGCGGGCCGTCGGCGGGCCCCGGGCGGGGCGGCGGCTCCACGGCCGGGAGGCGACGATGCCCGCAGCGCGCGAGGCCCTGCTCGACGCGGCGGCCCTGGCCGTCGGTGAACGCCCCTGGAGCGCGGTGCGGATGGTGGACGTCGCCCGCGCCGCCGGGGTCTCCCGGCAGACCCTCTACAACGAGTTCGGCAGCAAGGACGGACTCGCGCGGGCCCTGTTGTGCCGGGAGGTCGACGCCTTTCTGCGGGGCGTGGAACGGATCGCGGCCCTGCCCGGCGACACCGTCGCCGACCGGCTCGTCCCGCTCGCCGAGTGGACCGTCGACCGGCTGACGGCGAGACCGCTGCTGCGGGGGCTGCTCACCGGCTGCCGGGACACCGCCCTGCCCGCGCCCCCGCCCTTGCCGGACGGTCCGACCGGGCGCACGGTCCCCGCGCGGCGCCGCGCCGACGGCGGGCCGCCGGACCCCGCCGGACTGCTGGCCGCCGTACGGCGGCGGTCCCTCGCGGCGGTCGCCCGCGCCGGACGGCAGCAGTCCGGCGCGGGCGGGGCGGAGGCCGTTCCGTACGGGCTGCCCGTGCGTTGTGAACTCGCCGTGCGGCTGGCCCTGTCCTACGCGATCGCGCCCACCGGCGACGGGGTCGGCGCGCTGGTGCGGACCGCGTTCGGTGCCGGGGAGCCCGGGGTCAGTGGGCCGAGCCGGAGAGCTGGAGGCCGATGACCCCGCAGATCACCAGGGAGATCGAGACGATCTTCAGGGCGGAGACCACGTCGCCGAGGAAGACCATCCCGTAGATGGCGGTGCCGGCCGCGCCGATGCCCGTCCACACGGCGTACGCGGGGCCAACGTCCAGCCTGCGCAGGGCGAGGGTGAGGAGGCCGAAGCTGCCCAGGGCGAAGACCGCGAAGGCGAGGGTGGGCCAGAGCCGGGTGAAGCCGTGGGAGAGCTTCAGGCACACCGCGAACCCGGTCTCCAGCAGTCCGGCGACCACTACGAGCAGCCACGCCATCGGACCTCGACCTCCCACGTCGTCGGTGACTGCTTTGGTCGCACTCGCGCCGATTATGCCCTCACCGACGGCCGCGACAGGTGACCCGCCGACGCCTGTCCCGCCCGCGCGTCGAGTCCGACGGGACGTCAGTCGCCCTCGCGCCGCTCGCGGGTCGAGAGCAGCCGCCGCAGCGAGTAGAGACGGGCCGGGTCCGCGTGCCCCTCGGTCACCCAGTCGTCCAGGGCGCAGTCCGGTTCGTCGTGGGAGCAGGCGCGCGGGCAGCCCTCCGTCCCCGGGACCAGGTCCGGGAAGGCGTGGATCACCCGTGAGGGGTCGACATGGTTCAGACCGAAGGAGCGCACTCCCGGTGTGTCGATCACCCAGCCCGCCCGGTCGCCCGTGGCGGCCTCGCCGCCGCCCGCGGCGGCCAGCGGCAGGGCGAGGGCGGAGGTGGTGGTGTGGCGGCCGCGGCCGGTGACCGCGTTGACGTGCCCGGTGATCCGGCGCCGGTCCTCCGGCACCAGGGCGTTCACCAGGGTGGTCTTGCCGACGCCGGAGTGGCCGACGAAGGCCGTGGTCCGCCCGGCCAGATGCTCCCGGACCCGGTCGGCGGCCACACCGTCCACGAACTCCTCACGGGTGGTGACCACATGGGGCACGCCCAGGGCGCCGTACATCTCCAGGAGTTCCCCCGGGGCGGCGAGATCCGACTTGGTCAGCACCAGCAGCGGCTCCAGCCCGCCGTCGTACGCGGCGACCAGACAGCGGTCGATCAGCCGGGGCCGCGGTTCGGGGTCGGCGAGGGCGGTGACGACGGCGAGCTGGTCGGCGTTGGCGACGACCACCCGCTCGAACGGGTCGTCGTCGTCCGCGGTGCGCCGCAGCACCGAGGAGCGCTCCTCGATGCGCACGATCCGGGCCAGGGTGTCCTTGTCGCCCGACAGGTCACCGACGATGCCGACCCGGTCCCCGACGACCGCCGCCTTGCGGCCCAGTTCGCGGGCCTTCATCGCGACCACCACCCGGTCGTCGACCAGGCAGGTCAGCCGGCCCCGGTCCACGGTGAGGACCATGCCCTCGGCCGCGTCCTCGTGCTTGGGGCGGATGCTGGTGCGCGGGCGGTTCCCCTTGCGGTTGGGGCGCGAGCGGATGTCGTCCTCGTCGGTGTGCTTGCCGTAGCGGCGCATGGCGTCAGTCCCCGAGCATCTCGGTCCACATCTGCGGGAAGTCGGGCAAGGTCTTCGCCGTGGTCGCCACGTTCTCGACGTGGACGTCCTTCACCGCCAGGCCGATGAGCGCGCCGGCCGTCGCCATCCGGTGGTCGTCGTAGGTGTGGAACACCCCGCCGTGCAGGGTGCGGGGGCGGATGTGCAGGCCGTCCTCGGTCTCGGTGACATCCCCGCCGAGGGCGTTGATCTCCTTGGTGAGGGCCGCCAGCCGGTCCGTCTCGTGCAGCCGCAGATGGGCGACCCCGCGCAGAGTGGAGGGGGAGTCGGCCAGGGCGGCGACCGCCGCGATGCCCGGGGTCAGCTCGCCGACCTCGCTCAGGTCGATGTCGATGCCGTGCACCCGGCCGCCGCCGGTGAAGACCAGGGCCGTGCCGTGCGGGGTGGTGGTCAGCTCACAGGAACCGCCCATCTCGGTGAAGATGTGCCGCAGCGCGTCACCCGGCTGGGTGGTGCGCTCGGGCCAGTCCGGGATGGTGACCCGGCCGCCGGTGACCAGCGCGGCGGCCAGGAACGGCTGGGCGTTGGAAAGGTCGGGCTCGATGGTCAGGTCCCGGCCGAGCAGGGCACTGTGCGCCACCCGCCAGACGTTCGGCTCGCCGCCGGTCTGCGGCTCGTCGACCTGCGCGCCGACCGCGCGCAGCATGTCCACCGTCATCCGGATGTGGGGCAGGGACGGCAGCGGCCCGCCGACGTGCCGCACCTCCACGCCCTGGTTGAAACGGGCCCCGGAGAGCAGCAGCGCCGAGACGAACTGGGAGGACGAGGAGGCGTCGATGCGCACCGAGCCGCCCTCCACCGCGCCGCCGCCGTGCACCGTCAGCGGCAGCGCGCCGCGGTCGTCGTCGTCGATCCGCGCGCCCAGAGAACGCAGCGCCCCGATCACCCCGCCGAGCGGCCGCTCGTAGGAGCGGGGGTCGCCGTCGAAGCGGATCGGGCCGTCCGCGAGGGCGGCGACCGGCGGCAGGAAGCGCATGACCGTGCCCGCGTTGCCCACGTCGACCGAGGCCGGTCCGTGCAGGCCGGACGGGATCACCCGCCATGCCTCGCCCGCGCCCCCGGTGCCACCGGAGGAGCCCGCGGTGCTGGACGAGACCGTCTCCTCGATGCCCACGCCCATCGCCTGGAGGGCGGCGGACATCAGCAGGGTGTCGCGCGAGCGCAGGGGGCGGCGCAGCCAGCCGGGCTCGGAGGCGAGCGCGGCGAGTACCAGGGCCCGGTTGGTCACCGACTTGGACCCGGGCACGGTGATCGTCGCCTCGACGGGGCCGTCGGCGTAGGGAGCAGGCCACAGGGGGTGCACGGTCTCGGTCATGGCCTTCACTTTAGTGGGTGCCGACTGTGCCCCCGATGCGTCACAAACCGAGCAACCAGCGTCCTCCGCCGATCAGGGAGCAGAAGGCGACCAGGTGGAAGAAGCCGAGCCAGACCAGTGCCGGGACGTGGGTCAGCCGGGCGAGCTGGTCCGCGTCCGAGTCCGCCGCCTCGCCGTGGCGCCGCTTGGTCTGGAGCTCGAACACCGGCCGCACCCCGCCCAGGAGCATGAACCACACGGCCGCGTAGGCGAAGGCGGACTGCACATCGGGTCCGGTGAGCCAGGAGATCAGCAGGAACGCGGCGCCGGTGACGGTCACGGTGAGCGCCCCGTAGGCGTTGCGGACCATGACCAGCAGGGCCAGCAGCAGGGCGGTCGCCACCCACAGCAGCAGGGTGACGTGGTGCGCGGCGAGCAGCCAGGCGCCGCCGAGGCCGAGCAGCGGAGCGGCCGTGTAGCCGGCGGCGGCGGTGAGGACCATGCCCAGTCCGGTCGGCCTGCCCCGGCTGACGGTCAGTCCGCTGGTGTCCGAGTGCAGCCGGATGCCCTGGAGCTTGCGGCCGGTGAGCAGGGCGACCAGTCCGTGGCCGCCCTCGTGCGCGATGGTGACCGCGTTCCGTGACAGGCGCCACAGCGGGCCGGGGAGTACGGCGGCCAGGGCGAGGACGCCGGTGGCGACGACGAGCCAGACCTCGGGCGCCGCCTGGGTCCCGGTCAGCCGGTCCCAGAAGTCGCCGAACGCGCCGTCGGCGAGGAACGGGCCGGCGGCTATGGGGTCGGCCGGGGACGGCGTGACCGTTGTGATGACCATTTCGCGGATGGCTCCCTCGGACGGCGTATCGAAGTGGCAGTGTGGCACTTATGTGCGGACGGTATGCAGCGAGTCGGAAGCCCGAGGATCTCGTGGGGCTGTTCCAGGTCGAGCGGTGGGAGCCGGAGGAGGCGCTGGCGCCCGACTGGAACGTGGCGCCCACCAAAGAGGTGTACGCGATCCTGGAACGTCCTCTGAAAGACGCGGACGACCGGCGCCCGGTTCGGCAGATGCGGACCCTGAAGTGGGGCCTGGTGCCCTCCTGGTCGAAGTCGCCCGAGGGCGCCGCGCGGATGATCAACGCCCGCGCCGAGACCGTCCACGAGAAGCCCTCCTTCCGTAAGCCCCTGCTCTCCCGGCGCTGCATCCTGCCCGCCGACGGGTACTACGAATGGGTCACCGGGACCGGCGAGCGGGAGCTGGAGGTCGAGGGGAAGAAGAAGCGCCCCCGCAAGCAGCCGTACTTCGTCACCCCGGCAGACGGGTCCGTCTTCGCGATGGCCGGGCTGTACGAGTTCTGGCGCGACCGCACCCTGCCGGACGACCATCCGCAGGCGTGGTGGGTCACCTGTTCGGTGATCACCACCGAGGCGGAGCGGGGACCGCTGGGCGTGGCCCCGGCCGGGGGCCCGCGCTCGCTCTCCGACATCCACCCCCGCATGCCGCTGATGCTGACCGAGGACCGCTGGGACGCCTGGCTCGACCCGGCCCGCACCGGCATGGACGAGGTGCGGGCGCTGCTCACGGCGCCGCCGGAGGGCCTGATGCGGGCGTATCCGGTGGCCACCGCGGTCAGCAACGTCCGCAACAACGGTCCGGAGCTGCTGGAGGAACTGTCCGGCCCGGAGGAGCCGGTCCTGTTCTGAACGCGCCGGGGCCCGCCGCGGGCCCGGAGCGCGCGGTGGCCCCGGAGCGGCGCGCGGCGGATACGGAGCGGCGTGCGGCCGGCCCGGTTCCGCGGCCCGGCCCCGGGCCGCTCCCGCCGGGCGGCAACGAGGCACCCGGCCCCGCGCCGGGCAGGGCGCCCGCCGCGGTCCCGGATCGGCGCGGGCTCCCGGGGCGCGTGCCGGGAGCGGGCCCCGGGCCCCGGCCCGGCAGGATGGCCCCTGTGACTCGCACGGAAACCATCCCGACCGACGCCGGTGACGCCCGCGTCACCTGGCACCCGGCGGGGGACGCCCGCCTCGTCCTCGCCCTCGGGCACGGAGCCGGCGGCGGCATCGAGGCGCGGGACCTGGCGGCGCTGGCCGCCGCGCTGCCCGCCCACGGCGTCACCGTCGCCCTCGTGGAGCAGCCCTGGCGGGTGGCCGGCCGGAAGGTGGCCCCCGCCCCGAAGACCCTGGACACCGGGTGGCGGGGGCTGTGGCCGAGCCTCGCCGCACCCGGACTTCCGGTGGTGGCCGGCGGGCGCAGCGCGGGCGCGCGGGTGGCCTGCCGCACCGCCGCCCCGCTGGGCGCGGCCGGCGTCCTCGCGCTGAGCTTCCCCCTCCACCCGCCGGGCCGCCCCGAGAAGTCCCGGGCGGACGAACTCCTCGGCGCGGGCAGGCCCACCCTCGTCGTGCAGGGCGCGGCCGACCCCTTCGGCCGCCCGTCGGAGTTCCCCGAGGGCCCACACCGGCTGGTCGAGGTGCCCGCCGCCGACCACGGCTTCGCCGTGCCGAAGCGGTCCGGGATCTCGGAGGCCGAGACCCTGCGCACGATCACGGAGGCCGTGACCGGCTGGATCGCGTCAGTTCGCTGACCGGAAGCCGCCGGGGTGCACGGCCCGGGAATGCGGGGTCCCGCAGTGCTGTTGAGGCGGATGTCAGAGACGAGCATGGAGTAGGGAGTCCACCGCATGGGTACGACCTTCTGCCCGACCGCCGACCGCGCCGACGGGCTGGACTGGACGGTGCTGTCGCAGGGCACGAGCGGTCCGGTTGCCCCGGTGGGCGGTCGCAATGGACAGGCCCCGGCGCACCAAGGTCGACTATTCTCCGATGCGAGCGGGTCCGGTCTCGGCTCCGCCACAGCGTTGGAGGAGGTGGGTCCGGTCACTGGGACCGACGCAGGAACCGACGACGGCCGGGCGGGGCAGTCCGAGGAGACGGCCGGCGAGCGGAACGCCCGATTCGAGCGCGACGCCCTCGGTTTTCTCGACCAGATGTACTCCGCGGCGCTGCGCATGACGCGCAACCCGGCGGACGCCGAGGACCTCGTGCAGGAGACGTACGCCAAGGCGTACGGCTCGTTCCACCAGTTCCGTGAGGGCACCAACCTCAAGGCGTGGCTCTACCGCATCCTCACCAACACCTTCATCAACTCCTACCGCAAGAAGCAGCGGGAGCCGCAGCGCAGTGCCGCCGAGGAGATCGAGGACTGGCAGCTCGCCCGCGCGGAGTCGCACATGTCCACCGGTCTGCGCTCCGCGGAGTCGCAGGCGCTGGACCACCTCCCGGACTCCGACGTCAAGCAGGCCCTCCAGGCGATCCCCGAGGAGTTCCGGATCGCGGTCTATCTCGCCGACGTCGAGGGCTTTGCGTACAAGGAGATCGCGGACATCATGGGGACTCCCATCGGTACGGTGATGTCCCGCCTGCACCGCGGCCGCCGCCAGCTGCGCGGCATGCTGGAGGACTACGCCCGTGAGCGCGGGCTCGTCCCGGCCGGTGCGGGGGAGTCGAACGAAGCGAAAGGCTCGGGCTCATGAGCTGCGGAGAGCCGCACGAGACGGACTGCTCTGAGGTCCTGGACCATCTCTACGAGTTCCTCGACCGGGAGATGCCCGACAGTGACTGCACCAAGTTCGAGGTGCACTTCGAGGAGTGCTCCCCGTGCCTGGAGAAGTACGGCCTGGAGCAGGCCGTGAAGAAGCTGGTCAAGAGGTGCTGCGGCCAGGACGACGTGCCGTCCGACCTGCGCGCCAAGGTGATGGGCCGCATCGACCTGATCCGTTCCGGCCAGGCGGTGCCGGACCAGGACGTGGCGGCGGCCCAGGAGTAGCGGCCGCCGGACGGCAGTCGGCGGTACCGGAGGGCAGAGGCGCGGACCAGCGGGTCCGCGCCTCCCGTGTGTCCCGGGGCCCCGCGTCTCGCGCCCCGGGCGCGCGCCGCCGCCCCGCGCACTCGCGTCACCCGTATGTGCTAACGCCTCCCGAACCGGCCCGGGCGGCTCCCGCAACTGGCTAGCGTGACGCGGGAGTCGAGGAGGCACGGTGGTGACGGCGATACCCAGGGCGGTGTACGCCCTCGTCGCGGCCGCCGTCCTGACCGCGGCCGCCTGCGCCGCCCCCGCCCCGGCCGACCGGACCGTTTCCTGGCCGGCGGTCGGGCTGCTCGCCGCCGTCCACGCGGCGGGCGAACTCCCCGCCCGGGTGCGCCGGGGCGGGACTCCGGCCGCCGCGTCCGGGTCCTTCTTCCCGGTGCTGCTCGCCGCCGCCTTTCTGCTGCCCCCGGCCGCCGCCGCGCTCGTCGCCCTGCCCGGGGCCCTCCTCGGGCCCGCCGAGCCGCCCGCGCCGGCCGTCCGGCGCGCCTGGCGCGCCGCCCGGCTCGCCCTCGCGGTCTGGGCGGCGGCAGGCGTCTTCCGCGCGACCGGCCCCCCGCACGCGCCGGGCGCCCCGGACTTCCCGCAGGTGCTGCTGCCCGCCCTCGCCGCCTCCCTGGCGTTCTGCCTGGTCCTCGCCCTTCTCGACGCACTGGTCCGCGCGGCCGCCGACCCCGTGCCCCGGCCGGTCCGGCGCCTCCTTCCGCCCCTGGCTCCCGCGCCGTACGCCGTGCACGGGCTCGCCGGGCTGATGACGGCCGTGCTGTGGCGGGGGCCGTACGGGCCGCCCTCCGCGCTCCTCGTCCTGCTGCCCATGCACCTGTCCTGCTGGGCCTTCGCCCAGTACCACCGGGAACGGGCCGCCCACCGGGCGACCATCCGCGCCCTGGTCCACGCCGTCGACCTCAAGGACCGCTACACCCGGGGCCACAGCGAACGCGTCGGCCGGGCTTCCGTGCTCATCGCCCGGGAACTGCGGATGGCCGAGGAGAGGCTGGAGACGATCCGCTTCGCCGGGATCCTGCACGACGTCGGCAAGCTCGGCGTTCCCACCCGGGTCCTCCGCAAGGACGGCCCGCTGAGCCCGGAGGAGCGCCGGGTGATCGAGCTGCACCCCGAGTACGGGCACGAGATCGTGCGCGGAATCGCCTTCCTCGACGAGGCCCGCTCCGCGATCCTCCACCACCACGAACGCCTCGACGGCAGCGGCTACCCGTACGGGCTCGCCGGGGACCGGATCCCCGAACCGGCCCGGATCGTGGCCGTCGCCGACGCCTTCGACGCGATGACCTCCACCCGCTCCTACCGGCGCGCCCGCCCGGTCCCGGCCGCGCTGGAGGAGCTGAGGCGCTGCGCCGGGACGCAGTTCGACCCCCGGATGGTGGACGCCCTGGTGCGTGCGGTGCGGCGGGACGGCTGGGAGACCTCGGTCACCTCGGACGAGGCGCCGCCCGCCGGGCCGGTGCCGTCCGCCCGGTCCCGGCACGCGGCGCGGTCCCGGCCGCGGCACGGGGTGCGCGGCGGATGAGCCCGGCGCGGACCGGGGGCGAGCGCACGGCGGCGGCCCGCCACCGCCGTCCGGGCCCGGCCCACGGGGGGCCCGGGCCGGCTGCCCGGGCCGTCGTCGCCGCCGTGCGCTCCGCCGCCTGGGCCCTCGCGCTGCTCGCCCTGGCGTGGACCGTCCGCGACGGGCTCGACGGGCCCGCCCCGGCCCTCGCCTTCGGCGCGTTCGTCGCCGTCGGCGAGCTCGCCCGGTGGGGCGGAGGGGCGGACAGCGGCGCGCGCACCGGCGGCCCGGGGGCCCTCCGGGAACCCGCGCCCCTGGGCGCCGCCGGCGCGCTCGCGTACGCCCTCCTCGGCGAGTGCGCCGGGCACGCCACCGACCACGGTGTCCTCCAGACCGTGGCCGTGGTCCTCGCGGGCGCGCTGGCCGGGGCCGTGCCCCAGGTGGCGCGCGGCGACGAGGCCGTCGCGGACCATCTGGCCCGGCGCGTGCTGACCACCGCCTTCGCCGCCGTCTGCTTCCAACCCCTGCACCAGACGGGCGTCTTGGACCGGGCCCTCGGCCACGGTCCGGCCTACGTCCTGTTCCTGGTGCTGGTGCTGGGGCTCACCGCCCTCTGCGACGCCGTGCTCGCCGCGGCCCTGGCCGCCGCCCGGGCCGCCGGGCCCTTCGGCCCCGCCCTCCGCGACGAGTTGCGGGCCCTCGGCGGCACCGGGGGCGCCGTCTGCGCCACCGGGGCGGTGACCGCCCTCGCCACCGCCGTCGCGGGACTGTGGGCGCTGCCCGTCCTCGGTCTGCCGCTGCTGCTGACCCAGGTGTCCTTCCGCCGGTACGCGGCCGTGCGCACCACCTACCGGCAGACCATCTCCTCCCTCGCCCGGGCCACCGAGATCGCCGGGTACACCCCGCCCGGTCACGCCCACCGCGTGGCGGAACTCAGCGTCGCCGTGGGGCGGGAGCTGCGGCTGTCCGCCGGGGAGCTGGCGGTGCTGGAGCAGGCCGCCCTGATGCACGACATCGGGCAGCTCTCCCTCGTCGACCCGGTGCCGAGGGGTGCCACCGCCCTGCTGCCGCCCGAGGAGCAGCGGCGCATCGCCCTGCTCGGCGGAGCCGTGGTCCGCACCACGGGCGTGCCCGCCGCCGTCGCCGCCGTGGTGGAGCGGCAGGCCGACCCGTACCGCGAGCAGCCGCTGCCCGCCAGGATCGTCCGGGCGGCGAACGCATACGAGGACCTGACCCGGGGAAGCGGAGGCAGTGCGGAGGGGGCGCTGGCCGCGCTGGAGCGGCTGCGGCTGGGGACCGGGCACGACTACGCCCCGGCCGTGGTGGAGTCCCTCGCCCGGGTCCTGGGCCGGGTCCGGCCCGCCGGTGCCCCCGCGGGGCAGGGCATTGGGACCGGTCCCGGAACGGGTCTGGGGCCGCTCCCACCGGGGTAACCCATGGGTAATGAGCGAGCCCCCGACCGGGCATGGTTGGATGCGAAAGAAGGCTTGGAAGCAGGCAGACAGGCATGCGTCGGGGCAGTGCCCGAGCGACCGGCAGGCGGGATACGTGAGGATCTTCGGGAAGGTACGGCATCGGCCGTCCGCCTCGTGGCGGCAGGCCACGGACCGCGCGTTCACGCTGATCGGCGACGGCCGGTACGAGGACGCGGGCGCCCTGCTGACCAGGGCCGCGGACCTGGAGCCCTGGCTGTCGGAGTCCTGGTTCAACCTGGCGCTGCTGCACAAGTTCCGCCACGACTGGGAGCAGGCCCGCGCGGCCGGGCTGCGGGCCGTCGCCCTCCTCGACAAGGAGACCGGCGCCCCGGACTGGTGGAACGTCGGCATCGCGGCCACCGCCCTCCAGGACTGGCCGCTGGCCCGCCGGGCCTGGCAGGCGTACGGCCTGAAGGTGCCCGGCAGCCCCGCCCGCTCCGGGGCCCCCGGCGGCTCCAACGCGGAGCCGGTCGGCATGGAGCTGGGCAGCGCGGCCGTGCGGCTGTCGCCCGAGGGTGAGGCCGAGGTGGTGTGGGGCCGCCGGCTGGACCCGGCCCGGATGGAGGTCCTCTCCATCCCGCTGCCGTCGTCCGGCCGCCGCTGGGGCGAGGTCGTCCTGCACGACGGCGTGCCCAACGGGGAGCGCACCACCAGCGCCGGCCCCTCCTTCCCGGTCTTCGACGAGATCGAGCTGTGGGCCCCCTCACCCGTCCCCACCTGGGTGGTGCTGCTGGAGGCGGCCACCGAGGCGGACCGGGACGCGCTGGAGAAGCTGGCCGCGGACGCCGGTTTCGCCGCCGAGGACTGGTCCTCCTCGGTGCGGCTGCTCTGCCGGTCCTGTTCCGAGGGGAGCATGCCCAGCGCCGAGGGCGAGGGCGAGCACCTGGACCCGCACGACCACAGCGAGCCGGGCCACCCCGGGCCGCTGGGCCACCGTACGGAGGGCGACCTCTGGTCCCCGGAGCGCGAGTGCGGGATAGCGGCCCCCGCCGGTCTGGTGCGCGGGCTGCTGGACGGCTGGGTCGCGGACAGCCCGGACACCCGCGAGTGGCGCGATCTCGAGGAAGTCTGCTGACGCCTGCCCGTAGGCTGTACGGACACAGCGTGACCGGCACCGGTTCCGGGCGCGCGTCGGGCATCGGGTGCACCGGGCACCTCGGGTACTTGCGGTAGTGAGAAGGGCGTACGGCTGACATGGCGTCGCAGCAGGGGACGGACCTGAAGGTCGACGAAGAGGGCTTCGTCGTGGACACGGAGGAGTGCGAGGAGCGTGAGCTCGCCCACCGCGAGCGCGGCACCTCCCGCCCGATCACGGTCGTGGGCAACCCCGTCCTCCACAAGGAGTGCAAGGACGTCACCGAGTTCGACGAGAAGCTCGCCGCGCTCGTCGACGACATGTTCGCCAGCCAGCGGACGGCGGAGGGCGTGGGCCTGGCCGCCAACCAGATCGGCGTGGACCTGAAGGTCTTCGTCTACGACTGCCCGGACGACGACGGGGTGCGGCACACCGGTGTGGTGTGCAACCCGGTGCTGGAGGAGCTGCCGGCCGAGCGGCGCAGCCTCGACGACTCCAACGAGGGCTGCCTCTCCGTCCCGACCGCCTACGCCTCGCTGGCCCGCCCCGACTACGCGGTGGTGCGCGGCCAGGACCTGCGGGGCAACGCGATCAAGGTCCGCGGTACCGGCTACTTCGCGCGCTGCCTCCAGCACGAGACGGACCACCTGTACGGGTACCTCTACATCGACCGGCTCTCCAAGCGGGAGCGCAAGGACGCGCTGAAGCAGATGGCCGAGGGAACCCCGCGTTACCCGGTCGTGGCGAACGACTGAGCCGCGTAACGCCGTTGCCGGGGCCCCGCTCGCCGAGCGGGGCCTCTGGTCCGTCCGGGCGAGGCGGCCACCGGTCTTCAGCGGTGATCGGATCGCCGGTGGTGACCGGATCACCGGTGGTCACCGGATCGTCATTGGGCGGACAAATGGCAGTGGCCCGGGCGCTGTTGACGCGCGTCGACCGTCCCGTCAGTCTCTCCCGTACACCGCCTTCACAGCAGGGAGACGCAATGCTGAGACGAACGGCTCGCCTTCTGTTGTCTATTGTCATGCTCACGGTCGCCGCGTTGACCGGGGTGGTGGCCACGGCCGGCTCCGCGCAGGCCGACGGCTGCTACACCTGGTCGCGCACCCTCTCCCAGGGGGCGAGCGGCGCGGACGTCACCCAGCTCCAGATCCGGGTCGCCGGCTACCCGGGCACGGGCGCGGTCCTCGCGATCGACGGCTCCTACGGGCCCGCCACCGCCGCCGCCGTCAAGCGCTTCCAGTCCGCCTACGGGCTCGCCGCCGACGGCGTCGCCGGACCCGCCACCTTCAACAGGATCTACGCCCTCCAGGACAACGACTGCACCCCGGTCAACTTCAGCTACGCCGAGCTGAACAACTGCAACTCCACCTGGTCGGGCGGCGCGGTGAGCGCGGCCACCGCCAAGTCGAACGCCCTGCGCACCATGTGGAAGCTCCAGGCCCTGCGGCACGCCCTCGGCGACCAGCCGATCCGGGTGACCAGCGGCTTCCGCTCCACCGCCTGCAACAACGCGGTCGGCGGCGCGTCCAACAGCCGCCATCTCTACGGTGACGCGGCCGACCTCGGCGCCGGACCGCACTCGCTGTGCCGGCTCGCGCAGGCCGCCCGCAACCACGGCTTCAACGGCATCCTCGGCCCCGGCTACCCGGGCCACAACGACCACGCTCACGTCGACCACCGGTCCAGCCGCTTCTGGTCCGCGCCCTCCTGCGGTATCTGACCCGAAGGCCGCGCACCCGAAGGCCGCGCACACGGAGGCGGCCCGCACACGGAGGCGGCCCGCACCCCCTGCGACAGGGGGTGCGGGCCGCCTCCGGTGAGCCGTACGGGCCCGATCAGAAGTCGTCGTCGAAGCCCACCGAGCCCTCGACCGCCACCTGGTAGGCGGACGGACGGCGCTCGAAGAAGTTCGTCAGCTCCTGGACGCCCTGGAGCTCCATGAAGGAGAACGGGTTCTGCGAGCCGTAGACCGGCTTGAAGCCCAGCCGGGTCAGCCGCTGGTCCGCGACGCACTCCAGGTACTCGCGCATCGACTCGGTGTTCATGCCCGGCAGGCCGTCGCCGCACAGGTCACGGCCGAACTGGAGCTCCGCCTCGACGGCCTCCCGCAGCATGTCGGTGACCTGCTGCTCCAGCTCCGCGTCGAAGAGCTCCGGCTCCTCCTTGCGGACGGTGTCCACGACCTCGAAGGCGAAGTTCATGTGCATCGTCTCGTCCCGGAACACCCAGTTGGTGCCGGTGGCGAGGCCGTGCAGCAGACCGCGGGAGCGGAACCAGTAGACGTAGGCGAAGGCGCCGTAGAAGAACAGGCCCTCGATGCAGGCGGCGAAGCAGATCAGGTTCAGCAGGAAGCGGCGGCGGTCCGCCTTGGTCTCCAGCCGGTCGATCTTCTCGACCGAGTCCATCCACTTGAAGCAGAACTGCGCCTTCTCGCGGATGGAGGGGATGTTCTCCACGGCCGCGAAGGCCGCGTTGCGGTCCTCGTGGTCGGGCAGATAGGTGTCCAGCAGCGTCAGATAGAACTGGACGTGCACGGCCTCCTCGAAGAGCTGGCGCGACAGGTACAGGCGCGCCTCCGGGGAGTTGATGTGCTTGTAGAGCGTGAGGACCAGGTTGTTCGCCACGATCGAGTCGCCCGTGGCGAAGAAGGCGACCAGCCGGCCGATGAGGTGCTGCTCGGCGGGCGTGAGCTTGGCGAGGTCGGTCACGTCGGAGTGGAGGTCGACCTCCTCCACGGTCCAGGTGTTCTTGATCGCGTCCCGGTAGCGCTCGTAGAAGTCGGGGTAGCGCATCGGGCGGAGGGTCAGCTCGAATCCGGGGTCGAGCAGGTTCTGCTGGTCAGTCATGGCGTACCGGCGCGTGCGCGCCGTCCTTCCGGGTGGGGTGGTGCGGGAGGGGGGTGTCCGGCGGTTCGGGGCCGGACACCCCCGGGGGAGGAGGGGCGGTCGGGTGCCTACTGGCACGCCTCGCAGGACTCGGGGTTCTCCAGGGAGCAGGCCACGGCGTCCTCCGGGGTCGCCTGCACGGGCACCGGGATCGGGGCGGCCGCCGGGGCGCCGGACGCGGCGCGGGCGATCCGGGTGGCCGGACGGGAGCGCAGGTAGTACGTCGTCTTCAGGCCCTGCTTCCAGGCGTACGCGTACATCGAGGAGAGCTTCCCGATGGTCGGCGTCTCCAGGAACAGGTTGAGCGACTGGCTCTGGTCGAGGAACGGCGTGCGGGCGGCCGCCATGTCGATCAGACCGCGCTGCGGGATCTCCCACGCCGTGCGGTACAGCGCGCGGACGTCCTCCGGGACCCAGGTGAAGCCCTGGACCGAGCCGTTGGAGTCGCGCAGCGCCTCGCGGGTCTGCGCGTCCCACACGCCGAGCTTCTTCAGGTCCTGCACCAGGTAGGAGTTGACCTGGAGGAACTCGCCGGAGAGGGTCTCGCGCTTGAACAGGTTGGAGACCTGGGGCTCGATGCACTCGTAGACGCCGGCGATGGAGGCGATCGTCGCGGTCGGCGCGATGGCCAGCAGCAGCGAGTTGCGCATGCCGGTCGCCGCGACCCGGGTGCGCAGGGCGGCCCAGCGCTCGGGCCAGGTCAGCTCCGCGTCGTAGTGGTCCGGGTGCAGCACACCGCGGGCGGTGCGGGTCTCGGCCCAGGCGGGCAGCGCGCCGTTGCGCTCGGCGAGGTCGCAGGACGCCTCGTACGCGGCGAGCATGATCCGCTCGGCGATCTTCGTGGAGAGGGCCTTCGCCTCGGGCGAGTCGAAGGGCAGGCGCAGCTTGAAGAAGACGTCCTGGAGGCCCATGGCGCCCAGACCCACCGGGCGCCAGCGGGAGTTGGAGCGCCCCGCCTGCTCGGTCGGGTAGAAGTTGATGTCCACCACGCGGTCCAGGAAGGTGACCGCGGTGCGCACGGTCTCGTCCAGCCGCTCCCAGTCGATGTCGCCGGTGGCGGTGTCCACGAACGCGCCCAGGTTCACCGAACCGAGGTTGCACACGGCGGTCTCACCGTCGTCGGTGACCTCCAGGATCTCCGTGCAGAGGTTCGAGGAGTGGACGACGCGGCCGGGCTCGGCGGTCTGGTTGGCGGTGCGGTTGGAGGCGTCCTTGAAGGTCATCCAGCCGTTGCCTGTCTGCGCGAGGGTGCGCATCATGCGGCCGTACAGCTCCCGGGCGGGGAGGGTCTTGCGGGCCAGTCCGGCCGCCTCGGCCCTGCGGTAGGCGGCGTCGAACTCCGCGCCCCAGAGGTCGACCAGTTCGGGCGTGTCGGCGGGGGAGAACAGCGACCAGTCGGCGTCCGCCTCGACCCGGCGCATGAACTCGTCCGGGATCCAGTGCGCGAGGTTGAGGTTGTGGGTGCGGCGGGCGTCCTCGCCGGTGTTGTCGCGGAGCTCCAGGAACTCCTCGATGTCCGCGTGCCATGTCTCCAGGTAGATCGCGGCCGCGCCCTTGCGCCGGCCGCCCTGGTTCACGGCGGCGACCGAGGCGTCCAGGGTCTTCAGGAAGGGGACGATGCCGTTGGAGTGGCCGTTGGTGCCGCGGATGAGCGAACCGCGGGCGCGGATGCGGGAGTACGACAGACCGATGCCGCCCGCGTGCTTCGACAGCCGTGCGACCTGGTGGTAGCGGTCGTAGATGGAGTCCAGCTCGTCCAGCGGGGAGTCCAGCAGATAGCAGGAGGACATCTGCGGGTGCCGGGTGCCGGAGTTGAAGAGGGTGGGGGAGGAGGGGAGGTAGTCGAGCCGGCTCATCAGGCGGTAGAGCGCGGCCACTTCCTCCAGGGCCCGCACCGACTCGTCCTCGGCGAGGCCGGCGGCGACGCGGAGCATGAAGTGCTGGGGGGTCTCGATCACGTTCCGGGTGATCGGGTGGCGCAGCAGGTAGCGGCTGTAGAGGGTGCGCAGACCGAAGTAGCCGAAGCGGTCGTCGGCCCCGGTGTCGATCAGCGCGTCGAGCCGGGTGGCGTGCGTGGTGGTGAACGCGGCGGTCCGGTCGGCGATCAGGCCCTCGCGGTGGCCCACGGCGACGGAGGCGGAGAACGACACGGCGCCCTCGCCCGCTGCCTCTTCCGCGATGGTGATCGTGAGCAGACGGGCCGCGAGCCGGGAGTACGCCGGGTCCTCGGAGATCAGCCCGGCGGCCGCGTCGGTGGCGAGGGAGCGCAACTCCGCCTCGTCCGACCCGGCGTGCCGGCCGCGCAGCGCGGCGGCGGCGACCCGGCCGGGGTCGGTGTCGGGCAGGTCGGCCGTCAGTTCGGTCAGGGTCCGCAGCAGTGCGGTACCGGGGCCGTCTTGCTGGACGGCTGAAACCGGATCGGCGGGCGCGATGGTCACAGTGGTGCTCTCCCTCGCTCGGCTCGGGGCCGGCGGGAGGGGGCGGCCGCGCGCACGGGCCCACGGAAACGGGCACCGGCGTGCACGGCGTCCACCGGCCCAACCGCGAGGCCCGGACGTCTGGCGCCCGGGTCGGTCGACCGGGCGGCGGTCGGCAGGTCCTCGGACTCGCGGGCAGCGCGCAGCACACCGCTCACCGTTGCGGGACAGTCCCGGATTCGCACCGGATTCCCCTGCGTCGACAGCGAGACGAGCATACATGTGGGGGCGGCTCGATGACTCACCCCCCACATGTTGTGTCTCCGTGTCGCAAGTGACGGGAAGCGAACGGCCCGCCCGCCCCGCGGACGACCCTGCGGACGGCCCCGCGGACGGTACCCGGCGCCGCTATCGTGGTCCTTGAAGGGAGGGTCCACGACCGTGACCACCGACCGCCCGCACCTGGACTCCGACGAATTCGACGAGGCCTTCCGGATACTGGCCCGCACGACCGAGGGCGTGCGCCTGGAACTCATCGACGGAAAGCTCAGGAGCAAAGCAGTGCCGGACGGGGACCACGGGCGCATCATCGAGTGGCTGACGCGTATCTGCATGCAGGCGCGGCCGGAGCTCTGGCTCTACCCCGACCAGGGGCTCAAGATGCAGGAGTACCGCAAGGGCAGGGCCCGCCCGGACGGCTCCCTGGCGCCGAGCGGAGCCTTCGTCGGGCAGGGCGAGTGGGCGGACCCGGACCAGGTGCTGATGGTCGTCGAGGTCACCTCGTACGATGCGGACACCGACGGACGCGTCCGGGTGGAGAAGCCCCGTGCCTATGCCCGGACCGGCATCCCGCTCTTCCTGCTGATCGACCGGGACAGCTGCGAGGTCACGGTGTACAGCCGCCCCGACGGCGTGCGGTACGAGAACGCCCGCACGGTGCCGTTCGGCAAGGACCTCGAACTGCCCGCGCCGGTGGACATCACCCTGGCCACCGAGCAGCTCAAGGACTGGGTGCACTGATCCGACGGCGAAGGGCCGCCGCTCCTCGTGGAGCGGCGGCCCTTCGTGGTGTGCGGGCGGGGCGGGGGTCAGCAGCAGCGGAAGCCGTTGCGGGGGTCCGCCTCCCGTTCGTCCATGCGGGCGCGTTCGAAGGCGCGGCGGGACATCACGGGGGCCGCGGGGTCGTGGGAGCGGGTGTGGGCGACGTAGCGGTCGTAGACCGTCTCGCCCGACACCTCGCGCACGTACCAGCGGATCCAGGCCACCGCGCGCCGCAGCCGGCCCCGGGTGTCCGTGCTCGTGCCCGCCGCGGCCGTCACGGCCGGCCGCTTCCGGTGGTCTCGTTCTCCGAGGAGGCCGCGGGGGCCGGCACGCCCGCGCCCACCGCGGCGAGTTCGGCCTTCTCCCGCGCGGTCGGGAACAGCCCGTCGGGTGCGACGATCTTCGACTTGACGTACGGGGTCTCGGCGAGGCGCACGCCGTCCGGGTCGCTGATGGCCTTCCAGCAGACCCGGCCCGCGTCGGCCAGCACGATCACGATGAGCACGGCGAACAGCGCGCAGAGCACCCCGTCCACGGTGGAGTTGGTGACGATGGTGTGCATGTCGTCCATCGACTTCGCCGGGGCGAGGACCTCGCCCGACTCGATGCCGGCCTGGTACTTGTCGCGCTGGGCGAAGAAGCCCACCTTCGGGTCGCTGGAGAAGATCTTCTGCCAGCTCGCGGTGAGGGTGACCGTCACGTCCCAGGCGAGCGGCACCGCCGTCACCCACGCCCACTTCAGGCGGCCGGACTTGACCAGCAGGGTGGTGCAGACCGCGAGGGCGACCGCCGCCAGCAGCTGGTTGGCGATGCCGAACAGCGGGAAGAGCTGGTTGATGCCGCCGAGCGGGTCGTGCACGCCGACCCAGAGGAAGTAGCCCCAGCCGCCGACCACCACCGCGCTGGCGAACCAGACGCCGGGCTTCCAGCTCACCTGCTTCATCGGCTTGTAGACGTTGCCCAGCATGTCCTGGAGCATGAACCGGCCCACCCGGGTGCCCGCGTCGACCGTGGTCAGGATGAACAGGGCCTCGAACATGATCGCGAAGTGGTACCAGAACGCCTTCATGCCCGCGCCGCCGATCACCGCGGCGAAGATCTCCGACATACCGAGCGCGAAGGTCGGCGCGCCACCCGTGCGGGAGAGCAGGCTCGCCTCCTCGACGTCCTTGGCGGCCTGCGCCAGCAGATCCGGTGAGACGGTGAAGCCGAAGTTGGCGACGGCCTGGGAGGCGGAGTCCACGGTCGTGCCGATGACCCCGGCGGGGGAGTTGATCGCGAAGTAGAGCCCCGGGTCGAGGATGCTCGCGCAGATCATGGCCATGATGGCGACGAAGGACTCGGTCAGCATCGCGCCGTAGCCGATCATCCGGACCTGGGTCTCCTTCTGGATCATCTTCGGGGTGGTGCCCGAGGAGACCAGGGAGTGGAAGCCGGAGAGCGCGCCGCAGGCGATGGTGATGAAGACGAACGGGAACAGCGACCCGGAGAAGACCGGCCCCTGCCCGTTGCTCGCGAAGTCCGTGATCGACGGCATCTTGAGCACCGGCGTCGCGACGATCACGCCCACCGCGAGCAGCACGATGGTGCCGATCTTCATGAAGGTGGAGAGGTAGTCGCGCGGCGCGAGCAGCAGCCAGACCGGCAGCACCGACGCGAAGAAGCCGTAGGCCACCATCCAGATGACGAGGGTGCCCGGCTCCAGGGTGAAGAAGTCGGCGAGGGAGGAGTCCGCGACCCAGCCGCCCGCGACGATCGCCAGCAGCAGCAGGGCGACGCCGATGACGGACACTTCGGAGACCTTGCCCGGCCGCAGGGTGCGCAGGTAGACGCCCATGAACAGGGCGATCGGGATGGTCATGCCGATGGAGAACACACCCCACGGGGAGTGCGCCAGGGCGTTCACGATCACCAGGGCCAGTACCGCCAGCAGGATGATCATGATGATGAACACGGCGAGCAGGGCGGCGGCGCCGCCGAACGGGCCGATCTCGTCCCGCGCGATCTGGCCCAGCGAACGGCCGTCGCGGCGGGTGGAGAAGAACAGGGTGACCATGTCCTGGACGGCGCCCGCGAAGATCACGCCCGCGACGATCCAGATGGTTCCCGGCAGATAGCCCATCTGCGCCGCGAGGATCGGGCCGACCAGCGGTCCGGCGCCGGCGATGGCGGCGAAGTGGTGACCGAAGAGCACCCGGCGGTCGGTGGGGTGGAAGTCGACACCGTTGTCCAGGCGTTCGGCCGGGGTGGCTCTGGTGCGGTCCGCCTTCAGTACGCGGTACTGGATGAAGCGCGCGTAGAAGCGGTAGGCGATGGCGTAGGACCCGAGGGCGGCCGCCAGCATCCAGACGGCGGAGATCTCCTCGCCCCGGGACAGGGCCAGCACGCTCCAGCCGACCGCGCCCACCAGAGCGACGAGAACCCAGACCGCTATGGACCGCGGATTCAGGTTCCGCCGCGGTGTGTTCGTTGGTGCCGGCTCTGCCATGGTGTGGCTCCCGTCCCGTGTGATCGCCGGTAACGCGCAGGAAATCTAGGCGACCTGCCTCTTCGGCGGAAGCCCGGCTCGAATAACGGACGAGTGACGACCGCCGGGCGCGCCACGGCGACCGTTCGTCGCTCCGGAACGGCCGTTCGTCTCAGCGTTGTACGGTCTTCCGGACGGGATGTCAGAGCCAGCCCTCCTTGGCCGCCCGGACGCCGGCCTCGAAACGGCTGCGCGCCCCCAGCCGGGACATCAGTTCCGAGCTCATCCGGCGGACCGTGCGCAGGGAGACCCCGAGCCGGCGGGCCGCGATCTCGTCGGTGCTGCCGATGCCCAGGAGCAGCAGCAGTTCGCGCTCCTGGGGGGAGAGCCGGTGCTCGTCGCGGCGAGGGGTCTCGCCGAAGGGGGTGCCGGACTCCCAGAGGTGGTCGAAGAGGACCACCAGCGCGTTGACCAGGCCGCCGCTGCGCACCTCCAGTGCCCCGGCCCGCCCGTCCTCCGGGTCCATGGGCACCAGGGCCGCCTTGCGGTCGATGACCACCATCAGCATCGGGACCACCGGCACCGTGCGGGCCGCGCCGCCCAGATCGCAGTACCAGCGCACGTATTCGAGGGTGGGCGGGTCGTTGCGGAAGCTCTCCTGGTAGATGGAGCGGATGCGGACGCCCCGGGCGAGGGCCAGTTCGTCCAGCGGCTGGCTGGCGTCCATGGTGTCGGGCAGCTGGGCGCCGCCCGGCAGCAGGGAGAGGCACTCGGAGCGGGCGGTCGCCGCCAGGGTCTCCAGCCGTTCGCGGACCGCGTCCACTCCGTGGATGCGGTCGACGACGTCGTGGCGGAAGGCCCGCCCGCCGCCGTCCGCGAAGCCGGCGAGGATCTCCTCCACCGCCCGTTCGGCCTGCTCCACCTGCCGTCTGCGCTGGCTGAGTTCGGCCTCGGCGCGGGCGAGCAGGAAGGAGAACCCCACCTCGGGGTTGGCCGGGGAGACGGCCCCCGACTCGTCCTCCATCGCCACCAGCTTCGCGTCCGCGAGACCGGTGAGGGCCGCGCGGACCTCCGCCTCCGTCCAGCCGAGGTGGCGCGCCATGTCCGCCACCGCGTAGTCGGGCCGTTCGAGCATCAGTCGGTAGGCGATCTCCGCCGACTGCTGTATCCCGAGCGCCTCCAGCAACGTGTCCCCCCGAGTGCCGACTCCGTCGTGCTCTGCCGTGACCGTCCGTGCCCTGGTGTGCGGGCCCTGTGATGCTATGCCGGGTACGGGTTTCAGGACTAGACCAATCATGTCCAGCATGTGACATCACCGTGCGATTGTGTGAAACGCCCTTGCGGGCCGTCCCGTTGATCCAAGATGGTCTAGTCCAAAGCCCGTCTGTGTGAGTTAGGACTGCATCCATGGCGATCCCGCAGCGCACCATCGCTCTCGGCGCCCTGCCGTTCGGCACCACCGTCGACGAGAAGACCTCGTACGCCGTGCTCGACCGCTTCACGGAACTCGGCGGCACGGTGATCGACACCGCCAACAACTACTCCTTCTGGGTCGACGGCGGCACCGGTGACGAGAGCGAGGACGTGATAGGCCGCTGGCTCGCGGACCGCCGCAACCGGGACCAGGTGGTGCTCGCCACCAAGGGCGGCGCCCGGCCCGCCACCCCCGGTACCGGTCTGGAGAACGCCGAGGGCCTGTCCGGGAAGGCCGTCCGCGCGGCCGTGGAGGCGAGCCTGCGGCGGCTCGGCACCGACCGCGTCGAGCTGTACTGGGCCCATATCGAGGACCGGGCCACCCCGCTCGCCGAGACCGTGGCGGCCCTGGCCGACCTGGTGGACGGCGGAAAGGCCGGGGAGCTGGGCGTCAGCAACCACGCCGTCTGGCGGGTCGAGCGGGCCCGCGCCCTCGCCGGCGACCGGCCGCGCTTCACCCACCTCCAGTACCGGTACTCCTATCTCCAGCCCCGCCTGGACATGCCACTGCCGTCCTCCGCCCATGTGCACGTCACCCCCGAACTCCTGGACTACGTCCGGGCCGAGGGGGAGCTGCGGCTGTGGGCCTACAGCTCCCTGCTGGCCGGCGGCTACACCCGCGAAGACGTCGAGGTCCCCGGGGCGTACGACCACCCGGGCACGCCCCCGCGCCTCGCCGCTCTCCGGGAGGTGGCCGGGGAGCTGGGCGCGACGGTCAACCAGGTGGTGCTGGCCTGGCTGCTGGACCACGACCCGGCCGTGCTGCCCGTGGTCGGGGCCAGCCGGGTCACCCAGATCGAGGAGGCGATGGGGGCGCTCGACCTGCGCCTCGACGCGGGCCAGCGACGCCGGCTGGACGAGGCGGGCGTCTGAGGCGGGCGCCCCGGGCGCCCGCCTCGGAGGTCCGCGTCGTCACCTGAGACGCGCGTGCGAGGCGGCGTCCCGTACGGGGCGCCCGGTGTACGGGGGGCGCCGCGTCCCGGGCCGCCGAGGAGGGGCGGCCGGGGACGCGGCGGAACGGGGGTCAGTCGCGGGCGGGTCCGGACGGGCGCGCGAGGGAGACGGTCAGCTCCTGGCCCCGGTGGTCGGACAGTCCCTCCGGCGAGGTGAACGCGTAGCGGTGGACGGCCAGTTGCTCGTCGGTGAACGTCCAGTCCAGCCGCCACAACCCCGCCGCCCCACCCGCCTTCCAGGTGCCGGGCAGGAAGGAACCGGACGCCGGGAGGGCGTCCCGGAAGGAGGCGCGCAGGCCGTCCAGATCGCCCATCGCCGGGGTGGTGTTGAAGTCCCCGGAGATCAGCACCGGACGCGGGTTGGCGGCCGCGTCCCGCCGCAGCGCCGCGTAGTGGTCCCGCCGTGCGCGGTCGCTGTCCCGGATCACCCGGTAGAAGCCGGGGTTCAGCGGGCTGCGCAGGACGTCGAGCTGCACGGGGATGTGCACGTTGTAGAAGGAGACCACCGTGCCACCGACGTCGATGTCCGTGCGCAGCACCTTGCCCCGCTCGAACCGCTCCCGCCAGGGCGTGCCCGCCGTCAGCCCGCGCGCCTGTCCCACCGGCGGCCGGGCGACGATCGGGTAGCGGGAGAGGGTCACCAGCTCGCCCAGTACGGCGACGTGGTGGGCGGGGAACTCCCGGCGGAGCCGGTCCAGCCGGGCGATGGGCGCGGGCCGGCCGTCCTCCCACGCCAGGTACTCCTGGAGGAGGTAGACGTCCGCGTTCCGGGCCGCGAGATGGCGGTGGAAGGCGTCGGGGTCGTCGGTGGTGTCCCAGTACAGCGTGTTCCAGGAGTAGACCGTGAGGGCGCCGGCGGGGGCCGGACCGGGACCACCGCCGGGCGCGAGGGCGGCCCAGTTCAGCCCCGCCCGGGGGACGGCCGCGACCATCAGCAGCGCCAGCACCGGGACCAGGGCCCGCCGCACCCGCCGGGCCGGGCGGGCGAAACAGCAGGCCAGCAGGACGAGCGGGACCACGGGCAGCAGCGGCGGCGGCGCCAGATCCGGGAGCAGCCACACCCACCAGCGGCCGCTGAGCACCGGGCCGGCCGCGCTGAACGCCGCCCAGAGGGCGGTGGCCGCGACCAGCAGACGCGCCGTGCGCGGCAGCCCCCGCCACCGCGCCCGGAGCCCCCGGAGCCCCGGGGGCGGCCACCGTGAGCGTCCGGGACGGGCCGCGTCCGCCACCGGGGACACGGGCTCGGCGACGACGCCGGAACGGGACATGAACACCCCTCGCGGAAGGTCTCGGCGGCCCTCCCGCCGAGCTGTGGCCGGGAACGCTAGCAGGCCACAACTGACTTGACTGAAAGGGGAGTTGGCAGGTCGCGGTGGCTCCGTCCGGCGATACGCAACCGATATCCGGCCAATACGCGAGCCCGGTGGACTGGGCCCATGACGCAAACCGTGTCGGTCGTCATACCGGCCTACAACTCCGCCCGCACCCTCGACGCCTGCCTGCGGTCCGTCTACGCGCAGACCCACCCCGTCCACGAGGTCATCGTCGTGGACGACGGCAGCACCGACGCCACCGCCGAGATCGCCGGCCGCCATCCCTGCACCCTGCTCGGCGACGGCGCCAACCGGGGCGTCTCCGCCGCCCGGAACGCGGGCATCGCGGCCGCCACCGGCGAGGTGCTGTTCTTCCTCGACTCCGACGAGGCCCTGACCCCGGACTCGGTGGCGGCCGCCCTGGAGCTCCTGCGCGCCGACCCCGGACTGGGCTGCGTGCACGGGGTCATCGCCCCGGAGCCGCTCTTCGACGACGGGCCGGTAGAGCACTACAAGGTGCTGCACGCCTACTGGTGGCGGGCCCGGGGCGCGGGCGAGGTGGAGACGGCCTTCTTCGCCCAGGCGGCCGTGCCGCGCGCGGTGTTCGACCGGCTCGGCGGCTTCGACGAGAGCCTGCGCGATTCCGAGGACCTGGAGTTCAGCGACCGGCTCGCGCCGCACTACCGGATCGTCCTCACCGAGAAGGTGATGGCCCGGCACGACGAGGAGCACCGGCTCGGACCCCTGCTCGCCGAGACCTACCGCCGGGCCCTGTTGCTGGTCCCCGCTCTGCTCTCCGCGCGCCGGGGCGGTCGGAGCAACCTGACCGCCAACAGCCCGGCCTCGGTGCTCGCGGCGGCCCTCGTCCTCGGGTCCCTGCCGGTGGCGCCCTGGCTGCCGCCGGCCCTTGCCGCCGCGCTGCCGGCGGCCGGACTGCTCGCCTTCGGCCTGGCCAACCTGGGACTGCTGCGGTTCGCCGGGCGGCGAAGGGGCGCGGCCTTCGTGCCCTTCTTCGCGGGCGTCCATCTGCTCACCCATACCGCGCTGCTGGCCGGGGCGGCGGTCGGCGGCCTCCGGGCGGCGGCGCGGGCCGTCCTGCCGCGCGCGGCCCGGGGCGGCGAGGACCGGAGCGGCGCCCGCCGTGGCGAGTCCGGAGCCCGGGAGCAGGTGCGGGACCGGGACGGTAAGCAGGTGCGGGACCGGGACCAGGTGCAGGAGCCGGCCCAGGTGCGGGACCAGGGGCAGGACCGGGACCGGCGGGCGGTGGCCGGGCGATGACCGAACGGCTCCGCAAGATCCTCACCCCCGTCATCGTGGTCGCCGCCCTGATCGGCGTGTACGTGGTCGTCCGCGGCGAAGGCCCCACCGCGGCCCGGGCGTTCGCCCGCGCGGACGCGGTCCCGCTGCTCCTCGCCTCCCTCCTCGCCAATATCGCCGGGCTGGTCCTCGCGGTGCACGCCTGGCGGGTCCTCGTCCCCGGCGAACACCCGATCCGCGGTCTCTACGCGGCCCGGATCTACTTCCTCGGACAGCTCAGCAAGTACGTGCCGGGCCGGGTCTGGGGCGTGATCACCCATGTCGCCCACGGCCGGGCCGTCGGGGTGCCCGGCTCCCAGATGGCCTCCGCCTATGTGCTCAGCCTGGCTCTGACCCTGCTGACCGGCGCCGCCGTCAGCCTCGCCGCCGCGCCCGCCGCCCTGCCCGGCCAGTGGGGCTGGCTCTGCCTGCCGGCGCTGTTCTTCCTCGCCGCCACCGTGCGCCCGGCCCTGGTCACCCGGCCGGTCGCGGTCGCCGCCCGGCTGGTCAAACGGCCGGTCGAGACCCCGCCGGACGCGGCGGTCCGCCGGGCCGTCCTGCTGGCGGTCGCCTCCTGGACCGCGTCCGGACTGCATCTGTGGCTGCTCGCCCTCGCGGTCGGCGCGCCGCTCTGGGCCGGCCTGGGCGCGGGCGTCGGCGGGTTCGCGCTGGCCACCGTCGTCAGCAGCCTGGCCGTGATCGTGCCCGACGGGTGGGGGGTGCGGGAGCTGACCATCACAGCCGCCCTCGCCACCGTGCTGCCCGGCGGGCTCGCCGCGGCGGTCGCGATCGCCAGCCGGGTGGTCTGCGTCCTCGCCGAACTCGGCAGCGCGGGCCTGGTGCTGGTCCTCTCCCGGCTGCGCGGCACCCCCGTCCCCGCTCCCGTTCCCGCTGCCCCGGCCCCCGAGCCGGCCTCCACCCCCACCGCCCCCGCTCCGCACACCCACGCCCTCTCGATGGGAGAAGCCCGTGTACACCCTTGACGACGCCGAGAACCTCCAGGTCGGCGAGGTCCACGACCTCTACCGCCGCTATGTGAACAAGAGCCAGGTCTCCCTGATGACCTCCTTCGGCTTCGGCCGCGAGCTGGTCACCAGTGCCGAGGGCGCCTATCTCACCCTCGACAGCGGGCGCCGCGTCCTCGACATGACCGGCGGGGTCGGGGTCCTCAACCACGGCCACAACCACCCCCGCATCCTCGCCGCCCGCGAACGCTTCGCCCGCGAACGGCGGATGGAGGTCCACAAGACCTACTTCTCGCCCTACCTCGCCGCCCTCGGCCACAACCTCGCCGAGGTCCTGCCCGGCGACCTCAACATGTCCTTCCTGCCCAACTCGGGTGCCGAGGCCGTCGAGGGGGCCGTCAAGCTCGCGTACAAGTACCACAAGGGCCGGCGGAACACCGTCCTCCGGGCGGACTGCGCCTTCCACGGCAAGCTCCTCGGCTCCGGCGGACTCACCGGCCAGGCGCAGTTCGGCTTCCCCACCATCCCGGGCATCGACACCTTCCGCTACGGCGACCTCGGCTCCGTCAAGCGCGCCGTCGCCGCCCACCCGGACGATGTGTACGCCATCCTCATCGAGCCGTTCAGCGCCTCCACGATCCAGTGGTGCTCCGAGGAGTTCCTGCGCGGACTGCGGGAGCTGTGCGACCGGGAGAAGATCGTGCTGATCTTCGACGAGATCTACACCGGCTGGGGCAAGACCGGCAGCCTCTTCCACTTCATGCGCTACCCGGACCTGATCCCGGACGTGCTCACCACCTCCAAGTCCTTCGGCGGCGGCAAGTCCTCCATCTCGGCCTTCGTCGCCCGCGAGCCGGTCTTCCGCAAGGCGTACGACAACCTCGGCGACGCCCTCCTCCAGTCCACCTCCACCACCTACTACGGCTTCGGCGAGGAGTGCGTCACCGCCCTGGAGGCCGTCAACATCGCCGTCGAGGACGACTACCCGGCCCGTGCCCGTGCCCTGGGCGCCGTCCTGGAGCCGGGCCTGGAGCGCCTGGCCAAGGAGTTCCCCGACGAGATCGGCAGGGTCGCCGGCGCCGGCGCGCTGTGGGGCGTCTTCATCGAGGGCGGCCCGCGCGTCCTCGACCTGGTGGCCAGGCTCGCCCCCGGCGGCATGGCCCGCGATCCCCGCTTCAAGACCAAGCTGGTCACCTGCGCGGTGATCAACGCGCTCTACGAGGACCACGGCATCTACGCCTACTACACCCTCAACGGCCTCAACCCGCTGATCATCGGCCCCTCCCTGGTCACCGAACCGGTGGAGGCCGAGCGCACGGTCGAGGCGCTGGGCGAGGTCCTCGACCGCGGGCTGACCTCCCTGGTCGCCCGTTTCATCAAGCAGAAGGTGAGCTCCCAGTGGTGATCACGATCACCGGCGCGGCAGGCATGCTCGGCTCCCGGCTCGTCGAACGGCTCCTCGCCGAGGGCCACCAGGTCCGCGGGGTGGACCTCCGCCCCGGCCCCGGGGTGGAGTTCACCGGGGACATCCGCGACCGTGCCCTGATGGACCGCGCCCTGGACGGCGCGGACGTCCTGATCCACGCGGCCGCCGCCCTGCCCAGCTACCCCGACGAGCTGATCCGCTCCATCATCGTCGGCGGCACCGAGAACGTCTTCGCCGCCGCCGAGGCGGCCGGCACCCGTCGCGTGGTGCACATCTCCTCGACCGCCGTCTACGGGCTGCCGACCGTGGTCCCGACCCCGGAGGAGTACCCCCGCGAACCGGTCGACACCTACAGCCGCGCCAAGGCGGCGGCCGAGGAGGTCGCGGAGCGGTACCGGGCCACGGGCGTCTGCGTCCCGATCCTGCGCCCCAAGACCTTCGTCGGGCCGGGCCGGATGGGCCTGTTCTCCATGCTCTTCGAATGGGCCGAGGAGGGCCGCAACTTCCCCGTACTGGGCAAGGGGAACGTCCGCATCCAGATGTTCGCCGTGGACGACCTGGTCGACGCCGTGGTCACCGTCCTCGCCGCCTCCGACGAGGTCGCGAACGACACCTACAACCTCGCCGCCGCCGAATTCGGCACCCTGCGCGAGGACTTCCAGGCCGTGCTGGACGCCGCCGGCCACGGCAAGCGGGTCATCGGCCTCCCCGCCCGCCCCGCCCTCGCGGTCCTCAGCGTCCTGCAACGGCTGCGGCTCTCCCCGGTCTACGGGCGGCTGCTGCACAAGCTGATGGACGACTCCTACGTCAGCATCGACAAGGCCAAGGCCCGGCTCGGCTTCACCCCCCGCCACTCCAACGCGGAGGCGGTGCTGCGCACCTACGACTGGTGGCGCACCGCGCGGCACACCGCCCCGCCGGAGAGCGCCGGCGGCCGGGCCACCTCGGGCCGCACCAGCCGGGACCCCTGGAAGCAGGGGCTGCTGTCCGCCGCGAAGATCTTCTTCTGAGAGGGCGTCATGACCGATCTCCAGGATCTGAAGGACCTGAAGGAAAGACCCCCGGCCCCCGCACCGGCCCGCGCCGTGCGGCTGCCCGCCCCGCTCGCCCTCGTCCGGCCGGGCCAGTGGCCCAAGAACATCGCGGTGGTGCCGCTGCCGCTGCTCGGGGCCGGCTGGCACCCGGACACCGGACTGCGCGTCCTGCTCGCCACCGCCGCCTTCGTCCTCGCCTCCTCGCTGGTGTACGTCCTCAACGACATCGCCGACGTGGAACGCGACAAACGCCACCCGGTCAAGCGCCACCGGCCGCTCGCCTCCGGGCGGATGAGCATGGCGTCCGCCGTCACCACGGCGGTGGTGATCGCCGCCCTGCTGGTCCCGGCCCTGGCCGTACTGGGCACCGGCACCACCGCCGTGGTGCTGCTCTACCTCGCGGTCAACGGTGCGTACAGCTTCAAGCTCAAGCATCTGCCGCTGCTGGACGTGTTCGTGGTGGCGACCGGCTTCGTGCTGCGTCTGATCGGCGGCTACCAGGCGGCGCACCGGCCGGTGGAGGTGTGGCTGGTCCTCACCGTCCTCGTCGTCTGCCTGGTCCTGATCCTCGGCAAGCGCCGGCACGAACTGGGCGTCTCCGGCACCGGCCACCGACCCGCGCTGGTGGGCTACTCGGCCCACTTCCTCGATCTCGTCCTGGTCCTCTGCTCGACCCTCACGATGATCGGCTACCTGATGTACCTGCGCACCGAGTCCGGCTTCGGCGACCTCGCCCTGCTCACCGTGCCCTGCGCCCTCTTCGCGCTCTTCCGCTACCTCCAGGTCGTCGTGGTCGACGGCGGGGGCGGCGAGCCGGTGCGGACCCTGCTCCGGGACCGGACCATGCTCGCCAACTCCTCGGTCTGGGGCGCGCTGCTGCTCCTGCCGGCCTTCGTCTGACCCCCGCGCCCCCTTCCGCACCTCCCCGAGTCCGTACCTCCCTGAGGACATCCCATGACCGAACCCCTCGTCTCGGTGGTCGTCCCCATGTACAACGACCGCCGCACCATCGATCTGTGCCTGGAGTCGATCCGCGCGCAGACCTACCCCAACCTCGAAGTGATCGTCGTCGACGACGCCAGCACCGACGGCTGCGCGGAACGGGCCGCGGCCCACCCGGTCCGCCTGGTGCGCGCTCCGGAGAACGGCGGCCCGGGGGCCAGCCGGAACCTCGGGGTCCGCGCCTCCAAGGGGGAGATCGTCTTCTTCCTGGACGCCGATCTGACCATGCACCCGGAGGCCGTCGCCCAGGCGGTCGCCCTGTTCGAGGAGAACCCCTCGTACGGCGCGGTGTTCGGCATACCCGACAAGGAGCCGCTGTTCGCGGAGCCCCTGGTCGGCCAGTACCGCATCCTCCAGTACCACTACTGGCGCAAGAGCGCCGAAGGGCTGGTCAGCGGCGGGTTCTACGCCCTGGGCGCGGTGCGCCGGGCCGCCTTCATGGACGCCGGCTGGTTCAACCCCGCGCTGCGGCAGACCGAGGAGATCGACCACGCCGAGCGGATGGCCGCCCGCTGGCCGATGCTGCTCAGCTCCCGCATCCGGGGGCAGCTCTCGGACGAGAGCCGGATGCGTCCGCTGCTGCGCAAGGCGTTCGTGCGCAGCCGGCTGCGGGTGCCGTTCTACCTGGACCGGGGTCGGGCGATGCAGGGAATGGAGACCGGCGGCCGGGCCGCCGCATCCGTCCTGGGCGCTCTGGCCGTCGCGGCCCTGCCGTTCGCCGTCCTCACCCCGTGGGCGCCGGCGGTCTTCCTCGCGGCGCTGGCGGGAACGGTCCTGGCGGACCTCGGGCAGTACCGGTTCGTGCGGCGGGAGCGGGGGTTCGCCTTCCTCGCCTTCTTCACGGCCGCGCATCTCCTGGTCAACACGGCGGTGGTCGGCGGGCTGGCGCTCGGGCTCGCGCAGTACGCGGTCAGCGGGCGCTTCCGGCGGATGTACCGGCTCCAGGCGGGTGCGGCATGACCCGCCACGAGACCCGGCCCGTGCCCGGGCCGGCCATGTCGGCCGCGCGGGGCCGGCCCGGTTCAGCCCCGGGCGGGCCCGGCGACCCCGGCACGGGTCCGGGCGGTGCGGGCAGCCCCGGGGACGGCGCGGACCACGGCTCGACGGAGCCCGGTCCCGGCCCGACGGAGCCAGGGAAGCCCGGCACCGGTCCGGGCGGTGCGGCTGGTGCGGCTGGTGCGGCCGGTGCGGGCGGGCCCGGTAGCCCCGGTGACCCGCTCGGTGCCGGCGGCGGTGCGGGCCCCGCCGGCCCGGGCCGCCGCGTCGCACGCGTTCTGCGGCTCTGGTACGGACGGCTGCTCTGCGCCCTCGCCGCCCTCTGGCTGCTCTACGCCGTGGTCCGCTGGCAGGTCAGCGGACGCTGGCACTGGGCGATCCTGCTGGACGCCGCGCCCCCGCTCCTCCTGCTGGCCGTCCCCGCGCTGCTGCTCGCCGCGAGCGCCGCGGCCTGCGGCCGCCGTCGCCCCTGGGCGGCCGGGATCTCCGCGACGGCCCTGGTGCTGGCCCTGCTCACCGGGTCCGGGATCAACTGGCCCGCCCTCTGGCGCGACGAGCCCACGGTGCCGCCCGGCGCGCTGCGGATCGTCTCCCTCAACACCCAGTACTGGGCCGCGGACACCGGAGTGGACCGGCTGTACGAGTTGCTGCACCGCCAGGAGGCGGACGTCTACCTCCTCCAGGAGCACGTGCTGTGGCAGCCGGGCCTGGGGGAGGAGGGCTACCGCCGGATCGACGACGACGCCCGCCTGCGCGAGGAGTTCCCCGGCTACCACATCGCCCGCCGGGGCGAGTTGCTGACGATCTCCCGCTTCCCCGTGGTGGCCAAGCCGCCGGTCGGCCCGGGCAAGGAGCTCGACCGCGAGAAGTCCCCCGCGTTCAAGCGGATCTTCGAACGGGACAAGGTCATGCGCACCGACCTCCAGGTGGGCGACCGGGTGCTCAGCGTGTACAACGTGCACGTCACGGTCCAGCTGGCGCCGGACAACCTCGATCCCTTCGCCGACTTCGACTTCGACGCCTACTTCCAGCGCAAGTTCGACTGGCGGCAGGAGGAGGTCGCGGGCCTGGAACGGGACCTGCGGGACAACCCCCACCCGGTGGTGATCGCGGGCGACTTCAACTCGACGGCGGCGATGCGCGATCTGGACGGGGTGCGCTCACTGGCCCGGGACGCTCTGGAGGCCAACACCGATCTGCTGCCCCTGAGCTGGAAGTTCCCGGCCCCGGTCGGGTTCGAGTGGGACAGCGTCTTCAACCGGCCGCTGCCGTTCTGGCGGGTGGACTGGGCGTTCACGGCCGGGGACGTGACGGCGCACCGGTACGAGCTCAGGCCCACGGACGGGATCTCGGAGCACCGGCTCCAGGATCTGTGGATCACCCTCTGAAACCCGTCCGTGCCCGGCCCGGCCTGCCCCGCCCCGGCGTGCCGGCCCGGCGTGCCCGGCCCGGGCCCCCGGGCCGGGCGGCGTCGGCTCACGCGCTCAGGCGTTCGCCCGTCAGGATCGCCTGCTCCAGACCGCTGAGCTCGGGCCCGGGCTCGATGCCCAGTTCCTCCACCAGCGTCAGCCGGATGCGCCGGTAGGCGGCCAGCGCCTCGGCGGTGCGGCAGGACCGCTGGAGAGCCAGCATCAACTGGCCGTGCAGCCGCTCCCGGAAGGGGTGCTCCGCGGTCAGCGCGATCAGCTCGCCGATCACGTCCTCGTGCCGGCCGAGTTCCAGCTCCAGCCGCAGCCGTTCCTCGGTGGCCCGGACCCGGTCCTCCTCCAGCCGGCGGATCGCCGGCTCCAGCGCCGGGCTGGTCAGACCCGCGAGGGCCGGCCCGTTCCAGAGGGCGAGCGCGCCGCGCAGCTCCGGTACGGCCTCCGCCCCGCGTCCCTCCCGGGCCAGTCGGCGGGCGCGGCCCACCCGGGCGTCGAAGAGCGCGGAGTCGAGTCCGCCGGGTGACAGGCGCAGCCGGTAGCCGAGGGTGTGGGTCTCGATCGGGTCCTCGGCCGGGGCGCCCGGCCCGGTCGGCGAGGCGGTGGCCGCCTCGGCCACGGCACGCCGGATCGCGGAGACGCAGATGCGGATCTGAGTGCGGGCGCTGGCCGGCGGGGCGGCTCCCCACACGGCGTCCACCAGGCGGTCGGTCGGGACGACCCGGTTCTCCTCCAGGGCGAGGAGGGCGAGGATCGTCTGCGTCCGTCTGCCGCCGAGCGAAACCGGCACGCCGTCGACCTCGGCGCGCAGCGGGCCAAGAATGTGCACGAGCACGGCTGGAATTCCCCGTTCTCTTTTCGGTGCGTCACCTTTCGGTGCTTCGCAGGTGGAACTGAAACAGGTCTCACAGGAGTTTGCAGTCGCCGATGCGGTACTGCGCGAATTCCGGTGTGGTGGCGAGCAGGCGCCGGCAGACGTCCAGTGCGTGCCCGATTGCTTCGATCTCGCAGGGCCCGTCGACGCACAGGGCGATCCGGACGGACCGTCCGACGACCAGCGCCCGGGCGGTCTCGATCGGGTCCGCGGAGCCGACGGCCCGCTCCAGGGCCTTCAGCACGCGGAGCCGCTCGGGGGGCTTGGGGGGCTCGGGGGCCGCCGCGGGGGGCGGGGCCAGCGAGATGCCGATGAGGTAGATCGCGGGTTCCCGGGGTGTGTGAGCGGTTCGGTCAGCCCCAGGAGAATCCGTCGCGGGTGTCGTCGCCGGGAGCGGCGGTGGTGACCGGGGCGGCGGCGGGGGTGACGGCCGGGCTCTCGGCGAGCGTCGTGGCGGAGGCCGTGCCGAGCGCGAGGCCGGCGGCGAGGGCGACGGCGGCGGTCGTGGCGGAGGCGGTGGAGAAGGCGGCGGTGAGAGCGGTGGAAGCGCGCACGGGAATACTCCTTCGAGTAGTCGGGAACGCGTCGGCGACGCGAAAGGAATTCTTCGGAAGTCCTCTGAAGGGTCCCTTGCCGGGTTCCCCCTTCGACGTGTTCCAGAATGCTCGATCCGCTGTCCGGAGTCAGTAATTCACGGGTGGCACCAACTGCCCCGGTCAGTTGGGGTCATGGCCTGGCGCCGCGTCCGCACTCCGGCGACCAGCCACTTCACGGGTGCTGTCACGTTGCTGCCGGTCACAAGGTGCCGGGGCGGCCGGCGGCGTCCGGGCCGGCCGGGCACGGGAAAGGCCGGTGGCCGCACCCCCGGGGGGATGCGGCCACCGGCCTTTCGTCCGGACGGGCTCAGTACGGGCTCAGTCCTGCGGCCGCTTGAGTCGGGCCACGAACTTGTAGCGGTCGCCGCGGTACACGGACCGCACCCACTCCACCGGTTCGCCCCGGGCGTCCAGCGAGTGCCGGGAGAGCATCAGCATCGGCAGGCCCACGTCCGTGCCGAGCAGCCCCGCCTCCCGCGGGGTGGCGAGGGAGGTCTCGATGGTCTCCTCGGCCTCGGCGGGCCGGACGTCGTACACCTCGGCGAGGGCGGTGTAGAGGGACGTGTACTTGACGAGGGACCGCCGAAGGGCCGGGAAGCGCTTCGCGGAGAGGTGCGTGGTCTCGATCGCCATGGGCTCGCCGCTGGCCAGCCGGAGCCGTTCGATGCGCAGCACCCGGCCGCCGGCGGTGATGTCGAGCAGCCCGGCCAGGGTGTCGTCGGCCGTCACGTACCCGATGTCCAGCAGCTGGGAGGTGGGCTCCAGCCCCTGGGCGCGCATGTCCTCGGTGTACGAGGTGAGTTGCAGGGCCTGGGAGACCTTGGGCTTGGCCACGAAGGTGCCCTTGCCCTGGATGCGCTCCAGCCGCCCCTCGACGACCAGCTCCTGGAGGGCCTGGCGCACGGTGGTGCGCGAGGTGTCGAACTCCGCGGCGAGGGTGCGCTCCGGCGGTACCGGCGTGCCGGGCGGCAGGGTCTCCGTCATGTCCAACAGGTGCCGCTTGAGCCGGTAGTACTTGGGGACGCGCGCGATGCGCGTGCCCGCTCCGCTCTCGGCCTCCGTGCCACCCCCGTCCGTGGTCATGGCCCGCCTTTCCGACTGCTGCGCTCGTGCCGTCACCGGCTCCTCCGTCTGTCGCGGCTCACATGGTGGCACGGACCGGTAGCGGGTCGTCGCCCTCCCTCAGGTGTCGGTCCGATAACGGACACGACAGCCCTTCTTATACACCCTTGACACCCCTATAGGTCTAGGCCAAGCTCCGGTTACTGGTCTAAACCACTAGAGGCCAAGTCCCAGACCCACAGGCACTACTCCTTAGGTAAGGCTGCGCGGTGGGCAGGGTTTGCAGGCATCCCTGAGGAGGATTGCGTGAAGCGCAAGCTCGTCGCGACGATCGGCGTCGCGGGCATGATGGTCGGCGTCGCCGCGTGTGGCAACGACGGCGGCAGTGACAGCGGCAAGTCCGGTGGGAACAAGACGCTGACCGTCTGGGTCATGGACGGCTCCGCCCCGGAGGCCTGGATAGCCGAGGTCAACAAGGAGTTCGAGGCCAAGCACAAGGGCGTCAAGGTCAAGGTCGAGACGCAGCAGTGGAACGGCATCCAGGAGAAGGTCACCACGGCCCTCTCCGAGGACACCCCGCCGGACGTCCTGGAGCTGGGTAACACCCAGACCGCCGGCTACGCGGTCACCGGCGGCCTCGCCGACCTGACCGACAGCAAGGCCGACCTGGGCTACGACGGCTGGAACAAGGGCATGGTGTCCTCCGCCGAGCTCGACGGCCAGCTCTACGCCGCTCCCTGGTACGCGGCCAACCGCGTGGTGATCTACGACAAGGCCGCCTACGCCAAGGCCGGCGTCCAGCCGCCGAAGACCCGCGACGAGTGGATCGCCGGCCTGGAGAAGATCAAGAAGTCCGACTCCAAGATCCAGCCGATCTACCTGCCCGGCCAGAGCTGGTACGTCTACGCCGGCTTCGTGTGGGACGAGGGCGGCGACCTCGCGGTCAAGGACGGCGACAAGTGGAAGGGCTCGCTCGCCACCCCCGAGGCGGAGGCGGCGATCAACTTCTACAAGGAGCTGCAGTCCTTCTCCACGGCCCCGAAGGACAAGGACGAGGCGACCCCGCAGCAGTCCACGGACATCGTGCCCAAGGGCGGTGTCGCGTCCTGGATCGGTCTCGGCTGGGAGGCCGGCGGCGCGATCGACGCCATCACCAAGGCCGGCGGCAAGGCCGACTTCGGCTACTTCCCGATCCCGGGCAAGACGGCCGACAAGCCGGGCTCCGTCTTCTTCGGCGGCTCCAACCTCGCCGTCGCCGAGCGGTCCAAGAACAAGGACCTCGCCAAGGAGTGGCTGGCGCTCGCGGCCGGCAAGGACCACATGGCCAAGTACGCGCAGGCCACCGAGGGCGGTCTGCTCCCGAACAACGACGCGGCCCAGTTCAAGCCGCCGGCCGGCTCCTTCGCCGAGGCCATGGCCCAGGCCGCGCCCGTCGGCAAGATCACCCCGGTGACCCCGGGCTGGGCGAACGTCGAGACCGCGCCGAACCCGATCAAGGACTACATGACCAAGGTCCTGAAGGGCACCGACCCGAAGAAGGCCGGTGAAGAGGCCGACAAGGTCATCACCGAGCGCGTCAACCAGGAGTAGGTCCACAGCACCCGGTGGTGCGGCCGCCCCCGTGAGGCGGCCGCACCACCGGGCCGTCTTAGTGCTCCGCGTCCCTGTGCCGAGGGACGCGGCCCATCCCGGCGGGAGCCCGCCCCCGCCGGGGAGGCAGCCCCAGAACCGCGAGGAAGACAACCATGACCGTGGACTCCCACGGGGCGGTGGACTCCGCCTCCGTCGGCTCGCCCGGGAGGGCGACGCCGCAGACTCCACCACCCGCTTCCGGCTCCGTGGAGGCGACACCGCCTCCTCGCGGCAGACGGGTACTGCCCAGCGGCCTCCTGCCCTATCTGCTGATCACACCCGCGCTGCTGTCGATGGCCGCGCTGCTTCTGTACCCGCTGATCCGCAATCTGATGCTCTCCTTCCAGCAGGTCAACCGGCGGGAGATGATCACCCGCGAGACCGTCTGGATCGGCTTCGAGAACTACACCAAGCTGCTCGGCGACTCCGACTTCTGGAACGTCGTCCTGCGCAGCGTCTTCTTCACCGCGGCCAACGTGCTGCTGATCATGGGGCTCGGCACCCTGATCGGACTGCTCCTCAACCGCCTCGGCAAGAAGATGCGCCTCACCCTCTCCCTGGCGCTGATGTTCGCCTGGGCCATGCCGATCGTCGCCTCCGTGACCATCTTCCGCTGGCTCTTCGACGAGCAGTTCGGTGTCGTCAACTGGCTGATGCGCACGCTCGGTTTCGCCGGCTACGAACAGCACAACTGGTTCGAGACCGGCTTCTCCACCCTGGTGATCGTCACCCTCCTGGTGGTCTGGGGCTCCGTCCCCTTCGTCGCCCTCAACATGTACGCCGGCCTGACCACGGTCGGGTCCGAGCTGTACGAGGCGGCCAAGATGGACGGCGCGGGCGGCTGGCGGACCTTCTGGTCGGTGGTCTTCCCCAACCTCAAGCCCTTCTTCATGATCACCACCTTTCTGGAGATCATCTGGGTCTTCAAGGCGTTCGCCCAGGTGTACGCCATGAACCTCGGCGGCCCCGACCGAGGCTCCGAGACCCTGCCCGTCTACGCGTACATCGAGGGCCTCGGACAGCAGCACTACGGCCTCGCCGCCGCGATCTCGATCCTCACGATCCTGATGCTGCTCGCCGCCATGTCCTTCTACTTCCGCCTGATCCTGAAGCAGGAGGACGACCAGTGAGCACGTCCACCACCCCGCAGGTCCTGCGCCGCCGCCGGCCGCTGAAGCCCGCGGCGATCCTGAAGAACCTGACCGCGCTCGCCCTGGCGGCGCTGTTCATCTTCCCCGTCTACTGGATGTTCTCGTCCTCGCTGAAGCCGCAGCACGAGATCCTCTCCAAGGACCCGGTCTTCGTCTTCACCCCGACCTTCGAGAACTACCCCACCGCGACCGGCGTCGACCTGTTCTGGACCTTCGTCGCCAACAGCCTGATCGTCACCTTCGGCGCGGTCCTGCTGGCCCTGCTGGTCGCCCTCGCGGCGAGCTTCGCCATCGCCCGGATGCGGTTCAAGGGCCGCCGGGCCGTGGTCCTGGTCGTGATGATGGCCCAGATGGCGCCCTGGGAGGTCATGGTCATCGCGATGTACATGATCGCCCGCGACGGCGCCATGCTGAACAGCATCCCGCTGCTCACCGCCATCTACTTCGTGATGGTCCTCCCGTTCACCATCTGGACCCTGCGCGGCTTCATCGCCGCCGTGCCGGTCGAGCTGGAGGAGGCGGCCCAGATCGACGGCTGCACCCGCGGCCAGGCCTTCCGCAAGGTGATCTTCCCGCTGCTCGCCCCCGGTCTGATGGCCACCTCGCTCTTCGGCTTCATCACCGCCTGGAACGAGTTCGCGATGGTCCTCGTCCTGAACAAGGACAAGGAAGCCCACACCCTGACGCTCTGGCTCACCCAGTTCCAGACCGCCTTCGGCGACGACTGGGGCGCCACCATGGCCGCCTCCACCCTCTTCGCCCTCCCCGTGCTCATCGTCTTCCTGTTCCTCCAGCGGCGTGCCGTCGGCGGGATGACCGCCGGCGCCGTGAAGGGATGACGCCCACCATGACCACACTTCTCAGCGGCGCCTCCGCCACCCTCGTCCGCGACGCGCTCACCGTCCTCCAGCCCGGCTTCACCGGCACCACCGCACCGGACTGGCTGCTGCGGCAGATCGGCGAAGGTCTCTCGGCGGTGGGCCTGTTCGGCCGCAACATCGCCACCCCCGAGCAGCTCACCGCCCTCACCGCGCGGCTGCGGGCGGAACGGGACGACGTCCTCGTCGCCATCGACGAGGAGGGCGGCGACGTCACCCGCCTCGAAGTCCGCGGCGGCTCCTCCTTCCCCGGCAACTACGCGCTGGGCTGTGTCGACGACACCGCCCTGACCAGGGACGTCGCCCGTGAGCTCGGCCGCCGGCTGGCCGTGTGCGGGGTCGACCTCAACTGGGCGCCGTCCGCCGACGTCAACTCGAACCCGGACAATCCGGTCATCGGGGTGCGGTCCTTCGGTACCGACCCGCAGCTGACGGCCCGGCACACCGTCGCGTACGTCGAGGGCATGCAGGCGGCCGGAGTCGCCGTGTGCACCAAGCACTTCCCCGGACACGGCGACACCAATGTGGACTCGCACCACGCGCTGCCCCGCATCGATGTGGACCTGGACACACTGCACGCCCGTGAACTGGTGCCTTTCCGCGCGGCCATCGCGGCGGGTTCCAAAGCGGTGATGAGTGCGCATATCCTTCTGCCCGCGCTCGACCCGAATCGTCCCGCGACCCTGAGCCCGCGGATCCTCACCGGTCTGCTCCGCGAAGAGCTGGGCTACCAGGGCCTGATCGTCACGGACGGGATGGAGATGCAGGCCATCTCGTCCACGTACGGCATCGAGCGCGGCTCGGTCCTCGCCCTGGCCGCGGGTGCCGACGCGATCTGCGTCGGCGGCGGCCTCGCGGACGAGGGCACCGTGCTGCGGCTGCGCGACGCGATCGTCGCCGCGGTGCGGGACGGCGACCTGCCCGAGGAGCGGCTGGCCGACGCGGCGGCGCGTGTGCGCGCCCTCGCCGAATGGACGCGCCGGGCCAGGGGGGCTGCGGCAGAGCCGGGCGCGGCGTCACAGGAGGGGACCGCGCCCGGCTCCGGCATCGGACTCGTCGCGGCCCGCCGCGCGGTCCGCGTCACCCCCGGCGAGCGCCCCTTCGAGCCCGTCACCTCGCCCGTGTACGTCGCCGCCCTGGCGCCCGTGGCCAATATCGCCGTCGGCGACGAGACCCCGTGGGGCGTGGCCGCCGAACTCGCCGGCCTGCTGCCCGGCACCACCACCGGCTCCTACGCGGCCGGGACCGGCACCGCCGCCGTGGTCGCGGACGTGCTGCGGGCGGGCGAGGGCCGCAGGATCGTCGCCGTGGTCCGCGACGTCCACCGTTACCCCTGGATGGCCGAGGCCCTGGACGCCCTGGTCGCGGCCCGCCCCGACACGATCGTGGTCGAGATGGGCATCGACCGGGCCGAACCGAGGGGAGCCCTGCACATCGCGACCCGTGGCGCCGCCCGCGTCTGCGGACGCGCCGCCGCCGAGGTCGTCACCGGCGGGGGAGCCGGCGTCTGACCGGAGCGCGACCGTGCCGGGGGGGGGCGCCGGGGCGCCGGGCCGGGCCGGCGCCCCGGGCACCTGGACCGCCTGGAGGCACCGCCCGTGTCCACCGCCCCCCGGCCGGGCACGGCGCCCCCGGCGACGACCCCGGCGACGCCGGCCTGCCCGGCCGGATCATGTCCGGCGCGCCACGGGCCCTCGCGAAGGTCACCGAGACGCGCTGATCCGTGACGCAGCGAACCGCCGGGGCTCGGAGCGTGACGCAGCGAACTCCGGCCGGCCGGACGGAACGGCAGTCGGTCCCTTTTGCCCCGTGCATAAGTATGGCCGGGGAACTAAACTCTGCAGATGCATGGACAGTCCGAATGGTCTAGTCCACAATTGAAGACACAAGCCTCCGCCCTCCCCGCACAGGAGGGTGGAACGAGGTCCCCGACGCTCTCTGCCCTGACTGCGCCGAGACCTCTGAAACGGCCGACGGGAACCGCACACCCGTGGGCCGGGCGACTCCGGGCTGCGGTGCCCGACGGGCTGAGGGTCCCGTCGTGGCGCCGCGGCCCGCGGGTACCCTCGCTGCTGTGCCCTCCATGAACGATCTGGTCCGCCAGCACACCGCCCTGAGCGAGTCCGACCTCGACTGGCTGCACCTGCTGGTCTCGGAGTGGCAGCTCCTCTCCGACCTCTCCTTCGCCGACCTGGTGCTGTGGGTCCCGACCAGGGACGGCACCCGCTATGTCTCGGTCGCGCAGATGCGCCCCAACACCGGCCCCACCTCCTACCAGGACGACATGGTCGGCCATCTCGTCCCGCGCGGCCGCCGCCCCCTGCTCGACGCGGCGCTGGACGAGGGCCGCATCGTGCGCGAGGGCGACCCCGAGTGGCGCGAGGAGGTGCCCGTGCGGGTCGAGTCCATCCCCGTACGGCGCGAGGGCCGGGTGCTGGGCGTCATCGCGCGCAACACCAACCTGCTGACCGTCCGCACGCCCTCCCGGCTGGAGCTCACCTACCTCCAGTCCGCCTCCGACCTCGCCCAGATGATCGCCGCCGGCACCTTCCCGTACCCCGGCGAGCAGGTCGAGATGGACGCCTCCCCGCGCGCCGGTGACGGCCTGATCCGCCTGGACGCCGACGGCGTGGTCCAGTACGCCAGCCCCAACGGCCTCTCCGCCTACCACCGCCTCGGCCTCGCCTCCGACCTCGTCGGCCACCACCTGGGCCAGATCACCGCCGAACTGGCGCCCTCCCGGGGGCCGGTCGACGAGGCCCTGGTCAAACTGGCCAGCGGCTACGCACCGCGCGAGTTCGAGGTGGAGGGCAACGGCGGGGTCATCCAGCTCCGCGCCATCCCGCTGAAACCGAAGGGGGTGCGCATCGGCTCCCTGGTCCTCCTCCGGGACGTCACCGAACTCCGGCGGCGGGAGAGGGAGTTGATCACCAAGGACGCCACCATCCGGGAGATCCACCACCGGGTGAAGAACAACCTCCAGACCGTGGCCGCCCTGTTGCGCCTCCAGGCCCGGCGGATGGACTCCGTGCGCGGCCGGGAGGCCCTCAACGAGGCGGTCCGCCGGGTCGGCTCCATCGCCATCGTCCATGAGACGCTGTCCCAGAACCTGGACGAGCGGGTGGAGTTCGACGAGATCGCCGACCGGGTCATCGCGATGGTCGCCGAGATCTCCCCGGGCAAGGTCGACTGCCGGCGCACCGGCCGCTTCGGGATTCTCGACGCGGAGATCGCCACACCGCTGTCGATGGTCCTCACCGAGGTACTGCAGAACGCCCTGGAGCACGCCTTCGCGCCGGGGGAGCACGGCTCGGTGGACGTCTCGGCCGTCCGGGGCGACAGCCGCCCCGGCAGCGCCCGGCTGCTCATCACCGTCCAGGATGACGGCAGGGGCCTGCCGGAGGGCTTCGACGCCCAGCAGGCGGGGAACCTCGGTCTCCAGATCGTCCGGACCCTGGTGGAGGGCGAGCTGGGCGGGACCTTCGACATGCTGCCGGTCGCCGCACCGGGCCGGGGGACGCGCGTGGTCCTCGACGTGCCCGTCCCGGACCGCCGCTGACCGCGCCCCGGAGGGCGCCGTGACCCCGGACCGCCGCTGACCGCGCCCGGGGCCGCCCCGCGTCGGCCGTGGACGGACCAGGCCCGGCGGCCCGCGTTCCCGCCGCAGCGTGCCGCTCCGGCCGCACCCGCCGTGCACAGCGAGGAGCCCCGGACCGTCGGCGGTCCGGGGCTCGAAGCTCGTTGCTCGCGTATGCGATGCGGGGTACTGCGCGCTGCGGCTCGAGGGCGGTGAATGCGTACGCGGTGCACGCGACCGCCGGCAGAGGCCGGTAGCGGGGGCGTCAGGCGCTGGCGTTGCGCGCCCGGTTGCGAGCGGCGCGGCGCTTCATCGCGCGGCGCTCGTCCTCGCTGAGGCCACCCCAGACGCCGGAGTCCTGGCCGGACTCGAGCGCCCACTGCAGGCACTGCTCCATGACGGGGCAGCGGCGGCAGACGGCCTTGGCTTCCTCGATCTGCAGCAGCGCGGGACCGGTGTTGCCGATGGGGAAGAAGAGCTCGGGGTCTTCCTCGCGGCAAACGGCGTTGTGACGCCAGTCCATGGCTGCTACCTCTCCTTGGTGTTTCATGCAGGTTGCTTGTGAATGTGAACGCTTTCACGAATCCCCTGACAAGGGAAGGGCCGATCGCCAGTTGCCCGGCGTAGGGTCCTGGATTCGTGGAAGGGGTTCCGGCGTTCTGTGGGGCCGTTGTTGCGGGCCGTCCCGATCGCCATGTAGAGATTCGCAAACCTCGGCGGCGGATACAACCCCTTCCGGAAAGTTTTTTTTGATTCCTCGGTGTCGACTAGGTCACAGCCGTACTTCTATGGGGTGGAGCCGCGCCCATACGTTCGAGATAAAGGACTTTCGGTCCTTCCACTCACACAATCACACGCAGTGCACGGCGAACGCCTGTGAACGTCACGCTCGTGCGCAGCCCGAGGTGGTCACCGTCCATCTGGAACGGGAGCGGGACCTTGGAATGCAAGGTGAAGTCGGTCTGGTCGTGCAGGGTCACCGCGTGCTTGCCGTGCGGGCCGCGATCGGGGCTCGACCGCAGCAGCTGGGTCGCGTAACGGGCCACGGCCGGGGTGGACAGCTTCGACAGTCCCAGCACGTCGAGGGCGGTGTCGAAGGACGCCTTCGGGGACGCGTAGACCGGGCGATTGCCCAGGTAGGTCCAGGGGGACGTGTTGCAGACTATCGACAGGACCAGGTCCTCGACCGGGTCCCGGCCCGGCCGCTCCAGGGTGATCGCCCCGTGGCGCCGGTGCGGGTCGTCGAGGAACTGGCGCATCACCTGGCGGACGTAGAGGGCGTGCGTGGAGCGCCGGCCCCGTTCGCGGTGCTGTTCGACCCGGCCGACGACCCCCGCGTCGAAACCGAGGCCCGCGCAGAAGGTGAACCAGCGGGCCGGCACCTCCGCGTCCTCGGTGTCCGGCGTCCCCGCCGCCAGGCCCAGGCCGACCGTCCGCTCGGTCCGGTCACGGAGCGCGTCCAGAATGGCGCCGGTCGCCTCCACGGCGTCGTTCGGCAGGCCGAGCGCGCGGGCGAAGACGTTGGTGGAACCGCCCGGGACCACGGCCAGGCGCGGCAGCCGCTCCGGGTCGGGGCCGTTGTGCAGCAGTCCGTTGACGACCTCGTTGACCGTGCCGTCGCCGCCGAGGGCCACCACGAGGTCGATGTCGTCGGCGTCGGCGGCCCGTCTGCCGAGGTCCCGGGCGTGGCCCCGGTACTCCGTCGACACCGCCTCCAGCTTCATCTCGCTGGCGAGGGCGTGGATCAGCACGTCACGGGTGCGGGCACTGGTGGTGGTTGCTGCCGGGTTGACCACGAGGAGTGCGCGCATGCGATGCAGCGTACCTACCGCGCGGTACCCGGCCCAGTCCGGGGCCCGCGGGCTCCCCGCTACCCTGCAGGAGTGAGCAGTGACGACACCAGCACCCCCCGCCCCACCCGCCTGACCGCCGCCGCGGCCGTCTGCGCCGCCGAGGCGCTGGCGCTCTTCGCGGGCGGCGTCTGGCTGCTGGTGATGGGCCTCGTCGGCGGGCCGGACAGCCCCGTCGTGGCGGAGACGGGCGGGGTCACTCTGATCGTCCTCGGCTTCATCCCGCTCGCCGCCGCGCGCGGCCTGCTGCTGCGCCGGAGCTGGAGCCGCGGACCCGCGATCATCACCCAGCTCATCGCGCTGATCCCGGCCTGGACCCTGTTGCGGGCCGAGGGCTCGCTGATCCCGCTCGGCATGGTCCTGGCGGCGGTGGCCGTGTCGGGCCTGGTGCTGCTGGTGAATCCGACCACCGCCCAGGCCCTGGGCATCGGCACCGTCTCGCGGGACTGACCGGCCGCGTCACCGGAGGCGGGCCCCGCTTCCCGGCGGGGCCCGCCCCGGTGAACTCTCCTGCCCTCGACGCTCCTACTCCTCGACGAGGAGCTTCTCCCGGAGCTGGGCCAGGGTCCGCGCCAGCAGCCGGGAGACGTGCATCTGCGAGATGCCGACCTCCTGGGCGATCTGGGACTGGGTCATGTTCCCGAAGAACCGGAGCAGCAGGATGCGCTTCTCCCGCGGCGGCAGATCCTCCAGCAGCGGCTTCAGTGACTCCCGGTACTCGACGCCCTCCAGCGCCTCGTCCTCCGCGCCCAGCGTGTCGGCCACCGCGGGCGACTCGTCGTCCGTGTCGGGGACGTCCAGGGACAGCGTGGAGTAGGCGTTCGCCGACTCCAGGCCCTCCAGGACCTCCTCCTCCGAGATGCCCAGCCGCTCGGCCAGTTCGTGCACCGTGGGGGAGCGGCCGTGCTGCTGGGAGAGCTCGGCGGTCGCCGTGGTCAGGGCGAGCCGCAGCTCCTGCAGCCGGCGCGGCACCCGGACCGCCCAGCCCTTGTCCCGGAAGTGGCGCTTGATCTCACCCACGACCGTCGGCGTGGCGTAGGTCGAGAACTCCACACCGCGGTCCGGGTCGAAGCGGTCCACCGACTTGATCAGCCCGATGGTGGCGACCTGGGTGAGGTCGTCCAGCGGCTCGCCGCGGTTGCGGAACCGGCGGGCCAGGTGCTCGACGAGCGGGAGATGCATCCGCACCAGCTGGTTGCGCAGCTCCGCTCGCTCGGGCGACTGCTCGGGCAGCGCGCGCAGCTCTATGAACATCGCCCGGGCCCCGCTGCGGTCGCCCGCGTCGTGCTGGTGCCGGGGCTCGTGCTCCTGCTGCTCGTTCTCGCTCATCCGGTCCGCCGCCTTCTCCCGGGCCCTCGCCTGCGCGGTGCTGGTGCCGGCGGGATCCGGGGGAGCACCCCCGACCGGCGCCTGCTCCGCCGGTTCGTCCACCATCGGGTGCGGCCGGGCCTGCTGCTCCGGGATGCCGGCCGACGCGCTCAGCACCCTCGGGCCACGCTCCTCGTCCTCCCGCATCGGACCATCCCCGTTTCCGTTGCTCACGCCGGCCCGGGTCCCGCGCCGCGCTGTTTGTACAGGCTGATGGAGACAGTACGGTCGTCGGCGACCGAGGAGTCGACCTTCCCGGCCAGTGCCGAGAGCACCGTCCAGGCGAAGGTGTCGCGCTCGGGCGCGCGGCCGTCGGTCGTGGGCGCCGACACCGTCACTTCGAGGGAGTCGTCGACCAGCCGGAACACGCAGCTCAGGACCGATCCGGGGACGGCCTGCTGCAACAGGATCGCGCACGCCTCGTCGACCGCGATCCGCAGATCCTCGATCTCGTCGAGGGTGAAGTCCAAGCGGGCTGCGAGTCCGGCGGTGGCCGTACGCAAGACGGACAGGTAGGCACCCGCGGCCGGCAGCCGGACTTCCACGAAGTCCTGGGTCCCGGGCTCGCCTGCGATCTGGGACACCCTCACCTCCAAGGTGGCACAAGCTCTCTCTGGGCCGCGGGAAACGCCCCCGCGGCCGTGCGGTACGTGATGACGTAGCCGGTACTGGCCCGGCGACGCTATCGCGATCCCCGGTTCCCTGTCGCCGTGGCCCCCTGAGCCGATGACTGTCACTCATGGTAAGGCAATGAGTACGCACAGTGGCTAGTGGTCTGCAGGGTCCAATTGCGCGGAACCGGCGGATGGTTGACGTACCCACGCGTCAGGACGCCGAACCGTCGACAAAGCGCCTTGGGGACTTGCGCCGGCGGTCGCCGGACGGCGGCCCGGCTCACGGGCCGTCTGCCGCGGGGGCGGGCCAGGGGCGGCCGGTGATCACCGCGGCCACCGCGGAGCCCCGGGGGAACGCCCCCTCGGCGGCCAGCACGCTCAGCCCGTACAGCAGCTTGGCCACGTACACCCGCTCCACGGGCAGGCCGTGGCGGTCCTCGAAACCGGCCGCGAACGCCTCCGTCCCGGGATCGGTGCGGGCGTAGCCGCCGCAGTGGAAACGTTCCTCCAGACTCCAGTTCCCGGCCGGGCCGCCGAACGCCTCGGCCTGGAGGCCCCGGACGGCGTCCCCCAGGAAGCCGCCGCGCAGGACCGGGACGCCCAGGGCCCGCTGCTCCGGGCCGAGTCCGGCCGCCAGGCCGGCGAGGGTCCCGCCGGTGCCGCAGGCGACCGCCGCGACGGCGATCTCCTCGTCCGCCTCGCGCAGCTCCCGGCCCAGCTCGGCGCAGCCCCGGGCGGCGAGGGCGTTGCTGCCGCCCTCGGGGACCACATGGGCCCCCTCGGCGCCTGCCTCGGCCAGCAGCCGGGCCAGGGTCCCGGGCTCGTCCTTGGCGCGGTAGGAGGAGCGGTCGGTGAAGTGGAGGCGCATACCGTCGGCGGCGCATCGGGCGAGGGAGGGGTTCAGGGGCCGGCCGGCCAGTTCGTGGCCGCGCACCACCCCGATCGTCGGGAAGCCGAGCAGCCGGCCGGCCGCGGCGGTGGCCCTCAGGTGGTTGGACCAGGCGCCGCCGAAGGTGAGCACCGGGCGGCCCGCGGCGGCCCGTAGGTTCGGGGCGAGTTTGCGCCACTTGTTGCCCGGGACGTCCGGGTGGATCAGGTCCTCCCGCTTGAGCAGCAGGCGCACCCCGTGCCGTTCGAAGTTCTCGTCCGCCACCGGCACCAGGGGGGACGGCAGCCGGGGGCGCAGGGCGGCAGCCGGATCCAGCCGCTCCCCGTTGCCCCGCGTCTCCTTGTTCACCCGCGCATTGTCGCCGGTGTGCGAGTACTTTCGGCCGCTTCCCCGGTCCGCGGTGATCCATTCCCACTCATTTGTGTAATGGTGCGATGACAGAATGTGGTGAAAGGTTATTCCTCGCAGGTCAGAAACATGATCGAGAGGGATACTCACATGACGGTTGGTTCGGTTGGTTCCGCCGAGGGCGTCCGCGAGCAGACGTCCCAGCCACAGCAGAGCCTCGGCACTGCTGCCGCGCGGAATCTCGCGACCACCACCAAGTCCGCCCCGCAGATGCAGGAGATCACCTCCCGGTGGCTGCTGCGGATGCTGCCGTGGGTGCAGGTGCAGGGCGGTACGTACCGGGTGAACCGCCGCCTGAGCTATTCGGTCGGCGACGGCCGGGTGACGTTCGTCCAGACCGGCGACCGGGTGGCGGTGATCCCGGCCGAGCTGGGCGAGCTGCCGACCCTGCGCGACTTCGAGGACGAGGCGGCGCTCACCGAGCTCGCGAACCGGTGCGAGCAGCGCGAGTTCGCGGCGGGGGAGGTGCTGGCCGTCGGCGGGGAGGCGGCGGACCGGGTCTTCCTCCTGGCGCACGGCAGGGTCGAGCAGATCGGCCAGGGCCCCTACGGCGACGAGGCGGTGGTGGAGGTCCTGGCCGACGGCGCCCACTTCGGCGACCACGCCCTCGTCGACCGCGAGGCGGTCTGGCCCCACACCGCCCGCGCCGCCACCGCCTGCACGGTCCTCGTGCTCACCCGGGACGACGTGGTCAACCTCGCGGACCGGGCCGAGTCGCTGCGCACCCACCTCGCCGGGCTGGCCGCACTGCCCCAGCAGCGCACCAACAAGTACGGCGAAGCGGCGATCGACCTCTCCGCCGGCCACGTCGGCGAGGCCGTCGTCCCGCACACCTATGTCGACTACGACGCCGCCCCGCGCGAGTACGAACTGAGCGTCGCCCAGACCGTGCTGAAGGTCCACAGCAGGGTCGCCGACCTCTACAACCAGCCGATGAACCAGACCGAGCAGCAGTTGCGGCTCACCGTCGAGGCGCTGCGCGAGCGCCAGGAGCACGAGCTGGTCAACAACCGCGAGTTCGGCCTCCTCAACAACTGCGACTACGGGCAGCGCCTCCAGCCGCACGACGGCGTGCCCGGCCCGGACGACATGGACGAACTGCTCTCCCGGCGCCGCGGATCGAAGATGTTCCTCGCCCACCCGCGGGCCATCGCCGCCTTCGGCCGCGAGTGCAACAAGCGCGGCCTGGTGCCGGGCAGCGTGGAGATCGGCGGCCACCAGGTCCCGTCCTGGCGCGGTGTCCCGATCTTCCCGTGCAACAAGATCCCGATCTCGGACGCCCGGACCACCTCGATCATCTGCATGCGTACCGGCGAGGGGGAGCAGGGAGTCATCGGCCTCCACCAGACCGGCATCCCGGACGAGATCGAGCCCAGCCTCTCGGTGCGCTTCATGGGCATCGACGAGCAGGCGATCATCTCCTACCTCGTCACGGCCTACTACTCGGCCGCCGTCCTCGTCCCCGACGCCCTCGGCGTCCTGGAGAACGTGGAGGTGAGCCGCTGGCGCTGACAGCGGCCTTCCCCCGGGGGCGCGTTACCCCTGCCGCGCCCCCGGCGGACGCACCGCCGCCGTCCCCCGGAAGGTCTTTCCACCCTCTGCGGACGTCCCCGCGGACGCCCCTGCGGACGCGCGCGGACGCCTCCGCGCTCGTCTCTGCGGACGCCTTCGCGCACGTCCCCGCGCGCGTCGCGAACGCCCCTGCGAAAGGCACAGGCCCCGTTGACCATTCAGGACACCACCGAGGGCCGCCGGGCCACCGGTCTGCTGGAACGCTCCCGTGGCGCCGTCCAGCCCGAGCTGCGCGCCGCCCTCGACACCCTGCCCGGCTCCATGCGCCGGGTGGCCATGTACCACTTCGGCTGGGAGCACGCCGACGGCAGCCCGGCCGCCGCCGGGGCGGGCAAGTCCGTCCGGCCCGCGCTGGTCCTGGCCGCCTGCCGGGCCCTCGGCGGCGACCCGGCCCAGGCCGTGCGGGCCGCCGCCGCGGTGGAGCTCGCCCACAACTTCACCCTCCTCCACGACGACGTCATCGACGAGGACGCCACCCGCCGGCACCGCCCCACCGCCTGGACGGTGTTCGGCACGGCGGACGCGATCGTCGCGGGTGACGCGATGCTCGCGCTCGCCCTGCGCCTGCTCGCCGAGGACCGCGCCCCCTGCTCGGTCGCGGCCTCCGCGCGTCTCGCCGGCTGTGTCATCGAACTGTGCGCCGGCCAGCAGGCCGACTGCGCCTTCGAGGAACGGGCGCCCGAGGAGGTCACCCTGGAGGAGTGCCTCGGCATGGCCACGGCCAAGACCGGCGCCCTGCTCGGGGCCGCGTGCGCGCTCGGCGCGCTGTACGCCGGCGCGGACGACGAGGAGGTCCGCGCCATGGACGCCTTCGGGCGGGAGGCCGGTCTCGCCTTCCAGCTCATCGACGACCTGATCGGCATCTGGGGCGACCCGGCCCACACCGGCAAGCCCGCCGGGGCGGATCTCGCGGCGCGCAAGAAGTCCCTGCCGGTGGTCGCCGCCCTCGCCTCCGGCACGCCCGCCGGGGCGGAGCTCGCCGCTCTGTACCACGGGCCCATGGGCGCGGCGTCCGTCGCCCGGGCGGCCGAGGCGGTGGAACGGGCCGGCGGCCGTGACTGGGCCCAACTCCAGGCCGCGGACCGGATGTCGCGCGCCGTCGGGGAACTGGCCCGCGCGGTGCCCGATCTCGACGCGGCCGGAGACCTGCTGGCCCTCGCCGAGTTCGTCACCCGGCGCACCTGCTGAACCGGGCCGGGGGTGACGTGCTGCCCGGCCCGGTGCCCCAGCCGGTCCGGTTCGCCGGCGGGGTGCCGGTCCTCCCGCGCACCGGGAAGCGGAAGCGCCCCGTCTACCGCTACAGTCCGCGCATGTCATCGGAGTCGACTGAGGTCTGGGCGGGCTGGTACCGCGACCGGGCAGGGGCCGAGGCGGTCGCGATAACCGCTGCCGGCGGCCGTGTGAGCACGCGCATCAGAGGTGTCGAGTACGCCGGCGGAACCTTCGCCGCGCTGCGGGCCGAGGGGACGGGAGCCGCGCTCTCCGCCTGCGTTCTGGAATGGGACATGCCGCTTCCCGTGCGGACGGACGGGACCGTGCAACGGGCCACCCTCAGCTGTCTGCTGACACTGGGCGACCCCGTGCCCGACGGAAGCGGACCCTCCCGGACGGACCTCAGCCTGATCCTCCACTGCGGGGGCACGTCCTACGAGGTGAACGTCGCCGACGGAGACTTCGACGAGGCGCTGGCCCGTGTCGGCCGTCAGCTCCCGCCCACCGTGGAACTCGCGGCGGCGCCGGGACACCGGGAGCCCGCGGCGCAGGCGTGAACACACGACGGCGTTCCGCCGGGCCCCGAAGCCCGGCGGAACGCCGTGGGTTGCGGTGCGGTGGTGCGGCCGTGCCGGCCCTCCTACGGGCCGGTCCCTCGGTCCGGGCGGGCCCCTCGGTCGGGGCGTCGCTCCGGCCGGGTTCCTCGGCCGGGGCGGGTTCCTCGGTCGGGGCCGGTCTCAGGAGACGCGGGCGATCGCGGCGGCGAGGCCGTTCGCCCACAACTGGTTGACCCGGGCCCGCTCCTGCGCGTTCGGGTACGCGTTGGTGCACGAGGGGCCGGGGCCGCCGCCCGACATCAGCTCGCTGCACGGGCCGGAGTAGCGGTCCGGGAGCCCGAGGACATGGCCCGTCTCATGGGACGTCACCCGGGTCGAGTTGTAGATCTGGTTCTGGCGGTAGTCGAGGAAGATGTACCCCCGGCCGTGGCCGTCGGTGCTCGCGTACGAGCCGCGCGGGTCGTTCCCCTCGTAGTAGGAGAAGTCCGCGTTGGAGCCCTCCACCAGGCGCACGTTCGATACCGAGCTGTTCCAGATGCGGGTGCTGCTCGCTATCTGGCTGCGGAAGCTCGGGGCGCGGGAGGCGTTGTAGACGACCGTCACGGCCTGCGCGCCCGGGTTGGCGGCGCGCTTCTCGGCCACGGACGCCATGACCGCCTCGTGGAAGGCCCGGGTCGCCTTCGCGTCCTCCTTGGACCCCTCGTAGGCGGCGTACGCGGCCGTGGCCGCCGTTTCCGCTCCGGCCGCAGGGGAGTTGGCCGGGGTGGCGGAGGCGGCACCGGCGGGGACGGCACCGAGGGCGGCGGCGAGGCCGGCACCGAGAAGGGCGGACAGTAACGCTCTGGGGTGACGCATGGGGGGCTCCTGCTCGTCGGGTTGACGTTGCGGTAGCCCGAGTCTCGGGGGGCCCCGGCCGTGCCGGAATGATTCCGGCGGCCGATAGCACGGGCGCATCACCCGATCCGTCCGCCTTGCCCCGCGCCCGCCGTGCCCCTGGTGCCCGCCGTGTCCCTCGTGCCCGCGGTGCCCTTGGTGCCCGCCCTGCCCGTCGTGCCCGTACTGCCCCGACTAGGGAGTCTGGTGGGACGGTTGGGGCGCCTCTACCCTCGGTGTCATGGAGCTCGAGGTGAGGCACCTGCGTGCGCTGTGCGCCATCGCCGACACCGGCAGCCTGCACAAGGCGGCCCGGCGGCTCGGTGTCAGCCAGCCGTCCCTGACCACCCAGCTCCGCAGGATCGAGACCTACCTCGGCGCCCCGCTCTTCTCGCGGGAGCGCACCGGCTGCCGGCCGACCCCGTTCGGCCGCACCGTGCTGGCCCGGGCCCGCCCCCTGGTCTCCGAGATGAACTCGCTGGTCGCCGAGGCCCAGGCGGCGGCCGCGGCGGCCCGCCAGGACGGACCCGTGCTGCGGATCGGCTCCACCGCGAGCCGGGCCCTCGCCGGCTGGCTGCGCCGCCTGCGCGGCCGCTTCCCCGGCCGGGACCTCTCGCTCCATATGGACGTCTCCGCCAACGCCCTGCTGCGCATGGTCGCCGCGGGCCAGCTCGACGTCGCCTTCGTCCACGAGGTGGAGGGCTGCCCGCTCCAGGTCCCGTCCGGCCTGGAGGTACGCGTCCTGGTGGACCGGGAACCGCAGTTCGTGTCGATGGCCTACGACCACCCCGCGGCCGCCGCGCCGGTGGTGGACCTCGCGGACCTGGCCCGCGAGCGCTGGATGGTCGACCCGACGGTGGACGGCGAATGGGACGGCCTGCGCCGGGTCCTGGCCGCGGCAGGGGTCAACCCGACCGTCCTGCACGGGGACTACCACACGGCCGCCTCCCTGATCGCGGTCGGCGAGGCGGTCGCTCCCTGCCAGCCGACCTCGGTACCGCGCGAGGACATGGCGATCCGCCCGCTGAAGGGCGACCCGCTGGCGGTACGGCTGCTGCTCTGCGCCCTGCCGCGCAGCCCGGAGCTGTTCACCGCGGCCTACGAGACCCTGGCCGCGGCCTACCGCGAGGCCGCGCTGCGCGCGGTGCCGTACCGGCAGTGGCTGCTGCACCACGGGAGCCCGCTGTTACGGGAGTCCCCGGCCGTGCACGAGCCCCCGCCGGCCCCGCTCCCCGCATAGGGTGGCCCCGCAGCGGGGAGCCCGGAACGGCCGGGCGGGGGAGGGGCCGTCGTGATCCTGTTCGTCCCGGCGGCGTTCGTCGCCGCCGTCGTGGCCGTGCTGTTCCTGCTCGTGCGGGCCCTGCGGGCGGCCCTGCCGGACGACCTCGCCGTGCCCGGGTGGCGGCGGGCGGTCGTGTCCCTCGCCTACGTCTGCGCGGCGGTGACCGCGGGTTCCTGGTCGCTCGGCGCGCTCAACCTGATGATGACGGTCGCCACGGCCCAGGACGGCGGCGCGGACTCGGCGCCGTTCCCGTACGACCACCCCTGCCGGCTGCACCAGACGGGCGCGGTGGACTACGAGATCGGCTTCGTCACCCTGAGCACCCACTGCGTGATGCCGGACGGTTCCCTGCGTGAGGTCCCGGACGTCCCCCGTCCGGTCAGGGTGACGGCGGCGGTCTCCGCGGCCTGCACCGCCCTGACGGCGGGCGCGGCCTTCGCGGCATCCGGCGCCGGCACCCGCGTCCCCCGGGCCGGCGACCGGGCGTGAGCCCGAGCGGAGCGCCCGGGCGCGCACACGCTCACGGCCGCGGCCCGCGTCGACGGCTGTGCCCCCTGCGGGAGCCGTCGTCAGGCTCGGGCGGTGTGCGCGTCCCGCTCCAGGCGGGCGCGCAGAGTGGCCTCGAAGTCCTCGGCGCGGGACAACTGGACGCGGAGCTTCTCGACCTGCTCGGCGGCTTCCCGCTGGTAGGTGCGGACGCGTTCCAGGAGGGCTTCGCGCTCGCCGGTGCCGAGGACGACGTCGCCGTCGAGGCGATCGGTGGCGTCCAGCAGGTCGCGCATCTGGTCCAGGGTGAAGCCGAGGGGCTTCATCCGCCGGACGACCATGAGGCGGGCGACGTCGTTCTCGGTGTAGAGGCGGAAGCCGCCCTGGGACCGTGCGGAGGGGGTGACGAGCCCGGTCTCCTCGTAGTGGCGGATCGTGCGCAGAGACAGTCCGGTCCGCGCGGCGACCTCGCCGATCCGCATGTGCTTGCAGTCCACGCCCGTGATCCCCTGGCCCTTCTCCTCGTCAGCGGCCTCGGCCCCGACGGGTGCCGCCGATCCCTACCCTAACGTTAGGGTAGAGTTCCCGATGGTGAGGGCGGCGTTCCGCGGCCCCGCCGTTGCCGTGTCGGGGCCGATGGCGCCCCCGGCGAAGTAGCGATTCTTGCAGGAGAGCAGCGTGCGCGAGTCCACGACGCCCGGCGCCGCCGCCTGCCCGCCCTGACGCTTCGCCCCCCGGACGCGAGCCCGGCCGCTCCGGCCGCTGTCCCCGGCTCCGCCCCCGTCGGCTTCCGGCTCCGTGCCCCGCGGGGCGCCGGACCGGCTTCTCCGCGCCTCCCGCCCGTTCCCCCTCCCGCACGTCCCGCATGTCCCGCCCTCCCGCATGTCCCGCCCTCCCGCACGTCCCGCCCTTCCGCATGGGGCGTGCCCGAGCACGACAGGTTCCGTCTCCCTTGTCTTCTGCCGCCACTGCTGTGTCCCCGGCCGCGCGTCTGCGCGGCCTGAAGCCCGACTGGATCTCCGACCCGAAGGTCTGGCGTACGGAGGTCCTGGCGGGCCTGGTCGTCGCCCTCGCGCTGATCCCCGAGGCGATCTCCTTCTCGATCATCGCGGGCGTGGACCCGGCGGTCGGACTGTTCGCCTCCTTCACCATGGCCGTCGTCATCTCGGTCGTCGGCGGCCGGCGGGCGATGATCTCCGCCGCGACCGGCGCAGTCGCCCTGGTGATCGCACCGCTCAACCGGGAGCACGGCTTCGGCTACCTCGTCGCCGCGGTCGTCCTCGCCGGCGTCTTCCAGGTCGTCCTGGGCGCGCTGGGCGTGGCGAGGCTGATGCGCTTCATCCCGCGCTCGGTGATGGTCGGGTTCGTCAACTCCCTTGCCGTCCTGATCTTCATGGCCCAGATCCCGGAGATGAGCGACGTCCCGTGGGCGGTCTACCCACTGATCGCCGCCGGTCTGGCGCTCATGGTGTTCTTCCCGAAGATCACCACCGTGGTCCCGGCGCCGCTGGTCTCCATCGTCGTCCTCACCGTGATCACCATCGGCGCGGCCATCGCGGTGCCGACCGTGGGCGACAAGGGCGAGCTGCCCGCCTCCCTGCCGGTGCCGGGCCTGCCGGACGTCCCGTTCACGCTGGACACGCTGACGACGATCGCCCCGTACGCGTTCGCGATGGCGCTGGTCGGTCTGATGGAGTCGCTGATGACGGCCAAGCTGGTCGACGACATCACCGACACCCACTCCGACAAGACCCGTGAGTCGGTCGGCCAGGGCGTCGCCAACATCGTCACCGGCTTCTTCGGCGGCATGGGCGGCTGCGCCATGATCGGCCAGACGATGATCAACGTGAAGGTCTCCGGCGCCCGGACCCGCGTCTCGACCTTCCTCGCCGGGGTGTTCCTGATGGTGCTGTGCATCGTCTTCGGCCCGGTCGTCTCCGACATCCCCATGGCGGCCCTCGTCGCCGTCATGGTCATGGTCTCCTTCGCGACCTTCGACTGGCACTCCATCGCCCCGAAGACCCTCAGGCGGATGCCTACCGGGGAGATCGCCGTCATGGTGATCACCGTCGCCGCGGTCGTCGCCACCCACAACCTCGCCATCGGCGTCGTCCTGGGCTCCGTCACCGCCATGGTCGTCTTCGCGAAGCGGGTCGCCCACCTCGCCGAGGTCACCGCCGTGGTCGACCCCGACGGCAGGACGGTGGTCTACCGGGTCACGGGTGAGCTGTTCTTCGCCTCCTCCAACGACCTGGTGGGCCAGTTCGACTACGCCGCCGACCCGGACAAGGTGATCATCGACATGAGCTCGGCGCACATTTGGGACGCCTCCTCCGTCGCCGCCCTCGACGCGATCGAGACCAAGTACGCGCGGCGTGGCAAGACGGTGGAGATCACCGGGCTCAACGCCCCGAGCGCGCACCTGCACGGCAGGCTCAGCGGCGAACTCGCCGCCGGTCACTGACCCAGCACGGCCCACTCGACGGAACCCCGGCGCCCTCGCGCCGGGGTTCTCCGCGTTCGAGGTCGACCGGACCGGCCGTGGCTCCGCCGGCCCCGGCGAGGGCGGCGTCGAGGCGGACGGCGCTGTCACCGGTGACTGGTCACCAGTCACCGGTGACCAGTCACGGACACGCCCGGACAGTGCGGAACGGCTGGTTTCGCCATACCCGGCCGGGTACCCGTCGAGCGTCAGGCGAGATCTCCGGGGTGGCGCTCGGGCCCAAGAATACCCCCCTGGGTATAGATGCTACGGTGGACGCGGATACCCCCCGGGGTACATCCTTCGAAAGGAGTCATCAGCCGTGTTCTTCGTCGACACCCTGGAAATCGAGGGCCTGGGCAACCGCAGCTACCTGGCCGGCGGGTCCCGTGCGGCGGTGGTCGTGGACCCGCCGCGGGACATCGACCAGGTCATGGCCGCGGCGGCCCGCCGGGGGGTGCGTATCGCTTTCGTGGCCGAGACCCATGTGCACAACGACTACGTCACCGGCGGTCTGGAGCTCGCCCGCGTCACCGGCGCCCGGTACCTCGTGCCGGCCGGGGCGAACGTGTCGTTCGACCGCACCCCGGTCGCCGACGGCGACACGGTGACGGTCGACGACGGCCTGGTGCTGCGCGCCATCGCCACCCCCGGGCACACCCCGCACCACACCTCCTACGCCCTGACCGAGGGCGGGCGCGGTGTGGCGGCCTTCACCGGCGGATCCCTGCTCATCGGCACCGTGGGCCGCCCCGATCTGGTCGAGCCGCGGCTGACCGAGCGGCTGGCCCGCGCCCAGTACGCCTCCGCCCACCGGCTGGCCGACGAACTGGACGACGAGGTGCCGGTGCTGCCCACTCACGGGTTCGGCAGCTTCTGCTCCTCCGCCCAGGCCGAGGGGGACGCGACCACGATCGGCAAGGAGCGCGAGACCAATGACGCGCTGACCCTGGATGTGCACACCTTCGTCACCCGGATGCTCGCCGGTCTGGACGACGTGCCCGCCTACTACGCCCACATGGGCCCGGTCAACGCCGAGGGCCCCGCGCCCGTCGACCTCACCCCGCCGAGGCGCGCGGACGCCGAGGAGATCGCCTCCCGGCTGGCCGCGGGCGAGTGGGTGGTGGACCTGCGCAGCCGCACGGCCTTCGCGGAGGGGCACGTGGCCGGGTCGTTCAACTTCGAGGGCGAGGGCAAGCTCGCCACCTACCTGGCCTGGCTGATCCCGTGGGGCAAGCCCGTCACCCTGCTCGCGGGGACACCGGAGCAGATCGCCGACGCGCAGCGGGAGCTGGCGCGGGTGGGCATCGACCGTCCGGCCGCCGCCGCCACCGGCGACCCGTCCGGCTGGATCCGTGAGGGGGAGCGGCTCGCAGCCTTTCCCCGTGCCCGCTTCGCCGACCTCGCCGGTGCACGTGAGCGCGGCGACGACGTGGTCGTCCTGGACGTACGCCGGGACTCGGAGCGTGCGGAGGGCTGCATCGAGGGCTCCGTCCACATCCCCGTCCACGAGCTGCACGGCCGCATCGGCGAGGTGCCGGCCGGGGCGGTGTGGGTGCACTGCGCCGGGGGGATGCGCGCGGCCATCGCGGCTTCCCTGCTCGACGCCGCCGGCCGCGAGGTGGTCGCCGTCGACGACGGGTTCGACGCCGCCGGCGAGGCGGGGCTGACCCTCACCGGCACCCCCGACACCGCCTGACACGCCCTGCCGCCCCACCGCACGAAGGTGATCGAACGATGTTCTCGCTTCTCCACCCCGGCCCCGGCCGCCTCACTCCCCGGCGCGCCCACCAGCGGACCAGCGACGGCGCCGCCGTCCTGCTGGACGTCCGCGAAACCGAGGAGTGGAACGCGGGGCACGCGCCCGGAGCCCTGCACGTGCCCCTCTCCCGTCTGACGGCCGGGGCGCCGCTCCCGGCAGCCGCGCGGGGCAGGCCGGTGGTCACGATCTGCCGCTCCGGTCACCGCTCCCGGCAGGCCGCCACGCTGCTGTCCGGGCGAGGTGTTCAGGCCGTGGACGTCACCGGCGGCATGAACGCGTGGGCGCGTGCGGGGCTGCCGGTCGTCGGTCCGGGTGGCAGCGAGGGCGTCATAGCGTGAGTGCTCTGATCCTGGCCCTGACCGCGGGCGCGGTGGTCGGGCTCGCGCTCGGCGCGCTCGGCGGGGGCGGCAGCGTGCTGGCCGTCCCGGCGCTGATCTACCTGCTCGGCTTCACCCCGGCCGCCGCGACCACGGCCGCCCTGATCATCGTCACCGCCACCTCCCTCACCGCCCTGTACGTCCATGCCCGCACCGGCAACGTCCGCTGGAGGGCCGGTGCGCTGTTCGCCGCGGCCGGACTCCTTCCCGCGGCCGCGGCGGGAGCCGCCGCGTCCCGCCTGCCCCAGCCCGTGCTGACCGCCGCGTTCGCGGCCGTCGCCGCCCTCGCCGCCGTCAGGATGCTGCGCCCCGGTCCCGCCGCCACCGGCCCGCCGGCCGGCGGGGTGCAACCCGCCAGGGCCGCCGGAGCCGGCGCCGGGCTCGGTGCGCTGACCGGACTGCTCGGGGTCGGCGGAGGCTTTCTCGCCGTCCCGGCCCTGGTCGCCATGCTGGCGTTCGAGATGCAGGCCGCCGTCGGCACCAGCCTGCTGGTCATCTCGGCGAACTCCCTGGCGTCCCTGGCCACCCGCGGCGTCACCACCGCCGGCGTCGACTGGGCGGTCGTCGGCCCCTTCGCCGGGGCGGCGATCCTCGGGGCATGGGACGGCAAGCGTCTGGCCGCCAAGGTCACCGGCACCGTGCTGCAACGGACCTTCGCCGTCGTGCTGCTGGCCGTGGCCGTCTTCATGCTCGTCGACGCCCTCGCCCGGGGGGCCGCCTGATGACCGGCGCCGTGGCGCCGCTGCGCCGGCGGCTCAGGCCAGGGACAGGAAGAGTTTCTCCAGCCGGGCACGCATCTGCTCCCGGTCACCGGAGGCGGCCATGTCCGCGTCGGTCAGGCAGTGCTGCAGACCGGTGGCGATGATCGCGAAGCCGGCCTTGTCCAGAGCCCGGGACGCCGCGGCGAGCTGGGTGACCACGTCTTCGCAGTCCCGCCCCTCCTCGATCATCTTGATCACTCCGGCGATCTGGCCCTGCGCCCGGCGCAGCCGGTTGACCACCGTCTTCAGTTCCTCGGCCGCCATCGCCAGTTCCACAACCCACACTCCTTCGAGATACCCCCTTGGGTATCCTACCGAAGGGGTGGCCCACCCGAACCGAGCAAAGGAAACCCCGTGGCACCTACCGCCGCCCTCACCGCCGACCAGGCGGGCGCCCGCCTGCACGAGCTGACCGTCATCGACGTGCGCACCCCCGGCGAATACGCCTCCGGCCACCTGCCCGGCGCCCACAACATCCCCCTCGACCACCTCGACGCCGCCCTGCCCGCCCTGAAGGCCGCCGCGGACCGCGGTGACCTCCTCGTCGTCTGCGCCTCCGGCGCACGCTCGGCCCGGGCCTGCCGACGTCTGGCCGACCAGGGCATCACGGCCGCGACCCTCACCGGCGGCATCACCGCCTGGACGGAGCTCGGCCACGACACCCACCGCGCGGCCGGCACCCGCACGCCCTGGGCCATGGAGCGCCAGGTCCGCCTCGCTGCCGGATCCCTCGTCCTGACGGGCCTGATCGCCGGCCGCCGCTGGAACGCGGCCCGCCTGCTCTCCGCCTGCGTCGCGGGCGGGCTCGTCTTCTCCGCCCTCACCGACACCTGCGGCATGGCCAGGATCCTGGCCAAGCTCCCCCACAACCAGCCCGGGGCCACCGACCTGGACTCCACCCTCGCCGGCCTGGCCGGCTGACCTGCCCATCGCCGCCAGGAGCCGCCCGCCGTGCCGCGTTGCCCCTCGACAGGGGCGGGTCATCGGTGGCCGGCTGAGTCACGGGGGCCCGGCTCTGCGTCGGCCGGGATGGTGGCCCGACCTGACGAGCTCGCGGTCTCGTCCCCGCCGCTGCCTGCGGTCCGTGCCGTCTGACGCGTGAAGTCACCGGACGGCTGCCCGTCGTCCCCGGCGATCTCCCGTCCGTCTCCCAGAACACCCGAAGGGGCACGACCGCGAACGGTCGTGCCCCTTCGGAGCGGGGACGGGAGATCAGGCCTTCTTCGTCTCCTAGTAATGGGCCGGGTCGGTGACCTGCGGGGATCTTCCCTGTGGGACGCTGACCTGGCCTTTTACTGATGGCTGGCGATGGGGTACGACGGTCTTGATCGGGCGGTCTTGATCGGGTGTCCTGCGGACTGTGTGCGGACTGCCGGTCGCAAGTACCAGCGGTCCAGCTACCGACTAAATCGTCACTTCCGCGGGCACCCCTTACATCTCTCGGTTCCCCAGGGCGAGGAGCAGCTCGGGAAGCTCCCGCAGTGGCTGGAGCAAGCCCGTCACCTGGAGGGCAGCACTCTGGGCGCGGCTCTCTGACAGAGGCTGGGCGATGTTCGCAGCACGAGCATGGGCCCGCATCTGCGAGGCGATCGCAGGGAGAAGTTTGACTCCCTCTTCCAGCGTTGTCAGAACGTCGGCCAGTTCCCGCCGCAAGCGCTTGACGGCCTCCGTATCGGTCTCCGGCGGTGCCGCAGCCGCGCCCGGTTGCAGCGGCGCGCCCGTGTTCGTGCGTGTAGCCCCGGCAACCTTCGGGAAGGTCTTGTTGAACCAAGCGCGGCTGGCCGGCTTGCCCAGCGGCTCGCCGGACTCACCAACCTGCATTGGCGGACGGTCGGATTCATCCATCGCGGTGGCCAGTTCTCGCAGAAGCCCAACGGCGCGGACTCGATTGGCTCGCATGGCAGCGATGGCGTTGTTCACCCCACGGCGGATACGCAGGGACTCTTCGTTGTCCACAGTCTGATCTGTGTCGCTGTCGCCGCGCTGTGCTCCGACAGAGCCGCGGTCCGCATCGATCAGATCGAAAGCGGCCAGCCAGTGAGGCGCTCGGTAGAGCAGCAGCTCTTCGAAGGCATCGGCATCGGCGTCCGCGGACGCTAGCAGATCCCGCAAAGGGCGGCACGAGAGCACCGCGCCTTCTTTGGCGAGCGAGACGGGTAGTGCATCCGCGACACGCGGGTTCCAGGGCTCTGGGTAGCTTTCCGAGGTGAGTGCCGACCATGCCCGCAGGCGCCGATTCACGTGAGGGCGACCGAGAGTCGATGGCGCTGGCTCGCTGAGCGCTGCCCTGATGAGCTCACGCCGACCGGAGTCGTCTTCCGTGGGGAAGAACTCGCGCAGCAGGCGCATCGAACGCCAGTCTCGTTGTACTGAGATAGGGGCGTCTCCGGGGCCGTCGGGCAGACGACTAATGGGCTGAGTGCCTGCGAGCACATCAGCTACATCCTCACGCAGGATGCCGGCAGCACTGTACGCACCGAGGATGCTGCGCCCGAGAGATCGGCTCCGGTCGTTGGGCTTGAACTCCAACGGAGGGTGGACGTGATCACGACGGTTACTGCTCTGCACGATGCGGTAGAGCCGCTCCGGGCTGGGGCTTCCGATTACCAGATGTGCCGTCACCACGGCAACCTTGCGAGATCGGTAGGCCGCAGCATCGAAGTCGCCTGCTGCGCAGGCTGCCTTGTACTCGTCGTTGAGCTTGGAGGAGTACTTGGGAAGCCAGAACGCTGGATTCGTGGAGACGTCCGTGCTGTCCATGCCCAATTTGGCCATGGACACTCCGGTGGCGATTTCGGCTGAGCTCAGGCCAAGCAACTCATGACGCGCTTTGGTGCGATTGTTACCGCGGACTGCTGGCCATACCCAGTACGAGGACGGGCGCTGACCTCCTGATGCATCGACTGACGCCTCGTCGAGGACCAATTGCTGTGCGATGTACATGCACGGTTCCATCTGGCCGTTCAGGACCAGATCTTCCCGTAGGTCGTACGGCCGATGCCCATCCCGCCCAGTGAGTTCATTGCCGGAGCGGTCAATCGTGTCGAGTAGTTCATGGAGAGTGCGGAATTCGCTACGCAGGGCGCTGTAAGTCCGTTCCTCACCGTCAGTCGTGACCGCTGTCCACGGGCGAACGGCGGGCAAAGTGGGCTTGGCACCATTCGAGGGATCGACAGGGGAGCGGAAAGCCGTGCTGATCCGCTCGTTGTGCCCACCAGGTCGTGCCAGCGTAACCCGCGATCTTCAAGCTGACTGCGAGAGCAGTTCCGGCATCCGTGCGGATCGGGACGAGGACGTCGTCGCGAAGTCGCTCAGCCTTGTCTTGCGCGCGGGGTGAGTACAGGAGTGCCTTGGGCTGCACTACAAAGGGAGCGATCTGCTCCAATGCGGCGCGTGGGACGTTGACGCCATCTGTGGCGAGTACGGCATCCACCCATCGCCTCTGCCATTCGGCTGGGGCGGGCTTAGGGAATGGCTCGTCGTTCTTTTCCGTGGCTTCCATTGTGGACCTTCCGGTACGCAGCTCAGCATGCGAGGAGGCTGGGCTCATCGCAGCCGACGGTTGATCAACCGCCGGGAAGTGGGCTCCAACCTCATTAGGGAAGGTCTGGTGCCGTCATACCAAGGCTCGATCCACTAGAGCAGTGGCAAGGCGGGTAGGACCGCCCTCTACGCTCGCATCCTGCAGTTGCCCTGCCTGCTGTGATCAAGGCGGGGTCAAGGTGTCTCTCCGGAAGAGTTCCGGTACGAGGTGCAGAGCTGATGCGCAGTACGGGCGCGCTCCACCCCTAGTAGTAGTAGAAGCCGTGGGCACCTACCAAGCTTTGACGGATGTGCGTGCGATGAACACGCCCTTCTGGTAGAGGGACTTGACTTATGGGGGTAGCTCTCCCTATCTCAGCAGTCCCTACATCCGGTAGCGCCAAGAGACAGGGCCCGCTACTTCCAGCCGTTCAGCGAGACCTCGGGCCCGCCGCTGAGGTAGCGGTGGAGGGCGCTGGCGGTGGTCTCCACGAATTCCTCGGGGACCATGTCGGCGTCGACCCACCGAACCTGGGCGTGCTTGCGGGGTTCGCGGTTTTCGGGTTCGCCAGTCCATTCGTGGGCGGCGAAGACGACCGTGAGGAAGCCGTTGGGGGCTTCGACGCCCCAGGCGCCGTGGATGATGTGGGCGACCTTGAGGGACTCGGGCTTCACCGTGAGGCCGGTCTCCTCGTAGAGCTCGCGGACCGCGGTTTCGGTGATGGGTTCGCCCGGCTCGCTCTTGCCGATGGGGAGGTCCCACATTCCCTTGGCGAACTTGGCGTTCTCGCTGCGCCGGAGGAGGACGACGCGGTTGGTCTCCTGGTCGTGGACGATGACGGCCGCGACCAGCAGGGTCATCGATTCGAGCGCCGGCTTGAGGGTCTTCGGCTGGTCGTCGGTCTGCTGGGGCACGGTGTTCCCTTCGTCGGGCAGGTTGTTGGGCATGTTAGGCGAGGGTCTCGCGGGCGCGGCGGGCGAGATCGGCGGCACCGGGAACGCGGCGGCGCTGGTAGACCGCGAGGGTGGAGCGGATCGAGGTGATTGCCTTGCGGGTCCGGTCGGAGGTCATGCCCTCCATGAGGACCAGGGCCTGGGTCCAGGCGGCGACCGCCTCGTCGGCGCGGGCCTGGGCGGCGAGGCTGTCGCCGAGGTCGGCGTGGGTGAGGGCGTGGACTCGCTTGTACTTCTCGGGGTCCCAGCGCACCAGGGCGTCTCGGTGCTGTTGTTCGGTGCCGATGTGGTCGGCGAGATCGGTCAGGGTGCGGGCGGTGTGGCTGGCCACGGTGCCGGCGGCGGGGCCGCTCGCGCGGGAGTAGCTGGGCTGGGAGCCATCGTCGCGGAGGAGGGCGTCCTCGGCGGCGAGCAGGGCGCGTGCGGCCGACGGGTTCTCGTCGGTGGCTGCGTATGCGCGGGCGTGGGTGATGTGGAGGAGGGCCTCGGTCTGGCCGTCGACGTGGCCGAGACCTGTGCGGAGGGCGCCTTCGACGAGGTCGACGCAGTGGTGGGGCTGCTTGAGGCTCAGGGCCTGGTGGGCGAGGGCGCGCATCATCCAGGCGGCGTGGCCGTGTGGGTCGGCTTCGCAGGCGAGCTTGTAGCCGACCTGGTAGTAGCGCTGAGCGGCGCCTTCCTGGCCGAGGTCGTGGTGCTTCCACCCTGCGAGGTAGGCGAGTTCGGCGACGGCGCCGAAGGCGGCCCGGCGTAAGGCTTCGCTGGGGAAGCGTCCGCGCAGCATGGGGGCGGCGGTGTCGGCGAGGTATGCGGTGACGGTGGTCAGGCCGTGCCCGCCGCCGAGGCGCTCGTCGGCCGCGCTGAAGGCCGCGGTGATCTGCCGTACGACGTCCACGTCCTCCGCGCCGACCAGGGACGTGCCGGTGCGGGCGCGGAGCACGCGGGTGGTGGCCTCGTGGTCGTATCCGAGCGGCATGGCGACGCCGGCGGTGGTGAAGGCCGCGATGGCGAGGAAGCGGCGGCGTTCGACGTCGGCGCGGCCCAGGTCGGTGGCGGCGAGGACGGGGTCGGATTCCGCCGGCTCTTCGTCATCGCTGGTCTGGAGGCCGATCTCGGTCTGGGTAACCGTGCGTCCCGCTCGGCGGGACAGCGCCTCGGCCAGGTACTGGCCTACCCGGCCCGACGGGGCACGGGTGCCGTTCACCCAGTGCGAGATGGCCGACTTGTTGGTCTGGAGGATCTCGCCGTTCTCGGCGGCGATGCGCCGCACGTCTCTGGCGAGGGCCTCGTAGGTGCAGTCGACCGTCGCGATGACGTCGCGCAGACGGGAGTTGGGTTCTCTCGGCGCCGCCACGACCGCCTCCACTCCGGAGCTGTAAACCGCGTATACCGCTTCAACTGCCTTCCACCGTACCCACTGAGCGTGACCACCGGTTCACTTATCAGCAGCCGCCCGGAACGGCGCGACCGTGATCCAGGCTCCCCCTTGGTCCGGGCGGCACCCCGAGGTTCCGTACGCCCACACCAGGCTCGGGCATTCCTGTGCCCGAACTTGGCCGATCAGAAACGGAGACACGGTGGTCATCATCGACACCAAGGCCATCACGGTCGAGCTGCCCGAGGCGTTCGACCCGCGCTGGAGCCGCCTGCCCGGCATCCAGGTCGACGGCCGGCGCATCACGATCGACCCGGCCGAGTACTTCTTCCGCTTCGAGTCCAACACCTGGCTCGTCGCCGACTGGGAGCTGGTCAAGGCCCAGCTCCTGGACGTGGACGAGACGACCGAGAGCGCGGTCGAGCAGCTCGCGCTCGACTTCATCAAGCAGCACAGCGAATCCACCTCCGACGCGGCCCGCGTCGTGGTCACCGCGTACGAGGTGTACGCGTACCTCTTCCGCGAGGAGCACCTGGCCGGCCTCGGCCTGCCGCAGATCACTGCCGACCACCTGCGGATGCTCCGCGAGGCGGCCACGCTCATGGCGCTCAACAAGGTCGAGCTGGACGGGCACATCTCCAACGTCGGCCCGTGCTGGTTCTTCCCCGCCGCCACCTCCGTCGTCTTCGACCTGGATGACGAGATGGGCGGGATGCTCGACGAGGTCTACCACGGCGGCTGGTTCAACGAGCACCGCCGCATCGAGTCCATCAAGGCCCACGCCGCCCTCGGCGGCCGGCTCGTGCACGGCTGCCAGTCCGTGCCGGACCAGTCCGGCGGCGTGGTCGCGCCCTACGGTGCCTCGATGGCGAACTTCCGCGACGACCTCGCCGCGTTCAAGGCGGGCTGGATCGAGCAGGTCTACGCCCACCGCGCGAACCCCGCCGCGTAACCCACCCGATCAGGCTCCGGGGCGAGCCGGCATCCCTCGCCCGCCCCGGACGCCACCACCCCTCCCCGGAGCCCTCCCGTGACCACCAACCCCAGCGCCGAACTCCTCGACAACCTGCTCACCGCGACCGGCCAGACCACCGCCGTACGGGAGGAGGTACGCGTGTGGTCCATGTCCGGAGTCGAGCGCGTGACCTTCCCCGACGGCTCCACGGCCATCTTCAAGTACGCCAAGAAGCCGTTCGACAGCGAGGACCAGGCCCTCCGCCTGGCCCACACCCTCGGCGTACCCGTCCCCCAGGTCCACGCCTCCGCCGTCCTGGACGGCTGGCTCGGCATGCTCATGGAGGACCTCGGGCCGTCCGTACGCGAGGCCGACGACCTCGACGGCGTCGCCGCGGCCGTGGTCCTGCACGGCACCCGTACGGCTCTGCCCTTGCCCGTCCTCGACCAGAACCGGCTGCGCACGCTGCCCGCCCGGGCACTGGAGCACCTCGAACGGCTGCGCAAGGCCGACCGGTGGCAGGACGCCGACGACGTCGAGGACGCGCTCGACCGGATCGCCCAGGCCGCCGAGGCCCGCTCGGCCGGAGCGACGCTGGAACCGTTCGGTTGGGTGCACTCCGAGTTCCACCCCACCAGCCTCCACATCGGCGAGCGCGGCTGGCGGCTGCTCGACTTCGCCCGCGCCTTCACCGGCCCCGGCCTGCTCGACCTCGCCAGCTGGCACGGCACCATCGAGCCCCCGCACCCCGTGCGCCTGCGCGTCTTCCTGGAGCAGTACGTCACCGCCGGCGGCACCCCCGACGCCCTCGCCCCGCGCGGCGGGCTCACCGCTGAGACCTGGGCCCTGGGCTGGCACCGCATGTGGGCCGTCGAGTGGTTCATGGAGCAGGCCATCCGCTGGATCAACGACCCGGCCACCGACCCCGCCTACCTCAAGGTCGTCCGCCGCCACTTCACCGACGTCCTCCACCTCTTGGACATCTGACGTGCTCGCCCAGGCATCCCCCTGGCACGCCCATGCCTTCCAGCGCACCAACGCTGGCCTTGCCGAACCGCTTGCCGTGCCTGCCCGGATGGAGTGGACCACTCGACCAGGCCAAGGGCCCGGCGCCGACGTCCTCGGCCCGGACCTGCGCGGCAAGCGACTCCTGGAACTCGGCTGCGGCCCCGGCCACAACGTCGCCCACCTCGCCACCTGCCACGGCGCCCACGTCACCGGTGTCGACCTGGTCGGCCTCCAGGTCCGCCGCGCCCGCTCCCACTACGGACGGCTGAACAACCTCACCTTCGTCGCCGACCACGCCCTGCACTACGTGCACGCCTCCGATGAGCAGTTCGACGCGATCTACTCCGTCTTCGGCGCCGTCGGCCTTGTCGCCCCCGAACTCCTGTTGCCGACCATCGCCCAGCACCTCACGCCCGGCCGGGTGCTGGCCTTCTCTGTCCCGCACCCGCAGCGTGGCGGCCGCAGCCCTTCGGGTGACGACCGGCCTCGCCGCGACTTCGTCACCCTGCCCGATCGCACTCGGCTCCCCATCGCCCGCTGGGAGTTCTCCACGGACCGCTGGGAGAGGCACCTCAGCCGGGCGGGCTTCTGGCTCACTGCGGCCCAGGAGTTCCACGACCCCCGCATGGGCCACTGGCCCATCACCCTGTTGATCCGCGCCCGGAAGCTCTGACCAGCCATTCGTCCCGGCTTCCCCCGGAGGAACGATGCGCCCGCCCTACCTGCTCCTCGACATCGACGGCGTCCTCATACCCTTCCCCAACGCGGACGGCTCGACCCCGGCCACCCACGCCCGCCACGACGTCGTCCCCGCCGGCCGCAGCGCCGACAACCCGGTCACCGTCTGGCTCAACCCCGATCACGGCCGCCTGCTCATGGACGTGATCCGCACCGGCCTGGTCACCCCGGTCTGGTGCACCAGCTGGCGCCAGGACGCCACCACCCTCATCGGCCCGCTCCTCGGCCTTCCAACCCTGCCGTACGTCGATCTCCCGCGTCCGCAGATCACCACCAGCCACCCCAACGGCTACCTGTGGAAGCGCGACCACGTCGACGCCTGGCTCGGCGACGCCCCCGCCGTCTGGATCGACGACGACTTCACCGGCCTCGACCAGGTCTGGGCGGCGGAGCGCACCGCCAGGGGAACGCCGACCCTCATCATGCAGCCGGACCCGCATCTCGGACTGCAGTCAGAGCACCTGACCGAGCTCGCGGTCTCGTCCCCGCCGCTGCCTGCGGTCCGTGCCTTCTGAGGCGTGGAGTCACGGGACTGCTGCCCGTCGTCCCCGGCGATCTCCCGTCCGTCTCCCAGAACACCCGAAGGGGCACGACCGCGAACGGTCGTACCCCTTCGGAGCGGGGACGGGAGATCAGGCCTTCTTGGTCTCCCAGAAGATCCGGTCGATCTCGGCGATGAGCTCCAGCGCCTTCTCGCCGGTCTTCGGGTCGGTCGAACCCTTCGCGGCCGAGAGGGCCTTGAGGGTCTCGTTCACCAGCGTGTGGAGCTGGGGGTACTTCTCGAAGTGCGGCGGCTTGAAGTAGTCGCTCCAGAGCACCGACACATGGTGCTTGGCGAGCTCGGCGCGCTCCTCCTTGATGGTGATGGCCCGGGCCCGGAACTCCGGGTCCTCGTTGGCCTGGTACTTCTCCTGGACGGCCTTGACCGACTCCGCTTCGATGCGGGCCTGGGCCGGGTCGTAGACGCCGCAGGGGAGGTCGCAGTGGGCGCTGACCGTCACCTTGGGGGCGAACAGGCGGGAGAGCATGAAGCTGTCCTTCCTCGTGATCGTCTTCTCAGGTGGGACATTACTCCGTGAGAGGCGTGATTTCCCGAGTGCCCCCGGGGGCTTAGGACAAAAGTCCGGGACCGGGACGGGACGCGTGGCCGAACGTACGGTGGACCCGGAGGTGCCCCGATGAGTGAGCAGGTGCGTCAGGCGCGGCCGCCGTTCGGCGTCGCGGAGGTGACCGGGCGTTCGATGTATCCGACGCTCCGGCACGGCGACCAGCTCCTGGTGCACCACGGCGCGGAGGTCCGCCCGGGAGACGTGGCGGTGCTGCGCCACCCGCTCCAGCAGGACCTGCTCATCGTGAAGCGACTCATCGAGCGGCGTACAGGCGGCTGGTGGGTGCTGGGCGACAACCCGGACGACGAGGTCGTCGACAGCCGCGCTTTCGGGCCCGTCCCGGACGAGCTGGTGCTCGCCCGGGTGCGCGCCCGCTACCGGCCGATGCTGCCGGGACGCCGCCGCACCCCCCTCTACGTGGCGTCCTGGGCCGTCTCGGCGCTGCGCCCGGTGCTGGCGGACCGCTCGGCCTCCAGCCGCTTGCGGGCCCGGTAGGCGGCGACGTTCGCCCGGGTGGCGCAGCGGTCGGAGCAGTAGCGGCGGGACCGGTTGGTGGACGTGTCCAGATAGGCGTTGCGGCAGGGTGCGGCCTGGCAGAGGCCGAGGCGGTCGACGCCGTGCGTGGTGAGGTGGAAGGCGAGGCCCATCGCGGCGATGGCCGCGTACCCCGCGGTCGCGTTCGACGGGTGGTCGGCGAGGTGCATGTGCCACAGCGGGCGGCCGTCGTCGTCGCGGAAGTCGTGGCCGGAGATCTGGGGGCTGACGGGGTACTCCAGCATCAGGGAGTTCAGCAGGTCCACGGCCCGGGTCTCCTCGCCCTCGTCCGCCGCGGTGAACACCGCCCGCAGCCGGGCCCGGACCCCGCGGAACCGGGACACGTCCGCCTCGGTGGCCCGGCGGGCCGCCTGCTGGGAGGCGCCGAACAGCCGGCGCACCGCCTCGACCGAGGTCAGCGTGTCCTTCTCGCGGACGGGCTCCTCGGTGTTCACCAGGCGCACCGCGTAATCCGAGTAATGGGCCAGTTCCACTTGTAGTCCTTACGGGGACGGTCTACTGTCGGCGTAACGGTGGCGTAACGGCCGCCATTGCTTCGAGGGTATTACGGACGGGAGGGTTCCGGTGGTGGAGACGGCGACCGGTACGGGAGCGGACGCGGGGACGGGCCGGGAAAACGGCCCGGCCGGCACCGACTGGCGGGCGTGGCAGGAGAGCTGGGACCGCCAGCAGGAGTGGTACATGCCCGACCGCGAGGACCGCTTCCGGATCATGCTCGACATGGTCGAGGCGACGATCGGCACCGCGCCCCGGGTCCTGGACCTGGCCTGCGGCACCGGAAGCATCACGGACCGGCTGCTGGCGAGGTTCCCGGACGCGGTCAGCACGGGCGTGGACCTCGACCCCGCGCTGCTGACCATCGCCCGCGGCCACTTCGCCGGCGACGAGCGCGTCACCTTCGTGACCGCCGACCTCAAGGACCCGGAGTGGACGGCGGCCCTCCCGTACCCCTCGTACGACGCGGTGCTCACGGCGACCGCGCTGCACTGGCTGCACAGTGAGCCGCTGGCGGTGCTGTACGGGCAGCTCGCGGGGCTGGTCCGGCCAGACGGCGTGTTCATGAACGCCGACCGGATGAAGGACCCGGCCACGCCCCGGATCAACGCCGCCGAGTCGGCCCACCGCCACGCCGCGATGGACCGCGCGCGGGAGGCCGGCGCGGTCGACTGGGCCGAGTGGTGGGCCCTGGCCGCCGCGGACCCGGCCCTCGCCGCGCCCACCGCCGAGCGCTTCCGCATCTACGGCGAGCACGCGGACGGCGACACCCCCTCCGCCGCCTGGCACGCGGATACCCTCCGCGCGGCGGGCTTCGGCGAGGCGCGGACGGTGTGGGCGTCCCCGAGCGACGCGCTGGTGCTGGCGGTGAAGTAGCCCGGTGCGCGGCCGCGCACGCGCGCCGGAGCACGCGGGCCGGGGTGGGAACGCGGGAGCACGCGCGCCGGAGCACGCGGGCCGGGGTGGGAACGCGGGAGCACGCGCGCCGGAGCGCGCGGGCCGGGCGGGAACGCCGGAGGGGCGGTACGGATCACCGATCCGTACCGCCCCTCCGTGGCGCCCCGCGCTCAGAGCAGCGCCGGAGCAGCGCGGACGCTCAGAGCACCTTCGACAGGAACGACTTCGTCCGGTCGTGCTGCGGGTTGCCGAGGACGTCGCGCGGGTGGCCGGACTCGACCACCACGCCGCCGTCCATGAAGACCAGCGAGTCGCCGACCTCCCGGGCGAAGCCCATCTCGTGCGTCACGACGATCATCGTCATGCCGTCCTCGGCGAGGCCGCGCATGACGTCGAGGACGTCACCCACCAGCTCCGGGTCGAGGGCCGAGGTCGGCTCGTCGAAGAGCATCAGCTTCGGCTCCATCGCGAGCGCGCGGGCGATCGCCACGCGCTGCTGCTGGCCGCCGGAGAGCTGGGACGGGTAGTTCCCCGCCTTGTCCGCGAGGCCGACCCGGTCGAGCAGCTTCTCCGCGCGGGCCCGGGCGACGGCCTTGGACTCGCCCTTGACCTGGATCGGGGCCTCCATGACGTTCGCGAGCGCCGTCATGTGCGGGAAGAGGTTGAAGCGCTGGAAGACCATGCCGATGTCCCGGCGCTGGGCCGCGACCTCGCTGTCCTTCAGCTCGTAGAGCTTGTCGCCCTTCTGGCGGTAGCCGACCAGCTGGCCGTCGACCGAGAGCCGGCCGCCGTTGATCTTCTCCAGGTGGTTGATGCACCGCAGGAAGGTGGACTTGCCGGAGCCGGACGGGCCGACCAGGCAGAACACCTCACGCGGGGCGACCTCGAGGTCGATGCCCTGGAGCACCTTGACGTGGCCGAAGGACTTGTGGACGCCCTCCGCCTTCACCATCGGATGTGCCGTCGTGGACGTCATACGGTCGTCCCTCCCACCTTGCTCGGCACGCGGAACGAGGTGAGCTGGGCCCGGAGCCGCTGGAGCGGCGTGGGCGGCAGCTGGCGGTTCGCGCCGCGGGCGTAGTAGCGCTCCAGGTAGTACTGGCCGATCGTGAACACGGTCGTCAGGGCCAGGTACCACAGGGAGACCACGATGTACCCCTCCATGATCGCGAGGGTCCGGGACCCGAACTCGCGGCCGCGGAGGAACAGCTCCCCGTACCCGATGGCGAAGGCCAGCGAGGACGTCTTGAGCATGTTGATGAACTCGTTGCCCGTCGGCGGGATGATCACGCGCATCGCCTGGGGGAGCACGATACGGCGCATCGTCTTGCCGCCCTTCATGCCCAGCGCGTGCGCGGCCTCGGTCTGACCCGAGTCGACGGACTGGATGCCGGCCCGGCAGATCTCGGCCATGTAGGCGGCCTCGTTGAGACCCAGGGCGAGCAGCGCGGCGACGAACGGCGTCATCACCTGGTTCATCTCGTCCTTGTAGAAGAACCCGAGGTCGAGGTACTCGAAGACGATCGAGAGGTTGAACCACAGCAGGATCTGGACCAGCACGGGGGTGCCGCGGAAGAACCAGATGTACGCCCAGGCGACGGAGGAGAGCACCGGGTTCGGCGACAGCCTCATCACCGCGAGGATCGTGCCGAGCACGACACCGATCAGCATCGAGTAGATGGTGATCTTGAGCGTCTCCCAGGCGCCCCGGGCGAAGGTGCCGTTGGTGATCTGCTCACCGACGACGCTCCACTGGATGTTCGCCGAGGCGAACGCGTTCACCAGGAGGCCGACCAGCACCAGCACGATCGCGGCGCTGATCCAGCGCCCGTAGTGCCGGACGGGGACGGCCTTGATCGTCTCCGGGGCCGCCGAGGCGGTCTTGCGGGGGGACGAGCCCCCGTCGCCGTCCGGTGGGACGTCGCCGGGGACCTTGTCGAGGGGGTCAGTCACGGAGTTGCTGCCTTACGTAGGGAGGGGTTCCTCAGGCGCCGGCTCACTGCCCGGCGTTGACCGTGGCCTTCTCGATGGCGCCCGACTCGGCCTTCCACTTCTTCAGCACCTCGCCGTAGGTGCCGTCGTCGATGATCTTCTGGACCGCGGCCTGGATGGCGTCGCGCAGCTCGGGGTTCTTCTTGCTGACGGCGATGCCGTACGGGGCCGCGTCGATCTGGTCGCCCACGACCTCGAACAGCTTGCCGCCGCCGGCGTTCAGCTCGTTGTAGAGCGCGACCGGGAAGTCGGTGATCACGACGTCGGCGCGCTTGGTCTGGAGCTGGGTGATGGAGTCCGTGTCCTGGTCGGAGATGAACTCCTTGATCTTCTCGTCACCGCACTTCTTCTGCTGCTCCTTGAGCAGCGTCTCGTTGGCGGTGCCGCGCTGGGCGGCGACGGTGAGGCCGCACAGGTCTTCCAGCGAGTTGACGTTCTCGGGGTTGCCCTTCTGGACCAGCAGAGCCGAGCCGGCCTTGAAGTAGTTCACGAAGTCGGCGCCGCCCTTGGCGTCCTCGCTCGCGCCCTGCTGGCGCTCCTTGGTGTCGGTCATGGAGGACATGACGATGTCCGTGCGGCCGTTGTTCATGCCGAGGACGAGCTGGTCGAAGGTGGCGTTCTCGAACTGGAACTTCACCCCGAGGACCTCGCCCATGGCGTTCGCGAGGTCGATGTCGACACCGGCCGGCTTGTTGTTCTCGTCCATGAACTCCATGGGCGCGTAGGCGATGTCCGAGCCCACGGTGATGACGCCCTTGTCCTGGATCGCCTTGGGCAGCTTGTCGGCGAGGGGCGCCGCGGAGGCCGTGCCGGTCTTCGTCTCCTCGCTGGAGCCGCCGTCGGTCTGGTCGCCGCAGGCCGAGAGGGTCAGGGCGCCGGCGACCGCGATCGCGCCGACTGCGGTGAGACGGGACCTGGCGGCAGTCGTGCGACGGGTGGTGCGTGCGGTCATGATCGGGGTCCTCCGGCGTGTGTAGAGGGGTGTGCCAGAAGGTCGTGCACTCCTCTTCGAGTGTCGCGACCCTGTTCGTTTTCGGCATCTTGCCATTCGGACCAGCCGATTCAGGGGGCCACGCATGTCAAAATCGGGTAACGGGACACATCGGAACCGCGGCGGTCGGTGCCAACACGGCCACATCTTTGCCGAGGCTCCGGCTTCCTACCGGAAGATCTCCCGTCGATGGGCCTTCTGGGCGGATTCAACCGGACCGGGGGAGTCGCCCGGGTTACCGGCTATGAGCCGCGTCACCTGGACGAAAACGACTCGCTGACGGTGAGGTCTGTCCGGTAAGAAGGATCCTTACACCCCTCATCCGGGGCTCAGGGCGCGTTGTGCGGCGCGCCCGCGCGTGCGAGACACACCCCTGCCACGGCGGGCCAACCACCTGGCGCAGGGTTCGGACGCGGTGCCCGCCCACCGCTCCTCAACCAGGAGTGGCCACCCTCAACTGATGAAGACTTAAGGGGTCAACCCATGGCAGCGGAGATCGTCAATCCTCGCAGCGACAGCGCCGACACGGAGGGTGCCGACGAGCCCTTCGATCCGGCCTTCGCTCTCCACCGCGGCGGCAAGATGGCCGTCCAGGCCACCGTGCCGGTGCGGGACAAGGACGACCTGTCACTCGCGTACACACCGGGCGTCGCCAAGGTGTGCACCGCAATCGCCGAGCAGCCCGACCTCGTCCACGACTACACCTGGAAGTCCCAGGTCGTGGCCGTCGTGACGGACGGGACGGCGGTGCTCGGCCTCGGCGACATCGGGCCGGAGGCCTCCCTTCCGGTCATGGAGGGGAAGGCGATCCTCTTCAAGCAGTTCGGCGGCGTGGACGCGGTCCCGATCGCGCTGGCGACCACCGACGCGGACGAGATCGTGGACACCGTCGTCCGGCTCGCCCCCTCCTTCGGCGGCGTCAACCTGGAGGACATCTCGGCCCCCCGGTGCTTCGAGATCGAGCGCAAGCTCCAGGAGCGCCTGGACATCCCCGTCTTCCACGACGACCAGCACGGCACCGCGATCGTGACCCTGGCCGCCCTGCGCAACGCCGCCCGGCTCACCGGGCGCGGGCTGGGCGAGCTGCGCGCGGTCATCTCCGGGGCGGGCGCGGCCGGTGTGGCCATCGCCAAGTTCCTGCTGGAGGCCGGCATCGGCGACGTGGCGGTCGCGGACCGCAAGGGCATCGTCAGCGCCGACCGCGCGGACCTCACGCCGGTCAAGCGGGAGCTGGCCGGGCTGACCAACCGGGCGGGCCTGTCCGGCCCGCTGGAGACGGCGCTCGCCGGTGCGGACGTGTTCATCGGCGTCTCCGGCGGCACCGTGCCGGAGGAGGCCGTCGCCTCGATGGCCCCGGGCGCGTTCGTCTTCGCCATGGCCAACCCGAACCCGGAGGTCCACCCGGACGTCGCGCACAAGTACGCGGCGGTCGTGGCCACCGGCCGTTCGGACTACCCGAACCAGATCAACAACGTCCTCGCGTTCCCCGGCATCTTCGCGGGCGCGCTCCAGGTGCGGGCCTCCCGCATCACGGAGGGCATGAAGATCGCGGCGGCCAACGCGCTGGCGGACGTCGTCGGTGACGACCTGTCGGCCGACTACGTCATCCCCTCGCCGTTCGACGAGCGGGTCGCCCCGGCGGTCACCGCGGCGGTGGCCGCGACCGCGCGCGCGGAGGGCGTCGCGCGCCGCTGACGCGCGGGGGCGCGCAGGCGCGCCGCGTAGGGAGCACGGGAACGGGCCGCATCCGGCTGGATGCGGCCCGTTCCGCGTGTGGCCGCCTGACTGCCGGGTGGCCGGGGGCCCGGCGTGCGGGCTGGGAGGGAGTCCGCCCGGGGGCGTGCTCGCGCCATGGAGCGGGCCAGGCGGCCCGTTCCGCGTGTGGGCGCCTGACTGCCGGGTGGCCGGGGGCCCGGCGTGCGGCGGCGGACCGCCCGAGCGGGCGTCCCGTTCCCCCTTCCCGCGGCCGGGACCCGGCGGGCCGGCCCCCGGCCGGGCGGGAGCCCACTCCCGGGCGTGGGTCTGCCCCGGGCTCGGCGAGCCGGCCCACGTCCGGCCGGGTGGTCGCCCTCCGACCCGGGCGGCGTCGTCACCGACCGGGAGATCGCCCAGCACCGCCGTCGCACGATGTCCACCAGCGGCATGAAGGCACTCCTCCACCAGGCCGAAGCCGCGCCCGCGCTCAGCCCCGGCCCCGGCGTCCTCGACGGCGACGCGTACTCCCTGTGCACGCCCTCCGGCGTCGTCAGCCTCCAGTCCATGAAGGACAGCGGCGCCCGAACGGCTGACTTCGTCGAGACGGGACACGCGGCTCGGCTTCAGTGGTCGAGCCAGCCGCGGCGAACGGCTTCGGCGCCGGCCTCGAAGCGGGAGCGGGCGCCGAGGCGGGTCATGAGGTCGGCCATCAACCGACGGGCGGTGCGGACGCCGAGGCTGAGCTTGCGGGCGACGATCGCGTCCGTGTGTCCTTGGGCGAGCAAGCGCAGCAGCTGCCGCTCCTGCCCGGTCAGCCCGTTGTCGTCGTGCTCGCGGTCGGCCTCGGTGCCGAACTTGTCCGCCTGCTCCCAGATGGCGTCGAACAGGGCGGCGAGCGCGGTGAGAATGCCGGGGCCTCGCAGCTGGACGGCACCGCGGCGGGAGTCGTCAGGGTCGACGGGCAGCAGGGCGGCCTGGCCGGTGAAGAGGACCATACGCACGGGCAGGACGGCGGCGGTGCGCACCTGTCCGCCTTGCGAGGTGAGCCAGCGGGCGTAGTTCAGCGTGGCGAGGTCGTTGCGTACGGACGACTGGTACAGGGTGCGCATGGGGATGCCGCGCTGCAGCAGGGCGGCGTCCAGCGGGCGGGAGGCGTCGAGCGTGGCCTGGGTCTGTGCTCCGCCGGGCATGAAGGACATCAGGGGCCCGATGGCGTTGTGGGCGAGTTGTTCCAGGCGGGCCTGGACCTCCTCGATACCGGTGAGAAGTTCGACGTCGTGGCGGCCGGTTTCGGCTTCGGCGTGCTGCTGGAGCAGGACCAAGGCGGCGACCTGGGCGTCGGCGAACTCCTGTTGGGCATGGCGGAGCTCCTTCTCCCGGGTGGCGAGGAGAAGCTGGATGCCGACGGTGGGGGAGACAGGGCGCAGCGCGCCTTCGGCTTGCAGGGAGGCGCGCAGCAGACGTAGTTCGGCGAGCTGGTCGAGGGCAGTGCGTATCTCGCTGCTCGGCAGTGCCAGGCTCTCGGCGAGCTCAGCGACGCCGTGCTCGGGTTCTTCGAGCATGAGCCGGTAGACGGCTTCGGCGTTACGGTCGATTCCGAGCGCGTGCAGCTGCGACATGGGCTTCCTCGTCTGATGCTCTCGCCGCGCCGTCCGTGATCGTACCTGAGGGGCAGGCAGGTTGCTGCCCGGAAGCTTCCTGCCTGGGCGAAACCCTGGGCAATGTCCGAGTCGCGTCTCAAGATTTGCGCATGCATATCGTGACTGTGGCTCTGCGCGGGCCTGAAAGCGCTGCTCTGCCTGCTGATGTGGTGGACATTCTGTGGGTCGTCGCTTCTCTCGCGGACGGGGTGGAGCATCTGCATGCCAAGCGCCGTGACGCCCAGGGACTTGGTCGTCTGACGTTCTTCATCAAGGCGGTGACGCGGGAGAGGGCCGCCGTGTTGGTGCGCGGAATCGTCTCCCGCGCGTTGGAGAGCTCACCGGCGCTGACCGGCTGGCATGTCGTGCCGGATCGGCTGTAAGGCAGGACGCTGCCAGGCCACCTATTGCCAAGTGGATCTTCTTCCCCTCGTGCTGCCGGGCAAGCAGTGTGGTGTCCACGCCGGGCAGGTCGCCCCTGATCGCCCGGACGACCCCTTCCGTCTTTTCCTTCGAGGAGCGTCATGTCTGCTTTCCGTCGACCGCTCGCCGCCGTCGCCGTCGCCGCCGCCTTCATTGCCGCCCTGATCACCGGAGCCGGGCTCGCGAAGCCCTCCGAGCCCGAGGTGCAACTACGCAGCCAGGGCCTGGAACGTTCCGCCGGCTGGGGATGACGGGCAACCCGGCCCACTGCCACCGCCCGAAGAACTCAGATGAGGATTTTTCAAGTTGACCACGACCACCTCCGAAGTACGCACCGAAGCCGCTGCGGCCCCGGCTTTCCGCCTCGGCCTGTGGCTCGGCCCCCTCCTTGCGCTTGGCGCCACCGCCATCTGGTCGGGGAACTTCGTCATCGCCCGCCACCTGGGCGACGCCATCCCGCCCGTGCAGACCTCCTTCTGGCGGTGGGTGATCGCCCTCGCGGCTGTCGCCCCCTTCGCCGTCCGCGGTCTCGTGCGCGAGCGCCCGGCGGTGCGCCGGCACGCCGGCCTGGTGGTGCTCGCCGCCCTGCTCGGGGTGACCTTGTTCAACACCCTGATCTATATCGCCGGCCAGTCGACGTCGGCCACGAATCTGGCACTGATCGCCGCCGCATCCCCCGTGGCGATCGCAGCGTTCGCTCTCATCGGCGGAGAGCGCATGACTCTCGTCCGCGCCACCGGCATGGTCATCGCGTTCGCAGGCGTGATCACCCTGGTCTCCAAGGGAAGCATCACCGCCCTGCTCACGATGGACTTCAGGGCCGGTGACCTGTGGATGCTCGCCGCGATGGCAACGTTCGCCGGCTATTCCGCACTCCTCAAGCGCAAGCCGTCCACGATCTCCGGACCGAGCTTCCTCCTGGCCACTTTCGCCGCCGGCACTGCGATGCTTGCCCCCTTCTACGCCGCTTCTGTCGCCCTCCAAGGTGCCTTCACCCCCAGCAGCGCCACCGTCGGCCCTCTGCTCTACATAGGCATCGCCTCCTCCGCGATCGCCTTCTACACCTGGAACAAGGCCGTGGCGCTCATCGGCGCCACCCGTGCCGGGGTCATCTACTACCTCCAGCCCGTGTTCGTCGCCTGTGTCGCCTACTTCGCCATCGGCGAGCACATCACCCTCATCCAGATCCTCTGCATGGCCGCCATCGTCACCGGTGTCGCGCTGGGCGCCAAGCGCTGAACACCGCCTCATCAACGCCTCAAGGAGCCTCTTGTGCCACTTCGCATCAACGCCGCCCGCCTGCTTTCCGACCTCACCCACCTCTCCCAGATCGGGGCCGGCCAGGACGGCGCCCTGTGGCGCATCGCTGGCACCAAGGCCGACTGGGCCGGTCGGGACTGGCTGGACAAGACCATGCGCGTGGAGGGCCTGCACACCTACTACGACGAGATCGGCAACGTCTTCTCCCGCCGCAGGAACACCTCAGGCCCCTGGCTGCTCATCGGATCGCACGCCGACACCGTTCCCGCCGGCGGCCACCTGGACGGCGCCTACGGAGTGATCGCCGCCATGGAAGTCCTGCGCACGCTGCACGAGCAAGGGCACCCGATGGCAGACCACGTCGAGACCGTTGCCTGGTTCGATGAAGAGGGCGTACGCCCCGAGTCCGCCGGCGGCCTGGTGGGATCCACCGCGCTCGCGAACTCCGCCCACGTCGATGACCTGGTGGGATACCTGGAGATCCACGTCGAACAGGGCAGGCGGATGGAGACCGCCGGCCTGGACCTGGCCCCCGTCACCGGCATCGTCGGAGTACGCCGCTACCAGGTGTCGGTAACCGGGCAGGAGAACCATGCAGGCACCACCATGTGGGCGGACCGGCAGGATGCCGGACGCGTCGCCGCCGGCATGGTCGCCGAGCTGAAGAACATCATCCTCGGCATCGACCCCATGGGAATCGGCAACGCCGGCGTCATCAGCTTCGGTCCCGGAGCGGCCAACGTCGTCCCCGGAACGGCGGGTGCCGAACTGGAGATCCGCGCATCCTCCGACACCGCGCTGGACGACATCGAAGCCGACCTGGACGAGACCCTGTCCCGCATCGCCGCTGAGGAAAGCTGCACCGCGGTGCTGACCCGCATCTCCGCCAAGCCCGCCGCGCACTTCGACAAGCGCGTCCTGGACGCCGTCGACGAGACCTGCCAGGAGAACGGCCGCACGGGTCAGCTGCTCTCCTACGCCGGCCACGACGCGTCGGTGATCTCCACACGGCTTCCCACCGCGATGATGTTCGTACCCTCCACCGGCGGGTTCTCCCACTCCAACAAGGAGCACACCCCCGACGAGCAGCTGGTACTCGGCACCCAAGCATTGCTGGAGTCGGTCCTGAAGGTGGCGCCCATCCTCCTGGAGCAGCCGAACTCGCCCCTGGCCCTCGCAGTCTGAGAGGGCCACGCCCGGCACGGTCAGTGCCGAGCCCCGCGCCCGCCGGGCGCGGGCGGCCTGGCCGAAGCCGATTCCCCAACAGCCTGTGAGTCCGGGCACCGTGAAGGGGCGTCCGAAGCCATAGGAGGTGGCTTCGGACGCCCCTCACCGACTGTACAGAAGGAGGTTCACACCACGTTGTCTGCTGTCCCGCCGGCCATGGTTCGCGGAACCGGCACGGAGGGTTGCTGCGCCGCCGGCTGAACAGCGGGAAGCTTCCGCCGAAATCGAACGCCAGAAGCCAATAGAATGCGAACGCAAGCGGCCGAGCCGCAGCAGATGCCGGGTTCTTTGGCGCGAACTCGGCAAGCATTGGATCCTGCCCCGGGAATCCGGACGGGAGCCCGGGGCCCTACAGTGGAGCCTGCCAGCGGCCTCTGAAGCAGTCGGCAGCGGCGGTGACGACTCACCGCCGCTGCCGCTCCTGCTATCCACGTCGAAGAACCGCGAGGGCGAAGAGATGAATCAGGCAAATCGGAACACAATCGTCCTGCGCAGGATATCGTTCGTGGTCCTGTGCTGGACCATGATGGCTGCGATGGCTTTTACCGCAGCGGCTGCGGCCAGCGTGGTCACTTCCGGCAATGCCTCTGGTCCGCTCTCAGGGGTTGTTGCCGCCCTGGGGACGATCGCTCTGATCCGACGCATCGGGGCCTCCCGGGTGATTCTCGGGAAATCTGAGCTGAAGATGGTAAATCCACTCTTCACCTATCGAATTCCCTATCATCATGTGATGGAAGCCGACACGTCGGGGGGTGGCACTCTGACGGTGCGCACCTTCGACAATGAGGAATTCTATTCGGCGGGATTCGGTGGATCACTCCTGGATCATTTCATCGGATCTTCGGGTCGAGCCGCCGAACGGATCAACGAGACTGTTCGAAAGCGGAGGGTCCCGCGCACCGAAGAACAGCCTCGGCGCACCCTCACCATCTCGTGGATTGCTGACCTCTGTCTTTTTGGCGCCATCTGCGTTGCCGGGTGGGTTCTCTTGGCGTCGGGGTGAGAACCGCCGGGCTCAGCGGCGGCCGAGTCCGAGTCCGTCCACCGAACAGCATGGACGGCAAGTCGGGTCCCCCGGATGAGACAGCTCTGCCGCAAGCCGCCGACATCACTCGGAAGACCTCGGCCGGCTCTGGTCAGCACCTATGGCCGCCTGCCCGGGCGCGCGCCACCGGCGGGGGCCCGCGCCGGGCCCGGCGGTGTGTCACGGGACGCGTGTCACACCGGTGTGTGGTTCCGCCACGCACCCCGTCGCCCTACGCTCAGGGCCATGTTCGCCGCCTACGCCGCCCGTATCGACCGCGACCAGCCCCTGAACGGCCTCGAACTGGGGGAACGCCCCGCGCCGCAGGCCCGTCCCGGCTGGACGACCGTGACCGTGAGGGCCGCCTCCCTCAACCACCACGACCTGTGGTCGCTGCGGGGCGTCGGGCTCTCGGAGGACAAGCTGCCGATGATCCTCGGCTGCGACGCCGCAGGGGTCGACGAGGACGGCAACGAGGTCGTCCTCCACTCGGTCATCGGGCAGAGCGGCCACGGCGTGGGCCCCGACGAGCCCCGTTCCATCCTGACCGAGCGCTACCAGGGCACCTTCGCCGAGCAGGTGAGCGTCCCCACCTGGAACGTGCTGCCCAAGCCGAAGGAGCTGACGTTCGAGGAGGCCGCCTGTCTGCCGACGGCCTGGCTGACCGCGTACCGGATGCTCTTCACCAACGCCGGTGTCCGGCCCGGCGACTCGGTCCTCGTGCAGGGCGCGGGCGGCGGGGTCGCCACCGCCGCGATCGTCCTCGGCAAGGCCGCCGGTCTGCGGGTCTACGCCACCAGCCGCGACGAGGCCAAGCGGAAGCGGGCCGTCGAGCTGGGCGCGGAGGACGCCTTCGAGCCCGGCGCGCGGCTGCCGCACCGGGTGGACGCCGTGATGGAGACGGTCGGGGCCGCGACCTGGTCGCACTCCGTCAAGTCCCTCCGCCCCGGCGGCACCCTGGTCATCTCCGGCGCCACCAGCGGCGACCGCCCCTCGCACGCCGAGCTGACCCGGATCTTCTTCCTGGAACTGAAGGTCGTCGGCTCGACCATGGGCTCCAAGGACGAGCTGGAGGATCTGCTGTCCTTCTGCGCGGCGACCGGCGTCCGCCCGGTGATCGACGGGGTGCTGCCGCTGGACCGGGCCCGGGAGGGCTTCGAGCGGATCGCGTCCGGGGACCTCTTCGGGAAGATTGTCCTGACGAACTCTTGATGCCCCGTCAGACCCTTTGATGGGATCTCCGGCACCGTCGTACGCATGACCGACCGTGCCGGAGGTCCCATGCACCGCCGTCTGCTCGCCGCCCTCGTCTGCGTCGCCGCCCTGCTGTTCGGCGCCCCGCCCGCCCCCGTCCACGCCCGCGAGGCCGCCCCGGACGGCCTCCCGCACGGCACCCCCGACCAAACTCCCGAGCGCACTCCGGACCGCATCCCGCCGCTCACCGACGACCGGGGCCGGGTCCTGACCCTGCGCGGCTGGAACGTCGAGGACAAGTCCGGACGCGGCGAGGACGCCCTCTCCGCGGTCACCGAGCGCCACTTCCGCGACCTGCGCTCCCAGGGCTTCAACTTCGCCCGGCTGCTGGTCTTCTGGGACGACCTGGAGCCCCGCCGCGGCCGATACAGCGAGGCGTACCTCCGGAAGATCGAACGCGTCCTCGGCTGGGCGCACCAGCACCGCGTCCAGGTGCTGATCGACGCCCACCAGGACGTCTTCGGGCCCGCGTTCGGCCACCGCGGCATCCCCGCGTGGGCGACCAGGACCGACGGGCTGCCGTTCACCCCGCACCCCGACGACTGGTTCGCCGAGTACTTCGAGCCCGCCGTGCAGCGGGCGTTCACCCACCTCTACGAGGACCCGGACCTGCGGCGCGCCCAGGAGCGCATGTGGCGGGTGCTCGCCGAACGGTTCCGCGACCACCCCGCCGTCATCGGCTACGACCTGATCAACGAACCCATGGGCGAGCTGCGGGCGGGCGAGGACCTGCCGTCGGCCGCCCGCCGGATCGAGCGCGAGCAGCTCACCCCGATGTACAACCGGCTGGCGCGGGCGGTGCGCTCCGTCGACCCGCACACCTGGATCTTCGTCGAGCCCACGCCCATCGTCGGCGAGGGCGTCCCCACCGGCCTCGGCCGCATCGACGACCGCCGCGTCGTCTACGCGCCCCACTTCTACAACACCGCGATGGAGGCGGGCGCCGACTACGACCCCTCGGCCGGCTGGATCGAGGCGTACGAGGCGGCCGTCACCCGCTATCCGCGCACCCACCGGATGCCCGTCGTGGTGGGGGAGTGGGGCCCGCTCAACAACGCCCTGCCGAACATGGGCCGCTTCTACCGGGACGCCCTCGCCTCCCTGGACCGCTACGGCTCCGGCTGGGCGGGCTATGTGTGGTGCTACGGCGGCGGCTACTGCGCCGTCGACGCCGAGGGCCGCTTCCGGACCAACAAGGAGCAGACGGCCACCCCCTACGCCCCGGCCGTCGCCGGCACCGGCCCGACCGCCGAGTGGGACCCGGAGCGGGCCGTCTACCGGCTCGCCTACCGCGCCCGGGCGGGCGTCACCGAGGTGTCCCTGCCACCGCGCCCCGGGGGCTGGCGTCTCGCCGTCAAGGGCCTCGCCCTGACCCCGGACCCCGGCGCGCGCCCGGGCCGGGCCGCGACCGTGCGGGTGTACGCCGTGCCCGGCACGCGCGTCGAGGTGACCGCCCGTCCAGGCGACGGCGGGTAGGCGCCCGGTCCGGGCGCCTGGGACGCGGCCCCCGCGGACCCGTCGCCTCTTCCGGCCGCGTCGCCCCGGCCCGCAGGGTGAGGCGCGGGGCACGCCCCCGGCTCGCGGGCGGGCCGGGGGCACGGGGGCGGGCGGGTCAGGGCGTGTCGGGGTTCCGGGGCGGGGTGGCCAGCAGGGCCGCGATGTGGGCCGAGGCCGTGGAGAGGTGGCGGCGGGCCTCGGCGAGCTGGGCCGGGGTCACGCCGTGGTCGCGGGCCGCGTCGCGGATGTCGTCGCGGAAGCGGTCGAGGAGCCGTTCCAGGTCCCGTGCCGGGTCGTTGGAGTCCTCCGCCACCGCGTCCCGGCCCCAGTCCGGGTCCGGGTCCGACGGCGTGGCTTCGGGCGCCGTCGGCCGCCGGGTGGTCGTCCCCGAGGGGCCGCCGAACAGCCCGGCCAGATCGGCGAGGCCCTCGCGCACCCCCGCCGGCCAGTCGCCGCGCGCGAAGTGGTCCTGGACCTGCTCCTGGACCTGGCGGGCGATCCGGCGCAGTTCCTCCTGCGCGTTCTCCTGGGCCTCCTTGGCCTGGCGACGGGCCTGCCGGGCGTCCTCGCGGGCGCGGCGGGCCTCCTCCTTCGCCCGCCGCGCCTGCTCCTTCCACTCCTGCCTGGCCCGCCGCAGCTCCTCCTTGGCGGTCTGCCAGGACTCCTTGTCACCGGTGAGGTCGCCGAGGCCCAGGTCGCCGAAGGGACCCGCCCCGCCCGTGCCTGCCCCACTCGTGCCCGGCCCAGCCGTGCCCGGCCCGCGGCTCCGGTCTGCCGCGGCCCGCATCTCGCTGCGCAGCTTGCCCGCCGCGCCGCGCACGTCGTCGCGGATCTCCGCGGCCAGTTCGGAGACGGACTCGCGGATCTCCAGCTCCAGATCGGCCAGTTCACCGCTGCGGCCGGCGAGTTCGGCACGGCCCGCGTCGGTGATCGAGTACACCTTGCGGCCGCCCTCGGTGGCGTGGGTGACCAGGCCCTCCGCCTCCAGCTTGGCCAGCCGGGGATACACGGTCCCGGCGCTCGGCGCGTAGAGCCCCTCGAACCGCTCCTCCAGCAGGCGGATGACCTCGTAGCCGTGGCGCGGGGCCTCGTCGAGCAGCTTCAGCAGATAGAGGCGGAGCCTGCCGTGGGCGAAAACGGGGGGCATGTCAGAGAACCTTTCCGGTCGGGGCGCCGTCCGTGTGCGCCTCGTCCTCCTCGGCCGGCGGCCTTCGCAGCAGCGCGAGGGAACCGGAGACTGTGGTGGCCCGGAGGGTGCCCGCGCCGTCCCCGAGGGTGCCGGTGATCTGCCGGCTGCCCCACTGGCCGCCGACGCGCAGTTCGTCGAAGGCGTTGGACACGGCGCCGCCGGCGGTGTTCGCCTCGACCCGGACCCCGGCCTGGTGCGGGAGCCGCACGGCGACCTCCCCGGAGACGGTGGTCAGCCGGATGCCGGCGGGGGAGCCGAGGTCGAGGACCATGTCACCGCTGACCGACTCGGCCCGGACGGCCGGGCCCGAGCCCTCGATCACGGTGAGGTCCCCGGAGACGGAGTGGAAGCCGAGGTCCCCTGTGAGGGCCTGCGCCTCCACGCTGCCGGAGACGGTCTCCGCGCGGACCCGTCCGGACAGCCCGACAAGGGTGGTGTCGCCGCTGACCCCGCGGACGGTGGTGGTGCCGCGCACCCCCGAGACGACCGCGCCCGCCCCGACCGTCCCGACCTCCACCGAGGCGCCCGCGGGCACCGCCAGGGAGACCACGGCCCGGCGCGGACCGCCGTTCGGGTCGAGCCACTTGAGGAGGGTCTTCCAGGGCACGTCGTCATACGCGACGGTCAGGGTGGAGCCCCGCCGGGTGACGCGCAGCGGGGGCCCCTCGATCGCGGAGACCTCCAGCCGCGCGGAACCCTCCTCGGTGCCCACGACGTTGACCGTTCCGTCGACGATCCGGACGCGCAGGGCGGTCACCGGCTCGTCGAAGGTGAGTTTCTGGGGCTCGGCGACTTCCCATGCCGACTCTGCCATGGTGCTGACCTCCCGGGGCCGGCCACGACGCAACATATCGCGTCTCCTGGCTCAACACGATATATCGCGGGCGGGTCCTGTCAAGGGCCGTCGGCCCTGCCGGCCCGCGCCGGGGCGCGCCGGACCCGGTCCGGGAACGTGTGCGTCCGGCCCTGCTGCTGCGCGAGCCCGTGCTCCTCGTTCCCCGCGGGCGAGGGCTGGACGGCGCTGGTCCCCGGAGGGCATGCCCGGGGCGAGGAGCGGTGAGGCGTCGACGCGGTGGCCGCAGGCCGGGCGCCGCCGTGGCCGTCGCCATGGACCGGCCGGTGCTCGCCCTGCGGTGGGACGGCGACCGGGCCGGGGTCACCCCTGGCCTCCGGGGCCCGGATCACGGGCGTCCTCCGGGCGCTGACCCGCACCGGGCCGGCCCTCCCCGCGCGGCTGTCGGCCGGGGAGCCTGCGGACCGACTGGCGTAGGGCCGCCGCGCGGCGGGGCGGAACACCTCGGCCGGCTGGGCCCCCGGGACGCGGTGGCCGAGGGGGCGCTCGAACCGTGGCCGCGCGGCCCGCCCGCCCGGCACGGTCCGTCTCACGGCCGGACTGCCGCCGGCCCTCATGGGGTGCGCTGCCGCTGCGCGGGCCGGGTGGTGGCGGGTCCCCCGCTGACCGTCCACGGCGCGCTGACGCTCGCGTACGCGCGGATCGCGGCCCGGTGTCCCTGAGCCGGACGACGGGTGACGGATGCCGGATGGCAGATGCCGTAGCGGGGTGACGGATGCCGGACGCGGATGACGGATGCCTTGAGCCGGGGCCGCTCGTCCCGCACCGCGGCGTCGGACGCCGAAGCCCGGTGGCGGAAGCCGGACGCCGGATGACGGATGCCCTGAGGAGGGGGGCCGCTCACCCGGTACCGGGGCGCCGGCGGCCCGGGCCGGGGAGCGCAGGACGGGGAGCCCGGCCAGGGGCGCCCGGCGGAACGACGGATCCGCCGGCTACTCGTCCTCGTCCTCGTCGTCCAGCCGGGCCAGCCAGGTGGCCAGCCGCTCGACGGGGACCTCGAAGTCGGGGTTGAGATCGACGAACGTGCGGAGCTGCTCGGCGAGCCACTCGAAGGTGACCTCCTCCTCGCCGCGCCGCTTCTCCAGTTCCTCGATGCCGCGGTCGGTGAAGTACATGCGCACAGGGTATCGACTGTCCGGCGGCGGCCCTGCCGCGCTCTCGCACACCCTCCCGCACGCACGAGGGCCCGGCACCCCCGAGGGGTGCCGGGCCCGTCGCACCGTGCCGTCAATAAGCGCCGGTCAGGCGTCGAACACCTCGTTGACCAGCTGCTCCTGCTCCTGCTCGTGGCGCTTCTTCGAGCCCACGGCCGGCGAGGAGCTGTGCGGACGCGAGATCCGCCGCAGACGCTCGGCGCCCGGGATGTCCGCGCCGACGGCCAGGTCCAGGTGGTCGATCAGGTTGAGCGCGATGAACGGCCAGGCACCCTGGTTCGCCGGCTCCTCCTGCGTCCACAGGTACTTCTCGGCGTTCGGGTACTTGGCGATCTCGGCCTGGAGCTCGGCACCCGGCAGCGGGTACAGGCGCTCCAGCCGGATGATCGCGGTGTCCGTCGCGCCGCGCTTCTTCCGCTCGGCGTCGAGGTCGTAGTAGACCTTGCCCGCGCAGAAGACGACCTTGCGCACGGCGGCCGGGTCGACGGCGCCCGACTCGACGTCGGTGTCCCCGATCACCGGGCGGAAGCCGCCCGAGGTGAACTCCTCCACCTTCGACGCCGCCGCCTTCAGACGCAGCATCGACTTCGGGGTGAAGACGATCAGCGGCTTGTGGTGCGGGTTGTGGACCTGCCAGCGCAGCAGGTGGAAGTAGTTCGACGGCAGGGTCGGCATCGCGACCGTCATGTTGTCCTGAGCGCACATCTGGAGGAAGCGCTCGGGACGGGCGGAGCTGTGGTCCGGGCCCTGGCCCTCGTAGCCGTGCGGCAGCAGCAGGGTGACGCCGGAGTGCTGGCTCCACTTCTGCTCGGCCGAGGAGATGAACTCGTCCACGACGGTCTGCGCGCCGTTGACGAAGTCACCGAACTGGGCCTCCCACATGACCAGCGCGTCCGGGCGGGCCAGCGAGTAGCCGTACTCGAAGCCCATCGCCGCGTACTCGCTGAGCAGCGAGTCGTAGACGTTGTAGCGGGCCTGGTCCTCGGTCAGGTAGAGCAGCGGGGTGTAGTCCTCACCGGTCTCCTGGTCCACCAGGACCGCGTGGCGCTGGCCGAAGGTGCCGCGGCGGGTGTCCTGGCCGGAGAGGCGCACCGGGGTGCCCTCCATCAGCAGGGAGCCGATGGCCAGGGTCTCGCCCATGCCCCAGTCGATGGTGCCGTCCTCGACGGAGGCCGCGCGCCGCTGCATCTGCGGCAGCAGCCGCGGGTGGACCGTGATGTGGTCCGGGATGCTGACCTGCGACTCGGCGATCCGCTTGACGACCTCCTGGGACACGGCCGTGGTCACGGCGACCGGGAACTCGGGCTCCGCGTCCGGGACATGGGCCGGGGCCGGGTGGCTGGTGGCCTCGCGGACCTCCGCGAACACCTTCTCCAGCTGGCCCTGGAAGTCCTGGAGCGCCTGCTCCGCCTCTTCGAGGGTGATGTCCCCGCGGCCGATCAGCGACTCGGTGTAGAGCTTGCGCACCGAGCGCTTCTTGTCGATCAGGTTGTACATCTGCGGGTTGGTGAACTGCGGGTTGTCGCCCTCGTTGTGACCGCGGCGGCGGTAGCAGATGAGGTCGATCACGACGTCCTTGTTGAACGCCTGGCGGAACTCGAAGGCGAGCCGCGCGACGCGGACCACGGCCTCCGGGTCGTCGCCGTTCACATGGAAGATCGGCGCCTCGATCATGCGGGCCACGTCGGTGGCGTACATCGAGGAGCGCGAGGACTCCGGGGCGGCGGTGAAGCCGACCTGGTTGTTGATGACGATGTGGACCGTGCCGCCGGTGCGGTAGCCGCGCAGCTGCGACATGTTCAGCGTCTCGGCCACGACGCCCTGGCCGGCGAAGGCCGCGTCGCCGTGCAGGGCGACCGGGAGGACGGTGAAGTCCGTGCCGCCCTTGTTGATGACGTCCTGCTTGGCGCGGGCGACACCCTCCAGGACCGGGTCGACGGCCTCCAGGTGGGAGGGGTTGGCGACCAGGGAGACCTTGATCTGCTCGCCGTCCAGGCCGGTGAAGGTGCCCTCGGCGCCCAGGTGGTACTTCACGTCGCCGGAGCCGTGCATCGACTTCGGGTCGAGGTTGCCCTCGAACTCCCGGAAGATCTGCGCGTACGACTTGCCCACGATGTTCGCCAGCACGTTCAGCCGGCCGCGGTGGGCCATGCCGATGACGACCTCGTCGAGGCGGGACTCGGCGGCGGAGTCGATGACCGCGTCCAGCAGCGGGATGACGGACTCGCCGCCCTCCAGCGAGAAGCGCTTCTGGCCGACGTACTTGGTCTGCAGGAAGGTCTCGAAGGCCTCGGCCGCGTTCAGCCGGCGCAGGATGCGCAGCTGCTCCTCGCGCTCCGGCTTGGAGTGCGCGCGCTCCACCCGGTCCTGCAGCCACTTGCGCTGCTTCGGGTCCTGGATGTGCATGAACTCGATGCCGGTGGTGCGGCAGTAGGACTCGCGCAGCACGCCGAGGATGTCGCGGAGCTTCATCATCGACTTGCCGGCGAAGCCGCCGACCGCGAACTCCCGCTCCAGGTCCCACAGGGTGAGGCCGTGCTCGGTGATGTCCAGGTCGGGGTGCTTGCGCTGGCGGTACTCCAGCGGGTCGGTGTCGGCCATGACGTGGCCGCGGACCCGGTAGGAGTGGATCAGCTCGAAGACCCGCGCGGCCTTGGTGACGTCGTCGTCGTGCGAGGCGTCGATGTCCTTGAGCCAGCGGACCGGCTCGTAGGGGATGCGCAGGGACTCGAAGATGTCGTCGTAGAAGCCGTCCTCGCCGAGGAGGAGGCCCGCGACGACGCGCAGGAACTCGCCGGAGGCGGCGCCCTGGATGACCCGGTGGTCGTACGTGGAGGTGAGGGTCATCACCTTGGAGATGCCCAGCTTGTTCAGGGTGTCCTGGGAGGTGCCCTGGAACTCGGCCGGGTAGTCCATCGAACCGACGCCCATGATGACCGACTGACCGGGCATCAGACGCGGGACCGAGTGCACGGTGCCCAGGCCGCCCGGGTTGGTCAGCGAGACGGTGACGCCGGTGAAGTCGTCCATCGTCAGCTTGTTGTTGCGGGCGCGGCGGACGATGTCCTCGTACGCCTGCCAGAACTCGAAGAAGTTGAGGGTCTCGGCCTTCTTGATGCCGGCGACGACGAGCTGGCGGTCGCCGTTCGGCTTCACCAGGTCGATCGCCAGGCCGAAGTTGACGTGCTCCGGCTTGACCAGCGTCGGCTTGCCGTCCTTCTCCGCGAAGGACCAGTTCATCGACGGCATGGCCTTGATGGCCTGCACCATCGCGTAGCCGATGAGGTGGGTGAAGGAGATCTTCCCGCCCCGGGCGCGCTTGAGGTGGTTGTTGATGACGATGCGGTTGTCGAAGAGCAGCTTCACCGGGACCGCGCGCACGGAGGTGGCCGTGGGCAGCTCCAGCGAGGCGTTCATGTTCTTCGCGACCGCGGCGGCCGGGCCGCGCAGGGTCACCAGCTCGGGGCCGGCGGGCGCCTCGGCGGGCTCCGCCTCGGCCTTCGCCGGGGCGGCGGCCTTGGGAGCGGGCGCGGGCTTCGCCGGAGCGGCGGCCGCGGGCTTCGCGGCGGAGGCGGCCGGGGCCGGCTTCGACTGCGCGGGGGCGGCCTTCGCCGGGGCGGCGGCCTGGGCGGGCGCCGCGGGCTGGGCGGCGGGCTCGGCCGCGGACGGGGTGGGGGCCGCGGCGGCGGGCTCGGCCGCCTTCTCCTTGTCCGCCGTGCCGGCTCCCGGCTTGTAGTCGGCGAAGAAGTCCCACCAGGCACGGTCGACCGAATTCGGATCCTGGAGGTACTGCTGGTAGATCTCGTCGACGAGCCACTCGTTGGCTCCGAACGCGGCGGCAGGGTTCTGGCCCTGCGCGCCTTGGTCGGCCTGAAGGCTCGCGTTACTGGGGGACTGAGACGACACGGCGAGAACCGCCCTCTTCCGCTTCGCAAGGTGATGGACAGCGGAAATAAAGGCTACGCCTCCCTGGCCGGGAGGTGCAGGCCGGGCAGGGCATCGTCGCGCAAGTCACATCGAAAGGCGGGTTTCGGGGCCGTGATTGGCGGGAAACAAAGCCGGTTCCGCTTGTGTCAGGGTACGCCTACCCGCGACTGCACCGCACTGGCCTGCAGCCTTTCGCCCGCCTCGGTCATCAGCACGATGAACGAGGCGCTCCGGTTCGAACCCTACGTCAACCTAGCGGTGCGGGGAGCCCCGGAAGGGTGACTCGAATCCGGCAACCGCGTGCAGATTCGGCCACACCGATCCGCCCGCCGTGCAGATCGACGGCCCAGCGCGCGATGGCCAGCCCCAGCCCGGTGCCGCCGTCGCTGCCCGGACCGTGCGGGGACGCCACCTGGCCCCGGTTGAACCGTTCGAAGACCTTGTGCCGCTCCTGCTCCGGGATGCCCGGGCCCTCGTCCAGGACCTCCAGCTCCAGGGACTCCCGGCCGAAGCCGCGCCGGGCCCGCACCGTGACCCGGCCGTGCGGGGGCGAGTGCTTCACCGCGTTGTCGATGAGATTCGCCACCACCTGGTGCAGCCGCTCCGGGTCCGCGTGCGCGGTCAGCTCGGGCGGTGAGACGTCCAGGTGCAGATGGACGTCGGTACGGGTGTGGTGGCCGGAGCCGGAGGCCAGCCCGCGCTGCGAGGAGGCGAGGTTGGCCTCCTTCAGCACCCCGGACAGATACGGCCACACCTCGAAGCGCCGGGCCCTCAGCGGCAGCACGCCGTTGTCCAGCCGGGACAGGTCGAGCAGCGTCTCGACCAGCCGCCCCAGCCGCTCGGTCTGCTTCAGCGCGGTGCGCATCGTCTCGGGATCGGCCGCGGACACCCCGTCGACCACGTTCTCCAGCACGGCGCGCAGCGCGGCGATCGGGGTGCGCAGCTCGTGCGAGACATTGGCGACCAGCTCCTTGCGGTGCCGGTCCACGGCCTCCAGGTCGTCCGCCATGCGGTTGATGGTGGATGCCAAGTCGCCCAGCTCGTCCCGCCGGTCGGCGCCCCGCACCCGGCGGGTGTAGTCGCCGTGCGAGATGCCGCGCGCGACCTTGTTCATCTCGTCCAGCGGGGCGGTCAGGCCGTGGGCCACGAACTGGGTGATCAGCAGCGTGGCGATCATCGTGAAGATGGTGATGAAGCGGACCTCGGTCTTGCTGTGGAAGGCCATCAGCATCAGACCGGTGGTGATCAGGACCGAGACGACGACGAGGGTGCTCAGCTTCGTCTTGATCGAGATCGTCAGACTGCCGAGGCCGGCCCAGCGCCGGAGGGTCCGCTTCCAGGCGGGGCGCTCCCCGGCGGGGGGCGTGGCCGGGCCGCCGGGGTTGTCCGGGTCCGGACCGTGGCGGTCCGGAGCATGGCCGGCCGGGGGACCGGCGGTCTGCGGGGGGTGGCCGGGCTCCCGGGGGCCCGGGACCTCAGGGGCCCCGCCGGGCGGCGCCGGGACGGTCCGGGCCCCCGCCGGCCGCTCCTGAGGGCCGCCGCGCCGCCACGGGCTCATGGCGCCGGGGTCTCCAGGGCGTAGCCGACTCCGTGGACCGTACGGATCCGCTCCGCGCCGATCTTCCGGCGCAGCGCCTTGATGTGACTGTCGACCGTCCGCGTCCCGGAGGCGTCGGCCCAGTCCCACACCTCGGCGAGCAGCTGCTCCCGGGAGAGCACGGCCCGCGGGGTGTTCGCCAGGCAGACCAGCAGGTCGAACTCGGTCGGCGTGAGGTGCACGTCCTCCGCCTTGACCCGGACCCGGCGCTGCGCGTGGTCGATCTCCAGCTCGCCGAGCCGCAGGATCCCGCTGCGCGGGGTGACCGCCGCCAGCGCGGCCCGCTCGACCCGGCGCAGCAGCACGTGCACCCGGGCGGCCAGCTCGCGCATCGAGAACGGCTTCGTCATGTAGTCGTCCGCGCCGACGCCGAGACCGACCAGCATGTCCGTCTCGTCGTCGCGCGCCGTGAGCATCAGAACGGGCACCGGCCGCTGGGCCTGCACCCGGCGGCAGACCTCCAGGCCGTCGAAGCCCGGCAGCATCACGTCGAGGACCATCAGGTCGGGCTGCCACGCCTCGGCGGCGTCCACCGCGGCCGGGCCGTCGGTGGCGGTCTGGACGAGGAAGCCCTCGGCGCGCAGACGCGCCGCGATCGCGTCGACGATGGTGGAGTCGTCCTCGACGACGAGCACCCGGCGCTGGGCTCCCGGCGTGGCCGCGACGCCGTTCTGCGTGGTGTGTGTCTGCTCCATCGCCCCGCCCCTGTACCTGTTCCTGCGTGCCGCACACATGAAGCGGACCGCTCCGGCCCGTGTGTGTCCCAGCAGCGTAAGGGCATCGGAGGGCTCCCGGCTACGCAGGGCGAACAGCGAGGTGGACCACGTCCGGTACGCCCCGGGCAAGGCGGATCTCTTCGGTCCGTACCCCGCTGAATCCGGCATTCCGCAACGCCTTTTCGAAGTCGGACGAAGGCTGCGCGGACCACACGGCCAGCACTCCGCCCGGCTTCAGCACCCGCAGGCAGTCGGCGAGTCCGGCCGGCGCGTACAGCTCGCCGTTGCCCTCGGTGACCGTCCAGTCGGGGCCGTTGTCGATGTCCAGGCAGAGGGCGTCGAAGCGGTCGGTGGTGGTGGCCAGGTGCTCCACCAGATCCGTGTGGAGGATCACGCAGCGGGGGTCGGCCAGGGCCGGACCGGAGATCGCGGCGAGCGGGCCGGCGCGGTGCCAGTCGATGATCGCCTCCTCGCGCTCCACCACCACGATGTGGCGTGCCTCCTCGCGGGCGGCCGCGTGCACGAAGGAGAAGCCGACGCCGAGTCCGCCGATCAGCACGCTCGGCGCCACGTTGCCGGTCTCCATGGCGTCGAACGCGGCGTCGACCAGGAGGCGTTCGGAGTGCCCGTCGGAGGTGTCCATCAGGAAGGTGCCGTTGGCGATGATCTCGTGGACCGCGCCCGGGCCCTCCCCGCGCCTGCGGAGCACCACCTCGCCGTGGGGCCCCTCGCGCCGGTCCAGGACGACGGGCGCGTCCGGGTCCGGGCCGGCGGGACCGGCGGGCCCTGCGGGCGCTGCGGGGTCGGCGGGGAAGGTCATGGCGACGGCCTCCGGTGGTCTGGACGGTGGGCGCCCGCCTCCGGGCCGGACACCGGCTCCGGGTGCGTTCCGCCCGGGGAGCGGTCCCATCCTGACGGGGCGGGACGGGGGCGGACAAACGTCTTCCGCGGGGCAGCGCCTTCCCCATGCGGGGATTCGTAACCGGGGCGGGGCGGGGCGCGGTGGGCGGCGGGGCCGGGACCGCGCGGGGCGGGTGCGCGGGGTCGGGGGCCGCCGGGACCGCGCGGGGCGGGTCCGGGCGGACGGGCGCGTCCGGCCGGCGGGGCCCCGGGCGGACGGGCGGGGCCTGGTGTGAGGCAGCGACGGGCGGTTGCCGAGGCCGCGCTCCCTTCCAGGCATACCGCGCGGGGTCGGTCAGCCGGCCGAGCGCCAGGGGCCCGCCGGGCGGGCGCCGGCGGTTCACGGGAGTTCCGCGGACGTCTCCCGGGAGGGCGGAACGGACGTCCGGCTGCCCGCGGGCGGGCCGTTCAGCCCGCCGCGTGGAACAGGCTGACCAGCGGCGCCTGGACCCGCCAGCCCAGGGACTCGTAGAGCCCGCGGCCGTCCGGTGTGCCGCCGAGGACACCGGTCGTGGCGCCCCGGGCGAGGGCGGCCTCGTGCAGGGTGTGCATCACCAGGCGGCCGAGGCCCTTGCGCCGGTGCTCCGGCGCGGTCTCGATCTGGTCGACGACGGCGGTCACGCCGGTGGGGGCGATCTGCCCGCGCGCGGCGAAGGAGCCGTCGGCCGCGGTCACCAGGACCCGGGTCACCCCGCCCCGGTCCCAGGTGCGCAGGGTGTAGCCGGCGGGCACGGCCAGCGCCCCGGCGGGCCGCAGCAAAGTCCACATCAGCCAGCCCGGCTCGTCGACCTGCCAGCCCGGCCCGGCCCACCGGACGACGTCCGCCGGTTCCGCGAACACCTTCAGCCATACGGTCGGCGCGGCGACTCGTCCCGCGACCTCACGGACGGTCGCCTCGTCGTCCGCGGTCAGCACATGCCGTGTCGCGTGCCGGACCTGCCCCACGTCCACGGTGAACCCCCAGGGCGCGGCCACGGGGTCGGCCGCCCCGCGCGAGACGACCCAGCCGCGGACCCAGGCGTCGACGGCGGCGGCGGTGGATTCAAAGGACATACGCGTTCTCCTCGCCCACACCTCAGGTGGGTAATGGCTGGATCTGTGATTCAGCCATTACATCGCGAGGGTGTGCGTGTGCGCGACGGCCGGCCGGGCCCGGGCGCGGGTGATTCGCGTCACCCGGTGGCGGGAGGGGCGGGGCGTGGCGCCTTGGTCCCGTGCCACGCCGCGTACTCGGCCGCGAGCCACGGTCCGAGGTCGTCGAGGACCGGCCGCAGCACGTCCTCGCCGCCGCCCGTCTCCTCCGGCTCCCCGGGCGGGCCGGTCCGGCCCACTGCCGCCAGTCGCCGCATCTGCGCCGCCCGGTCCGGATACCAGCGGCCGAACAGCGCGGCCGACAGCTCCAGATCGCTGGTCCAGCCGCCCCAGCGCGGCATCACCAGGGTGAAGCCGGTGCGTACGACCCTCCGCGCGACCCGGCGCGCCAGCGCCGCGCGCTCCGGGCCGGCCGCAGCCGTCCCGCGTTCCAGCGACCGCCAGCGCGGGAGCGCGAGGGCGAGATCACCGTTGGTCTCCCGGGCCAGCAGGGAGGTCGGGCGGTAGGCGGGCAGCCGTGCGCCGAGGTCCTCGCCCAGGAGCGGGGTGCAGAGACAGGCGACGAAGAAGCCGAGGTCGTACCGCTCCAGGTCGCTCACCGCCGCCGCGGCCGAGTGCAGCAGGACGCCGACGCCGTCCACCACCGGATACGCGGCGTTCAGACCGGCCGCGAGGTCCGCCGCGTCCGCGCGGTCGCGGGCCGTGGGCTCGCGGTCCAGCAGGACCAGCGCGTCGAGATCGGAGACGCCGGGCCGGGCCGTCCCGCGCGGCACGCTCCCGTACAGATAGAGGCCGTGCAGTCCGCGAGCCCCGCCGAAGCGGCCGCCGAACTCCTCCCGCAGGGCCGCCACGACCGGGGTGAACGGCGGCGGGACGCGGTCGGGGGAGCCCTCCCGGGCGATCGTTCCGTCCGGTTTCAGGCCGCGCGGCGGCGCGTGCCCCGTGGTGATCGGATCGCGGCCCCCGCCGTTCCGGTGCTCCATCGCGCCACTCTCGCGCGGCACCCCCGCTCCCGCCAGCGGATTTCCACCCCGCCGCCACGGCCGGCACCGCCTCCGGGGTCCTATGAATCTTGTAGTCGCATCGCGACCGGGTGTTGAGCTGGGGCATGAAGGAACGTGTGGGTCTGTCCGGCCCGGATCTGTGCAGTTTGACCCTGCATTTTCTGGGATGCGGCGCGGAGTGGTGAGGACTGTCAGTCCAGCCAGATGAGCATGGCGTCCCCGGCGTCTGCTGCTGCCCGGAAGAACGGAACCATCGCCTGGTAATGGCTGGTCACGTAGTCGAGCGACTCGCCGCGCTCCCAGACGGGGGTCGGGTAGATTTCGGCCTCGGCGAGTTCTGCCGGATGAACGCCTTCAACAAGGGCCTCGTGAGGCGTGGCGGCGAGCGTCTCTGCTGCGAGGCGCACGCGTTCGGGGCTGAGAAATCGGGGTCGCCCGTAACCCCAGTCTTCCGCCCCGGGGATCTCTTCCTCGCCGTGAACGATGTCGACGGGGAAGTCGATGCGACGCAGCAGGAAGTCGAGCGCGTGCCATGCCTTGTCGACGTCATGGCAGCGCGCTGCCAATGCATTGGGTGTTGCGTCCAACTCCGCCTCGATCAGATCGCCGACGAACTCTTGGGCCCAGTCGGGGTCCTGGATCGCGTGGTCGAGTTCGGCAGGAGTGAGGCGGGCGTATTCTCCGATCATGCTCATGGCCGGATGCTAACTTTAGGTGCTGACAAGCAGGTCAGCAGAGGTGTAGGTGTTTGCCCAACGGGGACTACTGTGTGCTCGCCCAGTCGGCGCTGATCCGATCGGCAACTGAGAAGTCGGTGCCGCAGTCCGGGCAGGTCGCGTTCCCGAAGACGTAGGTCAGCATGTGTGCGACAACGTATTGGCTGTCGGCGAGTGCGATGTCGTGGAGACGCCGACCGATGCCTCCCAAGTCTGCCTGGCTCGTGGCCCGGAGCGGGCGGGTGTCGATGGTGTCGTCTGACAGGGCGTAGTCCTCGCTGGTGCAGAAGAAGCCGCGCTCACCAAGGACGATGAACAGGTTGGCTGCGCAGCCGGGGCAGGAGACTTCGTACTCCTCGTTCCCGAGCCCCCAAGCCAGATCCTCGCTCCATCCGACGACGCCCTCGAAGGCGAGCATGGACTCCAGGAGGTTGATGTACTCGGTGCGGTCGGTTGCTGTCCGGAGATGGCGGTTCACCGATGCCAGCAGGGCCGCGATTTCCGCCGAGTGCTGTGAGCGGACATCGCCGGCTCCATGCGGCTGCTCGGCGCCTGCCATGATTGCCCCCGCCAGGTTCAGGGCGCTGACGGCTTGTTCCCGGTCTTCGTTCTCGGCCATGCCGGCCAGCCAGGGAAGCGCTGCGAAGCTGGCCGAGTAGACGCTGCCCTGGTGGCAGAGTGCGGACCACAGATCGTTCCAGAGCTCGGACTTGGGCTCGGACACGATTCGTGACAGCAGGGCGGGTATGTCCTCGGCGGAGCCGTAGGCGTGGCTGAGCTTCTGCCAGTCGGTCATGCAGGGGATCCAATCAGGCATGGTGCCTGCCAGGAGCATTGGGGCAGGAGAACATCTGTCCCTCCTCTCTCGGATTTCTTCCCAGGGTCGTCACGGTCGCAGTTGGTAGTGGCTTTTTCCGTTTGGGGTGAGTACGTGTCTCTGCACGGGGTGCCAGGCTCGCCGGAAGACGGCGGCGGGGTAGCGGTGTGCGACGAGCGCCTCACCAGCTCGGTGGGATGCGTCGAAGACGCGAGCGCGCCGTTGCTGCGCGAGTCGGGTGGCGGGGCTGGGCGCTGGCTTCCACCGGCGGCACGGAGACCTCGCCCGGTAGTACCCCTAACGAAACTGCCACGACCCACTAACGCGAGCCCGCGACGAAACCTCAAGCTGCAGAACGAAGAGATCCACGTCGCAGGACACCTCCGGAGCGTGATCGCTCACAGCGAACAACTCCAGGGGAACATCCCGGGGCTCACATGCATTGAGTCGGTACAGCTCAACTTGACTGCCGAAGGGGAGATCATGGCTGCCGATGCCGACGACTTCACGGTCCACACACCGCTGACCCTGCCCGTGCTGCCCCTGGACGACGAGGTCGTGCTGCCCGGCATGGTGGTGCCGCTCGACCTGACCGACACCGAGGTGCGGGCCGCGGTCGAGGCCGCCCAGGCGGCCGCGCGTACCTCGGGCAACAAGCCGAAGGTGCTCCTCGTTCCCCGGGTGGACGGCACCTACGCGGCCACCGGCGTGCTCGGGACCGTCGAACAGGTCGGCCGGCTGTCCGACGGGGACCCCGGCGCGCTGATCCGCGGTGTCGGGCGGGTGCGCGTGGGCGCCGGGACGACCGGGCCCGGGGCGGCGCTGTGGATCGAGGGCACGGTCGTCGAGGAGACCGTGCCCGACCCCCTGCCCGGCCAGGTCACCGAACTCGTCAAGGAGTACAAGGCGCTCGCCACCGACTGGCTGAAGCGCCGCGGCGCCTGGCAGGTCGTCGACCGCGTCCAGCAGATCGACGGCATCTCGCAGCTCGCCGACAACTCCGGTTACTCCCCGTTCCTCACCACCGCCCAGAAGATCGAACTGCTGGAGACCACCGACCCGGTCGCCCGGCTCAGGCTCGCCACCGAGCAGCTGCGCGAGCACCTCGCCGAGCAGGACGTCGCCGAGTCCATCGCCAAGGACGTCCAGGAGGGCGTCGACAAGCAGCAGCGCGAGTTCCTGCTGCGACGCCAGCTCGACGCCGTCCGCAAGGAGCTGCGCGAGCTGAACGGCGAGTCCGAGGGCGACGAGTCCGACGACTACCGCGCCCGCGTCGAGGCCGCCGACCTGCCCGGGAAGGTGCGCGAGGCCGCCCTCAAGGAGGTCGAGAAGCTGGAGCGCGCCAGCGACCAGTCGCCCGAGGGCTCCTGGATCCGCACCTGGCTCGACACCGTGCTCGACCTCCCGTGGAACGAGCGCTCCGAGGACGCCTACGACATCAAGGGCGCCCGGGCCGTGCTCGACGCCGAGCACGCCGGCCTCGCCGATGTGAAGGAGCGCATCACCGAGTACCTGGCCGTGCGCAAGCGCCGCTCCGACCGGGGCCTCGGCGTCGTCGGCGGCCGGCGCGGCGGCGCGGTGCTGGCCCTGGTGGGCCCGCCCGGCGTCGGAAAGACCAGCCTCGGCGAGTCCGTGGCGCACGCCATGGGCCGCAGCTTCGTGCGTGTCGCGCTCGGCGGTGTCCGGGACGAGGCGGAGATCCGCGGCCACCGCCGCACCTACGTCGGCGCCCTGCCCGGCCGGATCGTGCGCGCCATCAAGGAGGCCGGCTCGATGAACCCGGTCGTCCTCCTCGACGAGATCGACAAGGTCGGCTCCGACTTCCGGGGCGACCCGGCCGCCGCCCTCCTCGAAGTCCTCGACCCGGCGCAGAACCACACCTTCCGCGACCACTACCTGGAGGTCGAACTCGACCTGAGCGACGTGGTCTTCCTCGCCACCGCCAACGTCCTGGAGGCCATCCCGGAGGCCCTGCTCGACCGGATGGAGCTGGTCCGCCTGGACGGCTACACCGAGGACGAGAAGGTCGTCATCGCCCGCGACCACCTGGTCCCGCGCCAGCTGGAGCGGGCCGGCCTGGAGACCGGCGAGGTGACGATCGACGAGTCCGCGCTGCGCAAGCTGGCCGGGGAGTACACCCGCGAGGCGGGCGTGCGGAACCTGGAGCGGTCCGTCGCCCGGCTGCTGCGCAAGGTCGCGGCCGAGCACGAACTCGGCGACCGGGAACTGCCGTTCACCGTCACCGACGGCGAACTGCGCGGTCTGATCGGCCGGCCGCACCACGTCCCCGAGTCCGCCCAGGACCCGGCCGAGCGCCGCACCGCGGTGCCGGGCGTGGCCACCGGGCTGGCGGTGACGGGCGCGGGCGGCGACGTCCTCTTCGTCGAGGCGTCCCTGGCCGACCCGGAGACGGGCGGGGCCGGACTGACTCTGACCGGCCAGCTCGGCGACGTGATGAAGGAGTCCGCGCAGATCGCGCTCAGCTTCCTGCGCTCGCACGGCGCGGAGCTGGAACTGCCCGTCGCGGACCTCAAGGACCGGGGCGTGCACATCCACTTCCCGGCGGGCGCGGTCCCCAAGGACGGCCCGAGCGCGGGCATCACCATGACCACGGCCCTCGCCTCGCTGCTCTCCGGGCGGCAGGTCCGCACGGACGTGGCGATGACCGGCGAGGTGTCCCTCACCGGGCGGGTTCTGCCGATCGGCGGCGTCAAGCAGAAGCTGCTGGCGGCGCACCGGGCGGGGATCACCACGGTGGTCATCCCGAAGCGGAACGAGCCCGACCTGGACGACGTCCCGGCCGAGATCCTCGACAAGCTGGAGGTCCACCCGGTCACGGACGTCCGGCAGGTGCTGGAGCTGGCGCTCTCGCCGGCCGAGGCGCTGGTGCCGGCCGCGGTGGCCTGAGCCGGGCCCGAGCCGGGTCCGAGCCCGGGCCGGGGGCCTGAGCCGGGGGGGCTGAGCGGGGTCCGAGCCGGGACCAGGGCGGCCGCGGTGCCCGAGCCGGTGCGGGCCGAGCCGAGCCGGTGCGATCCGAGCCCGAGCCGGGGCGATCCGGCCGGGGCCCGGCCCGTGCCCGGGCGGCCGGACCCGGAGCCCCTGGGCCCGCCCGGGCGGAACTTCGCGTTCCGCCCGGGCGGGCCCTTGCCGTGCCCCTCCGCCGCGCGGCCCGGCCGCCTCCCGCACGCACAATGGTCGGATGGACACCTCCCTGCGGGCCGACTGCGCCAACTGCTTCGGCCTGTGCTGCGTCGCGCTGCCCTTCGCCGCCTCCGCGGACTTCGCCGCCGACAAGCCCGCCGGCACCCCCTGCGGCAACCTCCGGGAGGACTTCGGCTGCACAATCCACGCCCGGTTGCGCGACTCCGGCTACCAGGGCTGCACCGTCTACGACTGCTTCGGCGCCGGGCAGCACGTCTCCCAGGTCCTCTACGGCGGCACCAGCTGGCGCCAGGAGCCGGGGACGGCCGCCGGGATGTTCGCCGTCTTCCCCGTCGTCCGGCAGCTCCATGAACTGCTGCACCACCTCGACGAGGCGCTCTCCCTGCCCGCCGCCCGCGAGGTGCACCCCCGGCTGCGCGCCCAGCGGGACACCGTCGCCGCCCTCACCCGCGAGGACCCGGCCGCGCTGCTCGCCGTCGACGTCGACGCCTGCCGCCGGGAGGCGGGCCCGCTGCTGGGGCGGGCGAGCGAACTGGCCCGCGCCGGTGCGCGGGGCGGCCGCCGGGACCGCCGGGGCGCCGACCTGATGGGCGCGCGGCTGCGCGGCGCTGACCTGCGCGGGACCAGCCTGCGCGGCGCCTGGCTGATCGCCGCCGATCTGTCCGGCGCCGACCTCCGGCTCACCGACCTGCTCGGCGCGGACCTCCGGGACGCCGACCTGTCCGGTGCGGACCTCACCGGCGCCGTGTTCCTGACCCAGCCCCAGGTCAACGCGGCCCGGGGCGACGGCGCGACCCGGCTGCCGGGGACGCTGACCCGCCCCGCGCACTGGGCCTGACGCCGCCCCGGGACCCGGCCGGGTCCCGGGGCCGTGTCCGCGTTCAGCCCCTGGCCAGCGCCTGCACCCGGTCGTACGCGCCGTTGAACCGGTTGTGGTCGCCGACGATCGGGCCGGACGAGGTGTACTGCCACATCGCGTACGTGGACCAGCCGGCCGGCAGCGGCCCCGGGGTGCTGTCGTAGCGGGCGATCCACAGCGGGTTGGTGGCGCCGAAGCCCGCGTGGCCGCCCGTGCACTGCGTCCACCAGCTGGTCGCCGTGTAGACCACGGCCGCGCGTCCGGTCCGGGCCTTGTAGCGGGTCAGGAAGTCCTGGATCCAGGCGACCATCGCGGCCGGTGTCTTGCCGTAACAGGCGGCGCCGTACGGGTTCCATTCGATGTCGAGAACGCCGGGCAGGGTGCGCCCGTCCGCCGACCAGCCGCCGCCGTTGTCGACGAAGTAGTCGGCCTGGGCGGTGCCGGAGGACTTGTCGGGCACCGCGAAGTGGTAGGTGCCCCGGATCATGCCGGCGTCGTAGGCGCCGTTGTACTGCTGGACGAAGAAGGTGTTCTTGTAGGACGTGCCTTCGGTGGCCTTGACGTACGCCCATTTCACGCCGGCGGCCCACAGCGAGGACCAGTCGACGTTCCCCTGGTGGCTGGAGACGTCGACGCCCTCGGTCCGGACCGCGCGCGGCCCCTCGGGCGTGCCGCCCCGGCCGTCGTGGCCGAGGACGCCCATGCCCATATGGGCCGTGCCGCGCGGCACGGCGGCGGGGCCGGCGGGTGCGGAGGGGGAGGACGGTCCGGCGGAGGCGGACCCCGGGGCCCCGAGGAGGAGGGAGAGGACTGCGGCGAGGGTGCCGGCCGGCGCGAGGCGGGGGCGGCCGGTCTTTCCGGATCTGTGCACGGGCCCAGCGTGCCTTCAAGATCATCACGGGCCGGGCCGGCGGCCCCGTCCGGCGGCGTGGCGAACCCGCACGGCGCACACCGGCGCCGCCCCGCCGCCCCCGCTCGGGAGCAGACCCGGACCGGCGCCGACCGGTCCGGAGACGCGGGCCCGGACCCGCGCCGACCGGTCCGGACACGCGGCGCGCGGAACGGGAACCCGCGCCCCCGGGACGTCCCGTCCTGCGAAATACTGACCGCACTGCGGCGATACGCACCGCCGGAGGTCACTCCCAGCTCCTCAGAACCCTCAGAGCCCTCAGAGCTCTCGAAACTCGCAGAACCGGGACAGCGCACGATGGGTGCAGATGTGCACGACGGCGGTACGCCACACACGGCCGGGCCGGCCCACACGACCGGGCCCAGCGGTCCGGCCGGTTCGACGGGACCGGGCGGCGGTCCCGGTGGTGTGGACCGCGAGTTCCTCGCGCTGGAACGGGAGCTGACGGTCTTCCTGCGCCGGGCCCGCGCCTCCTCGGGCGAAATGGCCCGCGCCGTCCACCCCGAACTGGAGCCCGCCGCCTACGGCCTGCTGGTCCGCCTGGAGGAGACCGGGACGCAGCGCGCCACGGAACTCGCCGCGTACTTCGGCGTCGGCAAGGCGACGATGAGCCGCCAGCTGCGGGCCCTGGAGGACCTGGGGCTGGTCACGCGCGAACCGGACCCGGCCGACGGCCGCGCCTCCCTGGTCCGGCTCACGCGTGAGGGGATGGCCCGGTTCCGGCACGTGCGCGATGCCAGGCGGGAGCGCTACCGCAGCAAGCTGGCCGGCTGGGACCGGGCCGAGGTGGCGGAGCTGGCGCGGCTGCTGCACCAGCTGAACGCCGGCGCCGACGACTGACGGCGGCGGGTTCCCGCGCCGGGCCGCCCGCCCGGGGCCGCGCAGCCCCTCCGCAAGCCGCGCCGGAGCCTGGGGAGAGGCACCCGGGGCCGCGTCGGCCGGGGCAGTCGTGGGTGGTCAGAACTCCGCGTACACCGCCGAGGCGTCGTCGTGCGCCTTCCACCGGGGCACGACCCCGCCGCGCCCGGCCGCCGCCTCCGTCTCCAGGGCGCGCACCCGGTCGATCAGGGCCCGCGCCCCCTCCTTGCGCAGCACGGCCGCGCAGTCCGCCCAGTCGCCCCGGGCGAACAGGTCCACCCAGCGGGAGGCGCCGTCCGTCAGCGCGGCCACCGCCCGCAGCCCCGCCCTCGGGACGCTCCCGGCCACCGCCCGGGCCGCGACGGCCGGGTCTGCGGCGGCCGTGAAGAAGCCGCCCTCCGCGTTCCGCAGGGCGTCCGCCGAGGCGTGGGTGCGCAGCGCCTCCGGCGGCAGCCGGTCCAGCCGGTCGTCCAGGACCGCCGTGACCGACCCGTCGCCGGACTCCAGCAGCAGGGTGGAGTCCGACAGCACCAGGTACTCCACGACCCCGTCCGGGCCGTCGCCCCAACGCGCCAGGACCACCGTCGCCTGTGGCGTGCGGACGTGAGAAAGGTCACACGTGTCGCGGTGGGTGTCGGCGGTGCGGCGGATCGCCTCCGCGAGAACGTCCCGAAGTGTCAGCTCGCGCCGCGAACCGGACAGTTCGATCAGCGCGCCGCCGAGGCGTGTGGTGAACCAGGGGACGTCGTGCACGCACCCCGCGTCGTCGCGCGGCGGAGTCACCCCGTCCAGGACGACCAGTGATCCACCCTGGCCCGAGGCGGGCAGGGAGACGGAGATCCAGTCCTCGTTGGGGCGGTGGGCCGAGCCCGGCGCGGAGGCGGCGTCGATGCGCATGCGACCCAGTCTGCACGACTCCTTCACGCCGCCCGCACGGAGCCCGGAACACCTCGTACCAGCAGGTCAGACGGGCGTTTCGGCCCGGTTGGCGCCATGTGCGAACATGCGGGCGCGCATCCTTCCAAAGGGACGCCGCGAGGTCCAATGCGCGCTCCGCCCGGGCTCCCGCGCGGCCCTCGCCGAAGTTGTTCGCCAACTCCGCCATGTTGTTCACTCGTTCGGGTGGCGGAGCGGCCGATGCGCGCCTCCCTCCCGGACGCACTGGAATGGTCGGAAGCCGGACCAGGGGTGGGGCTCTCGCGTGTGACCGGTCGTCATCTCTGCTTCATGGGTGGACGAGTCAAGCAAGATTGCGAGCACCGGTGCAGAAGAAGCGGCCTCGGGGTAAGGGCGCCACGCCCACGGCGAACGCGGGCGAGTCCGGCGAGTCCCAGGCCCCGGCCCCCTCGCGGACGGCCCCGCAGGACGCCGCGACCCCCGGCGGACGCCCGGTGCGGGTGCGCCGCAGGCTCGTCGCGGGTGTCGCGGTCGCCGGAGTCCTCGTCGTCGGCGCCGGTGCCCCCGGAATCCTGGCCGCCTCGGCCGACCTGACCGAGTCCCAGCGTCTGGTGACCCTCGCCGCCCTCGACCGGCAGGCCGTCACCCTCGCCCACTCCCTCGCCGACGAGCGCGACGAGGTCGTCGCCTACCTCGCCGCCGGGGGAGAGGCCCAGAAGGGCGACGCCAAGGACCGCCGGACCCTCTCCGAGGCGCTGGCCGCCCGGGTGGACCGCCAGGTCGACGAGATGCGCGCCGAGACCGGCTCCGACCACGCCGAGCTCAACCGCAGCCTCGCCTCCGTCCCCTCGCTGCGGCGCACCGCCCTCTCCGACGACAGCACCCCGATGGAGGCGCACCGCGCCTACACGGCGGTCATCGACCGGCTCCAGGCCCTCTCCTACGAGCTGGCCGAGAAGACCCCGCCGCGCGCCGCCGACGGCACCCGGGCGCCCGCCGCCCTCGGCCACGCGGTCGAGCAGGCCTCCGCCGCCCGGGGACTGCTGCTCGCCGCGCTCTCCGTGCCCAAGCCGCCCGCCCAGCTCACCTACGACCCGATCACCGGTCTGCCCGTCGAGACCGAGGGCGAGGACTCCCAGAGCGCCGCCCGCACCCGGGACGCGCTCACCGCCGCAGCCCAGCAGGCCCGGGTCCGCGAGCTGGCCGCGCTCGCCGACTTCGACCAGGCGGCGGCCAAGTCCGCCCGCGAACGGCTGGCCGCCACCGTCACCGGCCCAGAGGTCCGCACCGCCGAGGGCTACCTCGCCCGCCTCACCGACCAGCCGCGCCTGACCAGCGGCGAACGCGGCACCGACCGGGCGAAGCTGGAGGCCGCGCTCACCGCACGCATCGAGCAGATGCGCGGCGCCGAGACCACCCTCGCCGCCGGCCGGATCACCGCCTTCGAGCAGCTGCGGGACGACGACGTGACCGCCCTGGAGGTGCGCGTCGCCCTCGTCGGCGGGCTGCTGCTGGTCACCGTCGGCGTCCTCGCCGCGGTCTCCCGCACCCTCACCCGTCCGCTCGCGGTGCTGCGGATCGGGGCGGCCCGGCTGGCCGAGTCCCCGCAGACGGAGGAGCCGGTCCGCTTCACCGGGCGCAACGACGAGTTCGCCCAGGTGGTCCGCTCGCTCAACGCCCTGCACGGGCAGCTGCGGGACCTCGGCGCGCGCGTCGCCCGCCTCGACGGCGAGCACGGCGAACTCTCCGCCTCCCGCGAGACCCTCGGCGGCGAACTCGCCGCGGCCCGCGCCGAACTGGCCGAGCGCACCGGCGAGCTGACCGCCGAACTGGAGCGGCTGCGCCACACCGTCCACCACACCTTCGTCAACCTCTCCCTGCGCACCCTCGGCCTGGTCGAGCGCCAGCTCGGCGTGATCGAGAAGCTGGAGGAGCGCGAGCAGGACCCGGAGCGCCTGGCCACCCTGTTCAAGCTGGACCACATGGCCACGGTCATGCGGCGCCACAGCGAGAACCTGCTGGTCCTGGCGGGTGCGGAGCACGGGCAGGGGCACGTCGGACCGGTCCCGCTGGTCGACGTCCTGCGGGCCGCCGTCAGTGAGATCGAGCGGTACGACCGTGTCGTCATCCAGTCCCTGCCGCCGCACGCGCAGGTCGCCGGGTTCGCCGCGGACGACCTGAGCCACCTGGTCGCCGAACTCCTGGAGAACGCCACCTCCTTCTCCCCGCCGGACGCCCAGGTCGAGATGTCGGGCTGGCTGCTGGAGAGCGGCGAGGTCATGCTCTCCGTCCAGGACGCGGGCATCGGCATGACCGCCGCCCGGATCGACGAGGTCAACGCGCTCCTCGCCGAACCGGCCGCGCACGAGACCCCGGCCGCGCGGGAGACCGAGGGCCTCGGCCTGCGGGTGGCCGGGCTGCTGGCCGCCCGGCACGGGGTGCGGGTCCAGCTCCGGGAGCACAAGCAGGGCGGGATCACGGCCGTGGTGGTCGTCCCGGCCGCGCTGCTGCCGCAGGGGCCGCCGGCCGCGACCGCGCAGCAGGTGGCGGTGGCGGGCCGAGCCCCCGCCCTCCACCTCCCGGGCTCGGTCGCCGAGGCCAACTCCAACGCGCTGCCGGCGAACCGTCGCCGGGGCGGGGGCGCGGATCCCGGTGCGGAGCCGGGGGACGCCGACGCCGAGGCGTCCGCCGCTGCCGAGGCCCCGGCGCCCGCTGCCGGCGAGCCCACTGCCGACGCGCCCGAGGCGGTGTCCGGCACCGAGGGCGGGTCCGGGCCGGAGGCGGAGACAGCGGCCGACGCTGGCCGGGAGGACCGGGAGGACCGGGACCGGGCGGACGCCGCCACCCGCGCGGACACCGGGGAGGCCGCGGCCGCAGGCGCCGACGCGTACGTCGACGTCGACGAGCGTCTGCTGGTGACCGACCCGTTCGTGGAGGCCGCCGAACGGGCCGTGCGCGCCGCCGCCGCCGAGGGCGACTCCCATGAGCGCCCCGACGAGACGGACGAGTCCGACGGGATCGACCAGGCGACGGTCACCATGCGCCTGCCCCGCCAGCCCGGCCCCGAGGACGCCGACGTGGCCGCGGGCACCACGTCGGCCGGCCACACGGAGTCGGCCCACGTGTCGTTCGACCACGTGTCGTTCGACCACATGTCGTCCGACCACGTGTCGTTCGACCACATGTCGTCCGACCACGTGTCGTCCGACCACGTGTCGTTCGGCACCACCGCGTCCGACGACCACACGGGTGGCGACGACACAGGCGCCGACCACATGTCCGCGGCCCACACGTCGTCCGACCCTACGGGTCCCACCCCCACCACCCCCACCGGCGGGCCCGGTTGGGACCGGGTCACCGACAAGGGGCTGCCCAAGCGCACCCCGCGCCTGGTGGAACCCGCCGCGCCCACCGAGCGGACCGGCTCGGTGGACGCCGAGGCACTCCGCCGCCGCCTCGGCGGCTTCCAGCAGGGTGCCCGCGACGGCCGTCGCGACGCCGAGGCCGAACTCGCCGCCGCCCCCGAGGGCACGGCACCCGAGGAGACCGCCGCGGGCGCCCCCGCGGCGGACCGGAACGACCAGCGCGCCCGCACGGAGCGGAAGACCGGGACAGAAGCGGGGGACACAGTCGAGGAGGCACGCAGGTGACTGCGACCGGCACGTTCGGGCTGAGCAGCGAGGCCCGCAATCTGCAGTGGTTGTTGGGCAATCTGGTGGAGGAGGTGCCGGGAGTCCGGGCGGTCGCCGTCGTCTCGTCCGACGGGCTGCTGCTGCTCTCCTCCGACCCCGAGGAGACCGGGTCGGGTGCGACCCGCCCCGAACCGGGCGAACGCCCCGCGGGCCCCCGCGGCGCGGGCGCCGACCTCGCCACCATCGTCTCCGGCATCGGCAGCCTGACCATCGGCGCAGCCGGGCTGATGGACGGCGGCGGAGTCAAGCAGACCATGATCGCCATGGAGCGGAGCAGCGTCCTGGTCATGTCGATCAGCGACGGCTCCCTGCTCGGCGTGCACGCCACGCCCGACTGCGACATGAGCGTCGTCGCGTACCACATGGCCCTGTTCGTCGGCCGCGCCGGGCATGTACTCACCCCCGAAGTCCGCAGTGAGCTGCGCAAATCGATGGAGAGCACCCGATGACCGCTGCCGCCTCGTCCCCCAAGCTCCCGGTCCGCGGCGACCGGCGGCCCGCCCGGGTGCGGCCGTACTCGCTGACCGGCGGGCGGACCCGCTTCGGGCACGTCCTGCTGGTGGAGACCTTCGTCGCGGCCCTCGACGCCCCGCCCGAGCGCCGTGAGCTGCCCGGCGGGAGCCTCGCCTCGCGGGTCATGCCCGAACTGCGGGCCATCGTCGAGCTGTGCCGTCGTATGCGTACCGTCGCCGAGATCTCGGCGCTGCTGAAGATGCCGCTGGGTGTCGTCCGGGTGCTGCTCAGCGACCTGGCCGACCAGGGAAAGATCCGTGTGTACGGGACCGGGCACGGCACCGGCCAGCCCGACCGCGCACTGCTCGAAAGGGTGCTGAGTGGACTCCGCCGCCTCTGACACACTGCTCACCCGACCCGCCGAGGAGGCGCCCGGCGCACCCACGGCCCCCGGAGCGGCCACCGCCCCGGACGGCGGACCGATATCCGCGCCCGGGACGGACGTACCCGGGACGGACGGGCCCGGGACGGACACGACCGGGGACACCCCGGTGCCCCAGGAGGATGTCCAGCCCTGGCAGTTGGACACCACCCGGGCCCCCACCGCGACGAAGATCGTGGTGGCGGGCGGCTTCGGCGTCGGCAAGACCACCTTCGTCGGCGCGGTCTCGGAGATCACCCCGCTCCAGACCGAGGCGCTGATGACCAGAGCCAGCGAGGACACCGACGACCTCAGCGCCACCCCGGACAAGCTGACCACCACGGTGGCCATGGACTTCGGCCGGATCACCCTCGACGACGACCTCGTGCTGTACGTCTTCGGGACCCCCGGCCAGCAGCGCTTCTGGTTCATGTGGGACGACCTGGTGCGCGGCGCGATCGGGGCCGTCGTCATGGCGGACACCCGGCGGCTGCCGGACTGCTTCCCCGCGCTGGACTACTTCGAGAGCTGCGGGCTCCCGTACATCGTGGCCGTCAACCACTTCGAGGGGACACCGGCGTACGAGGCCGAGGACGTCAGGGAGGCCCTGACGGTGCCCCCGCACGTCCCTGTGGTGATCATGGACGCGCGCAACCGGGTCACGGTCATCGAGTCGCTGCTCGCTCTCGTCGGCCACGCCCTGGACGCCACGCCCGAGTAGCGTCCCTCAGCGTCCGCCCGGACACCGGAAGGCGCCCGAACGGCGTCCCGGCTCTCTCCTCGCGCGGCCCACCTCTGCGCAGTCTCCCCAGTCTCCCGAACCCCAACGGAGTCCCGCCATGCGGAAGATACTCGTCGTCGGAGCCGGACAGTCCGGTCTCCAGCTCGCCCTCGGCCTGCAGTCGCAGGGCTACGAGGTCACCCTGATGTCCAACCGCACGGCCGACGAGATCCGGGCCGGTCGGGTCATGTCCACGCAGTGCATGTTCGACACCGCGCTCCAGCACGAGCGCGACCTCGGCATCAACTTCTGGGAGCCGCAGGCCCCGAGGATCGAGGGCCTCGGCGTCTCGGTCGCCGCGCCCGACAGCTCCCGCGCCATCGACTGGGTGGGCCGGCTGGACGGCTACGCGCAGTCCGTGGACCAGCGCGTCAAGATGGCCGGCTGGATGGAGACCTTCGCCCAGCGCGGCGGCCAGCTCGTCATCCACGGCGCCGCCGTCTCCGACCTGGACTACTTCTCCCGCACCTACGACCTGGTGCTGGTCTCGGCCGGCAAGGGCGAACTGGTGTCCATGTTCGGCCGGGACGCCTCCCGCTCCCCCTACACGGAGCCGCAGCGCGCGCTCGCCGTCGCCTACGTCCACGGCATGGGCCCGCGCCCCGAGCACCCGGACTACGACGCGGTGCGCTGCAACCTGGTCCCGGGCGTCGGCGAACTGTTCGTGATGCCGACCCTGACCACCTCCGGCCGCGCCGACATCCTCTTCTGGGAGGGCATACCGGGCGGACCGCTCGACGTCTTCCGGGGCGTCAAGGACCCGTCCGAGCACCTGGCCCTGACGCTGGAGCTGATGGAGCGCTTCACGCCGTGGGAGTACGCCCGCGCGACGAAGGTCGAGCTGACGGACGCGGGCGGGACCCTCGCCGGGCGGTACGCCCCGACCGTGCGCAACCCCGTCGGCCGGCTGCCCGGCGGCGGCCTGGTCCTCGGCGTCGCGGACGTCGTCGTGGCGAACGACCCGATCACCGGCCAGGGCTCCAACTCCGCCTCCAAGTGCGCCGCCTCCTACCTGGCCTCGATCACGGAGCACGGCGACAAGCCGTTCGACGAGGCGTGGATGCGGGCGGCCTTCGACCGCTACTGGGAGACGGCGCAGCACGTCACCAAGTGGACGAACGCGATGCTGGGCGTCCCGCCGGAGCACGTCCTGAACCTGATCGGCGCGGCGGGCCGGCTCCAGCCGGTGGCCGACCGCTTCGCCAACGGCTTCAACGACCCGGCCGACTTCGAGAACTTCTTCTACGACCCGGAGAAGACGAGCGCCTACCTGGCCTCGGTCACCCCGGCGTAGCCCGCGCCGGGCGCGGGGTCGCCCGGCTCGGAGCCCTCCGGCCCCGGGGCGGCGTCCGAAGCGGCCGCGTCCGGTCGGTCCGACGAGGCCGGGTCCGGTACGTCCGCGTCCGCTACGTCCGACGCGGCCGGGTCCGGAGCGGTGGACGAGGACGCGGGCGGGGACGGCTCGCCGGACAGGCCGGCCAGCTCGTCCGGCGGGAGCGCGGCGAGCAGCGCCTCCGCCGAGCGGAGCCGGGCGACCGCGGTCGCCTTCGCCTTCTGCTGACGTGCCACCAGGGCCAGTTCCGCGTCGAGTGCCGTGCGCGATTCGGCGGCCAGGGCCCGGGCCCGGCGCTCGGCCGCCTCCAGGCCGGTGAGGGCGGCGCGCCGGGCGGCAGAGGCGCGTTCGATGAGATAGCTCTGCTCCAGGGCCCGCCGGGGGTCGTCGGCGAGCAGGAGCCGCAGCGGGGCGGAGAGTTCCGAGCCGCCGTTGCGGTACTGCTCCCCGGCGATCCGCCCGGCAGCCGCGCGGCTCTCCCGCAGGGCCTTTCGCGCCTCGGCCAGGTCGCGTGCGAGGCGCGCGTTCCCGGCCCGCCGGGCGGCGAGCGCGCGCGTCGTCTCCGCGACCGTCCGCTCGGCGTCGGCCGCCTCCCGGTACAGCTGCCGCACCCGGGCGACGATCCCGGCGGCGGTCCCGGGGGCCCCGGCGAGTGCGCCAGGGTCCGTCACCGGGCCCGTCCCCGCGAGCGCCTCGGCCACGTTGTCGGCGAGGTCGCCCAGCACCCGCCCGACCGCCCCGCCCGGTGGCGGCTCCCCGGCCGCGTCCACCGCACCCGCGGGGGGCGCCAGGACGACGACCGTCACGGCGGCCAGCGCCGCCGCGCACACCTTGCCGAGCACGCTGCCTGACACACCATCACCTCCGCGTCGTGGACCGGGCGTTCCCGGCCCGTCCAGAGGCTGCGGCCCGCGCCCCCGCTCCGCGACCGCTGCTGCGCACCCCGGCCCAAGGAGGTCACCTTTCCGGGCACCTTCCCCGCACCCCCGGCGCGGCCCCTTGCCCCGAGCCGCCCGAACCCTGGTCCCTTTCGCACGTTCGGGCGGCAGGCCGGGCCGGGGTGGACGGCAAGCCCACCGGGCGTCAGCCGGTACGCCGCCCCGGGGCCTCCGGCCCCCTCCGGACCCCGACGGGTGGACGTCGGGGACGTCGGGGACGACGGGGGTGTCGGGGACGACGGGGGTGTCGGGGACGACGAACCGGGGTCGGCCGCAGGCCGGGGCCGTCGGAGGAGGCGGCCGGCGGGGGTGGCGCCGCCCCCGCCGGCCGGCACGGTGCCCGGGCCGTCCGCCCGGCGGGTGCGTGAGGGCGTGCACCCTTCACGTCGCCGACGGCGCGACGCCCCGCCCGCGTGCCCGCACCCGCGACGCCCCGGCCGCGACGCCTACGGCGTCGTCCGCGGCGGCATGCGCCCTCTCACGTCGCCGACGGCGCGACGCCCCGCCCGCGTGGCCCGCGCCCGCCCCGCTCCCGCCCGCGTGCCCGGGCCGCGACGCCTACGGCGTCGTCCGCGGCTTCGACCACGGCCACCGGATGTCGCGGCGCTCCACGCCCTGAGGCGCGTACACATAGATCCAGCCGCGACGCAGGCCCAGGCGGCGCGTGTAGCCGGAGGGCTCGCGGCGGTAGACGTGGACGGTGGGCGGGGTGCCGTCGTCGCCGGGGACGGGGACCTTGTACCACTTGGGCGGATGGCCCGTGATGCCCGTCAGGACCGGCAGGACGCGCCCGTCCAGCGGGCCGCCCTGGAAGGGGGTGTTCTCGCTTCTCACCCCGACAGTGTCCCCGACGGCGTCACAGCAGGTGGGCCGCGCCGCCCACGACCGGGGCCAGACGGTGGGCGAGGCCCGCGATCCGGCCGTCCGGCGTCTCCTCGGCGAGCACGCCCGCGACGGCCGCCGCGGTCTCCTCGTCGGAGGCCGCGGTCACCGTGAGCAGGCCGATCAGATGGTCGACCAGCCAGTCCCGCAGCTCCTCGGCCGGCGGGGCCTTGTCCTCGTCGATCCAGATCAGGGACGCCGCCTCGACGGCCGCGATCCAGGTGCGGACCATCATCCCCAGGCGCGGCCCGGGCCGCGAGGCCCCCAGGTGCAGCAGGATCTGCTCGGCGGCCGCCCGCCGGACCTCGTCCACGATCGCCGTGGTCCGCGAGGTCTCCGCGACGCTCCCGCCGCGCATCAGGGCGCTGAACCCCGCGTCGTGCTCGTCCACGAACCGCAGATAGCGGTCGAGCACCCGCGCCACCCGGTCGGTCGGCGGGCCCTCGGGCGGTTCGGCGAAGCAGCTCTCCAGCCGGTCCGCGGCCGACCGCAGGGCCGCCTCGTACAACTGCTGCTTCCCGCCCGGGAAGTAGCGGTAGACCAGTGGCCGGGACACCCCCGCCGCCTCGGCCACGTCGTCGAGGGAGACCTCCTCCGGTGGCCGGTGCGCGAACAGGCCGAGCGCGGCCGCGAGGAGCTGCGTGCGGCGCTCCTCGACGCTGAGCCGTCGGTACGCGGGGCCGGCCGGTGCGGAACTGGTCATGCCCCGCAGCGTAACCGCCGCCCTCACCCGGCCCGGCCGGATCTCACGCCAGAAGTCCGGAACTCTTCCACAGCCGCCGTCCCGGGCCGCGCAGCACACCGATGTCGTCCAGGAAGTCGGTGAGGCGGCGGGCGCCGGTCTGCATGACCTCGCGACGGTGGCCGCTCGCCTTCACCTGGGCGACCGCCTCCCGCCGGTCGAGGCCCACCTGGTCGTACACCTGCGGGTTCACGAAGCAGACGCTGAACACCCGGGCCGCCTCGCCGCAGCTCAGCCGGGTCAGCTCCTGCTCCCAGCGCGGGGCGGTCACCATCTGCCGGCGCAGCTCCTCCCGGGCGTAGCGCACATGGCGGGCCTCCTCCACCACATGGATACGGGTCACCCCGCGCACCAGGGTCTGCACCCGCTCGTCCGGGAAGGTGAGGCGCTGCATCCAGTCGAGGATCTCCTCGCCGAGGAGGGTCGCCGCGAAGGAACCCGGGGTCGTGGACACGGTCTTCAGTACCCGCGCCAGGTTGTGGTAGAGCCGCGGCACGGGATACGCGGGGGCGCCGCCCGTCTGGATCATGCGGGCGAACATCATCGAGTGGCGGCACTCGTCCGCGATCTCGGTGAGCGCGTACCGGACGTGGTTGCTGGTGATCGACTTGTCGTAGATGTGCCGCACCAGCAGCTGCATCAGGATGATCTCGAACCAGATGCCCAGCGAGGCGAGCGCCGCCGCCTCGTGCCGGGCCAGGTCCATCCGCTGCTCCTCGGACATCCGGCGCCAGAGCGGGGTGTCGTAGAGGGAGACGAGCTCAGGGGGCCAGAACCACTTGCCGTCCTCGGCGGGCGCGTCCCAGTCGAGTTCGGTGTCGGGGTCGAAGGAGTGCTTCGCGGAGGATTCGAGCAGGCGCGCGGCGACCTGCTCGCGGTCGCGCAGGGGGCCGAGGGCGTCGCGGAGCACACGGATGTCGCGGTCGCTGACGGTCGTCATGGGCGGAGCACCTCGCGAACGGGCTTCTCGGGAAGGGGGTTTGGTGGCCGCGGCGGGGCGCGACCACCGTTCTGGGCTTATGAGACTCCCCGTCAGCAGGTGCGTCAATACCCCGCGCACCGGTTGTTGACGCACCGTCCAGCACGGGCGGCCGCCCCTCGGGCCCGCTCTGCCGGGGTCGGGCGCGCCCTCCCGCTCCCGCCCCGGCTCAGACCGCCTCGCGCGCCACCGGCGGCGGGAACGAGGTGCGCAGCGTGAACGCGTACTCCGTCGGCCCGTGCGCCCGCAGGTGCAGCAGCCGCTGCTCCGCCTCCGCGACCGTCGGACGGTGACCGGCCGGCACCCACCACAGGGCGGTCATGACCTCCTTGATCCGCTCGAAGAACTCGTTCCGCCGGGCCAGGAGTTCGCGGTGAGTGCCCTGGTACATGAACGCGGTCAGGGCGTCCGGGTCGCGCCACACGGACATGTTGACCATCACCGCGTCGCCCTCGAAGGCGCGCAGGGCGGACGCGTTGCCCGTCGCGTCCTGCATGCGCCACACGAATCCGTCCGCCGCGTCCGCGACCGCGTTCACGGGGTCGAGGTTGTCGACGAAGTCCTTCAACTGGGGGGATTCCAAAGGGTGTTTGAGTCGGGCCACGTTCACCTGGGCGAGCTCGAATGCGGTCATGGCCGCACAGTAGTCAGGGCGGTCTGCGCCGCCACCGACATTTCGACCAGTGAGACGTCCGACCCGCGGGCGGCGACCAGTTGCAGCCCGACCGGGCAGCCGTCGGCCGTGAAGCCGGCCGGAAGGGTGGCCGCGGGGTGGCCGCTGAGGTTGAACGCCCAGGTGAGCGCGGTGGAGTAGGTGTCCCGGCCGGGGCCCTCGTGGCCGTGCGGGCGGTTGGGGGTGGTCGGGGTCAGCAGCACGTCGGCGTCGGCGAACAGGGCGTCGAGGGCCCGGTCGTTGGCGGTGCGCACGGGGTGGGCGTCGTCCGGGCGGCCGGCCCGGACGGCGAGCCAGGCGGGGGCGGGGTCGCGCAGGACGGGGCCGTCTCCGACGGTGCGGACGACGCCCGCCGACTCCAGCCGGGCCACGGCCGCCGCGGCGACGGCGGCCACCTCCGGGTCGGTGTCCGCGAACCCCAGACCGGCCGAGTAGGCGGCCCGCAGCGGCAGGGCGGGCGCGGGCTCCGGATCCGCGTCCAGGACGTGCAGCAGATACGGGCGGGCCTCGGCCGCCGTGCGGGCCAGCAGGCCCGCCGCGGCCAGCCCGGTGCGGTCCGGGGAGGGCAGCCGTCCACGGGTGGTCTTCAGGCCGAACACCCCGCACCACGCGGCCGGGATACGCACCGACCCCGCGCCGTCGCCGCCGGTCGCGACCCGGGCCATCCCGGTGGCCACGGCGACACCCGCCCCGGCCGAGGAACCGCCGGGGGTGCGGTCCGCCCGCCAGGGGTTGCGCGTCGGGCCGTGCGCGCCGATGCCCCAGGTCTGCCAGTACGTGCCGGGTCCGGGTACCGCGGTGGCGCCCACCGCGACCGCGCCCGCGGCCGAGAGCCGCCGCGCGGCGTACGCGCGGAGCCCGGCCGCGCCCTTGACCGCGAGGGGCACGCCGGCGAACGGCCCCGAGGGCTCCGCCGCGAGGGCCCGCTCCCGCCACACCTCGGCGAAGGCGCTCAGCCCCGGATCCAGCCGGTCGACGGCCTCCAGGGCCTCTGCCACGTCCACCCGCCCAGTGTTCCAGCCCGGCCCGGCCCGCCCGCCCCGGCCCGGCAACGACGCCGCCCCGTCCGCGCCGGCCGTCCGGCAACAACCCGCCCCGCCCGGCCCGGGTCCGCCATGGCACCTCCACCGGAGCCCGCCCCGGCCGTCCGGCAACGACGCCGCCCCGCCCGGCCCGGGTCCGCCGCGGCACCTCCACCGGAGCCCGCCCCGGCCCGGCAACGACGCCGCCCCGCCCGGCCCGGGTCCGCCATGGCACCTCCACCGGAGCCCGCCCCGGCCCGGCAACGACGCCGCCCCGCCCCGGCCCGCCCGCCCCGCGCGGCTCAGTCCGCCTCCAGCACCGCCGCCATCACCGCGCGTGCGATCGGCGCCGCGCTACCCCCGCCGCTGATCTCCGCGCGGTCGGCCGCCGCGTCCTCGACCACGACCGCCACCGCGACCGCCGGCTGGGCCGCGTCCTCCGCCTGCGCCCAGGAGATGAACCACGCGTACGGCGTGCCCGCGTTGCCCACTCCGTGCTGGGCCGTGCCGGTCTTGCCGCCGACCACCGCGCCGGGGATCGCGGCCCGGCGGCCCGTGCCCTTCTCGACCGCGCGCACCATCAGCCGCCGCAGTTCCAGCGCCGTCGCCGGGTTCATCGCCTGCCGGTACGCCTGGGGCCCGTGGTGCGCGATCGGGTCTCCGTCCGCGCGGGTCGTCTTCTCCACCAGGTAGGGGCGGCGCAGGCTCCCGCCCGCCGCGACCGCCGAGGAGACCATCGCCATCTGGAGGGGGGTGGCCGTGGTGTTGAACTGGCCGATCGAGGAGAGCGCGAGCTGGTCGGGGGACATGTCGGTGTCGAAGTTGGACCGTGAGACGGCCGCCGGGATGCGCAGCCCCGCGTCGTTGAAGCCGAAGCCGGTCGCCGCCTCCACCATGCCCCGCAGGCCGACCCGGGCGCCGAGCCGGGCCAGGACCGTGTTGCACGACCACTGGATCGCGTAGGCGAGGGAGGCGTTCTCGCAGCCCTCGGCCGCGTTCGGCAGGGTGGTGCTGGTGCCGGGCAGGACGTACGGGTCGGGGGTCCCCGTCGGGGCGTCCGCGTCGTCGACGACGCCCGCGTCCAGGGCTGCCGCCGCGGTCACGATCTTGAACGCGGAACCGGGCGGATAGGTCTGCCGGATGGCCCGGTTGAGCATGGGCTGTGCCGGGGCGCCGTTCAGCCGCGTCCAGTTGTCCGCCGAGCCCCCGCCGAGGCCGGCGAAGGCGCCGGGGTCGTAGGAGGGGCTGCTGACCAGCGCCAGGATGCGGCCGGTCGCCGGTTCGACCGCGGCCACCGCGCCCCGCCGCCCGCGCAGCCCCTCGTACGCGGCCTGCTGCGCGGCGGCCCGGATCGTGGTGGCGACCTGCCCGGCGGCGGGCCGGCCCCGGCTGAGGTCGTGCCAGAGGGGGAACGGGGAGAGGGCGGGCTCGGTGCCGGCGAGGACGCCGTCCTCGATGCTCTCCAGCAGCGAGGTGCCGTAGGTCTGGGAGGCATAGCCGGTCACCGGCGCGTACAGCGGGCCGTCCGCGTAGGTGCGCTCCCAGCGCAGGGCGCGGCCGGTGTCGCGGGAGCCGGTGACCGGTTCGCCGTCCACCAGGATGTCCCCGCGCGGGTCGGCCCAGCGGACGATGTCGGCACGGCGGTTGGCCGGGTTGGCCTCCAGTTCGGGTGCCTGCACGATCTGTACGCGGGTGGCGTTGACCAGCAGGGCGAGGAACATCAGCCCGCACAGGACGGCCGCGTGCCGGGTGCAGCGGATCACCGCAGGACCGCCGGTTCGGCCGCCGCCGTGTCATGCTCGACGGGCAGCGGCCGGGGGGCGCGGGCCGCGTGGCTGAGCCGGATCAGCAGGGCGACGATGACCCAGTTGGTCACCACCGAGGAGCCGCCCTGCGCGAGGAAGGGCATCGCCATGCCGGTCAGCGGGATCAGGCCGGTGACCCCGCCGGCGATGACGAACACCTGGAGGGCGACGATGGCGGAGAGGCCCACCGCGAGGAGTGTCCCGAAGGCGTCGCCCACCCCGACCGCCGCCCGGAAGCCCCGGCCGACGAAGAGGGCGTAGAGCAGCAGCAGCGCGGTGAGACCGACGAGCCCCAGTTCCTCGCCCACGGTTGCCAGGATGAAGTCGGACTTGGCGGCGAAGCCGATGAGGACGGAGTGGCCGAGGCCGAGTCCGGTGCCGAGCAGCCCGCCGGTGCCGAAGGCGAAGAGGGACTGGGCGAGCTGGCCCGCGCCTTGACCGGCGGCGATCCCGGCGAAGGGGTCGAGCCAGTCCTGTACCCGGCCGTGGACGTGCGGTTCCAGCGAGCCGACCGCGTACGCGCCCGCGGCGGCGAGCAGCAGCCCGGCCGCGATCCAGGTGATCCGGCCGGTGGCCACGTACAGCAGGACGACGAAGAGGCCGAAGAAGAGGAGGGAGGTGCCGAGGTCGCGTTCGAGGACGAGGACGAGGACGCTCAGCAGCCAGACCGCGATCACCGGTCCGAGCACCCGGCCCGCCGGGAGCCGCAGCCCGAGCAGCTTCGGCCCGGTGGTGGTGAGCGCCTCGCGGTGGGCGGCCAGGTGCGCGGCGAAGAAGACCGCGAGCAGGACCTTGGCGAACTCGCCGGGCTGGATGGACAGTTCGCCGATCCGGATCCAGATGCGGGCGCCGTTCACGGCCGGGAAGAGGATCGGCAGGCTCAGCAGCACCAGCGCGGTGGTCCCGCAGGCGCGCGCGTACCGCTGGAGGACCCGGTGGTCGTACAGGGCGACGACGGTGGCGATGAACAGGGCCACCCCGAGCGCGGACCAGACCAGTTGGGTGGGAGCCGCGTGATGACCGGGCGTCTCCTGGTCCAGTCGGTGGATCAGCACCAGTCCGACGCCGTTGAGCAGGACGGCGACCGGCAGCAGCAGCGGGTCGGCGTAGGGGGCGCGCAGGCGGACCGCGAGGTGGGCGAGGAGGGCGACGGCGCCGAGGCCCGCCGCGTAGCCGGTCAGGTCCGGGGGCAGGGCGCCGTGGCGGGCGAGACCGACGGCGGCGTACCCCTGCACGGAGACGAGGACGGCGCCCGCGAGGAGCGCCAGTTCGACGCCCCGCCGCTTGGCGGGGCGCTGCTCGGGCGGAGGAGCGTCCGCCGGCGGTGCGGTCATGCCGTGCAACGTAGCAAGCCGTATGGGCGTTTGTCCGTTTATGACATAGTGCGTCCCTGGGTGGCGGCCGGGTCCCTCCGAAGGCCGCCGCACACGGAAGAGACGTTTTCTCGGCTCCTGGGCCCGCGCTCCCGTGAGGTCCGGCTCAGTGCCGGTGGGGGTCCCGCTGTCCGTACGGCTGGGCCGGCGCCTGCCCCTGGCCGGACCCCGGCGCCCCGCCCCCGGCCGACTGCGCCTGCAGCTGCTCGGCCTGCTCCTTGGTGATCTGCTGCTCGGCCCCGCAGAACGTGCACTGCGTGGCGTACTTGGTCGAGAACGGGAACAACGGCACGAAGAACAGGGTGAACTTCGTGACGCGCTTGCGCAGGGTGTGGGCCGAGGGGTTGCCGCAGTGCCCGCACACCAGGGTGAGGATGGCCAGTTGGTACAGATAGCCCTTGGTGCCGAAGATGATCATGTTCTGAGTCCTCCGTCGTGCTGCCGTGCCGCCGGCGGGCCCGGACGGTGTCCGGGCCGCACGGTCACGGAGTGCCCGTGACCGCCTGGCGGCACAGCGCCAGCAGTCTCTCGTCGGCAAAGATGTCATGCGTGTCCGCGGTCCCGTCCAGTGCGTTGTGCCGGCGCGGTGACAGCAGCTCCCGGTCGACCAGGGCGTCCGCGCCCTCCGCGCCGCGCGGAGACAGCTCCGCCAGCGCGGCGGCCACCCGGGGCCGGGCGTGCGGCAGCTCGTCCCAGGCCCGGCGCAGCACCGGCCAGGACCGGCCCGGGTCGCCGGTCACCCGCCACAGCGCGGCGGCCGACTCCACCCGGGTCCACGGCTCCGGCGAGCGCAGCAGCGAGGTGAGCAGGGGCGCGGTGGCGGCACCGGCCGGACCCAGGGTGCCCGCGACCGTCGCGGCCGTGCGCCGCGCGCCCTCGTCCCGCCCGGCCAGCACCTCGCACAGCACCGGGAGGGCGGGGCCCGCGTCCCGGCCGACGGCCCACAGCGCACCGGCCGCCCGGGCGCTGACCGAGGCGGGCAGCCCCGCCCCCGTGCCGCGCCCGGGGCCGCCGAGCAGCCCCCGCAGCTCGTCCGCCGCCTCGGCCGCCACCGGGCCGAAGGCGGTCAGGGCCCGCAGCACCCGGTCGGCGACCAGGTCCCGCCCGTACGCCGGGGCCCCGCGCAGCACCCGCAGCACGGCGGGCACCGCCTCGGCCGCGCCCAGCACCGAGACCCCCCGCAGCAGCGGCCCGGCCTCGTCGTACAGCCGCTCGTCCAGATCGACGCGGGCGAGCCGGTCGCACAGGGCCGGGGCGAGCGGCGCGGCGGCCGTGCCGAGCCGGTCCAGGGAGCGGGCCAGATCGCCCGGCGCGTCACCGCGCCCCAGGATGCGGGCCAGGACCGGCACCACCCGGGCGTCGCCCGCCCGCATCAGGGCCATCACGGGTGTGGCGAGCCGCGCGGGGCCGCCGCACTGGGTGCGCACCCAGGCGCGGGGGTCGGCCTCGACGCACTCCAGCAGGGCGTCGGTCGCGGGCGCGGCGAGCTGGAACAGGCTGCCCAGCACGGCGGCGGCGGTCTCCCGGAGCCGGGGGTCGCGGTCGGTGAGCTGCTCGCCGAGCAGCGCCACCAGCTCGTCGTAGGAACCGCGCCAGGTCCGCAGCAGGCCGTCGCTCATCCGGACGGCGTCGATCCGCTGCCCCGGGTCGGGGCTGCACAACTGGTCGGCCAGCAGGCCGATCCGGTCGTCCACCCGGTCGCCGAGCCCCGCGTGCAGGGTCCGCAGCAGTCCTGCCGTCCAGGGGGCGACCTGGTCGGAGCCGAGGGGGCCGGCGTCCCGGCCGCCGGCCGGGGGCAGGCCCGGCAGGGTGTCGACGGACGAGGCCGGGACCACCGGCGCCGCCCGCATCTCCCGCAGGACGCCCGTCACCCAGGGGACGACGTCGGCCGGCAGGGACGCCGGGGAACTGCGCGCGATCTGGGCGAGGGCGCCGAGCCGCAGACCGGCGCCGCAGCCGGAGGAGGTGACGGCGGACAGCCATTCGACGACCTCGGGGAGGAGGTCGCGGTGGCGCAGCCCGATCCGCCCGCCGGCCTCTATGCAGGCGAGGCGCACCTCGTCGTCGGCCTCCGCCTCCAGCCGGTCCCGGAGCAGGCGCAGCACCCGGACCGGGTCGCCGTGCAGGCTCGCCAGGGCGAGGGGCACCACGAGCCGCACCTCCCGGTCGTGGTCGCCGGCCAGCTCCAGGAAGACCTCGGCGCCCGCCGTGACCGCGGAGGCCGCCATGGCGTAGTTGGCCGCTCCCTCGAACTCCTCGCTCTCCGGGTCGAGTTCGTCGTCGCCGTCCAGATCGATGCCGCCGATGCTGGTCAGCAGCTCGATGATCGGCCCGCGGTCGTCGACCAGGGGGTCGGCCACGAGTTCCATGAGGTACGGGATGCAGGCGAGGGTGGAGTCGTAGACCTCGCCCTGGCAGTGCACGGTGCCGTACAGCCCGTCGAGGGCGTTCTCCCGCACCGCCGGATCGGCGGAGGCCAGGCCACGCAGTAACTCCGGCACGCCGCCGGCCGGGCCGTAGGCATGCTCCAGAGCCGCCCAGTCGACCTCGTCGATCCCCGCGAACACCAAATGCCCCCATCCCAAGAACTCTTGTGGCGTCCTTGTGCCTGGGGAGAGTGTGCCCCACCACACCGACCGGGCGGCCGGTATCCCGCCGTCCCGGTGTGCGCCCGGCCATCGTCCCGGGGTGCCGTTGCCGCTCCTGGGGCGGGCGGGGCGACGGCAGTGCGGGGAGATCGGGCGCGAAGCACGGACGGCGGCACGGACGGGTCGTGTCGTAACGGGATCTTCCGGGCACCGCCGGTGTCACCGCGTGCCGCCCGCACAACGGCCGGATCAGGGTGGTTCCATGTCCCGCTCACGGGGGAATCGGGGGCGGCCGCCGGGGGCGCGCCCCTCCGGGCGGCCGGGAAGGCGCCCCCGGCGCGAGCGGCCGGGCCCGCGCCCCCGCGCACGGGGCGGGACCTTCGTCACTCCGGCCATCCGCATCGAGCCAGGCGACCGCGCCCCCGCGCAAGGGCGGGACTCCCCGTGCGCGGGGGCGCGGCGGGATCGGGCCCGGCGGAGCGTGCGCCCGGGGTCGGCCGCGTCCGGGGCGGGCCCGCTCCCGCGTCCGGGCCGCGGCCGGGGCCGGCCGCCCCCGGGCTCAGCGGAGGTTGTCGCCCCAGCCGCCCTGGATCATCGTCTGGAACGCCCAGGAGCCGCCGCGCCGCACCAGGATGTCCGCGTACCGGAGGCGCTGCTCGGTACCGTCCGCCGTCATCACCGAGTCCGTGAAGACCACGGCCATGGCGGGGGAGAGGAAGACCGGGGTCCGTGTGGAGGTGAAGGTGATGTCCTCGCTCCCGTCGCCCATCACTCCGGTCATGGTCGCCACGAACCGCTCACGGTCCCACTGGGCGGTGGCGGCCTCGCCGGCCGAGTCGTCGCTGACCAGGTTGAGCGGGAAGACGGCCATATCGGCCATCCGCTGCACGTCGCGGGCTCCGCTCGCGGTGTCGTAGGCGGCGAACCACTCCTCGACGGACGCCAGGTCCTCGGCGGTGGGGGTGTAGCCGGTGTCGGGCAGCAGGGTCATGCGGTCTCCTGACGGTTGCCGGGGTCCTGGCTAACTAATCAAGTTTGATCAGTCGATGTCGTGGACTGTACTGCCCGCGCGAGTAGCTAGTCAAACTTGATTAACGGGGGGGATTCGCGGGAGCCGCGGGATCCGGTGGCGGGTCCAGTTCCTCCGGCAGGCGCAGCCGCCGCACCGTCGCCACCGTGTGCCGCGTCGTCACCGTGTCCACCTCCGCGACCAGCCCCGGCCGCAGGCTCCGGTAGGCCACCTCGCCCAGCCCCACCGCCGGGGCCGTGCCGCCCCCGGCCGCCTCCCGGCCCGCAACTGCCACGGCCGCCTGCGCCCGCAGGGCGGGGGAGAGGGGGCTCGACACCACCGGCGTGTCGTCGTCCGGCAGCACCAGCACCAGCGAGACGGGCCGCGCCGCGGGGCCGCTGAACCCCACCACGGCCGCGTCCCGGCCGCTGGTGTGCCGCAGCTTGCGCCAGGCGCGGGCGCCGCCCCGGTACGGCTGGTCCGTCCGCTTGATCACCAGCCCCTCGACGCCGATCGCGGGCAGCGCCTCGAACCAGTCCGCCGCCTCCGCCGCGTCCAGGGTCACCGGGACCGGCTGGATCGGCGGGTCCAGCGGCCCCACCAGCCCCACCAGCCGCTCCCGCCGCCGCGCGTACGGCAGCGGGCGCAGATCCTCGCCGTCCTCGGCGAGGAGGTCGAACGCCGCGTACGAGGCGGGCAGCGCACGGGCCAGTGCCGGGGCCCTGCCCGGGGTCGCCGCCGCCCGGCGCTGCACGGCCGCGAAGTCCGTGCGCCCGTCCCGCCACACCACCACCTCGCCGTCCAGGACCGTCCCCTGCGGCAGCCGCCCCGCCGCCTCGGCGAGATCCGGGAACGCGGCCGTCACCGTCCGTCCCGAACGTGCCTGGAGCAGCACCCGCCCGCCGGTCACGAACACCACCATCCGGTGCCCGTCGAACTTCGGCTCGTACGCCAGCCCCGCCCCGCGCGGCAGCTGTGTCACCGTCTCCGCCGCCGCGACCCGCAGCGGCGGTTCCGGGAGGCTCACGGCAGCCGCCCGCCCTGCCCGGGATCGCACAGCGGGGCCATCAGCTCCCCGTGCCGCTCCAGCCGGGGCGCCAGGTCCCCGAGCCGGAACACCAGGTCCCGCCGCTCCTCGACCTCCTCCCAGGTCACCGGCGCCGACACGGTCGGCTCCCGGCGGGCGCGCAGGGTGTACGGGGCCGCCGTCGTCTTCGCCGCCGCGTTCTGGCTGTGGTCCACGAAGACCTTGCCCGGCCGCAGCGCGCGGGCCATCCGGTGCAGCATCAGTCCCGGCAGTGCCGCCTCGCCCTCCACGGCCAGGGCCTTCGCGTACGCCGAGACCTCCCTGGACGGGGTGGGCGCCAGCGGGACCAGCAGATGCAGGCCCTTGGAGCCGGAGGTCTTGGCGTACGCCGCCAGCCCGTCCGCCGCGAGGCGCTCGCGCAGCCACAGGGCGACCTCGCAGCACTCCGGGACGCCGGCGGGCGGTCCCGGGTCCAGGTCGAACACCATCCGGTCGGCGATCCCCGGCTCCCCGGCCCGCCACTGGGGCGTGTGCAGCTCGGTGACCAGGTTGCCCGCCCAGACCAGCGAGGCCAGGTCGTCGAGGACCACCTGTACGGCGCCCGGGTCGTCGGAGTGCGGCACGGGGGCGGTGCGCACCCAGTCGGGTGTGCCGGGTGGCGGGTTCTTGGTGACGAAGAGCTGGCCGTCGGGCCCGTCCGGGTAGCGCAGGAAGGAAACCGGCCGGTCACGCAGATGGGGGAGCAGGGCGTCCGCGACGACGGCGTAGTAGTGCACGATCTCGCCCTTGGTCGTGCCCGTCGCCGGGTGGATGACCTTCTCCAGGTTGGTGAGCGCCAGCCGTCGCCCCGCCACCTCTGTGATCGGCGTCATACGATGAGAATCCCACGATTCCGGGATGGAAGGGATGAAGCGTGCGATCGATATGGAACGGTGCGATCTCCTTCGGGCTGGTCAGCATCCCGATCAAGCTCGTGAACGCGACCGAGAGCCACTCGGTCTCCTTCCGTCAGATCCATGCCGCCGACGGCGGCCGGATCCGCTACCGCAAGGTGTGCGAACTGGAGGAGAAGGAGGTGTCCTCCGCCGAGATCGGCAAGGCCTACGAGGACGCGGACGGCTCGATGATCCCGATCACCGACGAGGACCTGGCCGCCCTGCCGCTGCCCACCGCCAAGACGATCGAGATCGTCGCCTTCGTGCCCGCGGACGAGATCGACCCCCTCCAGATCGATGCCGCCTACTACCTCTCCGCCAACGGGGTCCCCGCCGCGAAGCCCTACACCCTGCTGCGCGAGGCCCTGAAGCGGAGCAACAAGGTCGCCATCGCCAAGTTCGCCCTGCGCGGCCGCGAGCGCCTGGGCATGCTGCGGGTCGTCGACGACGTGATCGCCATGCACGGACTGCTCTGGCCTGACGAGATCCGGGCGCCCGAAGGGGTCGCCCCGCAGGCGGACGTCACCGTGCGGGACGCCGAACTGGACCTGGCGGACGCCCTGATGGACACCCTGGGGGAGGTGGACATCGGCTCCCTCCACGACGACTACCGCGAGGCGGTCGAGGAGATGATCGCCAAGAAGGTCGAGGGCGGGGTGACGGCCCCCGAGCAGGAGTCCCCCGAGGACCGCGGCGGCGGAAGGGTCATCGACCTGATGGCCGCCCTGGAGGGCAGTGTCCGGGCGGCGAAGGAGGCCCGCGGGGAGAGCGGGGACGTCGCGGAGGTCCACTCGATCAAGGGGCGCTCCGAGCCGAAGGCGGCGGGCGGCAAGAAGTCCACCGCGAAGACCGCGAAGAAGACCGCCGCGAAGAAGACGGCGGCCAAGTCCACGGCGAAGAAGACCGCCGCGAAGAAGACGGCCGCCAAGTCCACCGCGAAGAAGAGCGCGGCCAAGTCCACGGCGAAGAAGACGGCGTCGCGCAGGCGAAGTTCGGCCTGAGGGCCCATCGGGCGGGCGGTCCGGGGGCTCCCGCTGCGCGGTGCGGGCCGGGCGGGGCTCCCCCTGCACGGTCCGGCCCGCGCTCCTAGACTGGCGGTGTCCGATACGCCCCGATCCGCGGGGGCCCCGATCCAGGAGGGCCCTGATCCACGAGGGAGGACGTTCATGTCGAAGCGAGGCAACAAGCGCAGGGCACGCAAGAAGAGGCGCGCGAACCACGGCAAGCGCCCCAACAGCTAGACACCCCTGGCAGCAGGTGCGGGAGCCGGGTCCGGAGTCCGGGCCCGGCTCCCGCGTGCGGGGCGGGCGGTAAATCGCGGGACAACCGGTTCTGTCCGGGCTAGGTTCGGGGGTGTTCGAAGGGGGAGAAGTGGCGAAGCTCAATCAGATCATCGCCGTCGAAAAGGGCGTCAAGAGCAAGTCGTACCAGGACGTCACGGCGGCGCACCACAAGGTGCAGAAGCCCGCGCTGCTGGCCGGGATCTCGCGTACGTACCAGCCGAAGGACGAGGAGGGCGAGCAGCTGCCGCCCGAGTCGACCCGTGTCCAGGTCAAGGCCGAGGACGTGCTGCGGGAGATGGCCGCCTCGCTGACGAGGCTGTTCGACGTGACCGCGACCAAGGACTGGGCGAACTGCGAGGCCCGCGCGGACGTCGTGGTCGACGGCCGCACCGTCGTGGCGGACGCGCCCGTGAGCTACCTCCTCTTCCTGGAGAAGCAACTCACCGACCTGCACACCTTCGTGAAGAAGCTCCCGGTCCTGGACGCGGCCGAGACCTGGACGCTGGACCCGTCCACCGACTGGTGGAAGACGGACCCGGTGCGCACCATCCGCACCAAGAAGGTCCCGCGCAACCACGTCAAGGCGGAGGCCACGGAGAAGCACCCGGCGCAGGTCGAGGTCTACTACGAGGACGTGCCGATCGGCTACTGGACCACCGTGAAGTTCTCCGGCGCCCTCGCGGCACGCAAGGTGAACGAGCTGGTGGACCGGGTCGAGAAGCTCCAGCACGCGGTCAAGTTCGCCCGCGAGGAGGCCAACGGCTCCGAGGTCACCGACCGGCGCGTCGGGGACGCGGTGTTCGGCTACCTCTTCGGCTGAGGCCACGAGGCCACGAGGCCGCGCGGCACGAGGCCGCGAGGCCGCCGGCGCCCCTGCGGGGGCGCCCCACGAATGCCCCCGCGTGCGAGCGCGGGGGTGCGCAACAGGCGCGGGCCGGAATTGAGGACCGGCCCGTGCGATGGGCGCAAGCTGAAACTGAGATTCAGCCTGACCACCACGGTGACAGTGAAGGTTCGAGTCCTTCCCCCGGCACATGGGCCGGGGTGGCCCAACCGGCAGAGGCAGCCGTGATCACGTTCAGACTCTCGCTCAAGCTTCAGCATCGCCACCGATCGCCGGATCGACCGGGGACGGACGAACGCCGTCGGATGCGAGTTCGACTCTCGCCTGCACCTCTGCGTGGTGCGGTAGTTCAAAGGCAGAACACGACGGCCTGACGCCTGATCCGTCCTCTTCAACGCCGCCGGCGTGCGCAACGGGGTGGCATCCCCAGGGGCCCGGGAGCTGGATACGACTCCCGGGTCCCGCCACGTCCGGCCCCGGAACGGCCGCGCCGCGCCGCAGGTGCGGACCCGCGGCCCGCCCCGCCGCCTCCCAGGTCCGGACCATGGGCGCCGTGTCACCAAGCTGACACGGCGGTTCAGGATGCTGACACCGCCGGGCGGCCTGTCCCCCGCCGTCCCCTGGCATCGTCGAAGCGGTCGGTCCGATCCGGCCAGTCGGCCGGTCCGCCCGGCCGAAACCACGTCGAGATACGTCAGGCCACGACGAGTCACGACGAGCCACGTCGAGCGACGTGGAGCAAGTCCACCCAGACGACCAGGGGGAACGATGAACGGCCCTTCCTGTTCCAATCAGTCCGCCCGCTGGGTCCGCGCCGCCGCCGCGCTGACGCTGTCGCTCGCCGCCCTCGCCCTGTCGGCCGGCACCGCCGCGGCCGACCCGGCCCCCGCCCCGCGTACCGGCGCGACCGCCACCACCGTCTCCTCCCACCTGCCGCAACTGCCCCGCCTGCCACAGGCACCGCACGGTGTCCCGCAGCAGATCGCCGACGAGCTCTGCGCCCGCTGGGAGGCCGTCGCCGCCCGGCTGCCCGCCCCAGCCGGCGATCTGCCGGTGTGCAAGCTGGTCAACGGCTGGGACTAGGCCGCATCGTGCGGTTTCAGCTTCTCGGGCCGCTGAGCATCGCGGACGGTCCCGACACCGTCGTCCTCCAACCGTCCAAGCCCACCAACCTGCTGGCCGCGCTGCTGCTCCACGCGAACGGGGTGGTGTCCGCCGACTACCTCCAACAGGCCATCTGGGGCGAGGAGCAACCCGCCACCGCCAAGGCCGCGTTGCAGACCTGTGTCCTGCGTCTGCGCCGGCTCTTCGCCAAGCACGCGGTCACCGGGGTCCCCATCGAGGCGGTGCCCGGCGGCTACCGGATCACCGCCGGGCCGCGCACCCTCGACCTGATCGGCTTCCGGGAGCAGGTCCGGCAGGCGGCCGGAGCCATCCGGGAACCGGAGGCGGAACTGCGGCTCCTCAAGGACGCCCTGTCCCTGTGGCAGGGCCCGCCGCTCGCCAACGTCCGCTCCGACGTCCTCCACCGGGACGCCGTCCCCCGCCTCGCCGAGGAGCGGCTGCGCACGGTGGAGCGCGTCTGCGACCTCGAACTCTCCCTGGGACGCTGCGGGGAGGCGCTCGTCGAACTGTGGAGCGTCACCCGGGCGCACCCCGGCTACGAGCGGTTCCACGAGCAGCTGATCGAGGCCCTGTACCGGACCGGCCGGCAGGCGGAGGCGCTCGCCGAGTACCGGCGGGTCAAGGAGTACCTGCTCGACGAGCTGGGCGTGGACCCCTCCCCGGCGCTGCGCCGCCTGGAACTGGCGATCCTGCGGGGCGACGACCTCGGGCCGGCCGCCACCGACCGCACCCCTTCGGCCCGGCCCGCCGACGCCCTCGCCCCCGCCGCGCCCCGGCCGCCCTCCCCGGTGACGGCCGTGCCGGTGGTGCCCTCCTTCACCGGCCGGGCGGACGAGCTGTCCGCGATGACGGCCCGGCTCACCGAGGTGCGCGACGAGGCGGTGACCGTCCTGGTGTCCGGGGCACCCGGCATCGGCAAGTCCGCCCTCGCCCACCAGGCCGCCCATCTGGTCCGGGACAGCTTCCCGGCCGGCCGGTTCCTGGTGCGCGCGTCCGGCAAGGACGGTGTGCCGCGGACCGGTGAGGACCTCGCCGCCGAGGTGGCGGCGGCCCTGCGGGACCGGGCGCCGGGCGAGCGGTCGCTGCTGGTCCTCGACGACGTGGTGGACGCGGACCAGGTGCGCCCGCTGCTGCCCGTCGGGCCGGGCGGGGCCGTGATCGTCACCAGCCGGATGGGTCTCGCCGGGCTGATCGCCACCCACGGCGGCTGGGTGCACCGGCTCTCGGTCCTCGGTCCGGAGGAGTCGTACCGGCTGCTGCTCGCCTCGCTCGGCACCGAACGCGTGGCGCGCGAACCGGAGGCGGCGGAGAGGATCGCGGAGCTGTGCGGCCACTTCCCGCTGGCCCTGCGGATCGCCGCCGCACGACTGCTGACCCGGCCCGAGCTGCGGCTCGCCGACTGCGCCGACTGGCTCGCGGAGGACCCGCTGGGCCGGCTCTCGCTCACGGACTCCCCGGGGCTCTCCGTGGACGGGGCGTTCGGCAGCGCCCTGGACCGGCTCGACCCCCGGCTCGCCGACGCCTTCGTCCGGGCGGGCGCACTCCCCGCCGCCGGGTTCCGCGCCGAGGACGGCGCCCCGGCGCTGGGCACGGACCGCGCGGACGCCGAGGAGGTCCTCGAACGGCTGGCGGACTCCGGCTTCCTGGAGGAGGGCCCGCCCGGCCCGTACCGGATGCACGACCTGCTGCGCAGATACGCGCGACGCATCGCCGAACGTACCCGACCGACAGAGAAGGTGTGACGACATGGCCGACACGGCTGCAACGGCCCACGACGCCCCCACCGCGGCGGGCGACGGCACCGGCACGGGCGGGGGCCCGGACGCGGGCGCGGGCAGGGGCGAGGGCGCGGGTGCCGGCACGGGCCGTGCGCCGGACGCGGGCGCGGCTCCGGACCACGCCCGCGCGGCCGGCCGGTCGTTTCAGGCGCTCGCCGGGACCCGGCCCCGGATCCGGCGGGACGTGCTGTTCACCGAGACCCCCGGCGGGGTCCTCTTCCACAACGCCGACGGGGGCTTCCACCTCACGGGCCGCACCGCCTACCGCTTCGCCGCCCTCCTCGTCCCGCACCTGACGGGGCAGCACACCCTCGCCGAGCTGTGCGCGGGTCTCGGCCCCGCCCAGCGGGCCATGGCCGCCGAACTCGTGCGCACCCTCTACCACCGCACCTTCGCCCGGGACGTCCCCGAGGCCGACGCCACCGCCGTGCCGGCCACCGGCGAGGAGGCGGCCGTCCACCGCAGATACGCGGCCCAGATCGCCTATGCCGACCACTACGCCGAGGGCGCGCCCGAGCGGTTCGCCCGCTTCCGCGCCACCGCGGTCGCGGTCCTCGGCGACGACGAGACCGCCCGCTGGTGCGCGCTGGCCCTGGTGCGCAACGGCTGTGCCCGGGTCGCCGTCGCCGCCGACTCCGACGAGGTGCGCGCGGAGGCCGCCGAGGCGACCGGGGACGGCTGCCCCGTGCGCGTCGACCGGGTCGCCGCCGACGCCGGCTGGGACGCGCTCGCCGCGTACGACGTGGTGGTCCTCACCGGGGAGGGCGCCGCCGCGCACACGCACCGGCTGCTGACCGAGGGAGTCCCGGAGGGGCGGACCCTGATCCCCGCGTGGACCTTCGGCGACCGGTCCGTCATCGGCCCGCTGGCCACCGCCGGTTCCACCGGCTGCTGGTCCTGCGCCCTGCTGCGGCTCGGCGCGAACACCGACGCGGCGGCCGCCGCCCAACTGTGGAGCGAGGTCGCGGCGGGGGCCGTACCCGGCGCGACCGGAGCCGGCCCGCTCACCGGGCCGGTCGCCGCGATGTCCGGGAACCTGCTCGGCTACGAGGTCTTCCGCCTGGCGACGGGCGCGCTGCCCGCCGAGACCGACGGGCAGGTCCTCCTCCAGGACCTCGCCTCGCTGGACGTCGTCGCCGAACCCGTCCGGCCCCACCCGCGCTGCCGCCGCTGTGCCGCGCGGACCGCCGCCGACGACTCCCGGCAGGCGCCGCCCGCCGCGCTCACGCTGCCCGCGACGCCGACCGTGGAGACCGCCCGCGAGGCGGAGGACCTGGTCGACGGCCTGAACCGGATCAGCTCGGCCCTCGTCCGCCCGTACACCGGCGTCTTCACCCGGTACCGGGACGAGGAGCTGACCCAGACCCCGCTGAAGGTCGCCCGGGTGGAGGTAGCCTTCGGCGACGGCCCGCGCCGGACGATCGCCGCCTTCGACGTGCACCATCTCGCCGGGGCCCGGACGCGGGCGCTGTACGCGGCGGCGGAGGCGTACGTCGAGCACGTCGTCCCCCTCGTCCCCGCCGGTCTTGGGGGCGGGGACGGAGCGACGCCGGCCGTCCGCCTGGCGCCCGACGCGCTGACCACCGGCGGCGGCACGGGAACGGCGGTGGACGCCGTCACCGCCTGGGCGACGGCGACCTCCCTGCTGACCAAGGAGCAGGTGGCCGTGCCGGCGGCCGCCGTCCGCACCCTCGGCGCGCTCAACCGGGACCGGCTGCACCTGGCGACCGGGGCCGGCAGCGGCGCGGGCGCCGACCCGCAGGAGGCGGCGGGCCGCGGGCTGCTCTCCGCCCTGGCGCACGACGCCCTGCTGCGCGCGCTGCGGGGCGCGACCCGGGTCCGGCCGGTGGGCGGCCCGGACGGCGACCCGGAGCTGGTGTTCCTCACCAAGTCCGCCGCCAATCTGGAGACTTCGGCCGAGCTGCTGGACCTGGGGGAGGGCGAGCGGTCCGGCGCCTACGCGGTGCTGGCCCGGGAGAGGGGCGGCGCGGGCCGCTGGGCCCTCGGCGCGGGCCTGACCCGCCGGGACGCGGCCTGCGACGCGCTGCGGGACCTGCTCGGGCAGGCGCAACTCGCGGCGGAGGAACCGTCGTACGCGATGGACCCGGGCCTGCCCCTGGTCCCGGACCTGGCCGCGGGGACCGTCACCGTCACGGAGGCGACGGCGTGCCCGGTGCGCACGGAGGCGACCACCTTCGACGCGCTGCTGGACCGGCTGCGGGCGGCGGGCCGGGACGTGCTCCATGTCCCGACGACCCCTGCGGACCTGGCTGCCTGCGGGGTCAGCACGAGCCGGGTCCTGGTCACCAGGGGCGCGGTCGCCGCCGGTGACGGCGATGCGGAGGGCGGCCCCGCCGGGGCGGGCGCCGGCCACGACGCCGAGGGCGGCGCCGATGTCCGTCGCTGACACGGCCCCCGCCCCGGGCGCGTGGGCCTCCTCGGCCGACGCCCTGTCCGCCCGCATCGGCTCCGCCCTCGCCGCCCACGGCGTCCCCGCGGCCCTGGACGTGGCCCCGCTGGGGGTGGGCGACGCCTTCGGCCCGGCCGCCCCGGGGGAGCCGCCCGGGCCCGGGGCCCGCCCCCGTACATCCGCCGTCCCCGTCCGCTTCTACGGCCGGCAGGCCGTCGTCGGCCCCTTTCCCGGGGCCGCGGGCGGCGCGGAACAGCCGTGCCCCACCTGCCTGGAGCGCCGCTGGCAGGCCGTGCGGTCCGTCCCGTTGCGGGAGGCGCTGGAGCTCGGTTCGGGCACCCGGGCCGCGGGGGAGTCCCCGTACGTCACCCCGTTCGCCGCGGACGCCCTCGCCGGGCTGATCGCCGCCCGGCTCAGCGGCCGGGGCCCCGCCGAGGGGGCCTTCCCCGCGGTGCACCTGGTGGACCTGGGCACCCTCCAGGTGCGCCACTACCCCCTCGTCCCCGACTCCGAGTGCCCCCGCTGCGGCGAGATCGCCGAGGACACCGCCGCGTCCGCCGTCCTCGATCTGCGGCCCGCGCCCAAGCACCGGCCCGGCAGTTTCCGGGTCCGGGACCTGGCCGACTACGAGCTGCCCGTCGAGCCCTACGCCAACCCCGTCTGCGGCTCGCTGGGCCCCTCCGTCGTCCACGACGTCACCTCGCTCTCCACCTCCGCGACCATCGGCTGCTTCTCCCTGCGCTCCGGCGAGTACCTGCGCGAGACCTTCTGGGGCGGCCACGCCGACACCTTCGCGCAGAGCGTGCGGATCGGCGTGCTGGAGGGACTGGAGCGGTACGCGGGGATGCGCGCCCGCGCCAGGCGGGCCGGGGTCGTCGACAGCCTGGACGGGCTGACCGCCCGCGGCGAACGCGTCCTCGACCCGCGCGTGTGCGGGCTCTACTCGCCCGACTTCCACCGGGCCAACCCCCGGGTCACGCCGTTCACCCCGGACCGGGAGATCCCCTGGGTGTGGGGCTGGTCCCTGCGCGACCGCGCGCCCGTCCTCGTCCCCGAGGTGCTGACGTACTACCACGCGCCCGGCCTGGAGAACCGCTTCGTCCAGGAGTCCTCCAACGGCTGCGCCTCCGGCGGGAGCCTGGCCGAGGCCGCCTACTTCGGCCTGATGGAGGTCGTCGAGCGGGACGCCTTCCTGCTCGCCTGGTACGGGCGGCAGCCCCTGCCCGAGATCGACCCGCGCACCAGCACCCGCCGTGCCACCCGCCAGATGGTGGACCGGCTGGAGATGTACGGCTACGAGGCCCGGTTCTTCGACACCCGGATCACCTTCCCCGTGCCCGTGGTCACCGGCGTCGCCGTCCGGCCCGACGGCGGCCTCGGACGGATGTGCTTCGGCGCGGGCGCCGGGCTCGACCCGGAGGCGGCCCTCGCGGGCGCCCTCTGCGAGATCGCCACCGACGCCGTCAACCTCCAGGGCCGCACCGAGCGCGACGAGGCACGGCTGCGGGCCATGGCGACCGACTTCGGCAAGGTGGCCGCCCTGCACGACCACCCCCTGGCGTACGGCATCCCGGAGATGGGCGACCACGCACACTTCCTGATCGGCGAACCGGGCGAGCCCCGCCCCCCGAAGCACTCCCTCGCCGACCGCTACACCGCCGCCGCGGACGGCTACACCCCCGCCGGCCCCTCCGCCCCCCGCCCGGGGCATCCCGTGCTGCCCGTCTCCGACGACCTCCGGGACGACCTGAGCGCCTGCGTCGGGGCCGTGGCGGACGCCGGGTTCGACGTGGTCGTGGTCGACCAGACCATGCCGGAGCAGCGGCGGCTGGGGCTGCACACGGTGAGCGTCCTGGTACCCGGGCTGCTGCCCATCGACTTCGGCTGGACGCGGCAGCGCGCGCTCGGTATGCCCCGGCTGCGGACCGCGCTGCGCGAGGCGGGCCTGCGCGAACGGGACCTGGAGCCGGCCGACTTCAACCCCGCGCCCCATCCGTTCCCCTGACCCCGGCCCCGGCCCCGGCCCCGGCCCCGTTCCGTTTCCGACGCCCGCCCCCGACGCCCCGCCCGAGACCGCCACCGAGGAGTTCCCATGGGGTACGCCCATGACTACGCCGCCGCCATCATGCAGCGCGGCCGGGTCCCGATGCCCCCGGCCGACTTCGTCCCGAACTGGTCCGACAGCCCCCGCAGGACCAAGTTCTACCCGGGCACGGACGCCCTCCCGCTGCCCTCGTCCGGCTACCCCGCCGACGCCACCCTGGACCGCGGCCTCGGCGCCGGGCCGGACACCGGTGAGCCGGGCGGCGGCGGTCGCTTCGACCTCGCCGCGCTCTCCGGGATGCTGCGCGACTCCTACGGGCTGACGGGCCGCCGGCTCGGCGTACAGGCCAACACCGACCTCGGCGCCCTGCCCTTCTACCCGCTCGCCAACTGGTCCCGGGGCACGGCCTCCGGCGGCGGTCTCTACCCCGTGAGCGTCTACTGGGTGTCCGGGCCGAGCGGCCCCGTCCCGCCCGGGGTGCACTACTACGCGACCCGCCACCACGCGATGCAGCGCCTGCTGACCGGGGACGTCACCGGCGAGGTCCGCGAGGCACTGGGGGCGGGGGCACCGGGCGCGGACACCGGCCAGTACCTGGTCCTCGGCGTCAAGTACTGGCAGAACGCCTTCAAGTACAACAGCTTCTCCTTCCACGCCGTGAGCATGGACATCGGCACCGTCGTCGGGACCTGGCGGATGTGGGCGCGCGCCCGGGGCCTGGCCGTCGAGCCCGTCATGTGGTTCGACGAGGAGCGCCTCGCCCGGCTGCTCGGCGTACGGACCGAGGAGGAGGGGATCTTCGCCGTGGTCCCGCTGCGCTGGCAGGGCACGCCCCACCGCTCCCGGCCCGTCCCGGCCGCCGTACGGCACCGGGACGTCGAGCGGTCCCGTACGGTCCTCGCCTTCGACGCCGTGCGCGCGATGCAGACCGCCACCGCCGAGGACGCCGCCGCCCGCCCCGCACCCGGAGCGCTCGCCCCCGCCGCCGCGCCACCCGCCCGCGCGGACCGGCCCGCGGTCCCGCTGCCCGCGGCCCGCCCGCTGGACACCGATGTGCGCACCGCGTTGCGCCGCCGGCGCAGCAGCTTCGGCCGCTTCGACGCGCAACGGCCCGTCAGCGGAGGCCAGTTGTCGGCCTGTCTGGCCGCCGCGACGGCCGGGGCACGGCTCGGCGGCGACACCGGCACCGGCTGGGGCGCCACCGGGCAGGACGGCGTCCCGCTCGCCAAGCTGTACGCCTTCGTCAACCACGTCGAGGGCCTGGCCCCCGGCTCCTACGAGTACGACCCCGAGGCGCGCGGGCTGCGGCTGCTCAAGGAGGAACGCCCCGGCGCCTTCCTCCAGAAGAACTACTTCCTCTCCAACTACAACCTGGAGCAGGCCGGGGCCGTCCTGGTGCCCACCGTCCGCACCCGCGCAGTGCTGGACGTGGTCGGCGACCGGGGATACCGCCTGGTCAACGCCACCGTCGGCGCCGTGTCCCAGGCCGTCTACACCGCCTCCGCCGCTCTGGAGCTGGGCTGCGGGGTGGCGCTGGGCTTCGACAACGTCTCCTACATCGAGGAACTCGGCCTGGACGAAACGGGGGAGGCCCCGCTGCTGATCATGCTGATCGGCCATGAACGGCCCGGCGCCGCCGACTTCCGCCACGAGATCGCCTGACCGATGGGACCCGGGAGGAGGGGGAGAGCCACGATGACACCGACACCGACACCGACACCGACATTGGCAGGGGCAGGGGCAGGGGCCGGGGCCGGGAGGGCGCCGTTCGTGCTCCGGGTGGCCGGACTGCCCGTGGAGAGCGTCCGGGAGCTGCGCTGCCCCGCGAGCCGCCGCTGGGCCGACGAGGTGGACACGGCGGCCGAACGGCTGCGCGCGGCGGGCGAGGCCGTCGGCGATCTGCTGCACCCGCTGATCGGCCGGACCGAGGGCGACGGCGTCCGCCGCCGGCTCCTCGCGCTGCGCCGGCAGGTGTTCAACGGGCGGCTGCCCGGGGACGCGGACGGCGCACTCGCCCTGGTCACGGACCTGGACGAGGCGGCCGGCCGGGCCCTGGCCGCCTGGCTGGAGGACCACCGCCGGCTGGAGCGGCGGCGCGAGGAGGGGGTCGCCCTGCTCGCGGAGGAGACCGGCCGCAGCCGGGCCGCGCTCTGCCGGCTGGCCGGGGAGGAGCGGCTGCGCAAGGGGCTGCTCCTCGCCTCGCCGGCGCTGGACGCCCAGCTGGGCGCCTATGTGCGTGCGACGGAGGCCGCGCCCGGGGCCGTCCCGGACAAGAAGCGGCGCAAGATCGAGCGTTCGCTGCTCTCGTATCTGTACCGGACGGTGTGCAAGACCAGCCCGTTCTCCACGTTCACGGGGGTTGCCCTGGGCACGATCGCCGACACGGCCCCCGACGGCCTGGCCCCCGACGAGCCGGGCGCCGACGAGCCGGGTGCCGACGGACCGGGCCGTCCGGCCACCCCGGGCCGCGCGACGACCTCGGACCGTCCGGCCGCCGACGGTCTGGCGCTGCGCGTGGCCGAGGAGTGGACCGGCCACGCCCGGCTCAACGTCGCCGCCCTCGGCCGCCTCGCCGACGCCGTCCTCGCCGACCCCGCCCGCCGCGCCGACCTGCCCGTCTCCCTCGCCTCGGGCTGGGGCCGCGACGACGACCGGGTCCGCTACGTCCGGCGCTGGGTCACGGCGGGCGACGAGGACACCGCCGTCACCTTCGACGCCGTCAAGGACCGGCTGTTCTTCCTGCGGCGCAGCGGTGCCCTGGAGCGGCTGCTCGGCCTGTTCGAGGAGCGGGGCACCGTGCGCCACGGCGAGCTGGCCGCCTGGCTCGCGGCCGAGCACGGCGCGGACGCCGGGGAGGTGGACCGCTACCTGGAGGCCCTGCTCGACGTCGGCATGATCCAGGTGCCCTGCCTGCGGACCGAGGTCCACGACACGGACCCGCTGCGCGCCTTCCGGGCGTCCCTGCGCTCCGTCGCCCGGCCCTGGGCGGACGCGCTGGCCGCCCGGCTGGACGGGCCGGTCGACCAGGTGGACCGCTTCGCACGCGCCGCCCCGGCGGAGCGGCCCGCGATCCTCGGCGCCCTCCGCGCCGAACTGGGCGCAATCCAGCAGGAGTTGGGCACCGCGCAGGCCAGGGTCCCGCAGACCGTGCTGTACGAGGACGCGGCGGCCGGCCGCACCGGCCCCCTGGACGCAGGCACCTGGGGCCGGCTCGCCGCCGCGCCGCTGGCCGCCGTGGAGCGCGTCCTGCCCGCCTTCGACCTCACCCTGCCCCAGCGGCTGATCCTCAAGGGCTTCTTCCTCGCCCGCCACGGACGCGGCGGGCGCTGCGAGGACCTGCTCAAGCTGGTGCACGACTTCCACGAGGACTTCTTCGAGCAGTACATGTCGTTCACGGCCCGGCGCACCGCCTTCGACGAGGAAGGCCGCTACGTACCCGAGGAGAACTGGCTCGGACAGCCCGAACTCAAGGCCCTGGACACCGCCCGTCTCGCCTTCGTGGACCGGATGCGGGCCCTGTGGGACGCGGCCCCGCCCGGCACCGCCGAAATCACCCTGGACACCCCCGCCCTGGACGCGGTCGCGGCCGAACTGGACGGCATCGCACCGCGCTTCGCGCCGATGAGCCACCACCTCCAGCTCGCCGACCGCCCCGGGGACCCGCTCCTCGTCCTCAACCGGTCCTACGGCGGGCTGTCCTTCCCGTTCAGCCGGTTCACCCACTGCTTCGACGGCCTCGCCGAGGATCTGCTCGCCGCCTCGGCGGGTGCCTGCCCGCCGGGGGCGGTCCTCGCGGAGGTCACCGGCGGACCGGTGACCAGCAACCTCAACCTGCACGGCCGGCTCACCCCGTACGAGATCGTCTGTCCCGGTGAACAGGGAACCCTGGAGCCGGAGTTCCGCATCGGGCTGGACGATCTGTTCGTCGAGCACGACGAGGAGGCCGACCGGCTCGTGCTGCGCTCGGCCCGGCTCGGCCGCGAGGTCGTGCCCGTGTACCTCGGCTATCTCGTCCCGCTCGCCCTGCCCGAGCTGCCCCGCACCCTGCTCCTCCTCTCGCCCACCTCGATGGCCCCGCTGAACGTGTGGGGCGGTGTCCCGGAGGGCGAGCCGGCGGACGGGGTGACCTCCCGCCCCCGGGTGCGCCACGGGAGCCTGGTGCTGAGCCGCCGTAGCTGGAGCGCGCCCGCGACAGCCCTGCCGCTCCGGGCGCCGGGCGGGTCCGACGCGGACTGGTTCCTCGGCTGGCACCGCTTCCGCCGCGCCCACGGCCTGCCCGACCGGGTGTTCGCCACCGTCTCGGACAGCGGCGCGCGAGGCGCGACAGGGGCCAAGCCGCAGTACCTCGACTTCGACAGCCCGCTGTCGCTGGCCGCGTTCGAAGCCCTGGTCAGAAGCCCCGCGGCCCGGGTGGTGCTACGGGAGGCACTGCCCGACGAGGACGAGCTGCACGTCACCACCGGCCGCGGCCGGCACGTCGCCGAGCTCGCCGTCGAGACCCGAGAGGAGGGCGTCCGATGACCGCCCCCACCGCCCCCACCGGCAAGCAGCCCCCGGCCCCCGGCGCGCCCCCGGCCCACGCCGCGCAGCCCCCGGCCCCCGGGGCCGGGGCCTGGCAGGCCACCCATGTCTTCTACGCCGCCAACCCCCGCCCCCTGCTCCTCCAGTGCGTCCGCCCCCTGGTGGACGAACTGGCGGCCGAGGGCCTGCTCGCCAACTGGTTCTTCATCAACTACTGGCTGGAGGGCCCGCACGTCCGCCTGCGCGTCCGCCCCTCCTCGCCCGCCGCCGGACCCGAGGTGCGCCGTCGCACGGAGGCCGCGATCGACCGCTTCCTCAGCGAGCGGCCCGCCCTCTACGAGGTGGACGCCGGGTTCCTGAACGACTTCTACAACACCCTCTTCGAGATCGAGTTCCCCGGCGCCGAACGCGCCCCCTACCTCGACGACCGGGGCCGGATGAACCTGCGCCCCAACAACTCCCGCAGCGCCGAGCCGTACGAACCGGAGTACGGCAAGTACGGCGGCCCGGCCGGGATCGAGCTGGCCGAGTGGCACTTCCGCCACTCCAGCGAGCTGGTCGTGGACGCCTTCCGCACCAAGAACCTGCATCTGCGCACGGTCCTGCTGGGCACCTCGGCCCAGCTGATGATGGTGATGTCCGGGGCCTTCCTGCCCGGCGACGCCGAACTCGCCGACTACCTGGACAGCTACTACGAGTTCTGGCACCGCGCCTTCCCCGGCACGGGCTTCATCGGCAGCGACGAGTACGACCGCAACTACGCCGCCATGGCCCCCGGCCTGGCCGCCCGGTTCGCCGCCGTCCGGGCCGCCGTCGCCGACGGGGAGCCGGGCAGGCTGCCCGCGTTCCTGGCCGGCTGGGCCGGACACTGCGCCGAACTGCGGGACCGGGCCCGGAAGCTGGCCGCAGACGGGGACCTGGTCTTCCGCTCCTGGGACGGCGAACGGGACGAGCGGGTCACCGACCCGGCCGCCGCCCTCCCGCTGCTCCTCTCCCCGTACATGCATATGACCAACAACCGGCTCCATGTGACCATCCGCGACGAGGCGTATCTCTCCCATGTCCTCGGCCGCTGTCTGCGGGAGTCCCCGTGACGGCGGGACCGGACGCGCCCCGAGCCCGGGACGCCCGCGCGGACGCGTCCCGTGCTGAGGCGGCCCGCGCGGACGCCTCCCGCGTGCCGCACGCCCGCGCGGAGGCGTTCGCCGCCCACCGGCCCGCCCTGCGGGACGGCGTCCTGGTCAGCGACGCCCTGCTGCACGGCCCCGGGACCGTGCGCCTGATCAAGGACACGGCCGGGGGGCACTCCTTCAAAGTGGGCGAGAAGGAGTCCTTCCTGATCTCCCGGATGGACGGCAGCCGCACCCTGGCCGGGATCGGCGAGGAGTACGCGAGCCGCTACGGGCGCCGCCTGGCCGAGGAGAACTGGCGGCAGCTCCTCGGGATGCTCGGCACCCGGGGCCTGCTCGCGGGGTCGCCCGCGCCCGCCCCGGCCCCCGCCCCCGCCCCCGCTCCCGCCCCGCCGCGCACCCTGCTGCGCGGCACCCTCCGCCTCGTCGCGGACGCCGACGCCACCGCGACCCGGCTGCACCGCGCCACCGGCTTCCTGCTCCACCCGCTGTGGACGGTCCCGCTGCTGGCGGCCGTCCTCGCCATGGAGGTCGTACTCGTCCTGAGCGCAGGGGAGTTGGTGACCGCGACGGTGGAGCTGTTCCGCAACCCCGTGCTGCTGACGGCGGCGGCCAGCCTGCTCTGGCTGAGCACCGCCCTGCACGAACTCGCGCACGGCGTGGTCGCCCGCCACTTCGGCGGCCGGGTCGCCGGGATCGGCCTGCGGTGGCGGCTCCCCGTGGTGATCATGTACTGCACCGTGGACAACTACCTCTATCTGCGCACCCGTTGGCACCGGATTGCCACCGCCCTCGCCGGTGCGGTGATGAACCTGCTGTTCCTGCTGCCGTTCTTCGCACTGTGGCGGTGGGCGCCGCTGGACACCGCCACCCGCGACGCCCTTGCCGGACTGCTCCTCCTCGGCAGCGTCCAGGCCCTCGCCATGCTGGTCCCCCTCCCGCCGCTCGACGGCTACAAGATCGCCGCCCAGCTCGCGGGCGCCACCGAACTCGCCGCCTCCAGCCGCGACTACCTCCGCCTCGCCCTGCGGCGAGATCCGGCCGCCGCCCGCTACCCCCGACGCGCCCGCACCGTCTACACCGCCTACGGACTGGGCACGCTGCTCGTCCTGGGCGTGCTCGCCGCCGCCGTCGCGGCCCTCGTCCACCACCTGCTGACGGCCGTCTAGCCCCATGATCAAGGAGAGCCCCATGCCCCCCACCGCCCCGGACCCCATGGCCCCGGACGCGACCGCGCCGGACCTCACGGCGGCGCGGGACCTCACGGCCGCGCCGGACGCGGCCGCCGCGGAGCCGACGGCGCCGGACGCGCGGCAGAGCGCCGCCATCGCCCTGGACTCCGTACACAAGCGGTACGGGTCCGTCCAGGCCGTGGACGGCATCTCGCTGACCGTGCCCCGCGGCGAGTTCTTCGGCCTGCTCGGGCCCAACGGGGCGGGCAAGACCACCCTCGTCGAGATCATGGAGGGGCAGCGGCGGGCCGACTCCGGCACCGTCGCCGTCCTCGGGCAGAGCCCCTGGCCGCGCAACGTACGGCTGCTGCCGCGAATCGGCGTCCAGACCCAGACCTCGGCCTTCTTCGTCCGGCTCACCGCCCGCGAGCACCTGGAGACCGTCGCCGCGCTGTACGGGGCCGGGCGGGAGGCCGTCGACCGCGCCCTCGCCTCGGTCGGCCTGACCGAACAGCGCGCGATCCGCGTCGAGGACCTCTCCGGCGGCCAGCGCCAGCGGCTCGCCATCGCCTCCGCCCTGGTCCACGAGCCCGAGCTGATCTTCCTGGACGAGCCGACCGCCGCCCTGGACCCGCAGGCCCGCCGCGCGCTGTGGCAGGTCCTGCGCGACCTCAAGGGCGCGGGCCGCACCATCGTCTACACCACCCACCACCTCGACGAGGCCGAAGCCCTCTGCGACCGGGTCGCCATCGTGGTCGACGGCCGTATCCGGGCCCTGGACACTCCCGCCCGCCTGGTCGCGTCCGGCAGCACCACCACCCGGCTGGTCGTGCCCGCCGGACGCATCGGCGCCGAGGCCGCCCGCGCGATCGACGGGGTGCTGGCCGTGACCGAGGAGGCGGGGACCGTCGTCCTGGAGACCCTGGACGCCGGCCCGGTCCTCGCGGCCCTCGGCGAGATCACCGGCCTCCAGGGCGTCCAGACCCGCACGGCGAGCCTGGAGGACGTCTACCTCCGGCTCACCGGCAGCGGCACCCAGCCCTCCTAGGAGGTGCCCGGCCCTGATCCGCCGGACACCTCCTGACCCCCGCCCCAGACCTCGCCCTTACTCGCCCGGGCCTCTTCGCGGGCCCACACCCCGGACCGCGCCGGGGGACATCGCACCGGACCGGAACGGACAACGGAGAACCACCCCATGAGCGCATACGCCGCGTTGACCCGGGCGGGCCGCAGGGCCTACACCCGCGACAAGACCACCCTCTTCTTCACCTTCGCCTTCCCCCTCCTCTTCCTCGTCGTCTTCGGGCTGATCTTCTCCGGCAAGGACGTGGAGCAGAGCGGGCAGCCCTACATCAACTACATCGCCCCCGGCGTCCTGTCCTGGGGCGTGGCCAACGCGGCCGTCTTCGGCGTCGGCTTCGTGCTGATGCAGTGGCGCCGGGACGACATCCTGCGGCTCATCCGGATGACCCCCGTCCGCCTGCCGTCCGTCCTCGGCTCCCGTTACGTCCTCGCCGTCGCCATCGGCCTCGTCCAGACGGCCCTCTTCGTCGGCGTGGCCCTGCTGCCGCCCTTCGGCCTCACCCTCTCCGGGAGCTGGCCCCTCGCGGTGCCCGTGCTGGTCCTCGGCATCACCGCCTTCCTCGCCCTCGGCGTCATCGTCGGCTCCTACGCGAAGACCCCCGAGGCCGTCGCCGCCGTCGCCAACTGCCTGATGATCCCGATGGCGTTCCTCTCCGGGTCCTTCTTCCCGCTGGACGCGATGCCCGGCTGGATGCAGAACCTGGCGCAGGCGCTGCCGCTCTACTACCTGAACAACGGGGTCTCCGCCGCCCTCACCGGCAACGGTTCCGGCTCCGACATCGCCGTGGCGTGCGGGGTCCTCGCCGCCGTCGCCGCCGTCCTCGGCGCGATCGCGCTGAAGACCTTCCGCTGGAGCGACAAGTCATGACGCCCACGCCGACCGCGTCCACGCCTGACGTCTCCGCGCAGGCCGCGCCCACGAGCGAGGCGTCCGCCGCCCCCGCGCCCGGGGGCGCCCCGCTGGAGGCCGCCCGGGTGCTCCTCCAGCACGCGCTGACGGCCCGCCACGAGGCCCACCTCGCGGGTGGTGCCGGGGCCGCCGACCTGCCCCGGCCCCTGGTGGTGCCCCTCGGCGCGGCCGACACCCTCGGCTTCGGCCACCCCGACCCGTACGCGGACCTCCGCCCCGCCGCCACCGTCCACCTCACCTCGCGGGCCGTGCTCCTCGGACCCTGGGGCGGCGACGCGGGCGACGCCGGCGACCCCGGGGGTTCCGGCGATGCCGCCGGCGACGCGGGCCGGGCGGACGGCGCGCTCCGTGCCTGCGGCGCCTGCGGCCAGTGCCTCGCCATGCGCTGGCAGCGCCTGCGCAGCCGCTCCGAACGCGAGGCCCTGGAACTCGGCGGCGAGCCCCACGGCGCCACCGCCTGGCCCGTGTTCACCCCGTACGCCCTGGACGCCGTGTGGGCCGCCTACCGGGCGATGCTGCCCGGCACCCGCCCCGCCCCGTCCACCGCCGCCCCGGCCGACCGGGAACTGCCCCAGGTCACCCGCGTCGACCTCGGCACCCTGGCCACCGCCACCTTCCCGCTCCTCCCCGAACCCCTCTGCCCGTCCTGCGTCACCGAACGCCCGGACACCGCCGAATCGGCCCGGATGCGCCTCGGCCCGGCCCCGAAGCCCGACCCGGACGGCTACCGGCTGCGCGCCCTCGGCTCGTACCGGCTGCCGACCACCGCCCTCGCCAACCCGGTCTGCGGTGCCCTCGGCTCCGACACCTGGATCAACCCCGCGTCCACCACCACCGCCCCCGTCGCCGGCACCCACTTCGTCCGGGGCTACGCCGGCCTCAACGACGTCACCTGGAGCGGCCAGGCCAACAGCTACGCCACCAGCCGCACCCTCGCCCACCTGGAGGGCCTGGAACGGTACGCGGGCACCCACCGCCGGCGCGGCACCTCCCCCGTCACCGCCTCCCTCAACGCCCTCCGCGCCGACGGCGTCCCCGCCCTGGACCCCGCCGACTGCGGCTTCTACGCCCCCGAGACCTACGCCCGCGACCACCTGGTCAGCCCCTTCGACCCGGACCGGCCCATCCCCTGGGTGTGGGGCCACTCCCTGCGCCAGGACCGCCCGGTCCTCGTCCCCGCCCGCCTCGTCCACTACAGCGCGGGCGTCGACGCCGACAACTTCGTCTTCGAATGCTCCAACGGCTGTGCCACCGGCGGCAGTCCGGAGGAGGCGATCCTCTTCGGGCTGCTGGAGCTGATCGAACGGGACGCCTTCCTGCTCGCCTGGTACGGCCGCGCCCGGCTCACCGCGATCGACCTCACCGGCTGCCGTGCCCCGGCCGTCCGCTCCATGATCGACCGGGCCGAGCTGCACGGCTACGACGTGCACGCCTTCGACACCCGGATGGACCTCGCCGTCCCCGTCGTCACCGCCCTCGCCGTGCGGCGCGACGGCGGCCTCGGCACCCTCTCGTTCAGCGCGGCGGCCGGGTTCGACCCGGAGGGCACGGTCGAGGCCGCCCTCTCCGAGGTCCTCACCTACATCCCCCACCTGCCCTACCAGGTCGCCGACCGGCGGGACGAACTGGAGGCGATGGCAAGGGACTTCACGAAGGTCCTGCACCTCAAGGACCACGCCCAGCTCTACGGGCTCCCCGCCATGGCCGGGCACGCCCGCGAGTACCTGGAGCCGGACGGCGTCCGCCCGCTCGCCGACACCTTCGCCGACTGGGCGCCCCGCCGACCGCGCACCGGCGACCTGATGGACGACCTGCGGCTGATCCGGGACGAACTGGTGGGCGCCGGCTTCGACGTGATCGCCGTCGACCAGACCACGCCCGAGCAGCGCCGGATGGGGCTCCACACCGTCAGCACCACCGTCCCCGGCCTGCTGCCCCTGGACTTCGGCTGGACGCGCCAGCGCGCCCTGCTGATGCCCCGGCTGCGCACGGCGCCGCGGGTGGCGGGGCGGCGCACGGACGACCTGCGCGAGGACGAGGTCAGGGCCGTCCCGCACCCCTTCCCGTGAGCGGACGCGCGGCAGCCCCTCTCCCGGTGGGATCCCACCCGGAAGAGGGGCTGCCGAACCGATCAACCGCCGGGTCCGGATCCGGACCGGGACCCGCATGCGGACGCGAGTCCGGACCGGGACCGGGACCCGCATGCGGACGCGAGTCCGGACCGGGACCGGGACCCGAATGCGGACGCGCATCCCGACGGGGACGCGCATCCGGACCCGGCGCCGGACCCGGCGCCGGATCAGGCGCTGCAGGAAGTGGTGCTGGTCGTGCTGGAGCAGGTGGAGGTCGAGGAGGAGGACGTCGAGCCCGCGAGGACGACCTCCACCGCGTCCGAGTAGTCCGAGATCTCGAAGGTCTCCGACTCCAGCTCCAGGATCTCGTCGGCGAGGGTGGCGAGCTCGGTCTTCGGGGCCATGGTGTTCTCCTTCGGTCACCGGGGCCCGCCGGCTCCTCCGGCGGTGCTCCCTTGCGCTGCCCCATTCCAGCCGCGTCCGCTGTCAGATCGGCCCGCCGTTCGCTGTCATCCCGCTGTCACCCGGTGACAGCGGGCAGACGCACCCCTGGGGGGCCGCGTGGCGCACCCTCACGGAGAGGCCCCCGCAGGCCCCGTCACCGCCGTCCGCCCGCCCGAAACGGAGGACCCCGTGCCGCACACCCCCGCCCCCGCTCCCGCCCCTGCGTCCGTCCCGGCCCCGGACCCCCCTGACCCTTCCGCGTCCCTCTCCCTCCCCGCCGAGGTGCTGCGCCCCGCCCTGGAGCTCTACCTCGATCTGCATCTCCACCCCGAGCTCTCCGGCGACGAACACCGCACCGCGGGCCTCCTCGCCACCTGGCTGGAGCACCACGGCTGCGAGGTGGCCCGCGGCGTGGGCGGCGGCCACGGCGTCGTCGGCGTCCTGCGCAACGGTGCCGGCCCCACCGTCGCCCTGCGCGCCGAACTCGACGCTCTCCCCGTCACGGAACGCACCGGCCTCCCTTACGCCAGCACCCTCCCCGGCGTGATGCACGCCTGCGGCCACGACCTGCACCTGGCCGCCGCGGCCGGCGCCCTCGCCCGCCTCGCCGCCGCCCGGGACGCCTGGCGGGGCACCGTCCTCGTCATCGGCCAGCCCGCCGAGGAGACCCTGGACGGCGCCCGGGCGATGCTCGCCGACGGCCTGTACGAACGGTTCGGCTCCCCCGCCGCCGTCCTCGCCCAGCACACGGCCCCGCTGCCCGCCGGGACGGTCGCCCACCCCGGCCCCGGGCCCCTGATGCCCGCCGGCGCGACCCTCGATGTCGTCATCCACGGGCGCGGCGGCCACGGCGGAACCCCGCACCTCACCGTCGACCCGGTGCTGACCGCCGCGTCCTCCGTCGTGCGCCTGCAGTCCGTGGTGGCGCGCGAGACCGCCCCGGCCGAGCAGACCGTCCTCACCGTCGGCGCGATCCACGCCGGCGAACGGGCCAACGTGATCCCGGACCGGGCCGAACTCGCCGTGTCCCTCAGGGCCTTCGACGACGCGGCCCTCGACCGGGTGCGCGCCGCCGTGGAACGGATCGTGCGGGCCGAATGCGCGGCCTCCGGCTGCCCGGCGGACCCGGAGTTCACCGTGACCTCCCGCTCGCCCGCCCTGATCCCCGACTTCGCCCTCACGGGCGCGGTGCGCGGCGCCCACGAAACCGCCCTCGGGCCCGGCCGGGTGACGACCGCCCCGCCCCTGACCGCCGTCGAGGACATCGCCCACTTCGGCCGGGACGGCGTCCCCCTGGCGTACTGGCTCCTCGGCGCCACCGGGGCGCGCCGCCTGCGGGAGGCCGCCGCCGCGGGGGAGCCCGTCCCGTCCAACCACTCCCCGCAGTTCGCCCCCGAGGTGCGCACCGCCCTGCCGACGGGCATCACGGCCCTGACCGCCGCCGCGCTCCACGTCCTGGCACCGGCCCGGTCTAAGGGCCCGGTATGACCTACGTCGACGTGGTCGCCGTCCGCCACGACGGAAGCGCCCCGGCCGGCCAGACGACGGTGATCCGGCTGCTGGGACTGCTCCCGGCGCACTGGTCCTGCACCCCTCAGGTCAGCACCGACCGGGTCTGCCTGCGGATCGTCCCCGACGGCCGCACCGACCGGGCGGCGGTCCGCAGAGCGGTAGCCAGGGTGCTGGCCGACACGGCCCTCTGCGGCTGGTCCGAAGAAGCCTGACCACCCGCTCCCGCCCCCGCTCCCCTCTTCCTCCCTTCCCTCGCTGTCCCTCCCTAGATCCAGCCGCGCTCACGGGCCAGCAGGGCCGCCTGCGCCCGGCTGTTGGCCCCCAGGGTCCCCAGCAGCTCGGCGACATAGCGCCGGTAGGTGCGCACCGAGACCTCCAACTCCCGTGCCCCGGCCTCGTCCTTGCCACCCGTGCACATGAACACCAGGACCCGGCGCTCGCGTTCGGTCAGCTCCGACTCCGCCGCGCACCCGCCCCGCCGGTCGATCTCGGCCAGGTCCTCGGCCGTGTCCCAGATCTTCTCGAAGAGCGCGATGATGTTGGTGACCAGGCCGCTCCGGTGCGCGAGCAGCGCGCCGCGCGCGGTGTTCCGCGGGTCGAGGGGCACCAGCGCGGTGCTGCGGTCGTACACGATCATCCGCTCCGCCGTCTCACTCGTCACCCGGATCTCGGCCCCGTGTGCGGTGAGCTCCCTGAGATAGTCCGCGGTCGGCCCGTCCTCCAGGGCGCCGCGCACCACGACGTTCCGGATCCGCACGCCCCGGCGCAGGCAGCGCAGGTCCAGCGGCCGGGACCGGGCGATGTTCTCGGGGGAGAGGCGGGGGTATGTCTCGACGGCCAGGATCTCGTCCCGCGCGAAGAAGGCGAGGTCGTCGATCCGGTTGCGTATGTCGGCCAGCCCTTCGAGCTGTTCGATCCCGGCCGCGGTCTCGGCCCGGGCGGCGAACTCCGCGCGTAGACCGTCGACGACGTGCCGCGACCGGGTGACCCGACGCAGCTCCTCGTGGAGCTCGTTGAGCCGCCGGTCCACCAGCCGGGCGAGCGCGCTGTCGGGGTCCGCCGGCGTCACCAGTCCGTCGGGGCCGGGGGGATGGAGCAGCCCGAGTTCGGTGAGCCGGTCGAGGCACTTCCGGGTGTCGGCGGGGTCGGCGTCCAGCAGCAGATGCACGTCGTCGGCCGGGGTGGCGGGGTTCCGCAGGAAGTGCCGGTAGAACTCCTCCTCTTGCGCCGAGACCCCGAACACGCCCATCTCGTTCCCGGCCACGTCGGCATCGCCCCCTGCGAGTCGTCCCCCGGTGGCGTCGCGGGTCTCGCGGTGGGCCACCGATGTGGTCGTCCGAACACTAGAGGATCACCTGACGGTTGGGGACCCGCTGTGCGCACGGCATGCGGAAAGCGTGAATGAACTGTCGGTGCCGGGCGGCGGGTTCACGGGGAGTGCGGTGCGGCGGGCCCACGGGAGTCCCGTGCGCCGGGCGCGGACCTCACGTGGAAGGCCCGCGCCCGGCGCGGTGGTTGTCCCCGGGCGCGCCTCGCTTCGAGCGACGTGCGCGGACCAGCACTGCGGCGGCGAGGAGGACGGCGAAGAGGATCGCGACCGTCGCGGGTCCGGCGGACTCCAGGGTGTCGGCGATCGCCCGCTGGATCGTGCCGGCCGCGTCGATGACGGGGTCCGTGGTGGCGGGATCGCGCTGGAGGCGGATCTCGTACCAGCCGTAGTACGCGACGTAGGCGCCCACGGCGAGGAGCAGGCCGCCGCCGACGCGCGGGGCGATCGCGCCGAGGCGGCGGATGCGGGTGACGGCGGTGGTGCGGGTGAGGGCGACGGTCAGGGAGGCCGCGCCGACGATCAGGCCCATGCCCGCGGCGTACGCGGTGAACAGGGCGATGCCCTCGGCGGTGGAGCCGGTGCGGAAGGCGGAGACGACGATGGCGAGGAAGGGGGCGATGGTGCAGCCGAGGGAGGCGATCGCGTAGGCCATGCCGAACAGGGCCATCGAGGGCAGGGAGCGGGTGACCTTCGGGGCCCGGCGCAGTTTCGGTGCCGGGGTGGGCAGTCGGCGCCCGGCGAGCAGCCATCCGCCGGCTGCGGCGATGAGGATGCCGAAGACGATGGTGAACCAGGGCAGGTGCTGCTGGACCTGGCCGGCGACGGGCTGAATCGCCAGGCCGAACACCCCGAAGAGAGCGGCGAAGCCGAGGGTGATCGCGGCCGTCGCGGCCAGGGCACGTCCGACGGCGACGGTGCGGCTGGGCGCGTCGTCGCCGAGGACGAGCAGGGAGAGGTAGGCGGGCAGGAGGGCGAAGCCGCACGGGTTGACGGCGGCGAGTATCCCCGCGGTGAGCGCGAGAGCGAGGGGGAGGTCGGTCATGGGGTTCAGCCGGTGAGCCCGGCGACCTTCTCGGCCAGTCCCTCGCCGCCGGGGAGGACGCCCTCGTAGACGGTGGTGCCGCTCTTGTCGAGAACGACGTACCGGCTCTGCTCGGTGACCTCGAACTTCTTCCACACCTCGCCGTTCTCGTCCGACAGGTGGGGGAAGGAGCCGGTCTTGGTGTCGGTGACGAAGTCCTTCATGGCGGCGTTGGTGTCGAGCCCGGCGACGCCGACGACGTTGACCTCACCCGCGTGTGCGGCGGCGACCTTCGCGGTCTCGGCGGCCTGGGCCTTGCACTTGGGGCACCACGGGGCCCAGAACCACAGGACGGTCGGCTTGCCGGCGAGCGTCTTCCCGTCGAAGGCCTCGCCGTCGACGGTGGTGGCGGTGAACTTCAGCGCCTCGGGCACGTCCGCCTCGGTCTCGCCGTCACCGCCGGCGGACGGCCCCGGCTCGGAGGGCTGCTCCGTGGGTGCCGGGGACGCAGCCGGCGGTGTGGTCTCCGCCGCGGCCCCGTCGGAGCTTCCGGTGCCGCATCCGGCGACGGCCGCCAGCAGAGCGGCGGTGACGGCGACGGCAGGAACGAGGGGACGGGCGCGCATGGTGACTCCCGGGACGGGGCGGGCGGGCGGAGAACGGTACGACGAGCGTAGAACGCCGCTGGTAGGGCGGGGCCGCCCGTGACCTTACGAAACAGTGACATCGGCACCGCCCTGCTGCCGCACCGCCCTGCTGCCGCACCGCCGCACCGTCGTGCCGCCCGCCCCGAGCCGGTATCCCGCCGTCTACGCCGCGGCGGAGTTGAGTTCGGCCTGGCCGAACAGCAGCGCCCAGCCGGTGGGCAGCCGGCGGAGGACGCGGGTGATCAGGGCGCGGCCGGCCTGGGCGCTGACGGTGGCGAGGACGGAGCCCGTGTCCCAGCGGGTGGTGGCCAGCGGTGCGCCGGTGCGGGCAGCGAGGTCCTTGACGAACTCCCAGCCGGTCAGCGGCCGGGCGTCGGGGACCTGTGAGGTGAGGACGCGTGCGGCCTCCGGGGGCAGGCAGGCGGCCAGCTCGACGCGCTCGTCGCCGGTCAGCTGACGCCCGAGCCCCGCGAGGACCAGACGGACGGCTTCCTCGGCCCGCTCGCGGGTGGGGTAGGCGCCCTCGTAGCGGACCCTCTCCAGCATCTGCCCGTACGCCGCCCCGTACGGCTGGTCTGCGAGCGGTGAGCGCACGTCGGAGATCACTGCGGTGTATGCCTTTCATGGAGTCCCGGTCGTGCCTGCGGCGGCACGCCCGTTGGTGGTCAGGTGGTCTGGGGGCGGCCGAAGAGGAGGTCGAAGCCCACGGGAAGCTGGAGCAGGATCTGTCCCGTCAGGTCTTCGCCCGCCGTGTCGGCGACGGTGGACAGCACCGCGCTGACGTCCCAGGTCGCGGTCTTCTCGGTGGCGCCCTCGATCCAGGCGGCTGTCGCGCGGACGAACCGTTCCGGCGACAGCGGCTCGGCGCTCTGCAGCGGGTTGAGCAGGATCAGCGCGAAGCCCTCCGGCAGGCGTGCCGCGAGCTGGGCGCGGACCTCGCCGACCAGGTGTGCACCGAGCAGGGCGAGCACCACGCGGGCCGCGCGCTCGGCTTCCTCCGCCGTCGCGTACTCGCCGCGCTCGGTCACGCGGTCGAGGAACGCCTCGTGTCGCAGGGTCATCGGCAACCCCTCCGTCTCCAGACGGTCTTCGGCCGTCCACGGACGGCCCCCGGCCGTCCTCGGACGGATCCCGGACGGTCCACGGCTCATCTCCGGACGGTCCGCGGACGGTCTTCCAACGGTCCACGGCGGTCCATGAAGGGTCCACGGACGGTCCCCGGGGGTGCGGAGGGCGGGAAGAGATGGGGAGACCGGGCGCCCGTCCTCCGCACCATCGCCGGCCGGTGTCAGCCGGAGATCTCCTTGCGGCCGGAGCCGACGCCGACGGAGATCTTGCGGGGCTTGGCGCGCTCGGCGATCGGGATGCGCAGGGTGAGCACGCCCGCCTCGTAGTCCGCCCGGATGTGCTCGGTGTCGAGGGTGTCGGCGAGCACGATCTGGCGGGAGAACACACCCAGCGGCCGCTCGGACAGTTCCATCTGCACGTCGTCGGCCTTGGCGACCGGCCGGCGCTCGGCCTTCACGGTGAGCATGTTCCGCTCGACGTCGATGTCGATCGCGTCCGGGGCGACGCCGGGGACGTCGAAGGCCACCACGTACTCGTCACCCTCGCGGTAGGCGTCCATCGGCATGGCCGACGGCTTCGACCAGGTGCCCGGGCCCATCAGCTGCTGAGCCATACGGTCCAGCTCACGGAAGGGGTCGGTGCGCATCAACATGTGAAAACACCTCCAGCAGGTTCGGGCAGTTGCTGCCAATGCGCTTCACTGGAACCGTTGTAACATGTCATCCGATGGATGACAAACGCGATGTCGTCCAGACGATGACAACCCGAGGGAGGTGCCGTGACCCCAGCCGACCAGCCGCCCACGACCAGCACCGACGCCCACAGCCCGGCGTCCTTTCTCGCCGCCGCCGCGGCTCTCGCCGCCGTCGACGACGCCCTGCGCGACGCCCAGAGCGAGGCACCCGACGCCGCCGGCCCCGGCCCCGAGCAGGCGCTGGCCTCCCTGATGCTGCTGCGGCAGGTGCGCGAGCAACTGGCCGGATGGGAGACCGGCCTGATCGAGACGGCCCGCGCCGCGGGTGCCAGCTGGGCCGACCTCGCCCACCCCCTGGGCGTCGCCAGCCGCCAGGCCGCCGAACGCCGGTACCTGCGCGGCCGCCCCGGCGCCACGGGGACCACCGGTGAGCAGCGCGTCACGGCCACCCGCCAGGCCAGGGCGGCCGAACGCGCCAACGCCGGCTGGGCCCGCGCCCACGCGGCCGAACTGCGCCGCCTCGCCGGGCAGCTCACCTCGCTCACCCACCTCGCGCCCGAGGCGCGCTCGGCCCAGGCCGCCCTGCACGCCGCCCTCGGCGCGGCCGACGCCGCCGAACTCATCGCCCCCCTGGCCGGCATGCGCCCCCACCTCGACCCCGCCCGCCACACCGGCCTCGTCGAACGCCTCGACGCCCTCGACGACCGGCTCACCACGGGGGCGGCCGGGCCGAGGTCTTCGTGATGCTCACGGAAGGGGACTCTCCGGTCCGCTCCGGCCTCGTCGGTCGGCGCAGTGCCGGGGCCGGCGCGTACCCGCGCCCCGTCCTGCGCGCGGTGCCCGCGGACGGAAGCCGGAACCGACCCCGCCGGGCGGAAGCCGGGACCGGCGCCACGCCGGATGGCACACCGGGCTCGCGTGTCACCCTCGCGTGGCCGCCTCCGGCCCTGTGGCGGGGGCCGGATCGCGCGGGACGAGGAGGACGAAGTCGGCGGCCCCGTACGGTCTTCCGTTGATCTGGAGGTGCACCCGGTGGACGCCGGGGTGGTAGCGGCGGGTGCTCAGCGCTCGGAGGGGATGGCGGCGGATCCCCGACCAGCGCTCTTCCGGGGCGAGTTCCCGGGTGGTCAGTTTGAAGACCTTGGGGGCGAGGGTGCCGTTCGCCTTGCGGTGGTGGACGACGTAGTCGACGACGACGCGGACGGCGCGGGGGCCGGTGTTGGTCACCTCGTAACCGAACACCAGGTGCTCGCCGAGGCGGACCTCCGGTGTCCGCACGTCGGGGCCGGTGGCCTGGACGCGTGCCTCCGGATCGAAGCCCAGCAGCGCGAGGGCGTCGGGCCGGCCGGCCTTGACCAGCGTACGCAGTCCGTGGCGGACCAGGGACGGTGTCGTGGGGGCGGGATCGGCGAGCCAGCGGGCCGCGACGGCGGCGGCCGTGTCCGGGTGATCACGGCTGATGTCGTTGAGGTGGTTGGCGACCGACCGCCGGACGTACTCGGAGGGGTCCTGGTAGAGGGCGTCCAGGACGGGGAGCGCGGGGCCGGGGTCGGCGACGAGAGCGGCCAGGCGCGGCGCCCAGGGCAGCCGCGGGCGCGTGCCTTCGCTCGCGAGGCGGCGTACGTGGGGATCCGGATGACCGGTCCATTCCAGGGCCGTCCGCAGGGCCCGGGGGAGATCGGCGTCGAGGAAGGGCCGTACGGCCATCTCCGCGGTGAGCCGCGGAGTGAGCTCCGCGAGCAGGTCGAGCGCCGGTTCGAAGACCCCGTCCGCCAGGGCGCGTTCGGCGACCGCCGCGTTGACGGGGAAGGTCATCCACCCGGTGAAGCGGGACTGGTCCAGGGCCGCCCGGATGACGGCGGCGAAGGCGGGATAGCCGTCCGGCAGGTCGGCGAGGACGGCTTCCTTGACGGCGCTGACGCGTGAGCTGAAGGCCAGACCCGCCAGGGCGGCCCCGCAGTCACGGACCGCGGCCGCCGGTCCGCCTCCCGCGGCCGCCAGGACGGAGGCCAGCTCGTCCGTGGTGCGTGCGTCGATCAGTTCGTCGGCGGTGGGCACGAGTTCCCCTCGTCGGGTCCGGTCCTGGCCGTGCCCCCGCGGTCTCGGCGGGGGCACGGCCAGGGGTTCCTGTGGCGTCCTCCACGGGTGCGGCCGTGGCCGTGGTGGTGGCGGCAGCAGGGCGCCACGGCTACGGGTGCGGCCGGGGCTACTACTGGACGCTGTGCAGCACCTCGGCGTGCCGCATCTCGTGGACCTCGCCGATCAGGCTGAAGAACCCGGCTGCGGCGGGATCGCCCGGCATCTCGCGGGCAGCACGCTGGGCCGCCTCGGGTGAGGCCCAGAGCAGGAGGTCGAGCAGGGAGCCGTCCTCGGAGCGGGCGAGATGGGCTCCGAGGAAGTCCGCCGCGTAGCGCTCGCGCAGGAGGGAGATCAGCTGGTCGCGCTGCGCGGTCAGCTTCTCGACGTCGGTGGTCTCGAAGCGGACGTACTCGATGGTTGCGCTCACGGGGGCGTTCCTCTCAGGACAGTAGGTTCGTCACGGATTCGGTTCCTGAATTCCGTGACGAGAAGCTATCACGGATTCGGCTGCCCGAAGCCGTGATGAAGGTAGGTTGGAGTCATGACCCTCAAGACCCTGCGCGCGATGCCGTGGATCGGAGAGCTGCCGGTACTGGACCTGGCCAACACCGTCGTGCGGGGCGCGGGGGCCGAGGGCGGCGACGTCGATCTGCTGGCCGATCCGGACCTCCTCGCGCCCTGGCGGGCCCAGGCCGCCGACCGGGAGCTCGCTCAGCTGCCCGTGGGGCAGCTGACCGACCTCCGCGATCCGGTGCGGCGTGCGCTGGACGCGGCGGCGCGGCAGGCCCCGCTGCCCGACCCGGTGCGCACCCGTCTCAACGCTCTCGCCGCGCGCGCTCCGGTGACCTTCCACGTCGACGCCGCCGGCCGGCTCGCGGAGCAGGAGGCCGGCGGCCCGGTCACCGCGGCGGTGGCGCGGCAGGCGCTCGTACTGGCCGCCGGACCGGAACGGGCGAGGCTACGGTGCTGTCACGCGCCCAGTTGCGGCATGTTCTTCCTCGCTCGCAGGCGAGACCAGGCGTGGTGCTCGGTCGGCTGCGGCAACCGGGCGAGAGCGCGGGCCGCCCGCCGGAGCGGCCGGCCCGCGGACTGATCCGTCATTCACCAGCCCCATCAGTTCCGCCACCGTGACTCACGGATTAGACTTCTTGAGTGCGTGATTCAGAATCCCCATCGATCGACCCGGGGTGGGATGCCCCGGCGCGCCGGAAGGCCGAGCACGACGGGCCGATGAGCGACAACGGAACCCCGACCGCGGTGCTTCTGCACGGCTGGCCCGTCACAACCGGGCACTGGCGCTTCCTCGTCCCCGCGCTCGACGCGGCGGGCATCACCGCGGTCCCCGTCAGGCTGCCCGGGCTCGGTGCCGTTCCCGCCCCCGAGGTGACGGACTTCCGCAAGAAGGCCCTCGCCGGCCTGGTCCGGGCCCGGCTGGCACGGGACGGCGTCACCCGGTACGCGGTCGTCGGTCACGACTGGGGGGCGACGGTCGGATACCTCATGGCCGCCGCCGCGCCGGACTCGGTCACCGCGCTCGTGGTCGAGGAGGAGATCCTCCCCGGCGTCGACATCGAGATCCCGCAGGCCGGCCGTGACCACTACCCGACCTGGCACGGCCCCTTCAACCGGGCAGCCGGCCTCGCGGAGCGACTCGTACCCGGGAGGGAAGCGGCCTTCTACGGCACCTTCCTGGAGCAGAGCGCGGGGCCGAGCGGCCTCGATCCGGCCGCCGTTCGCGCCTACGTCGACGCGTACAGCACTTCGAGCGTCCTGGAGAGCGGGCTCGCCTACTACCGCACCCGGTCCCAGGACGTCGACGACGTCCGGGCATTCTCCGGCCGGCCGATCGCCACCCCCGTCCTGGCGATCGGGGGCCGGTACGCGATGGGCGAAGCCGTCGCGGACGGACTGGCCGCACTCGCGACCGACGTCACCCCGCTCGTCGCCGAACAGTCCGGCCACTACCCGGCGGAGCAGGAACCGGACGAAGTGAACCAGGCGATCGTCCGGTTCCTCCGGCACCACTCCTGACCTCCGGTACCGCGCGCCGCCGGGTCTTCCGAACTCCGCCCGCCACCCTCGCCAACGGGTCTCCGGCCGCGCGCACACCTCCCGTGTGGCCCCCGCCCTGGGCGCGCCCGTCTTCAGGACGCGTCCACAGGCACGTAAACGGGCACGTCCAGAGGCACGTCCGACGGTGGGACCGTCGACGGGCGGGTGGCCGGCGGGCCGTCGGCGGACCGCGCGGTCCAGCCGCCGAGGAGCCGGAGGGCGTCGTCCGCGCGCGGGTCGGGGGCGGTGAAGACCACCAGGGACTGGCCCTCCGCGCCGGGCAGCGTCAAGGTCTCGTACGTCAGGTCGAGTTCGCCGATCAGCGGATGCCGGAAGCTCTTGGTGCCGTGCGACTTCTCACGCACCTCCTGCGCCGCCCACAGCTCCCGGAACCGTGGACTGCGGTGGCTCAGCTCCGCGACCACCCGGCCCAGCCGCACGTCCTCGGGGCGGCGGCCCGCGGAGAGGCGCAGGAACCCCACGGTCTGCCGCGACACGTCGTCCCACCGTGGGAACAGGTCACGGGCAGAGGCGGCCAGGAAGACATGGCGCGCGAGGTTCCACTGCCCCGGGGCGCCACCGGGACCGGTCAGCAGAGCACGGGCCAGGTCGTTGGCCGCCAGGACGTCCATCGCGGGCCCCAGCAGGTAGGCGGGGACGGCCCCCACTGCGGTGAGGAGACGACGGAAGTCCTCCCGTACGGGCACGCCCGGCACCGCTTCGGACGCGCCGGGGTCGCCGGACACGCCCTTGTCGTGCGGAGCCTTGAAGCCCTCCTGCACCCAGGAACGCTGCGGGGAGCCGGCCGCCGGCGGAGCCCCCCGACGGCCGGTCAGCCGCGCGAGGTCGTGCAGGTGCGCACGCTCCGTCGGGTCAAGACCCAGCACCCGCGCCAGGGCGTCGAGCACGGCGTCGGACGGATGGCGGGCCCGGCCCTGTTCGAGCCGCGTGTAGTACACGACGCTGACGCCCGCGAGGTCGGCCACCTCCTCCCGCCGCAGCCCCGCGACCCGGCGCCGGCCGGTGGCGGGCAGACCGGCTGCCCCGGGGGACACCCGGGCGCGCCGGGACTTCAGGAAGGCGCCGAGCTCACTGACCGAGTTCATGCGCGCCAGTATGCGCCGGGGCGGCGCCCGACAGCCTGTCCCTGCCAGTACCCCCTGCGCCCGTCCGTTTCCGCCGCGGTCGCCGGCTGGTACTCGCGGAGTAATGGCTGTGCGGGCACCGTGCGGCGAGAGTGGTGGCCCGGTGCGGATCCCGGGGATCCGCGGCTGTGCGGGCATACCGGGCCGCACCGGGCCGCCCCGCATCACAACGGTGCGGACGGCGCAAGGACTTCGACACGACAGGAGCGGCTTCGATGCGCGCAGTGGTCTTTTCCCGGTACGGCGACGAGAGCGTCCTGGAACTGACGGAACGTCCGGAACCGGCTCCGGCGGCCGGAGAGATCCTGGTGGAGGTGAAGGCCGCCGGAGTGAACCCGGTCGACTGGAAGCACCGCGAGGGAGCCGTGCGCAACGACCGCCCCTTCCCGTTGGGGATGGGCTGGGACGTCGCGGGCGTGGTGCGAAGCACCGTACCGGGCGGTCCCGCGGTCGGGGAGGCGGTGTACGGGATGCTGCCGCTGCCGTACGGAGGCGCTTACCAGGAGCTGTGCGTCGTGCCCGCTTCTGCCGTGGCGCCCAAGCCGGCCCGCCTCTCGTACCCGGAGGCCGCCGCCGTGCCCCTTGCCGCGCTGACCGCATGGCAGGCGCTGGAGGCGGCGGGGGCCGCCTCCGGTCTGCGCGTGCTGGTGCACGCGGGCGCGGGCGGCGTGGGCCACTTCGCCGTACAGCTCGCCCGGCACCTGGGGGCACACGTCACCGCCACCGCATCCGCCCCCAACCTGGCGTTCCTGCGGGGGCTCGGCGTCCACGAGCCGGTCGACCGCGCGACGGCGGACCTGGCGGCCGGGGAACCCTTCGACATCGTCCTGGACACCGTCGGCGGTCCCGTACAGCACGCCTCATGGCAGCTGCTGCGCCCCGGCGGAACCCTCATCACCCTGCCGGAACCGGTGGACGAGGCGTACCGCCGTCCCGGCGTCACGGCCCGCCGCGTCATCGTCACTCCCGACGGCGAAGCCCTGCGCCGGATCGGCGCGCTCATCGACTCCCAGGCCGTCCATGTCGAGGTGCAGTCCGTCCTCCCGCTCCACCAGGCCGCCGAGGCCCACCGGACGAGTCAGGAGGGTGGGGTGCGCGGGAAACTGGTCCTCGCTCTCTGAGCGACTCCGTCGGGGATACGGGAATCCCCGGCGCATCGGCGTGACCAACGGCCGTGATCGGCCGGACGGACTGCGGCGGGACGCGGACTTCGGAGCCCGGCACTCGCGCACAGCGGTTCGCGACACTCACGTCAACACCCTTCGCTCGGGCGGATGTTGCTCCGTTACGATCAGCCTCTTCCTGACGCTGGAGGTTGTGGTGGGCGAACGCCTGGTCCATACGGTGGAGGTTCCGCTGGGGGACGGCACCGAGGAAGCGGTCCGGGTCCAGATCCGCGAGGTGGACGAGACCCTTGTCAGGGTCGGTCGGGGTGGCCGTCCGGTGGCACGGGCGGAGCGGACCTTCGCCCAGATGCTGGACACCGTGCGGCCGGTGGCGGAGACCTTCGTGGGCAGGTTCCGGGGAATGGTCAACGCCCCGGACGAGATCACCCTGGAGTTCGGTGTGTCGCTCTCGGCCGAGGCGGACGTGGTCATCGCGAGCACCGCGACGGCGGCCAACTTCTCCGTCAGTCTCACCTGGCACAAGAGCGACCGTGAGGATCCGGACGGAACCGCCCCGCCGGTAGCGTGATCCGATCGACTGACCGATGATCCGGGAGGCCGGGATGCCTGGGGAGAAACTACGGGCAGCCGACGACGCGCTGAACGCGGCGGCCGTCCGGATCCGCGACGAGAGCGGGGGGTTCGCCGGTGCGGGCGTCCTTGTCACCGCGGACCACATACTGAGCTGCGCCCATGTGGTGTCGGACGCCCTGGGGGCACCGCGCGGTGCGGCGGTTGCCGCGGGTTCACAGGTGCAGGTCGACTTTCCGCTGGCCGGTGTGGAGGGAAGCCGTCCGGCCGTGGTCGAGCAGTGGATCCCCGAGGGAGTCGGCCATCGCGGGGATGTGGCTGTCCTGCGGCTCGGCGCTCCGGTGCCCGGCACCCGCCCGGCACCCGTGGCCGACCCGGACCGCCTCTCGGGCCGGCCCGTGCGCGCGGTGGGGTTCCCGGTCGGTGAACCGGGTGTGCTCTGGCACCGGGGCCGGCTCAGCGGCCGGTCGGAGGGCGACTGGATCCAGCTGTCCCGCGCCGATCCGCACACCGCACACATCACCCCGGGCTTCAGCGGCAGCGCCGTCTGGGACGAGGAGCAGGGCGCCGTGGTCGGCATCGTCGTCGCGGCCCAGAACCGGCGGGAGGACTCCCAGCAGGCCTTCGCCATCGGCGTGGGGGCGGTGCTGCGCCTGCTGCCGGGCCTCTCCGAGGCCCTGACCACGGATCCCTTCCTCGGCCTGGAGACCTTCCAGGAGAGCCATGAGGAGATCTTCTTCGGCCGGGACCAGGACATCGAGGGTGTCGTCGCGGCCCTGAGGAGCGAGAAGCCGGCCGTCGTCCTCTGCGGCCCCTCGGGCTGCGGGAAGTCCTCGCTGGCGCTGGCCGGTGTGGTGCCCCGGATGCGGCGGGAGGGGACGGACGACGTCGTGGTGGTGAACGCCGGGGCGGACGGCTCCTTACGGGCCGGACTGGCCCTCGGCCTCTGCGCCGCCGCGGGCGCCGGTCGGGACGGCTGCCCGGACCAGGTGGAGCGGTGGCTCGCGCGCCATGGCCTGGTGTACACGCTGGACCGGCTTCGCGGTGCGTCCGGCGAGTACCTGGTGGTGCTGGACCAGGCCGAGGCGCTGCTGGACCGCGAGGACGCCGAGGTGGCGGAGATCGTCCGACTGCTCCTCCCACCCGGTGGTCAGGACACCAGGACGCGGCTGCTGATCACACTCCGGTCCGACCTGCTGGACGCGGTGCTGCGTCACCCGCGGCTCGGCCCGCTGCTCGACGGCGAGCGGAGCCGGACGTTCCCGCTGGCGCCCATGTCCGAGAAGCAGTTGCGGCAGGTCATCAACGAACCGCTGAGGAAGGCCCCGGCGGTCGGCTACGAACCGGGACTGGCCGAGCGCATCCTCAGGGACACCGGCGACCGGCCGGAGAGCCTGCCACTGCTCGGCTTCGTCCTCAGGAAGCTGTGGGACGACCGGTTCGGCGGGCGGTTGCGCACGGAGACGTACGAGGCGGCGCGCGGGGTGTCGGGCGCGCTGGAGGAGCACTGCGAACGGGCCTGGGCGGAGTGCGTCGGGGAGGATCAGCAGGAGGCGGCGTCCCGCCTGCTCCGGGGCCTGGTCAGGGTGCTGCCCGGGAGTGAGACCCCACTGCGCCGAAGGCTGCCCCGCGAGGAGGCCGGGGAGACCGGCTGGCGGCTCGCGGGCGCGTTGGCCGAGCGGCGGCTGCTGGTCCTGCGTGGCGGCAGGGACGAGCAGGAGACCGCCGAACTGGCCCACGAGACCTTGATCGGAGTCTGGCCCGCGCTGCGGGAGCAGGTCCGCGACGACAGGGAGTTCCTGGCCGGCCGGGCGGAACTGGGCTATGACCGCGAACGCTGGGAGCGGGGCGTGGCACCGCTGCCCGACGCACAGCAACTGGCGGCTCTGCGTCACTGGCTGAGGGGCCGTGAGGATGAGCTCAGCCCGGCGGAGCGCGACTTCCTGGCCCGGGCGCGCGGTCGGCAGCGGGCGCGGCGCAGGCGGGTGCGGGCGGGGTGGGCCGCCGCCACTGTGGTGCTGGCCCTGATCGCCGCGCTCGGCACCTTCCTGGTCTACCAGTCGCGGGTCAGTGAGCTCCGGGACGCGGAGGCGCGGTCGCGCGCGCTGGCCAGCCTCTCGGCGGAGACCGCCGAGCAGGATCCGGGCCAGGCCGCCCTGCTGGCCATGGCGGCCTACGAGCTGTCGCCGACCCAGGAGGCCCGCAACGCCCTGCTGCGCCGCTACGACGGGTTCAAGGACGCCGACTGGGCGCTGAGCGGTGTCCAGGGCGGTATCGACGCCGTGGCGACGAGCAACGACGGCACCGTCATCCTGTCGACCAGCCGACTCGGCCGGGCCACGCTGTTCGTCCGCCGGGACGGGGGCAGGACCTTGCAGGTGGCGCTCCGCCTCTCGGCTCAGGCCTTCTACCCCATGGTCAGCCGGGACGGCCGGCGGATCGGCTACCTGTCGACCGACGGCGCCTTCGTCTGGCACGACGTGGAGCGCGGGGCCGGTACGGCCGAGCGGCTGCTGGGGCGGGCGCAGGCCGTTCACGACCCCGTGCTCCGGGCGACGGCGAGGGGCAAGAGACGGACCAGCGACCAGATCCACCGGGCCGACTTCTCCCCCGACGCCGGGCAGGTGGCCATGGTCGTGGACGAGCGGCTCCGGGTGTGGGATCTGGAGGCGAAGACGTCGCGGCAGGTGCCCACCACGGCAGCCGTCGAGGCCGTGTGGTTCGGGCCGGACCAGGACGTCCTGGTCGCCCACTCGAAACCGGAAAGCGGGTCCGGCCGGCGCTCGGTCCTGCGTGTGGACGTCCGCACGGGCGGCGTACGCACCCTGGCCAAGGAAGTCGACACCTACGCGGCGCAGACGGAGGGGGCCTTCAGCCTCCCGGCACTCGCGCTCTCCGCGGACGGCCGTGTGCTCGTCCACTGCCGCAAGGACGGCGATCAGGACCGCGCGGTCTACCGCACCGTTCGGGTGGCCGACGGAAAGGCGCTGAGCACCCACCCGAGCGATGCCTACAACTGCGGCGGCATCGCGGTCGACAAGACGGGGCAGCGCTTCGCCGCGGGCACCAGGTCCTCGTGGTCGCTGGCCGACCGAGGCCGGGACGGCGGTGCCCTGCGCGACGCGGGCGGCGCCCGGCAGGCCGGTATCACCGCCCGCCTCCTCGGGGACGCCGAGCACCCCGAGGTGACCTACTGGGATCCAACCTCGCTGCGGGGGCACGCCCTGAGCGCGGACGACGGCCCCGCGGTGCGGATCGCGGTGGCCCACCCGACTCTGATCGAGGGCGGAAACACCCTGATCGCCCACCTCAAATCCGAGGCCGGCCTGTTGGGAAGGCCGGACCGGCTGGCGCTCCTCGACGCGGAGACCGGAGAGACCAGAGCCCAGGTGGAACGCCCCGTGGACGACCGTGCGGTCCTCTCGGAGGCCTTTCTCGGGCTGGCCACGGACCCGGCGGAGACCCTGGTCGCCGATGTGGTGGCCCGGAACAGGGTCGTGGTCCGGGCCCTGCCCTCGCTGCGCCGGATCACGGAGATCACCACGCGTACGCCCCCGGTGAGCACCGTCCCGATCGCGGAGCCGCTGAGGGTGTTCTTCCCGCGCAGCGACGAGCTGATCACCGTCTCCGGCAGCTGGATCGAACGCTGGAGCACCCGGGACGGGCGGCGGCTGTCGAAGCCCGTCGACGCGCGTGCGCTGGGTCTCGTCCCGCAGAACCCGCCCCTGACCACCGACGGCGGCAGGCCCGACTCGGGGTTCGCCGTGGGGCCCCGTCCCGAGCCCGGACACGTGCAGATCATGGTCCGGGGGGATTCCACGATGTACGCCGTCGATCTGCGCACCGGGGCGGAGAACGCACGGCTGCGCTTCCGCCTCGGCCCGGACAACGACGTGGCCCGCCTCGATCCCGGTGGCCGGTACGCGATCGCCAAGACCAAGGGCGCCATGTGGGAGCTGTGGTCCGTACATCCGGGACGGCGCGCCGAGCGGCTGGTCGGCCCGCTGGGGCCGCTGGGGGACAGCGGGGCGTCCTGGTCGGAGGGGTTCGTGTTCGGTTTCACCGGGCGCGGCAGCGAGCTGTTCGTGGCCAACGGGGACTCCGTACGCTTCCAGCAGGCCGCACGGCCCGACCGGCTGGACTCCTACGGCTTCGCCGAGGACCAGTTCTTCCTGGCTGCCTCGCGGGACGGCAGAACGCTGCTGCGCACCGACCGTTCCGGCTACACCGATCTGCTGCGCCTCGACCCCGCTCTCTGGAAGCGCCATCTGTGCAAGGTGCTGGCACGCGAGTTCACCGACGAGGACCGCCGGGGGCTGCCCGAGGGACTGCCTCGGACCGTCTGCCCTGACTGATCGCACTGCGCTTCAGCGTTGCCGCTCCAGTGTGAGGCTGGCCTTGGCGAATGACGTCATGCGGTTGGGGCTGCAGCGGGACCTGCGGAACATCCGCAGCAGACCCGGTGCACGTGCGGCGAGCAGGTCGACGACCGTGCTGTTGTAGGCGTGGGCAGTGGACTCGCTGAACCCGAACCCGGCGGCGATCTTCGCCAGGGTGGTGTGTTCGCGCAGGTACACCAGCGCCACCATCGCGCGCTGGGACGGACGGAGCTTGCAGCGCCGGTCGCCGTCACGACGTACTACCGCGTCTGGCAGGAGGCCCGTGCGCCGGCGCCCCCACCGGCCGCGGTCGCCTCACCGCTCGCGGCTCGCCCGTATGACCTCCGGCACTCGGCGCTGTCGACCTGGCTCAACTCCGGGGGGACCCGACGGAGGTCGCCGAGCGTGCGGGCAACAGCGTGGAGGTCCTGCTGAGCCGCTACGCCAAGTGCATCGACGGCCGGCAGGGGATCGCCAACCGCAAGATCGAGGAGTTGTTGCGCGAATACGAGTGATCCCGTGCGGCGCTAGCCTTCGACCCCCGGAGTCGTCCGGGGGCTTTCGCCGTTCAAGGGCTGACAGGAACCGGTGCAGTGCACCTTGTGATCTCCGGGGGATGCTATGGACTTGCTTGCAGTCCCCGACGAAGCGGTGGCCGCTCTCAAGGCTCCTCTGAGCGGGGAAGACCGGGCGCAGGGCTGGGCCGATGATCTCCGAAGAGACGTGCAGGAGGAGATCTCGATCAATCGCTCGGTGCTCCGTCGCCACGGGACGGGCATGGTGCGACACCTGCGTCCTCGCTTCGACGAGTGGATGGAGCACGAGGGCGTGCAGCCCGGACGCCTCCGGGACCTGGTGGGCGACGTGCAGCGGTCGCTCGTGGAGGCTCGGGCCACGGCGTGAGGAACGACCGCTGACCTGGGCGTTTGTCGCCCGTCGCCAGTCCACGAATAGTCCACGGACCCCGGCATACGCCCGCTCCGGGCGGCATACACCTGCACATACGCGAAGACCCCGTTCTCAGCGTTTCCGCTGGTGACGGGGTCTTTGGGCACCTCATACAGGGTGCCCCCGGCAGGATTCGAACCTGCGCACACGGCTCCGGAGGCCGTTGCTCTATCCCCTGAGCTACGGGGGCGTGTGCCGCGCTGGTGCGTGGCGACGGGTAGAACCCTACCAGCTCTCGGAGGGTGTCCGTGAACAGGTATTTCGGGTGGCCCGGACACGGGCCGGAGAGGGGTGTGTGCGGGGTGTGACCCCGCCCGGCGAGGGGGCGGGCGGGGTCAACGGCCGCGTGGGGCGGGGGGCTTGGGCCAAGGCTCGGGTTACGGGGAACGCGCCCGCGCGCCCCCCGGCGTACTCCCGTGTCGCTCGCACGGGTCGGAAGTCGGGAAATCCCGGACGCGGGGCCGTCGGTCGACCTACTCTCGAGTTGTGTCCGGCGTGCCGCGCCGAGTGCTCGTTGTCGATGACAACCGGGTGATTCGGCAGCTGATCAGGGTCAACCTCGAGCTGGAGGGCTTCGAGGTCGTGACCGCGGCCGATGGTGTCGAGTGTCTGGACGCCGTGCACCGCGTGCAGCCCGACGTCGTCACGCTCGACGTGGTGATGCCCCGCCTCGACGGGCTGCGGACCGCCGCGCAGCTGCGGTCCGATCCGCGTACGAGCCACCTGCCGCTGGCGATCATCAGTGCGTGCACCCCTCATGAGGTGGAGAGCGGCGTCGGCGCCGGTGTCGACGCCTTCCTCGCCAAGCCCTTCGAGCCGGCCGAGCTCGTCAGGGTGGTGCGCCGGCTCGCGGCGGGGGAGGGGCGGCAGCGGGCGGAGGGTCGGGCCGCGTCCCCGCCGTCGACGGACGAGGCGCAGAAGCCGGCCGCCCCCGACGAGCCGGGCGACGACGACTCCGCCGCCGGGCCCGCCGACCATGCCGGACGCACCCTGGGCTGAGCCCGGCCCCGGTGGGCACGGCGGCCCGCCGCCCACATGGCGAAACCGGTTCGCGAGCCCACCCCCCTCCTCCCATACGCTGGTCCCGTGACTCCCGCAGAGCTCTCCCGGACCGTCCGGCACGCCGTGTGCCGTGCGGTCGAGGACGGTGCCCTGCGCGTGAACGTGCCCGAGAACGTCAAGGTCGAGCGCACCCGCCCCGGAGGCCGTGGCGACTGGGCCAGCAACATCGCGCTGCGGCTGGCCCGGGAGGCGGGGCAGCCGGCCGTGCGCGTCGCCGGGGTTCTGCGCGAGCGGATCGCGGCCGAAGCCGCCGGCCGGGCCGGCGTGATCGAGAGTGTCGAGGTCACCGGGCCCGGCTTCCTCAACTTCACCCTCGCGGGCTGCGCCCAGCAGCGCCTGCTCGCGACGGTCCGGGAGCACGGGGAGGCGTACGGGCGGCCCGCCGCCCCCGGTGGTCCCTTCGCGCACGCCGACGAGGTCCGGGCCCGGGTCTGGGCCGAGGCCCTCGTGGCCCTCGGGGCCGCGGGGGAGCGGGAGGGACGAGCGGGAGGGCGTCCCGGTGAGGCGGCCCCGCCCGGCCTCGCGCCCACGCCCGCCGAAGCGCCCGCCCCCGCCGCCCCGCCCACGCCTGTCGACCGGTCCCGCCCCGGAGCCCGCCCCGCCCCCGCCGCCCCGCCCACCCTTGTCGCCCGGCCCCGCCGCGGGGCCCGCCCGGCACCCACCCCCACCCCTCCACCCACCACCCCCGCCCCCCTCCCCACCACCCTCGGCACCGACGCCACCCGCTGGGCGCTGCTCGCCGCCGCCGCGCACGACCGCCCCCGCACGCAGGGGCTCCTCGTGCAGCACGAGCGCAATCCGCTCTTCCGGGTGAGATACGCCTACGCCCGCACCCGCGCCCTCACCCGGGCCGCCGCCGCGCTCGGCTTCGAGTCCGCGCCCGAGGTGTACGTGGACGCCCCCGCCCTCACCGCCGCCGTCGCCGACCACCCCGCACAGGTCGAGGCGGCGGCCCGGCTGCACGCGCCCGACCGGATCGCGCGGCATCTGGAGGCCACCGCGGACGCCCTGCTGGCCTTCCAGCACACGGTGCTGCCCCTCGGGGACGAGAAACCCTCGGCCGCCCACCGTTCCCGGCTCGCCCTCGCCGAGGCCGCCGGGACGGTGCTCGCCGGCGGCCTGTCCCTGCTCGGCATCAGCGCACCCGAACACCTGTGAGATGTGAGAAGAGACGATGAGCCGATCCGCCCACCCCGCCGGGCCCCGCCACGCCGACGTCCTCCCCGAGGGCCACTACACCGCCCCGCCGGCCGACCTCAACACGCTCGACGAGAAGGTCTGGTCGCGGACCGTCGCGCGGGACGCCGACGGCGTCGTGACCGTCGGCGGGATCCAAGTGACCCGGCTGGCCGAGGAGTTCGGCACCCCGGCGTACTTCCTCGACGAGACCGACTTCCGGGCCCGCTGCCGCGCCTGGGCGGACGCCTTCGGCAAGGACGCGGACGTGTTCTACGCGGGGAAGGCGTTCCTCAGCCGGGCCGTGGTGCGCTGGCTGGCCGAGGAGGGGCTCAACCTCGACGTCTGCTCCGGCGGTGAGCTGGCCACCGCCCTGGACGCCGGTATGCCGGCCGAGCGCATCGCCTTCCACGGCAACAACAAGTCCGAGCAGGAGATCCGGCGCGCGGTCGAGGCGGGCGTCGGGCGGATCGTGCTCGACTCCTTCCAGGAGATCGTCCGCGTCGCGCACGTCGCGCAGAGCCTCGGGCGCCGGCAGCGGGTGCAGATCCGGGTGACCGTGGGGGTCGAGGCGCACACCCACGAGTTCATCGCGACCGCGCACGAGGACCAGAAGTTCGGCATCGCGCTCGCGGGCGGGCAGGCGGCCGAGGCGGTGCGCCGGGCACTCACCCTGGACGGCCTGGAACTCATCGGCGTCCACTCCCACATCGGCTCGCAGATCTTCGACATGGCCGGCTTCGAGGTCTCCGCCCGCCGGGTGGTGCAGCTCCTCGCGCAGGTCCGCGACGAGCACGGCGTCGAGCTGCCCGAGATCGACCTCGGCGGCGGCCTCGGCATCGCGTACACCTCGGACGACGACCCGCGCGAGCCGCACGAGATCGCCAAGGCGCTCGGGGAGATCGTGAGCCGGGAGTGCGAGGCGGCCGGGCTGCGCACCCCGCGGATCTCCGTCGAGCCGGGCCGCGCGATCGTCGGCCCGACCGCGTTCACGCTCTACGAGGTGGGCACGGTCAAGCCGCTGGAGGGTCTGCGGACCTATGTCAGCGTCGACGGTGGGATGTCGGACAACATCCGCACCGCGCTGTACGACGCCGAGTACAGCGTCGCCCTCGTCTCGCGCACCAGCGAGGCCGAGCCCATGCTGAGCCGGGTGGTGGGCAAGCACTGCGAGAGCGGTGACATCGTGGTGCGGGACGCGTTCCTGCCGGCCGACATCGCGCCGGGCGACCTGATCGCGGTTCCCGCGACCGGTGCGTACTGCCGCTCCATGGCCAGCAACTACAACCACGCGCTGCGTCCGCCGGTGGTCGCGGTGCGCGACGGCGCGGCGCGGGTGATCGTCCGGCGGGAGACGGAGGAGGATCTCCTGCGTCTCGATGTCGGATAGCTGAGATACTTGTCTCGTATGCCGGACAGAGGACAGAAACTCCGGTCCGGTGGGTGAGACTGGTCCAACCGTAGAAGTGAAGGAAACGAGGTCGGATGATGCGTACGCGTCCGCTGAAGGTGGCGCTGCTGGGCTGTGGAGTGGTCGGCTCAGAGGTGGCGCGCATCATGACGACGCACGCCGACGACCTCGCCGCGCGGATCGGCGCCCCGGTGGAGCTCGCCGGGGTCGCCGTGCGCCGCCCCCAGAAGGTCCGTGAGGGCATCCCCGCCGAGCTGATCACCACCGACGCGACCGCCCTGGTCAAACGGGGCGACATCGACGTCGTCGTCGAGGTCATCGGCGGTATCGAGCCCGCCCGCACCCTGATCACCACCGCCTTCGAGCACGGCGCCTCCGTGGTCTCCGCCAACAAGGCGCTGCTCGCCGAGGACGGGGCCACCCTCTACGCGGCGGCCGAGCACCACGGCCGCGACCTCTACTTCGAGGCCGCCGTCGCCGGCGCCATCCCGCTGATCCGCCCGCTGCGCGAGTCCCTCGCGGGCGACAAGGTCAACCGGGTCCTCGGCATCGTCAACGGCACGACCAACTTCATTCTCGACAAGATGGAGCGCACCGGCGCCGGCTACACCGAGGCGCTGGACGAGGCGACCGCCCTCGGGTACGCGGAGGCCGACCCCACGGCCGACGTGGAGGGCTTCGACGCCGCCGCCAAGGCCGCCATCCTCGCCGGGATCGCCTTCCACACCCGTGTCCGCCTGGACGACGTGCACCGTGAGGGCCTGACCGAGGTCACGGCCGCCGACATGGCCTCCGCGAAGCGCATGGGCTGCACGGTCAAGCTGCTCGCGATCTGCGAGCGCGCCGCCGACGGCCGATCGGTGACCGCCCGCGTCCACCCGGCGATGATCCCGCTCAGCCACCCGCTTGCCTCGGTGCGCGAGGCGTACAACGCGGTCTTCGTCGAGGCGGAGGCCGCGGGCCGGCTGATGTTCTACGGACCCGGCGCGGGCGGTTCGCCGACCGCGTCCGCGGTGCTCGGCGACCTGGTCGCCGTCTGCCGCAACAAGCTCGCCCGGGCAACGGGGCCCGGCGAGTCCGCCTACACCCAGCTGCCGGTCAGCCCGATGGGCGAGGTGGTCACGCGGTACCACATCAGCCTCGACGTGGCCGACAAGCCGGGTGTCCTCGCCCAGGTCGCGACGGTCTTCGCCGAGCACGGCGTGTCCATCGACACGGTGAGGCAGCAGGGCAAGGACGGCGAGGCCTCCCTCGTCGTCGTCACCCACCGCGCGCCCGACGCCGCCCTCTCCGGGACCGTCGAGGCGCTGCGCAAGCTCGACACCGTGCGCGGTGTCGCCAGCATCATGCGTGTTGAAGGGGAGTAAGGGACCCAATGACCACCAACGGAACCCACCAGTGGCGCGGCATCATCGAGGAGTACCGGGACCGTCTTCCGGTCACGGACACGACGCCCGTCGTCACGCTCCGTGAGGGTGGTACGCCGCTCGTCCCGGCCCAGGTCCTCTCCGAGCGCACCGGCTGCGAGGTGCATCTCAAGGTCGAGGGGGCGAACCCCACCGGGTCCTTCAAGGACCGCGGTATGACCATGGCCATCACCCGGGCCAAGGAGGAGGGCGCCCAGGCCGTCATCTGCGCCTCCACCGGCAACACCTCCGCCTCCGCCGCCGCCTACGCGGTGCGCGCCGGGATGGTCTGCGCCGTCCTCGTCCCGCAGGGCAAGATCGCGATGGGCAAGATGGGCCAGGCGCTCGTCTACGGTTCGCGCATCCTCCAGGTCGACGGCAACTTCGACGACTGCCTCGACCTCGCCCGGGGCCTCTCCGAGAACTACCCGGTCGCCCTGGTCAACTCGGTGAACCCGTACCGCATCGAGGGCCAGAAGACCGCCTCCTTCGAGATCGTGGACGCCCTCGGCGACGCCCCGGACATCCACGTCCTCCCGGTCGGCAACGCGGGCAACATCACGGCCTACTGGAAGGGCTACAAGGAGTTCGCGGCCGACGGGGTCTCCACGCGGACGCCCCGGATGTGGGGCTTCCAGGCGTCCGGTTCCGCGCCGCTGGTGCGGGGCGAGGTCGTCAAGGACCCGTCGACGATCGCCACCGCGATCCGGATCGGGAACCCGGCCTCCTGGACGCAGGCGCTGGCCGCGCGTGAGGAGTCGGGCGGCTTCATCGACGAGGTGACGGACCGTGAGATCCTGCGCGCCTACCGGCTGTTGGCCTCCCAGGAGGGCGTCTTCGTGGAGCCCGCGTCGGCCGCGTCCGTCGCGGGTCTGCTGAAGGCCACCGAGCAGGGCAAGGTCGACCCGGGGCAGCGGATCGTCTGCACCGTGACCGGCAACGGCCTCAAGGACCCGGACTGGGCCGTCGCGGGCGCGCCGCAGCCGGTCACCGTCCCGGTCGACGCGGCAGCGGCGGCGGAGCGCCTCGGCCTCGCCTGAGCCGTACCTCCGCCCACGCCACGGTCCCGGGCCGGGCCCCGGCGCGGTCCCGGAACGAACGCTCCGGGACCCGGCTCAAAAGACGGTTGCGCGAGCATGGTTGCCCCGCCCCGGTGCGGGGCAACCATGAAGGCAGCCCGGTCGGGGGCATGGCAGGCGGGCGACACGCATCGTGCGCCTCCCGTGCGCCCTGTGTCGCAGGTGAACCTTCCTTCGATAGGCTGTGGCCGAGCCCGTCCCACCGCATGTACCCCGCGCATGTGCCGTGGTGATGTCGCCGTCCAGGCCCGGGCGTTCCCCCCGAAATCCCGTACACCCCGCACGTATCGGAGCACCGCGCGGTCCAGAGCAACGCGCGGTTCAGATCCAGAGACGTACCGAAACAAGGAGAGTCGTCGAGCGATGGCCGGTCCCGCGTTCCGCGCCGCCGCCGTCCGGGTGCGCGTTCCCGCCACCAGCGCCAACCTCGGTCCGGGCTTCGACGCCTTCGGACTGTCGCTCGGCCTGTACGACGACGTCGTCGTCCGGGTCGCGGACTCCGGGCTGCACATCGACATCGCCGGCGAGGGTGCCGACACCCTCCCGCGCGACGAGAGCCATCTGCTCGTGCGCTCCCTGCGCACCGCGTTCGACGTGCTCGGCGGGCAGCCGCGCGGCCTGGAGGTCGTCTGCGCCAACCGCATCCCGCACGGCCGGGGCCTCGGCTCCTCCTCCGCCGCCATCTGCGCCGGAATCGTCGCCGCCCGGGCCGTGACCATAGGCGGGGACACCCGGCTGGACGACGCGGCCCTGCTGGAGCTCGCCACCGAGATCGAGGGCCACCCCGACAACGTCGCCGCCTGCCTCCTCGGCGGCTTCACCCTGGCCTGGACCGAGGCGGGCGGCGCCCGCGCCATCCGGATGGACCCCACCCAGGCCGTGGTCCCCGTGGTCTTCGTCCCGGCCAATCCGGTGCTCACCGAGACCGCCCGCGGCCTGCTGCCGCGCACCGTCCCGCACGTCGACGCGGCCGCCAACGCGGGCCGCGCGGCGCTCCTCGTCGAGGCGCTGACCAGGCGTCCCGAGCTGCTGCTCGCCGCCACCGAGGACCGTCTCCACCAGGAGTACCGGGCCCCGGCGATGCCGCAGAGCACCGATCTGGTGGCCCGGCTGCGCGCCGACGGCGTCCCGGCGGTCATCTCCGGCGCCGGACCCACCGTGCTGGCCCTGGCCGAGGACGGGGTGGCCGACAAGGTCGCCGCGCTGGCGGGGGAGGGCTGGGCCGCCAACCGGCTCGCCTTCGACGCCGCGGGAGCGAGCGTTCTGCCGCTGGCCCCGCAGTGACACACGATTGCCGGTCAGTGAGAGGGGGAATGTTTGTTGGAGCCGGTAGTGTTAACCTCATGTCTGCAACCGTCGTCGAAGCGGCGCGGTGCTGCGAGTCCCCTTTCGGGACCACCCTCCTTCCGAGAGCCTCCCACACTGCCTGAGCAGCCCGCCTGAGCAGTTTCGAGCACGCTCCGGAACCGGCACGACACTCCCGCTCAGCCACCAGCGGGTCGAGCGGGGGGATCTCGCGCCGGACTTGCACGTCTTGCATGTACACCTCTCCGCCGTTGGTTCCGCACCGGCGGGACCATCGCTCCGACACGGTCCGTACCCCGGACCCGCTGCCGGACAGCACAACCGGTCGCCGAGCCAGAAGGCCGACGTCCGCTCCAGGGAAGGACCCTTCGTGAGCGACACCACCGATCTGATGGGCGCTACTGCCGACAACACCGTCGACACCGACGCGCCCGCCGCAGGTGCTGCCTCCGGCACCACCGCACGGCGCCGCCGCTCCGGCACCGGCCTCGAGGGCATGGTCCTGGCCGAGCTGCAGCAGGTCGCGTCCGGCCTCGGCATCAAGGGCACCGCGCGGATGCGCAAGAGCCAGCTGATCGAGGTCATCAAGGAGGCCCAGGCGGCCGGCGGCGCCCCCGCCAAGGCCGCCGACGCGGGCGCCGATGCCCCCGCCAAGCCGAAGCGCCGCGCCACCTCGAAGGCCCGTACGGGTGACGAGGCCGCCGCGCCCGCCGCGGAGAAGGCCGACAAGGGCGACACGGCCGAGAAGGCCGTCACCCAGCAGCAGATCGAGATCCCCGGCCAGCCGGCCGGCGGCTCCCAGACCGCCGCGGGCGACGAGCAGCCGGCCGGCGAGCGCCGCCGCCGTCGCGCCACCGCGCAGGCGGGCAGCCCGGACACCCGTACCGAGGGCGGCGAGGCCCGCGCCGACGTGCGGACCGATGTGCGCACCGAGACCAAGGCCGAGCCCCAGGCCGACGCCAAGGGCGACACCGCCGGCGGACAGGACGGCGAGGGCCGCCAGGGCCGCCGCGGTGAGCGCGGCGACCGCGGTGACCGGGGCGAGCAGCGCGGCGACCGCCGTGACCGCCAGCGCGACCGCCGCGGCAAGGGCGACGACCAGCAGGGCGGCGGGCAGCGCCAGCAACAGCGCCAGGGCGGCCAGCAGGGCGGCCCCCAGGACGACTTCGACGACGACGGCAGCGGCCGCCGTGGCCGGCGCGGGCGCTACCGCGACCGCCGTGGGCGCCGCGGGCGCGACGACTTCGCGAGCGGCGAGCCGCAGGTCTCCGAGGACGACGTCCTGATCCCCGTCGCGGGCATCCTCGACATCCTCGACAACTACGCGTTCATCCGGACCTCCGGCTACCTGCCCGGCCCGAACGACGTGTACGTCTCCCTCGCCCAGGTCCGCAAGAACGGCCTGCGCAAGGGCGACCACGTCACCGGCGCGGTGCGCCAGCCGAAGGAGGGGGAGCGCCGCGAGAAGTTCAACGCGCTCGTCCGCCTCGACTCGGTGAACGGCATGGCCCCCGAATCGGGCCGCGGCCGCCCCGAGTTCAACAAGCTGACCCCGCTCTACCCGCAGGACCGGCTCCGTCTGGAGACCGACCCGGGCGTGGTGACCACGCGGATCATCGACCTGGTGTCGCCGATCGGCAAGGGCCAGCGCGGTCTGATCGTGGCCCCGCCGAAGACCGGCAAGACCATGATCATGCAGGCGATCGCCAACGCGATCACCCACAACAACCCCGAGTGCCACCTGATGGTCGTCCTGGTCGACGAGCGTCCGGAAGAGGTCACCGACATGCAGCGGTCGGTCAAGGGCGAGGTCATCTCCTCGACCTTCGACCGCCCCGCCGAGGACCACACCACCGTCGCCGAGCTGGCCATCGAGCGCGCCAAGCGCCTCGTGGAGCTGGGCCACGACGTGGTCGTCCTGCTGGACTCGATCACCCGCCTCGGCCGCGCGTACAACCTCGCGGCCCCGGCCTCCGGGCGTATCCTGTCCGGTGGCGTCGACTCGACCGCGCTCTACCCGCCCAAGCGCTTCTTCGGCGCCGCGCGCAACATCGAGGACGGCGGCTCGCTGACCATCCTGGCCACCGCGCTGGTCGACACCGGCTCGCGGATGGACGAGGTGATCTTCGAGGAGTTCAAGGGCACCGGCAACATGGAGCTCAAGCTCGACCGGAAGCTCGCCGACAAGCGCATCTTCCCCGCGGTGGACGTGGACGCGTCCGGCACCCGCAAGGAGGAGATCCTGCTCGGCAGCGACGAGCTGGCGATCACCTGGAAGCTGCGCCGTGTGCTGCACGCGCTCGACCAGCAGCAGGCGATCGAGCTGCTGCTCGACAAGCTCAAGCAGACCAAGTCGAACGGCGAGTTCCTGCTCCAGATCCAGAAGACGACGCCGTCGGCCGGCAACGGCAACGACTGACCCGCCGCCCCCGGGGGTGCCCGGGAGAGCTTCACCACAGCCGAGGGGCCCGTTCGCGGGCCCCTCGGCGCGTTCCGTCTCCCGGCGAAAGCCCTGGTGAGCACCGTGGTGCCCGGCCCGGTGCGCCCGCCGCGCACCGCGTGGCGGGCGCACCGCGTTCTCAGGGCGCTTTCAGGGGCACGTGCAACCCTGATGGGCGCTCCGCCGTCTCCCCTGGCGGAAACCGGGAGAGCCGAAGGGCCGGAGGGCCGACGAGCAGCAGCGCAGCAGAGCCGAGGAGAGCATGACCGAGCAGAGCAGCAGCAAGGATTCCGGCGGCCGGATACGCGGCGGCGGGAAGCGCCGCAAGCGGCCGGCCGCCTCGCGCCGGGTCTGGACCGTCGTCGCCTGGTCCGCCGCCGCTCTGGTCCTCACCACAGGCGCCGGCCTGGGATACGCCTACGTCAAGGTCAGCGGGAACCTGGACGGCGTCGACATCAACCAGGCCCTCGGCACCGAGCGCCCCAAGAACCTCGACAACGGCTCCATGGACATCCTGGTCCTGGGTTCCGACTCCCGCGCCGGCGCCAACGGCGAGTACGGCGAGGACGAGGGCGCGGCCCGCTCCGACACCGCGATGGTCGTCCACGTCCACCAGGGCCGCGCCAAGGCCTCCGTGGTCTCCATTCCGCGCGACACCCTCGTGGAGCGCCCGGACTGCACCCGCGCCGACGGCACCAGGGCAGCCGGGCAGCAGCGGGCGATGTTCAACACCGCCTACGAGACCGGCGGCCCGGCGTGCGCGGTCAAGACCGTCGAGGCGATGTCCGGCATCCGCATGGACCACTACCTGGAAGTCGACTTCACCGGCTTCAAGAAGCTCGTCGACGAACTCGGCGGCGTGGAGATCACCACCACCGAGCCCATCGACGACGCCGCCAGCCACCTGCGCCTCGCGCCCGGCACCCACCGGCTCGACGGCGAGGAGTCCCTCGGCCTGGTGCGCACCCGCAAGAGCGTCGGCGACGGCAGCGACCTGAGCCGCATCCAGCTCCAGCAGGCGTTCATCAAGGCCTTCATCGACCAGGTGAAGAACGTCGGCGTGCTGACCAGCCCCACCGAACTGATGGACCTGGCCGACACCGCCACCAAGGCGATCACCCCGGACTCCGAACTGGACTCGGTGAACGAGCTCGTCGGCTTCGCCCGGGGGCTGGGCAAACTGGGCGCCGACGACGTCGACATGGCGACCCTGCCGGTCCGCTACGACCCCCGGGACCCCAACCGGGTCGTCCCCGTCGAGTCCGGCGCCGAGCAGGTGTGGCGGGCGCTCAAGCAGGACCGGGCGATCCCTGCCTCCGCGTTCAAGGACTCCGCGGGCGACCGGGGCGACGCGGGCGAGCTGGTCCGCGAAGGCTGAGGCCCCGCGCGGCGGGGGCCGCCGCCCCGTGCGACGCGGGCGACGGGCGGGCGCGTGCGCGAAGGGTGACCGGACGGGGACACGGCGGAGCAGACGCCGCCGTGGAATATCCGGGCCACCACCCCGGTTTTGGGAGATACGGCCGGTCCTGGCAGACTGGTACGTCGGCCCCGGTTCACGCACCCGCATCCCGCGCGTGCGACCCGGCGCCCTCCGGAACCATGGGAGACACCTTGAAGCGCGACATCCACCCCGAGTACGTCGAGACCCAGGTGAGCTGCACCTGCGGCGCGGCGTTCACCACCCGCAGCACGATCGACGGCGGCACCATCCGTGCCGAGGTCTGCTCCGAGTGCCACCCGTTCTACACGGGCAAGCAGAAGATCCTCGACACCGGTGGCCGTGTGGCCCGCTTCGAGGCCCGCTTCGGCAAGGCTGCCGGCTCCGCCAAGAAGTAGCGAGCCACTGCGCCGGTCCCCGGCCGCCCCGTGTCAGGGGCGGCCGGGACCGGCGCTTTGTCCGTTCCGAGCAGTACCCCGCGCACGCCGCGGTCCGCACCACCCCGCGCACGCAGCCCGCGCCCGAAGCACGCGCACACAGACCAGGAGCCCGACAATGTTCGAAGCGGTCGAGGAACTGATCGGCGAGCACGCCGATCTGGAGAAGAAGCTCGCCGACCCTTCGGTCCACGCCGACCAGGCGAACGCTCGCAAGCTCAACAAGCGCTACGCCGAGCTGACGCCCGTCGTCGGCACGTACCGCTCCTGGAAGCAGGCCGGCGAGGACATCGAGACCGCGCGTGAACTCGCCGCCGACGACCCGGACTTCGCCGCCGAGGTCAAGGTGCTGGAGAAGCAGCGCGAGGAACTGACCGAGAAGCTGCGGCTGCTGCTGGTACCCCGCGACCCCAGCGACGACAAGGACGTGATCCTGGAGGTCAAGGCGGGCGCGGGCGGCGACGAGTCCGCCCTGTTCGCCGGTGACCTGCTGCGCATGTACCTGCGCTACGCCGAGCGCGTGGGCTGGAAGACCGAGATCATCGACGCCACCGAGTCCGAGCTGGGCGGCTACAAGGACGTCCAGGTCGCCGTGAAGACCAAGGGCGGCCAGGGCGCCACCGAGCCCGGCCAGGGCGTCTGGGCCCGCCTGAAGTACGAGGGCGGGGTGCACCGCGTCCAGCGGGTGCCCGCGACCGAGTCCCAGGGCCGTATCCACACCTCCGCCGCCGGTGTCCTCGTGACGCCCGAGGCCGAGGAGATCGACGTCGAGATCCACGCCAACGACCTGCGCGTGGACGTCTACCGGTCCTCCGGCCCCGGCGGCCAGTCCGTCAACACCACCGACTCCGCCGTGCGCATCACCCACCTGCCGACCGGCATCGTGGCCTCCTGCCAGAACGAGAAGAGCCAGCTCCAGAACAAGGAGCAGGCCATGCGCATCCTGCGCTCCCGGCTGCTGGCCGCCGCGCAGGAGGAGGCCGAGAAGGAGGCCGCGGACGCCCGCCGCAGCCAGGTCCGCACGGTCGACCGCTCCGAGAAGATCCGGACGTACAACTTCCCGGAGAACCGCATCTCGGACCACCGGGTCGGCTTCAAGTCGTACAACCTGGACCAGGTCCTCGACGGGGACCTCGACGCGGTGATCCAGGCGTGCGTGGACGCCGACTCCGCCGCCAAGCTGGCCGCCGCGCAGTAGGACCGCGCTGCCCGGCCCGCTCCCGTACCCCATCCACCCGCACCACCGCACCGGAGGACCAGCGTGCAGTCATCCTCTGGGGGGCGACCTCCAGGCCCCCGCAGTCTGCTGCTTGCCGAGGTGGCGCAGGCCACCCAGCGGCTGGCCGACGCCGGCGTGCCCTCGCCGCGTTTCGACGCGGAGGAACTCGCCGCCTATGTGCACGGGGTGAAGCGGGGAGAGCTGCACCAGGTCGGGGACGGCGACTTCGACGCCCGCTACTGGGAGGCGATCGCCCGCCGCGAGGCGCGGGAACCGCTCCAGCACATCACCGGCCGCGCCTTCTTCCGCTACCTGGAACTCCAGGTCGGCCCCGGGGTGTTCGTACCCCGCCCGGAGACCGAGTCGGTCGTCGGCTGGGCGATAGAGGCCGTCCGCGCGATGGACGTCGTCGAGCCGCTGATCGTCGACCTGTGCACCGGCTCGGGGGCCATCGCCCTGGCCATGGCGCAGGAGGTGCCCCGCTCCCGGGTGCACGCGGTGGAGCTGTCCGACGACGCCCTGAAGTGGACCCGGCGCAACGCCGAGGGCTCCCGGGTCTCCGTCCACCAGGGCGACGCGCTCACCGCCCTCCCGGAGCTGGACGGCCAGGTCGACCTGGTGATCTCCAACCCGCCGTACATCCCGCTCACCGAGTGGGAGTACGTGGCGCCCGAGGCGCGTGACCACGACCCGCAGATGGCCCTCTTCTCCGGCGAGGACGGCCTCGACACGATCCGCGGCATCGAGCGCACCGCGCACCGCCTGCTGCGGCCCGGCGGCCTGGTGGTCGTCGAGCACGCGGACACCCAGGGCGGACAGGTGCCGTGGATCTTCAACGAGGAGTCCGGCTGGGCGGACGCGGCCGACCACCCCGATCTCAACAAGCGGCCGCGCTTCGCGACCGCGCGCAAGGCGATGCCGTGACCAGGCACGCGCAAGGCGATGCCATGACCAGGCAGCAGCACGAGGAGGCTCGTTAGATGGCTCGGCGATACGACTGCAACGACACCACGGACCGTGCGACCGGGCTGCGCGAGGCAGCGGCGGCCGTCCGCCGCGGCGAGCTCGTCGTGCTGCCCACCGACACCGTCTACGGCATCGGCGCGGACGCCTTCACCTCCGAGGCCGTGGCCGACCTGCTGGCCGCCAAGGGCCGCGGCCGGAACATGCCCACGCCCGTCCTCATCGGCTCCCCGAACACCCTGCACGGTCTGGTCACCGACTTCTCCGAGCAGGCGTGGGAGCTCGTCGACGCCTTCTGGCCCGGGGCGCTGACCCTCGTCACCCGCCACCAGCCGTCCCTCCAGTGGGACCTCGGCGACACCCGGGGCACGGTCGCCATCCGGATGCCGCTGCACCCGGTCGCCATCGAACTGCTCACCGAGACCGGCCCGATGGCCGTCTCCAGCGCCAACCTCACCGGGCACCCCTCGCCCGAGGACTGCGACGCCGCCCAGGAGATGCTCGGCGACTCCGTCTCCGTCTACCTGGACGGCGGCCCGACCCCGGGCATCGTGCCCTCCTCGATCGTCGACGTCACCGGCGCGGTCCCGGTGCTGCTGCGCCAGGGCGCCCTCTCCGCCGACGAGCTGCGCAAGGTCGTACCCGACCTGGAGGTGGCGCCGTGACGACGGCACACCCTCTGGGGCCGGCACGGTGACCGGCCCCGAGGAGCGTGGCATAGCGGACACCGGCGGGCCGGCCCCGAGCTTCCGCATCCTCCACGTCAGCACCGGCAACGTCTGCCGCTCGCCCATCACCGAGCGGCTGACCCGCCATGCCCTGACCGCCCGCCTGGGGGACCACCTCGCCGGCGGGCTCGTGGTGGAGAGCGCCGGCACCTGGGGCCACGAGGGCGCGCCCATGGAGGCCAACGCGGAGCTGGTCCTCGCGGACTTCGGCGCGGACGCGACCGGGTTCACGGGCCGGGAGCTGCTGGACGAGCACGTCATCCGCGCGGACCTGGTCCTGACCGCGACCCGGGACCACCGGGCGCAGGTGATCTCCATGGGGCACTCGGCCGGTCTGCGCACCTTCACCCTGAAGGAGTTCACCCGCCTGGTGCGGGCCATAGACCCGGCGACCCTGCCCGACCCGCGCGAGGAAGGCGTGGTGGAACGCGCCCGCGCCCTGGTCCGCGCGGCCGCCGCGCTGCGCGGCTGGCTGCTGGCGCCCAGCCCGGACGCGGACGAGGTCTTCGACCCGTACGGGGCGCCGATCACCTTCTTCCGCTCCATCGGCGACGAGATCCACCAGGCGCTGGACCCGGTCGTCACGGCGCTGACGGGCGTGCCGGCGGAACGCTGACGCGGCGCGGGGGGCGCGCGCCGGCCGGGGCGCGCCCCGCCCGGAACCCCGGCGGGGCGCCGGCCGGGCGCTCGGGCGCCGGCCGCGCCGGCCCGGGCATCGAGAACGGCCGGGTACGCGGCGGGGCCGGACGCCGAAGCGGGCTCCGGCACCGGTGTCCGGTTCCGGCGCGGCGCCGACCGGGCGCGGGCACCGGCTCCGGGCACCGACAGGAGCTCCGGTCCGGGCACCGGTGTGCGCGCTCGTCCGGGTAAGGGCCGCCGGCTGGGCGCAGGCGCTGACCGGGGCGACCGGGGTCGGTCGTGGTACCGGCCGGGCGCTGGACGGCGGCCGGGTGCGCGGCGGGGGCGGCCGGGGTCGGTCGTGGCACCGGCCGGGTGCTGGACGGCGGCCGGGTGCGCGGCGGGGGCGGCCGGGGGAGGACCGGTCGGCTCACGGGCGCGTGACCCCGGGCGGGCCCGGAGCACCCCCGACCGCGCCCCGCGCGGAAAGCACGTGCGCACAGAGCGCGCGCCGGGGGCCGCGGTCCTACATTGGAGGTGCCGCAGCTCCCTCCGAGGCCCGGAGCCGTCATGTCCGTTTCCCCCGAGGTCCGTCCCGCACCGGCCGCCCAAGGCGGCCCGTCCCTCCCGGCCCCGTCCTTCGAGGTCGCCTCCTTCGCGGCGCTGCGCCGCCAGGACCCGCAGGCCGCCGACCTCCTCCTCGGCGAGGCCCGGCGGCAGGCGGAGGGCCTCCAGCTGATCGCCGCCGAGAACTTCACCTCGCCCGCGGTCCTCGCCGCCCTCGGCTCGCCGCTCGCGAACAAGTACGCCGAGGGCTACCCCGGCGCCCGCCACCACGGCGGCTGCGAGTACGCCGACGCCGCCGAGCGCCTGGCGATCGAGCGGGCCAAGGCCCTGTTCGGCTGCGAGCACGCCAATGTGCAGCCGCACTCCGGTTCCTCCGCGGTCCTCGCCGCGTACGCGGCCCTGCTGCGGCCGGGCGACACCGTCCTCGCGATGGGCCTCCCGTACGGCGGACACCTCACGCACGGCTCGCCCGCGAACTTCTCGGGCCGCTGGTTCGACTTCGTCGCCTACGGAGTCGACGCGGAGACCGGACTCATCGACTACCGGGCCCTGCGGGAGCTGGCCCGCCAGTGCCGGCCGAAGGCGATCGTCTGCGGTTCGATCTCCTACCCCCGCCACCCCGACTACCCCGCGTTCCGGGAGGTCGCCGACGAGGTCGGCGCCTACCTCATCGCGGACGCGGCCCACCCCGTCGGCCTGGTCGCCGGGGGAGCGGCGCCCAGCCCCGTCCCGTACGCGGACGTGGTCTGCGCGACCACCCACAAGGTGCTGCGCGGCCCGCGCGGCGGGATGATCCTGTGCGGCGCGGACCTGGCGGACCGGATCGACCGGGCGGTCTTCCCCTTCACCCAGGGCGGCGCCCAGATGCACACCATCGCGGCCAAGGCGGTGGCCTTCGGGGAGGCGGCGACGCCCGGGTTCGCGGCGTACGCGCACCGGGTGGTCGCCAACGCGCGGGAACTGGCCGAGGGCCTGGCGGCGGAGGGCCTCGCGGTGCTGACGGGCGGCACGGACACCCACATCGTGGGGGCCGACCCGGCCCCGCTGGGCGTCGACGGCCGCACCGCGCGGGGCCGGCTGGCGGCCGCGGGGATCGTGGTGGACACCTGCGCCCTGCCGTACGGGGAGGGCCGCGGCATCCGCCTCGGCACGGCGGCGGTCACCACCCAGGGGATGGGCCCGACGGAGATGGGCCGTATCGCCCGCCTCTTCGCGGCCGCGGTCCGGGAGGACGGGCGGGTGCGCGAGCAGGTGGCGGAGATGACGGCGGCGTTCCCGCCGTACCCGACGGGCGGCTGAGCGCGGGCGGGCGCGAGCGCCGGGGGCGGGCGGGATCGCACGGGGCGGGCGGCGCCCGGGGGCGCGTGTGGCTTCCGGAGTGAACCGGTGAAGTCCGGGTAGGCGAGGGCCCGCCCGTGCAACCGTCGGCCGTTCACACCCGTCTTATGTCCTAAGGTGTGGATCGGCGCGTCGTCCCATCACATGGAGATTCAGTGCGCGAGTACCTGCTGACGCTCTGTGTCACGGCAGCGGTGACCTATCTGCTGACCGGGCCGGTGCGGAAGTTCGCCATCGCAGCCGGCGCGATGCCGGCGATCCGTGCGCGTGACGTGCACCGGGAACCGACCCCGCGGCTCGGCGGCATCGCCATGTTCGGCGGCCTCTGCGCGGGTCTGCTGGTGGCGGACCATCTCGTCAACCTCGACGACGTCTTCGAGCTGTCGAACGAGCCCCGGGCGCTGCTCTCCGGAGCGGCGCTGATCTGGCTGATCGGCGTCCTGGACGACAAGTTCGAGATCGACGCGCTGATCAAGCTCGGCGGGCAGATGATCGCGGCCGGCGTGATGGTCGCACAGGGCCTGACCATCCTGTGGATCCCGGTCCCGGGCGTCGGCACGGTCTCCCTCACCGCGTGGCAGGGCAATCTGCTCACCGTGGCGCTGGTGGTCATCACCATCAACGCGGTCAACTTCGTGGACGGCCTCGACGGCCTCGCCGCGGGCATGGTGTGCATCACCTCGGCGGCGTTCTTCCTCTACGCGTACCGGATGTGGGTCGGCTACGGCATCGAGGCTGCGGCCCCGGCGTCGCTGTTCGCGTCGATCCTGGTGGGCATGTGCCTGGGCTTCCTGCCGCACAACATGCATCCCGCGCGGATCTTCATGGGGGACTCGGGCTCGATGCTCATCGGGCTGGTGCTGGCGGCCGGCGCGATCTCCATCACGGGCCAGGTCGACCCGGACCGGATCGCGAACAGCGTCGGCTCGGAGCGGGACGCGGTCCACGCGATGGTGCCGGTCTACATGCCGATCATCATTCCGCTGACGATCGTGGCGATCCCGATCGCGGACCTGGTCCTGGCGATCGTACGCCGCACCTGGAAGGGGCAGTCGCCGTTCGCGGCCGACCGCGGGCATCTGCACCACCGGCTGCTGGAGATCGGCCACTCGCACAGCCGGGCCGTCCTGATCATGTACTTCTGGTCCGGCCTGATCGCCTTCGGCGCGGTGCTCTACTCGGTGCACGCGTACTCGACGTGGATCGTGCCGATGATCGTGATCCTCAGCGCGGTTGGGCTGGTCCTGCTGCTGATGCCGCGCTTCCGCCCGAGGGCGCCGCGCTGGGCGGAGTCCTTCGTCCCGCCCCGCTACCGCCGTCGCCGCCGCGCCTCGACGGTGGCCGCGGGGGGCACCCCGCACCCCGCCTCCGCCCCGGACGCGCCCGCGGACGAGGAGGAACGCATCCCGGTCGGCGTCGGCGTGAGCGGCGTCAACGGCGCGACGGCGATCGGCGGGCGCTCCCGCTTCGGGGACCGCCGGGTGGGGCGCTGACGCGTTGCCGAGTGAGGGGCGGTGGGCCCCGGCCGTCAACTCGGGGCGATCTTGAGCCATTGAGCCAAGGTTTGCATGCACACCGGAATCGGATGGACACGAAGAGCGCGCGCGTCATACGGTCTGATCACCCAGGGCGACGTGAAATGACCGTCCGTCGCCCCCGATTTCGCTTTACCAGGGGGAAGTATGCGCAAGGCAGCTGGTGCAGTGGCGGCCGCGGCCGTCGTTTTCGGCTCAATGGTGTTCGCGGCCCCGTCCGCGATCGCCGCACCGCAGGGCCCGCAGGAGACCGCCGCGGCGCCGACCAAGTGCGTCAAGGTCGTCCGCTTCTACAGCAAGCGTTTCAGCAGGCTGGTCGAGGTGGAGAACACCTGCGCCCGCAAGGCCTGCTTCAGTGTGACGGTGGCTGCCCGCCGGGATCCGGAGTTCGCCGTCGGGGCGAACAAGAAGCAGTCCTTCCGGTACGGCGGCACGCTGTGGACCCAGGGCACGGGCATCAAGAACATCCGCTGCTGAACATGCGGTGAACGGTGGGCCTCGGCACTGCGGTGTCGGGGCCCGCTTTGCTGTCCGAGATTGCCGTATAGCAGAGAAACCAGGTCGTGAGCGCGCACACACGCGCGCGGTACCTCTCATGTGTGAGAGTTGGCACACCTGCGGGTAAAGACCTCATCAAATAGTTTGTGATACCGTTCACGAGAACCGGCGACAGAGCCGAAGGACCGTAGTGCGACGGTCTGTTGGCCGCCGAGGCCCAACTCGGCACCGGTCTACGCTCGTCCATGACGACACCACTGCCCCCACCCCCGTATGCGGAGATGCCGCCATGCCGTCCAACGACGCACGCACTCTTCTTGAGGCTGCCGTACCCACCGCAGCCGCAGGAGCAGTGGCAGCCGTGGTCAGCGCCATCGTTGCCGGTGGTAAGGGTGCGCTGGGATCGATCGTCGCGGCGATCGTCGTGATCGCCTTCATGGGTATCGGGCTGTACGTCCTCCAGCGCGTCGCGAAGTCCCTGCCGCAACTGTTCCAGGCCATGGGCCTGATGCTCTACACGGCGCAGTTGCTGCTGCTCTTCGTCTTCGTCGCGATGTTCAAGAACACCACACTGTTCAACCCCAAGGCTTTTGCGATCACCTTGGTCGCGCTGACCCTCGTCTGGATCGGTGCACAGACCCGCTCGCACATGAAGGCCAAGATCCTCTACGTCGATCCCGAATCCTCCAAGGGCGACAAGCCCGGGGACAAGGGGCAGTCGTCGTGATACGTAGGGCCGGTATAAGTGCCCGTTCGGGATCCTGCTATCGTCCGGTGCCAACTGCGGCACTGCGGGCGCGGGCATCCGAGCTGACGCCTGTTCCGACGCGAGGCTCAACGCCTGACAGCCGCCCTCACATCCGTAACACCAGTCCAGTGCCGAATCGCGGCTGCGCGCCGCGCCGACACAACGAGGTTGCCGTACCTATGCGCCACGCTGAAGGAGCCCGCGGTGAGTGCTGACCCGACGCAGGTGCTCGCCTTCGACACCAACTGTCACCTCTTCGACGGGTGTGGCTTCGCAGATGTGTCCCCGGGCCTGCACTCGTTCATGTTCCAGCCCCTGTGGGGTGACGGCGACAGCAACGTGTACTTCAACAAGACGATGCTGCTGGCGCTGCTCGGCTCGATCATCATCATCGGCTTCTTCTGGGCCGCCTTCCGCCGGCCGCAGGTCGTCCCCGGCAAGCTGCAGATGGTCGCCGAGGCCGGTTACGACTTCATCCGCCGCGGTGTCGTCTACGAGACCATCGGCAAGAAGGAAGGCGAGAAGTACGTCCCGTTCGTCGTTTCGCTCTTCTTCTTCGTCTGGATGATGAACCTCTGGTCGATCATCCCGGTCGCCCAGTTCCCGGTCACCTCGATCATCTCGTACCCGCTGGTCCTGGCCCTGCTCGTCTATGTGACATGGGTGACGCTGACCTTCAAGCGGCAGGGCTTCGTCGGCTTCTGGAAGAACGTCACCGGCTACGACAAGTCGCTGGGCGCGGTCCTCCCGCTGGCCATGCTGATCGAGCTCTTCTCGAACCTGCTGATCCGGCCGTTCACGCACGCCGTGCGACTCTTCGCGAACATGTTCGCCGGGCACACCCTGCTGCTGCTGTTCACGATCGCCAGCTGGTACATGCTGAACGGCATCGGCATCGCCTACGCGGGTGTCTCGTTCCTGATGGTCATCGTGATGACGGCCTTCGAGCTGTTCATCCAGGCCCTGCAGGCGTATGTGTTCGTCCTGCTGACCTGCACGTACATTCAGGGCGCTCTCGCCGAGCACCACTGAGTCACCGCCCTCCCACCTCCACAGTCGTCCGGTGGCCAACCCCCACCGGGTCCGTAAAGAAAAGGAAGAACTGGCATGTCTGCGTCCCTTGCTGCTGTCGAAGGCTCCCTCGGTTCCATCGGTTACGGCCTCGCCGCGATCGGCCCGGGCGTCGGCGTCGGCATCATCTTCGGTAACGGCACCCAGGCGCTCGCCCGTCAGCCCGAGGCCGCCGGCCTGATCCGTGCCAACCAGATCCTCGGCTTCGCCTTCTGTGAGGCGCTCGCGCTGATCGGTCTGGTCATGCCGTTCGTCTACGGCTACTGATCCACACACGAGTCCAGCCGACCAGACGAAAGGCACTCACATGAGCCAGCTGCTCATCGCGGCGAGCGAGGGGGAGAACCCCCTCGTCCCGCCGATCCCTGAGCTTGTCATCGGCCTGCTCGCCTTCCTCATCGTCTTCGGCTTCCTCGCCAAGAAGCTCCTCCCGAACATCAACAAGGTTCTGGACGAGCGCCGCGAGGCCATCGAAGGCGGAATCGAGAAGGCCGACGCGGCCAAGACCGAGGCCGAGAGCGTCCTGGAGCAGTACAAGGCCCAGCTCGCCGAGGCCCGGCACGAGGCCGCGCGGCTGCGCCAGGAGGCGACCGAGCAGGGCACCGCGATCATCGCCGAGATGAAGGCGGAAGGCCAGCGGCAGCGTGAGGAGATCATCGCGGCCGGCCACGCCCAGATCGAGGCCGACCGCAAGGCCGCGGCCAGCGCGCTGCGTCAGGACGTGGGCAAGCTCGCCACCGCCCTGGCCGGCAAGCTCGTCGGCGAGTCCCTCGAGGACCACGCCCGGCAGAGCCGCACCATCGACCGGTTCCTCGACGAGGTCGAGGCGAAGGCCGAGGCCGCCCGATGAACGGAGCCAGCCGCGAGGCGCTGGCCGCCGCGCACGAGTCTCTCGACGCGCTGACCGACTCCACGTCGGCCGACGCGGCGAAGCTCGCCGGCGAGCTGGCCGCCGTCACCGCGCTGCTCGACCGTGAGGTGTCGCTGCGTCGGGTCCTCACCGACCCGGCGCAGGCCGGCGAGGCCAAGGCCGAGCTGGCCGGGCGCGTGCTCGACGGGCAGATCGGCGGCCAGGCCGTCGACCTGGTCAAGGGCATGGTCCGCGCACGCTGGTCGCAGTCGCGCGACCTGGTCGACGCGCTGGAGGAGCTGGCGGCCACCGCCGAGCTCACCGCCGCGCAGAAGACCGGCCGTCTCGACAACGTCGAGGACGAGCTGTTCCGCTTCGGCCGGATCCTCGCCACCAGCACCGAGCTGCGCTCGGCGCTGACCGACCGGTCCGCCTCGGCGGCCGCCAAGGGCGAGCTGGTCAGCCGGCTCCTCGGCGGCAAGGCCGAGAAGGTCACCGAGCGCCTGATCACCACTCTCGTCACGCACCCGCGGGGACGTAGCCTGGAAGCGGGGCTCGACGCCCTGTCCAAGCTCGCCGCGGCGCGGCGGGACCGGATGGTCGCGGTCGTGACCTCCGCGGTGCCGCTCACCGAAGCGCAGAGGACGCGCCTCGGCGCGGGTCTCGCACGGCTCTACGGCCGTGAGATGCACCTCAACCTCGAGGTGGACCCCGAGGTCCTCGGCGGCATCTCGGTGCGCGTCGGTGACGAGGTCATCAACGGCACGGTCGCGGACCGTATCGACGAGGCCAAGCGCCGGATCGCCGGCTGACCCCGGTCGCCGGAGACGGTCGACAGCACAACAGCACAGGCAGTACCACGGCAACACCAGCGGCCCGGTTGGGCCGTGCAGAGATTGCAGAAGATTCCTGGGGGTCGGCCCCCAGACCCCCAAAGAAACTTCGGGCCCAACAAGGAGAGCAGGGAACCCAGATGGCGGAGCTCACGATCCGGCCGGAGGAGATCCGGGATGCGCTGGAGACCTTTGTCCAGTCGTACCAGCCGGACGCGGCCTCGCGCGAGGAAGTCGGCACGGTCAGCCTGGCCGGCGACGGTATCGCGAAGGTGGAGGGTCTTCCCTCCGCCATGGCGAACGAGCTGCTGAAGTTCGAGGACGGCACCCTCGGCCTCGCCCTCAACCTCGAGGAGCGCGAGATCGGTGCCATCGTCCTCGGCGAGTTCAGCGGCATCGAAGAGGGCCAGTCGGTCACCCGCACCGGCGAGGTCCTGTCCGTCGCGGTCGGCGAGGGCTACCTCGGCCGCGTGGTCGACCCGCTCGGCAACCCGATCGACGGCCTCGGCGAGATCGAGACCTCGGGCCGCCGCGCCCTTGAGCTGCAGGCCCCCACGGTCATGCAGCGCAAGTCGGTGCACGAGCCCATGGAGACGGGCTACAAGGCCGTCGACGCGATGACGCCGATCGGTCGCGGTCAGCGTCAGCTCATCATCGGCGACCGCCAGACCGGCAAGACCGCGCTGGCCGTCGACACGATCATCAACCAGCGCGACAACTGGCGCTCGGGCGACGTGAACAAGCAGGTCCGCTGCATCTACGTCGCCATCGGCCAGAAGGGCTCCACCATCGCGTCCGTCCGAGGCGCGCTGGAGGAGGCCGGCGCCCTGGAGTACACGACGATCGTGGCCGCCCCGGCGTCCGACCCGGCCGGCTTCAAGTACCTCGCCCCCTACACCGGCTCGGCCATCGGCCAGCAGTGGATGTACGAGGGCAAGCACGTCCTGATCATCTTCGACGACCTGTCGAAGCAGGCCGACGCCTACCGCGCCGTGTCCCTGCTGCTGCGCCGCCCGCCGGGCCGCGAGGCCTACCCGGGTGACGTCTTCTACCTGCACTCGCGTCTGCTGGAGCGCTGCGCCAAGCTCTCCGACGAGATGGGTGCCGGCTCGATGACCGGTCTGCCGATCGTCGAGACCAAGGCGAACGACGTGTCGGCGTTCATCCCGACCAACGTCATCTCCATCACCGACGGCCAGTGCTTCCTGGAGTCCGACCTGTTCAACGCCGGTCAGCGCCCGGCCCTGAACGTCGGTATCTCGGTCTCCCGTGTCGGTGGCTCCGCCCAGCACAAGGCCATGAAGCAGGTCTCCGGCCGCCTCCGTGTCGACCTCGCCCAGTTCCGTGAGCTGGAGGCGTTCGCCGCCTTCGGTTCCGACCTGGACGCGGCCTCGAAGGCCTCGCTGGAGCGCGGTAAGCGCATGGTCGAGCTGCTGAAGCAGCCCCAGTACCAGCCGATGTCCACCGAGGACCAGGTCGTCTCCGTCTGGGCCGGCACCACCGGCAAGATGGACGACGTCCCCGTCCAGGACATCCGCCGCTTCGAGAAGGAGCTGCTGGAGTACCTGCACCGTGACGAGAGCGGTCTGATGGCGTCGATCCGCGAGGGCGGCAAGATGTCGGACGACACCCTCACCAAGGTCGCGGACTCGATCGCCGACTTCAAGAAGCAGTTCGAGACCCACGACGGCAAGCTGCTCGGCGAGGACGCCCCGGCCGCCGTCAACGTCTCGAAGTGACGACGGAAGGGACCTGACTCATGGGAGCCCAGCTCCGGGTCTACAAGCGTCGCATCCGGTCCGTCACCGCGACGAAGAAGATCACCAAGGCGATGGAGATGATCGCCGCCTCGCGCATCGTCAAGGCGCAGCGCAAGGTGGCGGCCTCCACGCCGTACGCGACCGAGCTCACCCGCGCGGTCACGGCGGTGGCGACCGGATCGAACACCAAGCACCCGCTGACCACGGAGGCGGAGTCCCCGGCCCGTGCCGCGGTCCTGCTCGTCACGAGCGACCGCGGTCTGGCCGGCGGCTACTCGGCCAACGCCATCAAGGCGGCGGAGCGGCTCACCGAGCGGCTGCGCGGCGAGGGCAAGGAGGTCGACACCTACGTCGTCGGCCGCAAGGGTGTCGCCTACTACGGCTTCCGTGAGCGCAAGGTCACGGACTCGTGGACCGGGTTCACGGACAGCCCCGAGTACGCGCACGCCAAGAACGTGGCCGCGCCGCTCATCGAGGCCGTCCAGAAGGACACCGCGGAGGGCGGTGTCGACGAGCTGCACATCGTCTTCACGGAGTTCGTGTCGATGATGACGCAGACCCCCGTCGACAACCGGATGCTGCCGCTCAGCCTTGACGAGGCCCAGGACGAGACCGGTGGCAAGGGCGAGATCCTGCCGCTGTTCGAGTTCGAGCCGTCGGCGGAGGACGTCCTCGACGCCCTTCTGCCGCGCTACGTCGAGAGCCGTATCTACAACGCCCTGCTGCAGGCCGCCGCCTCCGAGCACGCGGCCCGCCGCCGGGCGATGAAGTCGGCGACCGACAACGCGGGCGAGCTGATCACCTCGCTCTCCCGTCTTGCCAACGCGGCCCGCCAGGCCGAAATCACCCAGGAAATCAGCGAGATCGTCGGTGGCTCCGCAGCCCTGGCCGACGCGACCGCGGGGAGTGACAAGTAAAATGACTGCCTCTGTTGAGACGGCCACGGCCACGGGCCGCGTCGCCCGGGTCATCGGCCCGGTCGTCGACGTGGAGTTCCCCGTCGACGCGATGCCCGACATCTACAACGCCCTGCACGTCGAGGTCGCCGACCCGGCCGAGGAGGGCGCCAGGAAGACGCTGACCCTGGAGGTCGCGCAGCACCTCGGTGACGGCATCGTCCGCACCATCTCGATGCAGCCCACCGACGGCCTGGTCCGCCAGGCCCCGGTGACCGACACGGGCACGGGCATCACCGTCCCGGTCGGCGACTTCACCAAGGGCAAGGTGTTCAACACCCTCGGTGAGGTGCTGAACCAGCCCGAGGAGAACGCCAACGTCGGTGAGCGCTGGCCGATCCACCGCAAGGCCCCGGCCTTCGACCAGCTCGAGTCCAAGACCGAGATGTTCGAGACCGGCCTGAAGGTCGTCGACCTTCTCACCCCGTACGTCAAGGGTGGAAAGATCGGTCTGTTCGGTGGTGCCGGTGTCGGCAAGACCGTGCTGATCCAGGAAATGATCATGCGTGTCGCCAACCTCCACGAGGGCGTCTCCGTCTTCGCGGGCGTCGGCGAGCGCACCCGTGAGGGCAACGACCTCATCGCGGAGATGGAGGAGTCCGGCGTTCTCGACAAGACTGCGCTGGTCTTCGGTCAGATGGACGAGCCCCCGGGCACCCGTCTGCGCGTCGCCCTCGCCGGTCTGACCATGGCGGAGTACTTCCGCGATGTGCAGAAGCAGGACGTGCTCTTCTTCATCGACAACATCTTCCGGTTCACCCAGGCCGGTTCCGAGGTGTCCACCCTGCTCGGCCGTATGCCGTCCGCGGTGGGTTACCAGCCGAACCTGGCGGACGAGATGGGTCTGCTGCAGGAGCGCATCACCTCGACGCGCGGTCACTCGATCACCTCGATGCAGGCGATCTACGTCCCCGCGGACGACCTGACCGACCCGGCGCCGGCCACCACCTTCGCCCACCTCGACGCGACGACGGTTCTCTCCCGTCCGATCTCCGAGAAGGGCATCTACCCCGCGGTGGACCCGCTGGACTCGACGTCCCGCATCCTGGACCCGCGCTACATCGCGCAGGACCACTACGAGGCGGCCATGCGCGTCAAGGGGATCCTGCAGAAGTACAAGGACCTCCAGGACATCATCGCGATCCTCGGTATCGACGAGCTGGGCGAGGAGGACAAGCTGGTCGTCCACCGTGCCCGTCGTGTCGAGCGCTTCCTGTCCCAGAACACCCACGCGGCGAAGCAGTTCACCGGCGTGGACGGTTCGGACGTGCCGCTGGACGAGTCGATCGCCGCGTTCAACGCGATCTGCGACGGTGAGTACGACCACTTCCCCGAGCAGGCCTTCTTCATGTGCGGTGGCCTCGAGGACCTCAAGAAGAACGCCAAGGAGCTCGGCGTCTCCTGAGTCCGGTGACTCGCTGAGGGGGCGGGCGCGTCCCGCCCCCTTCGTCACGCCATCGCTGTACCCCGGGGCCCCGCCCCGGGTCCCCGGCCGCACGGCCGGGGGTGGGCCGGGACGTTCCGGCGTTCCGGCCCCTATTAGACTTATGACCCAACACCCGGCGGATCCGCCGGGTGGTGACCCGAGGAGCCAACCTTGGCTGCTGAGCTGCACGTCGAGCTGGTCGCAGCGGACCGCAGTGTCTGGTCCGGTGAGGCCACCCTGGTGGTCGCGCGCACCACGTCCGGCGACATCGGCGTCATGCCCGGTCACCAGCCGCTGCTGGGTGTGCTGGAGTCGGGCCCGGTGACCATCCGTACGAGCGAGGGCGGAACCGTCGTCGCGGCCGTGCACGGCGGTTTCATCTCCTTCGCCGACAACAAGCTGTCGCTGCTGGCGGAGATCGCCGAGCTGGCGGACGAGATCGACGTCCAGCGCGCCGAGCGTGCGCTGGAGCGTGCCAAGTCGGACGCCGACGGCGCGGCCGAGCGCCGTGCCGACGTCCGTCTTCGCGCGGTGGCGGTCGGCTAGGGTCGGACCTCCCGGTACGTCCGGGAGAACGGCCCTCGGCGGCACCGCCGACAGGTTTTCCCTCAGCCGCGGCCCGGTCCGGAGCTTCTCCGGAGCGAGTCGCGGCTGAGGCGATGCGGGTGCAGGTATTCGTGTACGGGACGAGGCGAGGAGGTCGGTGGAGATGTTCCTCGCTCTTTTCGTGAGCGGCCTGGTCGTCCTGCTGGTGGTGGTCGCGCTGTTGGTCTTCGGGCTGCGCAGGCGGCTGATCCAGCGGTCGGGGGGCACCTTCGACTGCAGCCTGCGCTGGAACGTCCCCGAGGAGGGCGACCCGTCCAGCAAGGGCTGGGTGTACGGGGTGGCCCGCTACAACGGGGACCGCGTCGAGTGGTTCCGTGTCTTCTCGTACGCCCCGCGCCCCCGCCGCACCCTGGAGCGCGGGGCGATCGAGGTCCTGGCCCGGCGGGTGCCGGACAGCGAGGAGGAGCTGGCCCTCCTCTCGGACTCCGTGGTCCTCGGCTGTCTGCACCGGGGCACGCGTCTGGAGCTCGCGATGAGCGAGGACGCACTGACCGGCTTCCTGGCCTGGCTGGAGGCGGCCCCGCCCGGCCAGCGGGTCAATGTGGCCTGAGTTCCGCCCCGCTGGTGGGGGTCCCCCTGACGGAGTCCGGGGGAGGGGCAATGTGGCCTGCGTTCCGCCCCTCTCCCGGTACGGAGTCCGGGGCAGGGCAAATGCGGCCTGTAACTGAGTTCTGTGGAGCACAGCGAGAAGCCCGGGAGGGGTGGCCCCCTCCCGGGCTTCTCTCGTGTGTGGACCGGGTGGTTATCCGAGTCCGCTGTTGATCGCGCTCACCAGCTCACCGTTGGACGTGTCGCCGCTGAGCTCCCAGAAGAAGGCTCCGCCGAGCCCCTGGTTGTTCGCCCAGCCCATCTTGGAGCCGATGGTCGCCGGGGTGTCGTAGCTCCACCAGTTGTTGCCGCAGTGGGCGTAGGCCGTGCCGGCGATCGTGCCGTTGGCCGGGCAGGAGTTCTTGAGGACCTTGTAGTCCTCGATGCCCGGCTCGTACGTACCGGTGGCGGGCCCGGTGGCGGTGCCGCCCGGCTCCTTCTGCGTGACGCCGGTCCAGCCGCGGCCGTAGAAGCCGATGCCGAGGAGCAGCTTCTTCGCGGGCACGCCCTTCGCCTTGAACTTGGCAATGGCCTCGGCCGAGTTGAAGCCCTGCTGCGGGATGCCCGCGTAGGCGGTCAGCGGCGAGTGCGGGGCGGTCGGCCCGTTCTTCGCCCAGGCGCCGAAGAAGTCGTACGTCATCACGTTGTACCAGTCGAGGTACTGCGTGGCCGGCCCGTAGTCGGCGGCGTCGATCTTGCCGCCGGCCGAGGCGTCGGCCGTGACGGCCGCCGTGACCAGGGCGTTCGGGCCGAACTCGGCGCGCATCGCCTTCATCATGGTGCTGAAGGCGTTCGGGCTGCTGGTGGTGTCGCAGCTCAGGCCGCAGGCGTTCGGGTACTCCCAGTCCAGGTCGATGCCGTCGAAGACGTCGGCCCAGCGCGGGTCCTCCACGAGGTCGTGGCAGGACTTGGCGAACGCGGCGGGGTTCTTGACCGCGTCGGGGAAGCCGCCGGACCAGGTCCAGCCGCCGAAGGACCACAGGACCTTGATGTGCGGGTGCTTGGCCTTCAGCTTGCGGAGCTGGTTGAAGTTGCCGCGCAGCGGCTGGTCCCAGGTGTCGGCCTTGCCGTCGACGGACTGGTCGGCGGTGTACGCCTTGTCGTAGTCGGCGTAGGCGTCTCCGATCGTGCACTTTCCGCCCTGGACGTTGCCGAAGGCGTAGTTGATGTGCGTGATCTTCGCGGCGGACCCGGAGGTGTCGATGTTCTTCACGTGGTAGTTGCGCCCGTAGACGCCCCAGTTGGTGAAGTAGCCCATCTTGATCTTGTCACCGACGGGCGGCTCGCCGCCGCCTCCGGTGGTGCGCACCGAGACGGAGGCGCCGACCGGGCCGGTCTGGTCGGCGGTGTCACGGGCCTGGACGGCGTAGGAGTAGTCCGTACCGGCCGTCAGCCCGTTGTCGGTGTACGTGGTGCCGGTGACCGTGGCCACCTTGGTGCCGTCGCGCAGGACGTCGTAGTTCTTGACGCCGTTGTCGTCGGTGGCGGCACCCCAGCTCAGGCGCACCGAGGTGTTGGTGACGTTCGAGGTGGTGAGGGCCCCGGGGGCGCTGGGCGGGTTGTCGCCGGGCACCGAACCGCCGTCGCAGGAACCGCCGTTCAGCCGGCAGTTGCTCGGGGAGCCCGGGCCCTTGCCGTTGAAGCCGAAGGAGACGGACGCGCCGGGGGCGATGGTGCCGTTCCAGCCGACGTTCTTGGCGGTCCAGCGGTTGCCGGAGTTGGTGACGGTGGCGTCCCAGGCGGAGGTGACGGACGTGCCGGCGGGGAAGTCCCACTCGACGGTCCAGGAACTGATGCTGGTCGTGCCGGTGTTCTTCACCGTCCAGTTGCCGCCGAACCCGGTCCCCCAGTCGGAGGTCTTGGTGAAGGTGGCGGTGGCGGACGTGGCGGCCTCGGCCGGTGAGGCGAGGCCGACCATGGCGGCGAAAGGAAGGATCAGCGCGGACAGGCCCGCCGTCATGCGGGAACCGAAACGCCTCCTCCCTTCTCTGTGGGGAGTTCGAGTCGCCGGAGTGCTCAAGGAAACTCCTCGAGTCGTGTGCGGACAGATCGGGGTTGGTCCACACCGCTGCGTGGCTCACCGCAGCGTGCTCGGTGAGAGTAGGAAGGTCTGGACCAATCGTCAATAGGTCCAGACCAAAGTCGGGGAGGTTCCGTGGGCGTCCGGATCAGATACCCAACTCCTGCGCCAGGACCGCCGCTTGGACCCGGCTGCGCAGCTCCAGCTTGCCGAGCAGACGGCTGACGTGCGTCTTCACCGTCCCCTCCGCCATCGACAGCCGCTCCGCGATCTCCGCGTTGGACAGGCCCTGCCCGATACAGGAGAGCACCTCGCGCTCCCGCCGGGTCAGCGGCTCCAGCACCGCCGGGTCCGCGCCGCCCGGCGCCCGGGGCGCGGCGCGGGGGGCCGCGAACTCGGCGATCAGGCGGCGGGTGACCGCGGGCGCGATCAGGCCCTCGCCGCGGGCCACCGTGCGCACCGCCTCGATCAGGTCCCGGGCCTCGGTGTTCTTCAGCAGGAAACCGGCCGCCCCCGCCCGCAGGGCCCCGAAGACGTACTCGTCGAGATCGAAGGTGGTCAGCACCAGGACGTCGGCAAGCCCCTCCGAGACCACCCGGGCGGTCGCCGAGACCCCGTCCAGTTTCGGCATCTGGACGTCCATCAGCACCAGGTCCGGGCGCAGCTCACGGGCGAGCCGCACCGCCTCCTCGCCGTCCGCCGCCTCGCCCACCACATCGAGGTCCGGGGCGCTGCGCAGGATCAGCACCAGCCCGGCCCGCACCGCGCTCTGGTCCTCCGCGACCAGCACCCGCACGCGCCGTGACGCGCTCCCGGCCGAATCCGTCATGTCGCCGTCGGCTCCTCGTCGTCCCCGCGTACGGGCAGGACCGCCCGCACGCTCCAGATCTTGCCGTCCTCGGCTTCCGCGGCCGCGCCGGCGTCCGCTCCGGGGGCGGGCACCGGGCCCGCCCCGAAGGTCCCGTCGAGCAGGGTGACCCGTTCCCGCATGCCCACCAGGCCGGCCCCGGAGCCCGGCGCGCGGGGGCCGTGGCTGTCCGCGACAGGGCTGGTCACGGTGACCGTGAGAGCGCGCTCCGTGCCCTGTACCCGCACCCGCACCGTGCCCGGACCCGCGTGCTTGACCGCGTTCGTCAGGGACTCCTGCACGATGCGGTACGCGGCCAGCTCCACGGGGGCGGGCAGCTTCCGGGACGGGTCGTGCGCGTCCTCCAGGACGAAGACCAGCCCGCTCGGCGCGCCGTTCACCCGGGCCTGCGCCACCAGGGCCTCCAGGCCCGCGAGGGTTGGCGCCGCGGCGGGCTCCGGGCCGGGGCCCTCACTGTCGCGCAGCAGCCCGATGAGCCGGCGCATCTCCGCCAGTCCCTCCACGCTGTTCTCCCGGATCACCCCGAGCGCCTGCCGGGTCGTCGCCTCGTCGTCCAGGGACAGGGCCGCGGTGGAGTGGATGGCGATGGCCGACAGGTGGTTGGCCACCATGTCGTGCAGCTCCCGGGCCATTCGCGCCCGCTCGGCCGCCACCGCCTGGGCGCGGTCCATCTCGGCGAGGAGCGCCGTCTGCTCCGCGCGCAGCCGGGCGGCGTCGGCGGCCTGGCGGTGGTTGCGGACGACCAGACCGCTGGCCGCGGGGAAGAAGGTCAGCAGCGCGGTCACCGCGCCGATCAGCACCGCCGCGGGGTGCCGGAGCCAGGCCAGGAAGCCGATGGTGGTCGCGATCGTGAACACCCCGGTGATCACGGGAAGCCGCCGGGCGGTGGCCGGGGGGCCGTACACCGCGGCCGCGTAGACCAGGTCCGCGAACATCACCACGGTCGCCAGATTGCCCCGGGTGAACTGGTCCGCGACCACGACGGCCGTCCCCAGCAGCAGGACCGTCCGCGGCAGGGTCCGGCGCAGCGCCTCCAGCACGGACATCGCCGCCAGTGGCAGCAGGGTGAGCCACGCGGGGTGCAGCACCCAGCCCCGGGGCCCCTGGGTGTAGAGGTTCAGGGACCACAGCAGCAGGCCGGAGAGCAGCCCGCCGGCACCGATCAGGACGTCGTCGCGGTGGGGGCGGGGGAAGGTCACGTCCCCATCAAACACAACGCGGGCCGCCCGGGGCGTCCTCGTCGCGGCCGAGGCGCCACTACATCGAAGGATGCACTCCGGGTTCGTCTTCCGCGACGACGAAAGCGCCGGGCCGGGGCGGGAGGCTGGACGGGCAGGAAGGGAGAGCTGCCGTGATCGTCACGCTGATCGTCATCTGCGAGGTCGCCTTCTGGGCGCTGCTGGCCGCGGGCCTCGCCGTCCGGTACCTGCTCCGGATGCCGCGTACGGGCGCCGCGATCCTGCTGTGCGAGCCGCTGCTGGAGATCCTGCTGCTGGTCGTCACGGCGATCGACCTGAAGAACGGCGCCGACCCGGGCTGGAAGCACGGCCTGGCCGCCGTCTACATCGGCTACACGGCCGGCCACGGCCACCGCACGGTGAAGTGGCTCGACGGCCACGCCGCCCACCGCTTCGACGGCGTCCCGCTGCGGCGCCCGCCCCGGTACGGGATGGCCCGGGCCCGGCACGAGGGGAAGGTCTGGCTCGGCTCGGTGATCGGTGCGGCCGTGGCGACGGGGCTGCTGCTCGCGGCGATGTGGTACGTCGACGACCCGTCGCGCACCGGCTCGCTGCAGAGCTGGATCGGCTTCGCCTGGCGGGCGGTCGGCATCCACGGCCTGATCGCCCTCTCGTACACCGTCTTCCCGAAGAAGGACCCGGCGGGCGGTTCGGGGGACGGCCCGGCGGGCGGTTCGAGGGGCGGGGCGCGGGGCGGGCGGGAGCGCGAGCCGGTCGGCGTCGAGCGTCGGGGACCGGGGACCGGCGCGGGAGCCTGACGAGGGGGAGCGGCGACACGGGGCCGGGCCCGCGTCGGCCCCGCGCCCCGCCCGGGTCCTCAGCGCTCGCCGCCCGGCACCCAGAGCACGTCGCCGACCTCCTTGTTCGCGGTCCGCGCCAGGATGAACAGCAGGTCGGAGAGGCGGTTCAGATAGGTCGCGGTCAGCGCGTTCATCGTCTCCCCGTGCGCCTCCAGCGCCGCCCAGGTGGAGCGCTCCGCCCGGCGGACCACCGTGCACGCCTGGTGGAGCAGGGCCGCGCCCGGGGTGCCGCCCGGGAGGATGAAGCTGCGCAGCTTCTCCAGCTCCGCGAGGAAGCGGTCGCAGTCGGCCTCCAGCTTGTCCACATAGGACTGCTCCACCCGCAGCGGCGGGTACTTCGGGTCCGGGACCACCGGCGTGGAGAGGTCGGCGCCGACGTCGAACAGGTCGTTCTGCACCCGGACGAGGACCTTCACGACCTCCTCGTCCAGCTGCCCCAGGGCGATCGCCGTGCCGATCACCGCGTTCGCCTCGTTGGCGTCCGCGTACGCGGCGATGCGCAGATCGGTCTTGGCGGTGCGGCTCATGTCGCCGAGGGCGGTGGTGCCCTGGTCGCCGGTACGGGTGTAGATGCGCGTCAGATTGACCATGGGCCCAGCCTAGTTACGCGGCGTCCCGCCGGGCGGCGCGTGTGCCCGCCGTCACGGTGGAGGCCCCCGCGAAGGCCCCGGAACGAAAGGTTCCGGGGCCGCCGGTGTGATGTCCGCCATGTGGGACGTGACGCGCGTCTCTTGGCGGTCACAGCGGCCCTCACGGACGCTAACCTCCGGCAGAGAGCCGACATGTAAACAGGTGTTAAGGGGTGCCGCAGTGGCCAGGAAGCTCGCCGTCATCGGGGCCGGACTCATGGGGTCCGGTATCGCACAGGTCTCGGCCCAGGCCGGCTGGGACGTGGTGCTGCGCGATGTCACCGACGAGGCCCTGACTCGTGGGCTGGACGGCATCAAGGGCTCGTACGACCGCTTCGTCGCCAAGGGCAAGCTCGAAGGCGCCGACGCCGAGGCCGCGTTGGGCCGCATCACCACCACGACGGACCTGGACGCGGTCGCGGACGCGGACATCGTGGTGGAGGCGGTGTTCGAGAAGCTGGAGGTCAAGCACGAGATCTTCCGCAGCCTCGACAAGGTGGTGCGCGAGGACACCGTGCTCGCCTCGAACACCTCCGCCATCCCGATCACCAAGATCGCGGCCGTGACGGAACGCCCGGAGCGGGTCGTGGGCACCCACTTCTTCTCGCCGGTCCCGATGATGCAGCTCTGCGAGCTGGTGCGCGGCTACAAGACGAGCGACGAAACCCTCGCCACCGCGCGGGAGTTCGCCGAGTCCGTGGGCAAGACCTGCATCGTGGTCAACCGCGACGTGGCCGGCTTCGTGACCACCCGGCTGATCTCGGCCCTCGTCGTCGAGGCCGCGAAGCTGTACGAATCGGGCGTCGCCACCGCCGAGGACATCGACATCGCCTGCAAGCTGGGCTTCGGCCACGCGATGGGGCCGCTGGCGACGGCCGACCTCACGGGCGTGGACATCCTGCTGCATGCCACGAGCAACATCTACACCGAGTCGCAGGACGAGAAGTTCGCCCCGCCGGAGCTGATGCGCCGGATGGTGGACGCCGGTGACATCGGCCGCAAGAGCGGGCAGGGCTTCTACAAGCACTGACCGTATCGACCGATTCGGTGTCGCCCCTGCGGGTGAATTCGGTATCGGTTCGCTTACGAACAGCAACTGTGCCGCACGTGCGGCAGTCAGTTGTTGCGAGTACGGAGAAGTGACGGTTACGGGGCATCCAAGAGTTCTCGGGGAGCGCATATGCACATCAGGGGCGACCACGCCGAGCTGGTCGTCGGGGGCCGCCTCGACGTCCGCAGCGCGGCGGACGCCCGTACGGTCCTGCACTCGGCCGTCGACGACGGAGCCGGCGACCTGGTGCTCGACCTGACGCATCTGGACTCCTGGGACGCGACGGGGCTCGGCGTCATCATGGGCGCCCACCGACGCGCCGGCCGGTGCGGCCGCCGCCTGGTGCTGCGCGGGGTCCCGCCGCAGATGCAGCGCCTCCTGGTCGCGACCCGGCTCCACCGCATCCTCGCGATCGAGGGCGGCCTCGCGGCGGAATCGCTTCCGCGGGTCTGACCGGGCCCGCCCGCGGCCCGCGGCCGGGCCTTCGCCGCCCGGGGCGCGACCGGTGCCGGCGCCGGGACGGCTGCGCCCCTCGGGCGCGCAGCCGTCCCGGTGGTGAGACGGGCGTGCGGGTGCGAAGGGTGCGAGGCGTGCAAACGCCCAAGACCATGACGTCCCCGGCGGGGAGGGGACCCGGCGGTTCCGCTCCTGGCGCGCAGCGTCTAGGGTTCGATCGCCCACCCTTTCGAACGACCCACCGGGCGGGCACCGGACCGAAGCGGCGGCGAGCGTGCGGAAAGGCCGGGAGGGCATCCGCACATGGCTCCGGCCCCAGGGCGACGCACCTGGCGGAGCGAGGCCGGGCAACCGCATCTGGGGGCTTTCAGCATGGACAACGACAGCTTCGCCGACGGTGCCGGACCGGCTCGGCCGCCACGCGACGCCGTCATGCCGGCCGGGCAGTCCGCGCCCGCGCCCGTCCGCACCGCCAAGGTGGTCACCGGCGACCTCCTCCTCACGGTCAACCCCGTCGACGGCAGCGAGATCGAGCCCTGCCCGCCCGGGCAGCAGCCGCCCCGCCCCGCCCGGCGCACCGCCGCCGACCGCGCCGACCGGACCCGCGCCGCGCAGCCCCCCGTCCCGCCGGGCCCCGCAGCCCCGCCGCTGCCGCTCCTCGACCGGGAGGAGGAGCGCGAGCGCCTGGTCCGCCTGCTCGGCCAGGGCCGCTCCGTGCGGCTGACCGGCCCCGCCGGCTCCGGCCGCTCGGTGCTGCTGGACGCCGTCGCCGAGGAGTGCGCGGGCCTCGCCCCCGACGGCGTCGTCCGCCTCAACGGCCTGCACCGCACCCCCGCGGAGCTTCTCCACGAGCTGTACGCCGCCGTCTACGCCTCACCCGAGCAGCGCCCCGACCGCAACGCCCTCGCCGGCTTCGTCCGCGACATCGGCGCGGTCGTGGTCCTCGACGACCTCGAGTTCGGCGGCGCCGCCCTCGACGAGTTCCTGGACGCCGCGCCCGAGTGCGCCTTCCTCCTCGCCGCCACCCCCGAGATCGCCGCGCCCTCCCCGGACTCGCCCCTGGAGGAGGTCTTCCTCGGCGGACTCGGCCGCGCCACGGCGCTGGACCTGCTCCACAAGGGCGTCGGCCGGGCGCTCACCGAGGAGGAGACCAACTGGGCCGGGGACCTCTGGTTCGAGTCCGAGGGCCTGCCCCTGCGCTTCGTCCAGGCCGCCGCGCTGCTGCGGCAGTGCGACGAATTGCGCGGCGACCCGGAGGCCTTCGAGGAGTTCGCGCCCTTCGACGCCGCCCGGGGCCGTGACGTCCCCCTGCCGACGCTGGGGGAGGGGGCCGCCCCCGCCCCGCTGCTAGCCTCCCGGCTGAGCGAGTCGGCGCGGGGCACCCTGCGGTTCGCCGTCGCCCTCGGCGGCGAGGTCCCGCACCAGGCGCACCTGCCCGCGCTGATAGGCGACACCCACGCCGACGCCGCCCTCGGCGAGCTGATGAGCTGCGGCCTCCTCTCGCCCGCCGGCCCCCGCTACCGTCTCGCCGCCGGCGTCCTGGCCCAGCTCCGTGAGAAGGGCTACGACGAGGGCGCCGACGCCTGCGTCCACACGGCCGCCCAGCACTACGCCTGGTGGTCCGCCCACCCGTCGGTCACGCCCGAGCGCGCCGTCGCCGAGGCGGACGCGCTGCTCGCCTCGCTGACCTCGCTGGTGCCGGGCACGGAGCCCGGACACCCCAGTACCGCCGTCCTGCTCGCCCGCGGCGCCGCCCCCGCCTTCGCGGCCGGTCTGCACTGGGGCGCGTGGGAGCGGGCCCTGCGGGTCGGCTCCGAGGCCGCGCGCATCGTCGGGGAGGTCGCCGAAGAGGCTTACTTCCACCACGAGTTGGGCATTCTCGCGCTCTGCACCGGCAACCTCGACCGGGCCCGGGCCGAGCTGGAGGCGTCCATCGGCATGCGCGGCGCGCTCGCCGACAAGAGCGGGACGGTGTCGGGGCGGCGTGCCCTGGCCCTCGTGGAGGATCGTTCCGCCGGTCCCACGCCCAGGCCCGAGACCCTGACGCCCGCGCTCCCGCGCACCGAGGACCCGCTCTCCCCGCCCCGGGGTGTCCCGGCCGCCCTGCCGCTGTCGCTCTCGGCGGCCGCGGTGACGGCCCGGCTGCCCCGGTCCGGCGCGGAGCCCGAGCCCTCGCCGGAGGCCGCCAGGGAGTCGCCGGCGGCGAAGGAGCCGACGGCCGCCGTGCGGCGCCCCGCCGTCCTCGGCGGGGCCCGGCGCAACCTGGTCGCCGCGGGCGCGGGCGTGGTGCTCGCCGCCGTCCTCGGCACGGTGGTCACTCTCGGCGCGACCTCCGGGCAGGAGGACGTACCGACCGACAACGTCCGGAACGGGCAGCAGACCGAGGACGACTCCTTCGAGGAGGACTGGGACGATCCCCAGGTCCCGGCCGCCGGTGTGGAGTCCGGCACGCCCGCCGGGAAGAAGCCCTCCGGCACGCCGTCCGCCCCCGGGCCCTCGGGCACGTCCGCCACCGCCCCCGCGTCCCCGGTCACGTCCACCGGCCCGCGGCCGTCCACGAGCTCGTCCCGGCCCGGTAGCCCCTCGGACTCCACCCGGCCGCCCAGGCCCACGCCGACGAAGTCGTCCCCGAAGCCGACGAAGAGCCCGACGCCCTCGTCGTCGTCCTCGTCCTCCCAGAGCCCGGACCCGACCCCCTCCGGGTCCGAGTCCCCGCCCGAGGAGTCGCCCGGCACCGAGACCTCGGCCGGCGGTCCGGCCGGCCCGGAGAGCGGACCGGCGTCCGGCACGGAGAGCGCGTCCACGCCCGTCCTGTGACGCCGGCCGGTCCGGCGGCGCGAGGCGCCGGGCCGAACACGGGGCTCCGCGGCACACCGTGCGCTCGGGAGCGGTGTCCCGCCCGCCGCTCCGGGAGCCGGGAGACCGGAGCGGACCGTCCCCGTCCGCGGGCCGGGACGGAACGGCGGTGTCGGAACAGGCCGGGACGGAACAGGCCGCGTCAGAACAGGCGGAGCTTGTCGTCCTCGATGCCGCGCAGCGCGTCGTAGTCCAGGACCAGGCACCCGATCCCCCGGTCCGTCGCGAGGACGCGCGCCTGGGGCTTGATCTCCTGGGCCGCGAAGACGCCCTTCACCGGCGCCAGCAGCGGATCACGGTTGAGCAGGTCCAGATAGCGGGTGAGCTGCTCCACGCCGTCGATCTCGCCACGCCGCTTGATCTCGACGGCCACGGTCGCGCCGTCCGCGTCACGGCACAGGATGTCCACGGGGCCGATGGCGGTGGGGTATTCGCGCCGGATCAGGCTGAAGCCCTCGCCCAGTGTCTCGATCCTGTCGGCCAGGAGCTCCTGGAGGTGCGCTTCCACGCCGTCCTTGATGAGGCCGGGGTCCACGCCGAGTTCGTGCGAGGAGTCGTGGAGGATCTCCTCCATCGTGATGATCAGTTTCTCGCCCGCTTTGTTCACCACGGTCCAGACGCTGTCGTCGCCCTCCTTCAAGGTGCAGGGAGGTGACATCCAGTTCAAGGGTTTGTACGCCCTGTCGTCGGCATGGATGGAGACACTCCCGTCGGCCTTGACCAGGATCAATCGGGGTGCGGACGGCAGATGGGCGGTGAGCCTGCCCGCGTAGTCCACGGAGCAGCGGGCGATGACGAGACGCATGGTCGGCAACGCTACTCGACGGGCGCCACCGTGCGCGATTCGCCCCGGAAGCCCCCTTCTTATTTGGCCGGTTGTGCTCCCAATCTCCTGGTGCCCTCAAGACAGCGCACTTACGGTGGAAGCAGGAGGTTGCCGTGCGTGCACTCAGCGTCGTCCTGCGCGTTGCCGACGCCGTCGTTACGCCCGGTTCCTCCTTCCCTGCCCGTAAGGCCCCGTTGGCCCGGGGCCGCGAGAGGAGAACCCATGTCGCTCGACGTCTCACCGGCTCTGTTGGAACAGGCCGAGCGAGGCGAGGTCGACGAAGCTGCCTTCGTCGACTGCGTCCGGACCTCCCTGCCCTTCGCATGGGAGATGATCAGTTCTCTGGTGGCTCAGCTGAAGGTGGACGGCGGCGACTTCGCCGACAACCAGACGCCTCCGCCGGACGAGCAGGCACGTGGTCAGCTTCTGCGCGCGCTCGCGAGTGATGCGATTCGCGGAGCGCTCCAGCGGCATTTCGGTGTGCGTCTGGCTTTCCAGAACTGCCACCGCGTCGCGGTGTTCCCTCTGGACCCTGCGGTGGACGAGCGGCTCGCCCGCTTCACCTCCATCAGGGGCCAGCTTCTGAACCAGTCTCCTGAACTGCGCGACTGCTGAGATCTACCCGCTGCCGCCCCGGGTCATGCGAGACGCTCCGAGCCACGCGAGCCGCGCACGCCTCAGGACACGCTGCCCCCGGGCACAGGGGCGGTGGCACCCCGCACCGCTGAAAGGACGACCCCGGCCGGATCGACGGGACCGGTCGGGGAAGGACGCGAGGAACGGAGCACGGGTACCGCCCCCGCACGACCTGCGCGCCCCGCACGGCCCGTACGCCCGCACGACGCGCCCTGCCCGCCGGACGTGGTGCCCGCCCGCCCGGCGGTGCGCCGGGCTCCGGCGGGCCCGCGGCCGTGGGGCGGCCCTCACGCCAGCAGCGGCAGCAGCTCGGCTCCCGCCCGCCGGATGTTCTCCTCCGTCGCCGCGAGATCGCCCGAGCCCTCGGCCAGCAGCGCGAACCGGGTGATGCCGGTCCGCTCCGCGGTCGCCGCCAGCCGGTCGGCGGCCACCCGCGGCGGGCCCACAGGGTGCAGGGAGCAGAGGAGTTCGGTGTACGCCACGGGATCGCGCATCGCGCGCTGCCGCCCGTCGACGGTGACATGGGCGTCCAGTCCCTGCCGCAGCCAGCCGGGCATCGCCTTCACCAGCGTCTCCCGGGCCTCGGGCGCCCCGTCGGCGATCTGGAGGACCCCGGCCGACACGTGGGCCGCCGCCGCGACCTCCGCGGGCGGACGCCCCGCGTCGAGGGCGTGGCGCCGCCACAGGGCGGCCATGCCCGCCTTGTCCTCGTCCCCGCAGTGCATCCCGAGCAGCATGGGCAGGCCGCGCTCTGCGGCGAGTTTCACACTCCTCGGGGACGTGCAGGCGACGACCACCTCCGGTCCGCCCGGCTCTCCGCCGATCAACTCGTCCGGCCGCGGGACCACTTCCACCTCGCGGAAGGCGTACCGCTCGCCGGCCGCGCCCACCCGGGGCTCGCGCAGCCACCGCAGCAGCAGGTCCAGTGACTCGGGGAACTCCCGCTCGTACGCGGCCAGTCCGCCGCCGAAGACCTCCAGATCGACCCAGGGGCCGCCCCGGCCGACCCCGAGGGTGAACCGCCCCCCGGAGGTGAGGTGCAGCAGGGCGGCCTGCTCGCCGAGCGCCACCGGATGCGTGCTCGGCAGCACACTGACCGCCGTGCCGACCCGGATCCGGCGGGTCCGCCCGAGCAGCATCGCCGCCAGGGTCACGGCCGACGGGCACACCCCGTACGGTACGAAGTGGTGCTCCGCCAGCCACACCGAATCGAGGCCCGCCTCCTCGGCGACCTCGGCGGACCGCACCGCGCGGTGCAGTGCCTCCCCCTGTCCCTGGCCCGGGAACTGGGCCCCCAGTACGAACGTGCCCACACGCATCGCCTTCTGCCTCCTTGCGGCCGACGCGGCTCTCCCCCTACCGGCAACAACGCCTGACAAGTGCCAAGGGCACGGCCGGAACGGAAATTGTTGCGATTGTCCGGTAACCGGGCGCCTCGGGTCCGCTTCCGGCACGGGGCCCACCGGCCCCGGGACGCCGGGTGCCCCTGCCCGGGCCCCTTACGCTTGAAGGACCTGTCAGGCCAGCACCGTGAGGTGAGACGTGTCCCCGCGCCGCAACCGCCCCCGAGGCGGCGACAACCCGACCGGCCGCGCACCCGAGCCGGCCGACCGGTACGGCGGGTTCGGGCGCCGCGAGACCTGGCAGGACGAGGACTGGTCGGTGCGCCATGTGGCCGGGGCGAGCGCCGCGGGCAAGACGTACCGCTGCCCGGGCTGCGACCAGGAGATCGCCTCCGGCGTCCCGCACGTCGTGGCCTGGCCCGAGCACGGCGGTGTGGACGACCGCCGCCACTGGCACAAGGCGTGCTGGAACGCGAAGGACCGCCGCACCACGAAGGTGCAGCGGTCCCGCAACGCGCCGCGCTACTGACCGGCCGGGCCGGCCCGGTCAGACGTCCCGGCTGTTGATGACGGTCAGGGCGCCGCCGAGCGACACCGCCGCCAGGCCGAACATGATCCAGACCGGGGTCCAGCCGACCGCCCCGGAGGAGCCGCCGGACGCGGCCTCGCCGTAGATGCCGATGAGCTGGCTGGGGATCGCGTACTCGAACAGGAACTCCTGGACGTCCGCGAGGGTCTCGCTGAACATGAACAGCGCGGCGACCAGCGGCATCAGGATCACGCCGATCATGGTCGTGATCGCGCCCGCCGAGTGACGGAGCATGCCGCCCACACCCAGCGACACCAGGCCCAGCGCCGCGACGAACAGGCCCACGCCCACGGTGGCGCGCAGCCACTCGTCGCCGGTCGGCTCGGCCGCCTCGACCATCCCGTACTGGATACCGGCGACGATCGCGGCCACCACGGTGGTGATCACGAAGACGAGCAGGAAGAAGACGATCGCCTTCGCCGCGAGCACCCGGGCCCGGCTCGGGCAGGCCGTCAGGGTCGTGCGGATCATCCCGGTGCCGTACTCGGAGGCGATGGTCAGCACGCCCAGGGTCACCACGCAGATGGAGCCGGGCAGAACGCCGAAGAACCCCATCCCGAGGACGGACGCCTCGCCCAACTCGGCGGAGTCGCCGGCCGCCGCGACGAGCGCCGCGACGCCCAGTCCGATGCCGAACATCAGCAGGATCATCACGCCCAGCGTCCACACCGTGGAGCGAACCGAGCGGATCTTGGTCCACTCGGAGGCCAGGGCGTCGCCGAGGTGGGCGTCGCGGACCGGGATCGGGGAGGTGTACGCGCCCAGCGGGGCACCCGGCTGCTGGTAGGGGGTGGTCATCGGGAGTCCTCGGGCTTGGTCAGGTCGGTCAGGTCGGTCGGGGCGTCGGAGGGGGCGGGCGCTGCGGCCGGGGGAGCGGCCGGCGGGGCAGCGGGCGGCTGCTGGGGCGCCGCGGCGGGCGCGCCGGGGGCGACGGCCGCGTACGGGTTCTCGCCGGGCGCGGGCGGCGGCGGGGCGTACCAGCCCTGCTGCGGCACCTCGGGGACCTGCGGCTGCGGCGGCATATGGCCCGCCGGCAGCGGCTGCATCAGACCCGCCTTCTGGTCCTCCGTCGAGCGGTAGTCCACGGCGCCCTGCGTCAGCCGCATGTACGCCTCCTCCAGGGACGCCTGGTGCGGCGACAGCTCCCAGAGGCGGACGCCCGCCTCGTGCGCCAGATCGCTGATGCGCGGCAGCGCCAGCCCGGTGACGCGCAGGGCGCCGTCCTGCTCGGGCATGACCTGGCCGCCCGCCTCGGAGAGGGCCGCGGACAGCTTCTCCCGCTGCTGCGGCTCGGTCTCCGGGGTGCGCACCCGGGCGAAGCCCGCCGAGTTGTGGGCGATGAAGTCCCGCACGCTCATGTCGGCCATCAGCTGCCCGCGGCCGATCACGATCAGATGGTCGGCGGTCAGCGCCATCTCGCTCATCAGGTGCGAGGAGACGAAGACGGTCCGGCCCTCAGCGGCGAGCTGCTTCATCAGGTTGCGGACCCAGAGGATGCCCTCGGGGTCGAGACCGTTGACCGGCTCGTCGAAGAGGAGCACCTGCGGGTCGCCGAGGAGGGCCGCGGCGATGCCCAGGCGCTGCCCCATACCCAGCGAGAAGCCCCCGGAGCGCCGCTTGGCCACGTCCTGGAGACCGACGACGCCGAGCACCTCGTCGACCCGGCGGGCCGGGATGCCGGAGAGCTGCGCGAGGGACAGCAGGTGGTTGCGGGCGTTGCGCCCGCCGTGGACGGCCTTCGCGTCCAGCAGGGCGCCGACCTGGCGCGGGGCGTTGGGAAGCTGCCGGTAGGGCAGACCGCCGATGGTCACCTGGCCGTCCGTGGGCCGGTCGAGCCCCAGGATCATCCGCATCGTGGTCGACTTGCCGGCGCCGTTGGGTCCGAGGAACCCGGTGACGGCGCCGGGCCGCACCTGGAAGGAAAGGTTGTACACGGCCGTCTTGGCGCCGTAGCGCTTCGTCAGGCCGACTGCCTCGATCATTCTCCAGCCCCATCGACTGTCGGGTCGTCGGGGCCCTGGCCGTGCTGGGCCGTACGCGCCCCCCGTATGAGTGAGGAGGATATCCGGGTACCGCCGGTTCAGGCCAAAGCTTTGGGCAGGGGTGGGCGGGGCGTCGACCTCGGGCCGGCCGTCGCGGTCGGCGTCGAGGACGGTGTCCGCCTCGCGGTCAGGCGTCCCGCTTCCGCATCACCAGGTAGCCGCCGATCAGCGCGGCGGCCACCCAGATCAGCATGATGCCCAGACCGCCCCACGGGCCGTACGGGGTGTCGTCGCTGTCCAGGGCGTTGGGGACGACCTGCATGATCTTCGATCCCGCCTGGTCCGGGAAGAACCGGGCGACGTCCTTCGCGCCGGGCACCGCGATCAGGATCTGCGAGACCAGGAAGAAGAACGGCATCAGGATGCCGAGCGACAGCATCGAACTGCGCAGCATCGCCGCGACGCCCATCGAGAAGATGGCGATCAGCCCCATGTACAGGCCGCCGCCGACGACCGCCCGCAGCACGTTGTCGGCGCCGATCGTGGTGCCGTACTCGCCGAGCAGGGCCTGTCCGACGAAGAAGGTCAGAAAGCTGGTGACCATGCCGACCACCAGCGCCAGCACCCCCGCGACGGTGATCTTGCTGAAGAGGAAGGTCGCCCGCTGCGGGACGGCGGCGAGGGAGGTGCGGATCATGCCGGAGCTGTACTCGGTGCCGACGACGAGGACGCCGAAGACCACCATCGCCAACTGGCCGAGGATCGTCCCCGAGAAGCTGATGAACGTCGGGTCGAAGGTGAGCCGCTCCGCCTCCGACAGATCGTCGAAGGTCGCGTTCATCACCGCGGACAGGGCCGCGCTCATGGCGACCGTCACGGCGAAGGCGCTGATCAGCGTCCAGGTCGTCGACGAGACCGTGCGGATCTTCGTCCACTCGGACGTCAGGACGGCGGGTACCGATGCCATGGGTCAGGCTCCCTCGTTGCGCGGGGCCCACTGAGGGGCGCCGGGGCCGGCGGCCGGGGGCGCGGCGGCGGGGTCGTTGCGGTGCTCGTCGGCGTGCGCGTGGTACTCCACGGCACCTGCGGTCATCTGCATGAACGCCTCTTCGAGCGAGGCGCGCTGCGCGCTCAGCTCGTGCAGCACGAGCCCGTGCCGGGCGGCCAGCTCGCCCAGGTCCTCCGCCGTCGCGCCGTCCACCTCCAGGGTCCCGCCGTCCGCCTCCACGGCGGTCAGCCCGGCGCCGTGCAGGGCGTCGAGCAGCTGCTCGCGCTGGGGCGAGCGCAGCCGCACGTAGCTGCGGGAGTTCTCGTGGATGAAGTCGGCCATCGAGGTGTCGGCGAGCAGTCTGCCCTGGCCGATCACGATCAAGTGGTCCGCGGTGAGGGCCATTTCGCTCATCAGATGGGAGGAGACGAAGATCGTCCGCCCCTGGCCGGCGAGGGTCTTCATCAGATTGCGGATCCAGTGGATGCCCTCCGGGTCCAGCCCGTTGACCGGCTCGTCGAACATCAGGATCTCGGGGTCCCCGAGGAGGGCGGAGGCGATGCCGAGGCGCTGGCCCATGCCGAGGGAGAAGCCCTTGGACTTCTTCCGCGCCACCGCCGACAGCCCCACCACGTCCAGCACCTCGTCGACCCGGCGGGCCGGGATGCGGTTCGCCTGGGCGAGGCAGAGGAGGTTGTTGTACGCGGTCCGCCCGCCGTGCATCGCCTTCGCGTCCAGCAGGGCGCCGATGTGCTTCAGGGGTTCCTGGAGCTCCCGGTAGTGCTTGCCGTCGATACGCACGGTGCCGCGGGTCGGGTTGTCCAGATCCAGCATCATCCGCATGGTCGTCGACTTGCCGGCGCCGTTCGGTCCGAGGAAGCCGGTCACCACCCCCGGGCGCACCGTGAAGGAGAGACGGTCGACGGCGACCTTCCTGCCGAAGTGCTTGGTGAGTCCCTCGAGCTCGATCATGCGTTCACGCTAGAGGGCCGCCCGGGCACGCGCCACCGGGTTGTGCCGACGGACAGGGAACGATCCCGGGGCGGCCGCGAGTCCCACCGGCACGGCGCGGATGCCCGCAACGCACCGGTGCCCGGCACCCCCTGAGGGGCCGCCGGGCACCGGTGCGGACGGTCTGTGCGGTCAGCGGGACTGCTGCGCCGGGACGCCGCGGGAGATCGGCTCGTCCTCGGCCGGGGTGCCAGCCGCGGCGACGGCGGCACCGGTCAGCGTGGCCAGCATCTCGCGGACGTTGGTGAGCTGGGCGTTGATCGAGTCGCGGCGGTTCGTCAGCGCGGCGAGCTCGCGCTCCGATTCGCTGCGGATGCGGTCGGCCTTGGCGTTCGCGTCCGCGACGATGTCCTCGGCCTGGCGCTGCGCCGTCTCGACCGTCTGGCGGGCGCGGCGCTCGGCGTCGGTGCGCAGCTTCTCGGCCTCCAGGCGCAGCTGCTCGGCGCGGTGCTCGATCTCCGCGAGGCGCTTCTCGGCCTTGGCCTGACGCGAGGCAAGGTCCCGCTCGGACTGCTCACGCCGCTTGGCCAGGTTGGTCTCGAAGTCGGCGGCGGCCTGGGCTGCCTTGGCGCGGGTCTCCTCGAAGAGGGCGTCCGCCTCCTCGCGCTTGGACTGCGCGTCCTTCTGCGCCTCGGTGCGCAGGGTCTGGGCGTCGCCCTTGGCCTTCTCGACGATACGGACGCCCTCGTCCTCCGCCTTCGCCTTGCGGTCCGCGGCGAACGACTCGGCGTCGTTGCGGACCTGCTGGGCGGCGGACTCGGCCAGCTCGCGGTGCTGCTCGGCCGCGCGACGGGCCTCCTCGCGCAGGTCCTTGGCCTCCTCCTCGGCGAGGCGGAGGATCTTCTCGACCCGCGCGCCGAGGCCGGCGTACGACGGCTCCGCGTCGTTGACCTGGGCCTGGGCGTTCTGCGTTTCGAGGTGGAGCTCCTCGATGCGCTTCTCCAGGGAGGTGATCCGGGAGAGCGCGCTGTCACGGTCGGCGACGAGCTTGGTGATGCGGTCGTCGACCTGACCGCGGTCGTAACCACGCCGCACGAGCTCGAAGCCGAAGGGGGAGGAAGTGTCGCTCATGGGGTTCCTGTCGAATGGGACCGGTGAGGTGTTGGGGGCTGTCCGGCGGGTCCTGGTCGGAAGGACCGCGACGCACCGTGCCAGGCGCCGTGGACCCGACCAAGGCCCGCCGGACAGCCCCAAGAAGGAATCCTAGGGGCCGAACCGGCGTGTCATCGAGCGGATGCCGGTTTGGTCTGGAGAATGTCCAGCCTTTTGAGTGGCCGGCGGTCGCAAGCCTTGCCACTCGAACGGGTCGCGCCCGTGCGGACGGGCCGTCGTCTAGCCGTCCGAGGACTTGCCACCCGAACGAGTTCCTCCGGCCGAGGCCCCCGCCTTGACCGCGCCCGAGCCGCCGCCGCTCTTGCCGCCGCCCGGCGCCTCGAAGGACTCCAGCGCCTCCAGCACGTCCTGGACCCGCGAGATCTCCGCCTGGATGTCCTCGCGCCTGCGCACCAGCACCTCCAGCTCCCGCTTGCCCTCGGCGATCATGCGCTCGGCCTCCTCCTCGGCCTCCGCCTTCACCCGCTCCGCCTCGCGGACCAGTTCGGCCTTCTTGGTGCCGGCCTCCTTCAGCAGGCCCTCGGCCTTCTTCACGGCGGCGATCCTGACCTTGCTCGCCTCCGAAGTGGCCTCCGAGACCAGTTCCTTGGCCTTCGCCTGAGCCTCGGCCCGCTGCTCCTCGGCCGCCTTGACCAGATGGTCCACCCGCTCCCCGGCGGACTTCATCTGCTCCGCGGTCTCCCGGCGCGCCCGCTCGTGCAGCTCCTCGATCTCGGACTCCACCCGGGCCCGGTGCTCCTCGCCCCGCTCCCGTATGGCCGCCGCGTCCCGGCGCGCCCCGACCAGCAGCTCGTCGGCGTCCGTACGGGCCTTCTCCACCAGCGAGTTGCCCTCCACGGTGGCCTCGGCGACCAGCCGCTCGGCCTCCTTGCGGGCCGCGCCGACCATGGTGTCCGCCTGCTCCTCGGCCTCGGTCGCGGCGCGCAGCGCCTCCTCCCGGGCCTTGGCCACGAGCTGGTCCGCCTGCTCGGCCGCGTCCGCCCGGCGCTTCGCCGCCGCCTCGCGGGCCTCGTCCAGCGCCCGGTCGGCCTCCGCGCGCGCCTCGGCGCGGATCCGCTCCGCCTCCTGCTCGGAGTCGGTCCGGATCTGCTGCGCCTCGGCCCGGATGCGCTCCGCCGCCTGCTGGGCGGAGCCCACCGTCTCGGCGGCCTCCGCCCGCAGCCGCTCCGCCTCGCCGCTCGCCTCCGTGAGGAGCCGGTCGGCCTGGGCGGCCGCGTCCGCCCGCCGCTTGTCGGCCGCCTGGCGGGCCTCGTCGAGCACCTGCTCCCGCTCGGCCCGCACGGCCGCGCGCAGCTCCTCGACCTCGGCCTCGCCGTCGACCTTGAGCTGCTCGGCCTCGGTGAGCAGCCGGGTCGCCTCCGCGTCCGCCAGCGACCGCAGCTCGGCCGCCTCGGCCCGCAGCCGCTCGCTCTCCTGCGTCGCCTCGCCGACCAGCAGGTCCGCCTGCGCGGCGGCCTCCGAACGGATCCGGTTGGCGTCGTCACGGGCCTCGGCACGGGTGCGCGAGGCGTCCTGCTCGGCGGAGGCCAGGGCGTCGGACGCCTCGGTGCGCATCCGCTGCGCGTACTCCGCGCTGTCGGAACGCAGCCGCTCCGCCTCCGTGAACGCCTCGGCCGTGGTCCGCTCCGCGAGCGCCTTCGCCGCCTCGGTCTCCTCCTGCGCCCGCTCCCGCAGCCGCGCCGCGTCCTCCGCGGCCCGCTCCCGCTCCGCGTACGCGTCGGCGCGGACCCGGTCCGCCTCCTCCTGCGCCTCGGTGCGGGTGCGCTCCGCCGCGTGCTCGGCCGCGCTGCGCAGCCCGGCGATCTCCTCCTCGGCCTGCTCCTGGAGGCCGTTGACCGAATCCCGCACCTGCTGCGCGGTCTGCTCGGCGGCCGTGACCATCTCGGTGGCGCGCCGGTCCGCCTCCTCGACCAGACGCTGCGCCTCGGCCTGCGCCTCCTCGACCCGCTTGCGGGCCGAGGCCAGCAGCTCCTCGCTCTGCTCGCGGGCGCGCTCGCGCTCCTCACCCGCCTCGGCCCGGGCCGACTCCAGGGTCTCCTCGGCCGCCCGGCGGCGCCGCGCGGCCTCCTCCTGGGCGGCGGCCAGCGCCTCGGACGCCTCCGCGCCGACCCGCTCGGCGGCCGCGGCGGCCTCCGCCCGGACCCGGTCCGCGGTGTCCTGCGCCTCCGCCTTCAGCCGCTCCGCCTCGGCGGCCGCCTCGCTGTGCAGCCGCACCGCGAGGGCCTCCGCCTCCGCACGGGCGGCGGACGCGTCGCCCGCCGCCTCGGTGCGCAGCCGGTCGGCCTCCTGCTCCGCCTGCTCGGTCAGCGCCCGCAGCCGCTCCGCCGCCTCGGCGCGCAGCCGCTCGGTCTCCTCCGCGGCCTCCCGGCGGATCCGCTCGCTCTCGCCGCGGGCCTTGGCCAGGCTCTCCTCGGCGCCGGCGAGCCGGGTCTCGGCCTCGGTGTGCAGCCGGGACAGCTCCTCCGCGGCCTCGGCCTGCCGGGCGGCCGCCTGCCGCTCGGCCTCGGCGCGCAGCTCGGCCGCGGCGGCCTCGGCGGCGGCGTTGACCGACTCGGCCTGCTCCTCCGCCTCGGTGCGCAGCCGCTCCGCCTCCGCGCGGGTGCGCTCCAGGGTCTCCTCGGCCTGCTTGCGCAGGGTCGTGGCCCGCTCGATGGCCTCGGTGCGGACCTTCTCGCTGTCCCCGGCGGCCTTCGCGCGCAGCTCGTCCGCGTCCGTGCGGGCCTTGGTCAGCAGCTCCTCGGCGGTCTTCGCCGCCTCCTCGATCTGCTGGACCGCCTCGCGCCGCGCCTCGCCCCGGATGCGCTCGCCCTCGGCGACCGCCTCGGCCCGCAGCTGCTCGGCCTCGCCGCGCAGCCGGCGCGCCTCCTCCTGGAGCTCGACCGTCTTGGCCCGGTACTCCTTGGTGTCGTCCTTCGCCGCGCCCTTGAGCTCGTCCGCCTGCTCGGCGGCCTCCCCGCGCAGCCGGTCCGCCTCCGCCTCCGCCTCGCGCCGGATGCGCTCGGCCTCCTCGGCGGCGGCCCGGGTGGTCGCCTTGGCGTCGTCCGCGGCCTTGGTCAGCACCTCCTCGGCGCTGCGGGCGGCCTTGGCGAGCTGGGCGGCGGAGTCCTCGGCCGCCGCGGCGCGCGCCTTCTCGGTCGCGGCCTCGACCAGCTTCTCCGCCTCGGCGCGGGCGTCGGCGAGCGCCTGCTCGGCGTCCGCCTTCAGGGTCTCGGACTCCTTGGTGGCCTCCGCGACCAGCCGCGCGATCTCGGCCTTGGCCGTACGGGTGCGCTGCTCGTTGACGGACTCGGCCGACGAGAGCTGCCTGGCCGCCGACTCCTTCGCCTCCGCGACCAGCTTCTCGGCCTCGGCGCGCGCCTCGCGGAGCTTCTCCTCCGCCTCCTGCATCCGCGCCTCGGCGGTGCGGCTCAGCTCGGCCGCCTGCTGGCGGGCCTGGTCGGACTCTGCCGTCGTCGAGGAGCGCAGCCGCTCCGCGTGCGAGGTCGCCTCCTGCGCCTGGCTGGAGGCCGCGTTCAGCAGCCGCTCGGCGTCCCGGCGGGCGCGCACCAGGATGGCCTCGGCCTCGGCGCGGGCGGTCTCCGCCTCGCCGCCGAGCCGCCTGCGGGTCTCCTCCGCGATCCGGGCGGCCTCCGCCCGGGCCGCCGACAGGGCCTGTTCGGCCTCGGCGCGGGACTGCTCCACCAGCCGCTGGGCCTGCGCCTCGGTCCGGGCGCGCAGCTGCTCGGCCCAGGCGACGTTCTCGTTGACGTGCGACTCGACGGTCTGCCGGCGCTCGGCCAGCTCCTGGTCCAGGCGCTGGCGGCGCTGCACCGCCTCGGCGTGCAGTTCGGCCTGGAGCCGGGCCTGGTGCTCGGCGTGCTCCTGGAGGATGCGCTGGGTCTGGGCGCGGGCCTCGCGCAGTTCCCGCTCGGCGTCCGAGCGGAGCTGGTCCGCCTGGATCTGGGCGTTCCGCAGCAACTGCTCGGCCTGGTAGCCGAGGTCGCCGTTGTCGTAGGCGGGACGGGAGGCGAGGTTGCGGCGCGCCTCGTGCAGCTTGGCGCGCAGCACCTCGACCTGGTAGCCGAGGTCGTCGGCATGCTGGACGGCCTTCTCCCGCTCGGTCTTCAGCCGGTCCATCTCGGCTTCGAACCGCGAGAGGTGGTCTTCGTCAGCTCGGTGGCTCTCCTGGCGTTCGTAGCCCCGCACTACGCGGTCCCATCCGTCCCCTGGTCGCAACTGTCTCCGTACGAGCACCGCTCAACCCGCGAACGGCCCCCCGGGGGAATGGTGACAGATCGACGACGGGGACGCGGCACGGCCCCGAACCCGGCCCCGGCCCGGAACGGCCCACTCTACCGGGCCGGGAAAGGGTCGGTCAGTGCTCCGTTGCCGAGGTGACCAGTTCGGTCAGCACGCCGTGGCAGTCCTTGGGGTGCAGGAAGGTGATGCGCGAGCCCATCGATCCGATGCGCGGCTCGTCGTACAGCACGCGTACGCCCTTGCCCCGGATCGCCTCCGCGTCGCCGTCCACGTCCGCCGTGCCGAAGGCGATGTGGTGGACGCCCTCGCCGTTCTTGGCCAGCCATTTGCCGACCGCGGAGTCCTCGCGGGTGGGCTCCAGGAGCTGGAGGTAGGAGGCCCCGCCGTCGGAGGTCCCGTTGATCTTGAGCATGGCCTCCCGCACGCCCTGCTCCTCGTTGACCTCGGAGTGGAACACCTCGAAGCCGTACGTGGCCCGGTAGAACTCGACGGTTTTGTCGAGGTCGAAACAGGCGATCCCGATGTGGTCGATTCGCGTCAGCATTCCCTCAGTGCAGCGCTCCCGGCGCGGTTACGCAACGTGCGCGCGATCACACCGGCTCGCCGGTGACCGGGGGCAGTACCGCTCAGTACATTGAAGTAAACCCTCGTTCACTCCTCAGCCCCGGCTGAAAGGGGATCGCGCACATGTCTGGAACGACCGGTACCACCTCCGTGATCGTGGCGGGCGCCCGCACACCCATGGGCCGGCTGCTCGGCTCCCTCAAGTCCTTCTCCGGCGCGGACCTCGGCGGCTTCGCCATCAAGGCCGCCCTCGACCGCGCGGGCATCGGCGGCGACCAGGTCCAGTACGTGATCATGGGCCAGGTCCTCCAGGCCGGCGCGGGCCAGATCCCGGCCCGCCAGGCGGCCGTCAAGGCGGGCATCCCGATGAGCGTCCCGGCGCTGACGATCAACAAGGTCTGCCTCTCCGGCCTCGACGCCATCGCCCTCGCCGACCAGCTCATCCGCGCGGGCGAGTTCGACGTGGTCGTCGCCGGCGGCCAGGAGTCCATGACCAACGCGCCGCACCTGCTGCCGAAGTCCCGCGAGGGCTACAAGTACGGTGCGATCGAGATGCTGGACGCCATGGCCCACGACGGCCTCACCGACTCCTTCGAGAACATCGCCATGGGCGAGTCCACGGAGAAGCACAACACCCGCCTCGGCATCCCGCGCGACGTGCAGGACGAGATCGCCGCCCTCTCCCACCAGCGGGCCGCCGCCGCGCAGAAGAACGGCCTCTTCGAGGCGGAGATCACCCCCGTCGAGATCCCGCAGCGCAAGGGCGACCCGATCCTCTTCGCCAAGGACGAGGGCATCCGCGCGGAGACCACCGCCGAGTCCCTCGGCAAGCTGCGCCCCGCCTTCGCCAAGGACGGCACCATCACCGCCGGCACGTCCTCGCAGATCTCCGACGGCGCGGCCGCGGTGGTCGTGATGAGCAAGGCCAGGGCCGAGGAACTGGGCCTGGACTGGATCGCCGAGATCGGCGCCCACGGCAACGTGGCCGGCCCGGACAACTCCCTCCAGTCGCAGCCCGCGAACGCGATCGCGCACGCCCTGAAGAAGGAGGGCCTCCAGGTCGCCGACCTCGACCTCATCGAGATCAACGAGGCCTTCGCCGCGGTCGCCCACCAGTCCATGAAGGACCTGGGCGTCACCGCGGAGAAGGTCAACGTCAACGGCGGCGCCATCGCGCTCGGCCACCCGATCGGCATGTCCGGCGCCCGGGTGGTCCTCCACCTGGCGCTGGAGCTGAAGCGGCGCGGCGGCGGCACGGGCGCCGCGGCCCTGTGCGGCGGTGGCGGCCAGGGCGACGCGCTGATCGTCCGCGTCCCGGCCAAGTAGTACCGACCAGCACGGCCGAGCCGAGGAGCAGGAGCACAGCAGTGACAGTGGACGTCCCCCAGCTCGTCGCCCAGGCCCGGGAGGGCAGGCCCCGGGCGGTGGCCCGGCTGATCTCACTCGTCGAGGGGGCGTCCCCGCAGCTGCGCGAGGTCATGGCCGCGCTCGCCCCGCTGACCGGCAACGCGTACGTGGTGGGGCTGACCGGTTCGCCCGGCGTCGGCAAGTCCACCTCCACCTCGGCACTGGTCAGCGCCTACCGGCGGGCCGGGAAGCGGGTCGGCGTCCTCGCCGTCGACCCGTCCTCGCCCTTCTCGGGCGGGGCGCTCCTCGGCGACCGCGTCCGGATGTCGGACCACGCCTCCGACCCGGGCGTCTACATCCGCTCCATGGCCACCCGGGGCCACCTGGGCGGCCTCGCCTGGGCCGCGCCGCAGGCCGTCCGCGTCCTCGACGCGGCCGGCTGCGACGTGGTCCTGGTGGAGACCGTGGGCGTGGGCCAGTCCGAGGTGGAGATCGCCTCCCAGGCGGACACCTCGGTGGTCCTCCTCGCCCCCGGGATGGGCGACGGCATCCAGGCCGCCAAGGCGGGCATCCTGGAGATCGGCGACGTGTACGTGGTCAACAAGGCCGACCGGGACGGCGCCGACGCCACCGCCCGCGAGCTCAACCACATGCTCGGCCTCGGCGAGGCCCGCGGCCCCGGCGACTGGCGCCCCCCGATCGTCAAGACGGTCGCCGCGCGCGGCGAGGGCGTGGACGAGGTCGTGGAGGCGCTGGAGAAGCACCGCGCCTGGATGGAGGAGGGGGGCGTCATCGGCGAGCGGCGCACCCGCCGCGCGGCGAAGGAGGTCGAGACGATCGCCGTCACCGCCCTGCGCGAACGCATCGGCGACCTGCGCGGTGACCGCCGCCTGGGCGCGCTGGCGGCCCGGATCACGGCGGGCGAACTCGATCCCTACCGGGCGGCGGACGAACTGGTCGCGGGGCTGACGGAGTCCTGACGGGCGGGCGGTCGCCGGTCCGCGGACGCGTTTGTGGACGCCGACGCGTAGGCGGCCCGCGGAGCCGTGCACGGGCTCCGCGGGCCGCTTCGTGCCCGTACCGGACGGGGGCCCGCGCGGGGGCCGGGACGCCCGCCGGGTGCGGGCCTCTGTCAGTCGTCGTCGCGGTCCTGCTGGGTGGTGGTGCGGGCGGAGGCGGCGTCGACGGTGACCTCGATCTCCTGGCCCTTGGCGTTCAGCAGGTCGACCTCCCAGTGGGCCGGGCCGCGGCGGTCGTCGTCGCGGTCGTCCTCGCGGTCGTCCTCGCGGTCGGCGTCGAAGTCGACGGAGCTGACGGTGGCGCCCGGGTGGGCCTTGAGGGCGGCCTCCACGGCGCCGCGGGCGTCGACCTTCGCGGATGTCAGCGCGGCGCGCTCGGCCCGGTCGTCCTGGTCGTCCCCTTCGTCGTCACGGTCGTCCCGGGTGTCGTCCCGGTCGCCGTCGGCCGGGGTCACCGCGCCCGGGGCGGTGCTCGCCGGTGCGCGGTCGTCCGGGTCGTCGGCGGTGACGGCCGCGGCCGTGTACGCGCCGCCGCCGACCAGCAGTGCCGCCGTGACCGTCGCGATCACCAGGTTGCGCTTCATCAGGGTTCCTCCCGTGTCGTGCACGTCTCGTGCCATGTCGTGCAGTCGTGCAGTCCGAGCGAGTCGGACCGTCCGTGCGTGTGCCGCCCGTTGTCCGGTGCCGGCTACGGGTCCCACCCTCCCGAAGGCATGCTGAAGCGGGCCTGAAGCAGTCTGAAGAGTTCTTCAGCCCCCGTTTGGGACCCTTGGGCGCATGAGGTTGCTGATCGTGGAGGACGAGAAGCGGCTCGCCCTCTCGCTCGCGGCGGGGCTGACCGCCGAGGGATACGCCGTGGACGTGGTCCACGACGGGCTGGAGGGCCTGCACCGCGCGGGCGAGGGCGTGTACGACCTGGTCGTGCTCGACATCATGCTCCCGGGCATGAACGGGTACCGGGTCTGCGCCGCGCTGCGCGCCGCCGGGCACGACGTGCCGATCCTGATGCTCACGGCGAAGGACGGCGAGTACGACGAGGCCGAGGGCCTGGACACCGGTGCCGACGACTACCTGACCAAGCCCTTCTCGTACGTCGTCCTGGTCGCCCGGGTGAAGGCGCTGCTGCGCCGCAGGGGCCGGGCCGGGGCCTCGCCCGTGGTCGGCGTCGGCGACATGCGCGTCGACACCGCCGCCCGGCGGGTGCACTGCGGGGACGCCGAAGTGACCCTGACGGCCAAGGAGTTCGCCGTCCTGGAGCAGCTCGCGCGCCGGGCCGGGGAGGTCGTCGCGAAGGCGGAGATCCTGGAGCACGTCTGGGACTTCGCGTACGAGGGGGACCCCAACATCGTCGAGGTGTACGTGAGCGCGCTGCGGCGCAAGCTCGGCGCGGGCCGCATCCAGACCGTGCGCGGGGCCGGGTACCGGCTGGTGGCGGCGCCGTGAGGTCCGTCCGCGCGCGGGCCGCGCTGGGGGCGACCCTGGTCGTCGCGGTGGCTCTGGTCGCCGCCGGTGCCGCGGTACTGCTGGCGCTGCGCACCAACCTGATCGACCAGACCGACCTGCGCGCCGAGGTGGTCGCCCGGGACGTGGCCTCGCAGCTCGCGGCGGATGTCCGCCCCGACCGGCTGGACCTGCCGGACGACGAGGAGCGCCCGGTGCAGGTCGTCGCCGAGGACGGCCGGGTGGTGGCCGTCACCGAGCGGCTGGAGGCGGTCTCGGGCACGTCGAGCGCCGAGGTCGCGGTCCGGCCCGCCCCCGCGCCCTCCCCGTCCGGCGACGACGATGACGACGATGACGACGATCCGGCGCGCGGCGAGGTGTCGACGGACGAGCCGCGCTTCACCTCCGGTTCGGCCACCGTGGACGGCGAGGAGGCCGACTACCGCTTCGCCTCCGTCGAGGTGACCTCGGGCCGGGAGCAGACGTACACGGTGTACGCGGGCGCGCCGCTGACCACCGAGCAGGACGCCGTGAACACGGTCCTCAAGGCCATGCTGATCGGGCTGCCGGTGCTGCTGGTGGTGGTCGCCGGGGTGACCTGGCTGGTCACCCGCCGGGCGCTGCGGCCCGTGGAGGGCATCCGGAGCGAGATGGCGGCGATCACGGCCTCGGAGGACCTGTCGCGCCGGGTCCCGGAGCCGGACTCCCGCGACGAGGTGGCCCGGCTGGCGCGCACCACGAACGAGACGCTGGCTGCCCTGGAGGCGTCGGTGGAGCGCCAGCGGCGGTTCGTCGCGGACGCCTCCCACGAGCTGCGCAGCCCGATCGCGTCCCTGCGCACCCAGCTGGAGGTGGGCGCGGCGCACCCCGGACTCCTGGACGTGCCGGGCGCGGTGGAGGACACCGTACGGCTCCAGCAGCTCGCCGCCGACCTGCTGCTGCTGGCCCGTCTCGACGCGGGGGAGCGGCCCGGGCGCGGCCGGGTGGACCTCGGGGAGCTGCTGCGGGAGGCGACGACGGGGCGGCCGGGCGACCGCGTGCCCGTCGCGGTGACGGTCTCCGCCGGCGCGGAGGTCGCCGGGTCGCGGTCCCAGCTGCGGCGGGTGGTGGGCAACCTCCTCGACAACGCGCAGCGCCACGCGGCCGCGTCGGTCACGGCCTCGGTGCGGGCGGAGCGCGGCTGGGTGGTGCTGGCCGTGGGCGACGACGGCGAGGGCGTGCCGGTGGAGGAACGGGAGCGCATCTTCGAGCGCTTCGTCCGCCTCGACGACGCCCGCAGCCGCGACGAGGGCGGCGCGGGCCTGGGCCTGGCCATCGCGCGGGACGTGGCCCGCCGCCACGGGGGCACCCTGACGGTGTCCCGCGCGCCGGAGGGCGGCGCGCTCTTCGAACTGCGCCTGCCGGTCGAGGCGGAGGCCTCGCGGGAGCCGGGGCCGGGGCCGTCAGTGGTGTGAGGGCCCCGGCCCCTGCGGCCGTGTCCCCGCGCGCGGTGCGGGGAGCGGTTCACCGCGAACGCGAGGGTGGCCGCGCACCCCGCTCCGTCCGCACCCCGTGCCGTCCGCGCGGCGATCGTGCCCGCGCCGATCGGGCCGTCCCCGCGGGCGCGGGGAGCGGCCGTCGTCAGAGCTTGCCGCGCGATCCGCGCAGGTGCTCGGCCACCGGCTTCAGGGAGGCCCGCAGGTCTGCGAGGGCCTCCGGCTCCAGCAGGTCGATGAAGTGCCTGCGCACGGAGGCCACATGGTGGGGTGCGACCTTCTGCATCGTCGCCACGCCCTCGTCGGTGAGGACCGCGTACAGTCCGCGCCGGTCCGACTCGCAGTGCTCACGGCGGACGAGGCCGGAGTTCTCCATGCGGGTGATCTGGTGCGAGAGGCGGCTCTTGGACTGGAGGGTCGCCGCTGCGAGGTCGCTCATCCGCATGCGCCGGTCGGTCGACTCGGACAGGTTGACCAGGATCTCGTAGTCGTTGTTGGTCAGTCCGAACGGCTGGAGGTCCTTCTCGAGCTGGTGCATCAGCAGCTTGTTGACTTCCAGATGCGTGCGCCAGGTGCACTGCTCGTCCTCGGTCAGCCAGCGAGTGGCCGTCTCGGTCTCCATGTAGAGATACTATCCTAAGAAGTTGAAAAGCGGACGAAGTTGGGGGGTGTGACGTCCGGCACCCGCACGCCGAGGGAGCACAAGGGGCGCACGAGGGGCGCAGACGTTCGACGTCACACTCCGCAGACTACCGCTCACAGTCCGAAGCGTCGCTGGAGGTCCCCGAGCTGGCCGGGAAGACGCTGTGAGGACCCGTGCTGACCAGCGCCTCCGTGCCCGCCGTGGCCACCCGGAACGCCCGGTTCTCCCCCTACCGCCCCGACCGGGCGGTCCGCCATCAGCGCTTCGCTCGACTGCAGCAGAACCGTGCCCGCGCCCACGAACTCGAACTGGTGCTCCTCCCCGGACGCCCCGCCGATCCCGGTCAGCGCCCGGATCCCGCCCATCACGCCGGACATGTACGCGTGGTCGTAGTGGTGGCACGGGGAGGGGCAGTCCGCCCAGCCGACCAGGGCCTGCGGGTCCACCCGGAGCGGCGGCTCCATGAAGACCACCGGGCCGTTGGAGGCCGCGACGAACTTCCCCGTCCCGATCAGGGTCAGGAAGCCCGGCACGATCGACTGCTTCAGGGCCAGGGAGGGCTGGTAGGCGAGGAGGTTTCCGGACCGGATGGTCAGGTTCCCCTCGTCCAGGTCGAAGGAGTTCACGTCGAAGGCGCGGTCCGCCAGCAGCATCTTGCCGCTGCCCTCCGCCACCACCCAGTCGCTCGCGTGCAGCGGCGAGTGGAAGGAGGTCCGCATCAGGCGGTCCAGCCGCCCGTGGCCGATCCCGTTGAACTCCATGTGCCCGTAGTAGGCGATCATCTTGCCCTTCTGGAGGAACCAGGGGCTGCCCTTGAGCTCCACACAGAAGGTGTACGGGTCGACGTTGTCGTCGCTCGGCAGGGTCGAGGGGTCGTGAATGACGGGCGTGCTCACAGCTTCTCCTCCGACGCCTGGACGTACACCGCACCGCTGCCGCTCAGCTCCAGCTGGAACGCCTCGCCCGAGCCGCGCCCCACCATGTCGCGCCAGCCGAGCGCGGTGGAGAGCTTGTTCCGTACGTCGCCGTGGTGGGCGACGTACGCCTGCGGGTCGACGTGGACCGGCCGGCCGGGCGTGACCGGCAGCTCGATCACCCCGCCGTGCGCCATCACCGCGACCGAGCCGTGGCCCTTCAGGGTCGTGGTGAACAGCCCCTGGCCGGTGACCTGTCCGCGGACCATGCCCATGACCCCGCCCTGGGAGCCCATGAACATCGTGCCCTGGGTGAGCGACCCGTCGAAGGCGAGCAGCCGGTCCGCCTCCACGTAGAGAGTGTCGCCGGTCAGCTCGATCACCTGGATGTGGTGGCCGCCGTGGCCGAACATGACCGTGCCGCTGCCCTGCACGGTCATCAGCGGGGTGGCCTCGTTGGCCACCCGCCGGCCGATCATGGACATCACCCCGCCCTGGCCGCCCCGGATGTCCGGGGTGAAGGTGACCTCGCCCCGGTAGGCGAGCATCGCGCCGCGCTGGGAGTAGAGGGTCTGGCCGGGCGCGACCTGCGCCTCGACCATCTTGGAGTTGATCTCGCGGAACGGCATCAGAGGTCGCCCCCGACGGTGTTCCGCTCGCTCGGCTGCACGTACACGAGGCCGTCCCCCTCGAAGCGGATCTGGAACGCCTCGCCGCCGCCCTCCCCGAGGAAGGTGCGGAAGGTCACACCGGACTGGAAGTCCTGGCGCAGGTTCCCCTGGTGGGCGATGTACGCGCCGGGGTCCACGGTCAGCGGGTACTGCGGCGTGACGCGCAGCACCACGGCGGGCCCGTCCGTCATGATCGCGGCCTGGCCGGTGCCCTCGACCGTCGTCGTGAACAGGCCGTTGCCCTGGGAGGCGCCGCGCAGCCCGGTGAAGGTGGTGCCGGTGCGCAGACCGCCGTCCGTGCAGAGCAGGTTGGACGACTCGACGTGCAGGGTCTCCCCGTTGAGCCGCACCAGGTTGACGTCACTGGCCCGGTCCGCGAACCAGCAGGTGCCCTGCCCCTTCACCTCCATCACGGTCATCTGCTCGCCGGTGAGCCGGCGGGTCACCATGCCGCGGATGCCCTCCCCGCCGCCGGTCATCTTCTTGAAGGTCATCTGGCCGTCGTAGGCGATCATCGAGCCGTTCTTCGCCTTGACGGTGTCGCCGGTCATGTCGACGGCCAGCACCTTGCTGCCTTGCAGTCGGAACGTTGCCACGGGAGGAAGGTAACCGGAGATGTGGTGCTTCGACAGGGTCTCAGGGAGGAACCGGACCCCGACGGCACCCGACCGGGCACGGACCGCGCCCCCGGCCGGCCCCCGACGCCGCCCGCGACCCCGCCCCCTGACAAAGGCTTGGCAAAGGGGGCTGCCACAATGGGGCGGGCGCTTGTGCACCGATTCACAAGATCGCCCGTTCCGCCCTGCCCACCCCTGACGTCGAAGGTGCCTCACGTGGACATCAAGACCGCCTCCTCCCTCCACCGCCTCCGCCTGGTCTCCGCACCGGAGGCCGTGTCGTTCCTGCTGCTCCTGGTCTGCTCGGTGCTCAAGCGCACCACGGAGTTCAACGCGGTGCCGGTCATGGGCGCGATCCACGGCGTGCTCTTCGTGATCTACGTGCTGTTCTGGCTGGACGCCTGGAACCGCACCAAGTGGGACCTCAAGACCGCCGCGCTCTACTTCCTCTGCTCCGTCCTGCCCTTCGGCGGCTTCTACGCGGACCGCAAGCTGAAGCGCGAGGCCGACGCGGCGGTCATCGCCTCCCGCGCCCGCCGCGAGGGCACGGTGAACGCCGCGTGATCGTCGCCTTCTCCGTCACCCCGCTCGGCGTGGGGGAGGACGTCGGCGCGTACGTGGCCGACGCGGTGCGCGTCGTCCGCGAATCGGGCCTCCCGAACCGGACGGACGCGATGTTCACATCCGTGGAGGGCGAGTGGGACGAGGTCATGGACGTCGTCAGACGCGCCGTCGCTGCGGTGGAGGCGCGGGCGCCCCGCGTCTCCCTCGTCCTCAAGGCGGACCTCCGCCCGGGTGTCGAGGACGGCCTGACCTCGAAGGTCGACACGGTCGAACGCCACCTGGCGGGCTGACGCCCGCCCTTCGCCCGACGCCCCCGGCCGCCGCCCGCCCCCGGCACGGCGGCCATACCGCGGCCGTCATCGGCACGATCCCGTCGCCGCCCCGCACGACCCGGACCTCCCCCCAGGTCCGCCCGCCGTCCCGGGACACCCGGAGCGTCAGCAGCACGCCTGCCGGGCGCGCCGGCGCCGCCCGCTTCACCGGTGACCCTCCGGGTGCCGCCGCAGCAGGACGTTGCAGTCCACCACGGTCGCGAGATCGCCCCCGGCCCGGGCCCGCTCCCGCACGGCCACGAGTTCGGCACAGCCGGCACACCCTTCGACGGGCGGGGGATCCGCGGCGAGGCGCAAGGGCAACTCGACCGGTGAGGTGGTGCAGCGCGTGGGTTCAGTGGTCATGAGGGGATCGTGGCCGCCCCTTGAGGACGTATCTTCCGCCGAACCACGGACGGTCGGGCTCTTTGCCGTTACGGTCCGAAGAAGGCCCGAAAGGCTTTGACGGGAGGCTTGACGTGAATGCCGCACTCAGGTCGGCGATGGACGATGCCGGGCTGTCCCCCCGCCAGCTGGCTCTGCGGGCAGGGGTCTCCGCGAAGCAGGTGGAACGATGGCTGGGGAACGCCGATCTGACACCACACGCAAGGAACCGAGCGGACGCCTGCCGGGCGTTGGGAGTGGACGAAGAGATGTTGTGGCCGAAGGCCGTACAGGACCGTGTGAAGACCGGGAACGACCGCGAACTCGTCCACAGTTACCCCTACCGGTCCGCCTGTCCGTCCACGGTCTGGGCCGGACTCCTCGCACAGGCGCGGTCGGAGCTGTTTCTCGCCGGGTACACCAACTACTTCTTCTGGACCCAGGTGCCCCACTTCGCGGACACGGTCCGGCGGAAGGCCGGGTCCGGCTGCCGGGTACGGTTCCTGCTCGGCGACCCCCGGGGAGAGGTCACCCGGCAGCGCGAGGCGATCGAGGACGTCGCCCTCTCGGTCTCGACGCGGATCGCGATCACGCTCGAACACCTCGACCGTCTGGGGCCGCTCGACGGCCTGGAGGCACGGGTCACGCACCCGTCGGACGCCGTCAATCACGTGAGCCTGTCCGTGTTCCGCTTCGACGACGACGCCCTGGTGACCCCTCACCTCGCCCGCCTGGTCGGGCACGACTCCCCGTTGCTGCACCTGCGTCGCCACGGTGACAACGGCATGTTCGACCGCTTCACGGAGCACGCCGAGGAGCTGTGGGGCCGTGCCGAGCCCCGAGTCGCCGCCGGCGACTGAGCCCGTGGGGCCCTCGCCGCCCGCCGGCACCGCGCGGTCATCGCCGCACTCGGCACCGAGCTGACGCGGGTTGCGTGCACCGGCCCCGGGCGGGATGCCCGGGGGACCGAGACGGCGGTCGTGCGCCCTCTTCCGCCCACACTCTTGGCGCGGAGAGTCAAGAGCCCGGCGCTGGAAGTCAAGCCGCCCCGCACAGCACTCTCCTAAGCTCATGGCCGGCCTGCCCCGAGCCCTGCCGGGACCGGGCGATCTACGGGGCACATTCTCACTTCTTGGCGGAACTGAGCCGCCGCTCAGTGGGTGGACCCTCCCAACTCGCAGAAAAGGAACTTCATGCGAATTCTGAAAGCCACTCGGCGCGCCACTGCCGTGACCGCCGTCGTCGTCGCGGCGCTTTCGGGGACCGTTCTGACCGCCCCCGCCGCGCATGCGGCTCCCAGGCTCAGCTGGGATGACGAAGGCATGAAGAACAAGGACGACCGACTCCTGAGGCTCTGGCACCCCGGCGACAACATAGGCACCGTGTTCTGGTCCAGTGACCCCAACGTCCTCAGCGACCTCGGCGACACGCTGTACGTAAACGACTTCTCGCGGGACGGCTACTCCATTCGCGGTCAGGTCAAGGAAGTCGCGACGGGCTTGATTCTGATCGACATCAGCACTGCGGGGAAGACGGCGCCCGCCAAGGCGCAGAAGACGAAGAACCTCAAGGAGGGCACGAAGATCCAGGTACGGGGGTGCGTCATGAAGGCCGGGAAGGCATACGGGTGCACTTCGTGGTACGCCGCCCGCGCCTGAGTGAGCTGAAAGAGGATTCGAGCCTGTCACCGATCGGGTGAGGGCCAAGGCCCCCGGGCTGTTGACGTCGCTGCTCGACGACACTGCTCGGGGGCCGCGCTACGGGAGCCGACCCCGGGCCCCCGGCCGGGCGAGGGCGCCTCAGTCGAGGCAGAACTCGTTGCCCTCGACGTCCTGCATCAGCAGGCACGACTCGTTCTCCTCGTCGGCGAGGAGGAGCCGGACCCGGGTCGCCCCCAGCGGAAGCAGCCGTGCGCACTCGGCCTCCAGGGCGGCGACGCGCTCGTCCCCCACGAGCCCGGTGCCGACGCGTACGTCGATGTGCACCCGGTTCTTGACGACCTTGCCCTCCGGCACGCGCTGGAAGTAGAAACGCGGGCCGACCCCCGTGGGGTCGGCGCAGGCGGACCAGGCGCCCCGTTCCCCGGGCGGCAGGGAGTGCCAATACGCGTCCCAGGAGGCGAACCCTTCGGGCGGCGGCGGGACGACGTACCCCAGCGCCTCGCTCCAGAAGCGGGCGACGCGCTCCGGGTCCGCGCAGTCGAAGGTGATCTGGACCTGCTTGACCGATGGCATCGGACGACCATAGGACGCGCCCCGCGCACCCGGCCACCCGATTTCGGGGTCACTCGGGCGGGGCCGAGGTCAACGCCGTGCCCAGCGGCGTCCGTTCGTACAGGACGCGGTGGCCGTAGCGGCGGGAGGTCAGCAGGCCGGCGGTGCGCAGGACGGCGAGGTGGGCGGAGACGGAGGAGGGGGCCAGCGAGAGCGCCCGGGCCAGGTCCGTGGTGGCGCACGGTTCGTCGAGGGCGCAGAGGACTGCGGCCCGGGCCCGGCCCAGGAGGCGGGAGAGGGCCTCGGGCGCGGTGGCCGACGGGCGGGTCCACAGGCCGCCGATCCCACGGGCCGGGTAGACGACGGCGGGCTGCCACGGCGGCTCGTAGCCGCTGACCACATCCGGCCAGGCGAACACGCTCGGCACCAGGACCAGCCCCTGCCCGCCCAGGACCCGGCTGTGGTCGCCGCGCATGCCCCGGATGCTGAGGGTCGCGTCCTCGAAGGCGAGCCGGGGGCTCAGCTCGCCCATCAGCCGGGCGAACCCGACCTCCGCGAGCCTGCGCGAGTGGTGGGCCACGTCCGCCTCCAGGAGGGTGCGCAGCCGGGGCCAGTCCGGGGCGACCAGCGCGTGCCAGGCCGCCTCCAGAAGGTCGGAGAGGAGAGCGACGGAGCGGGCCGGGTCGGCCAGCAGCATCCGGCCCGTCTCGCTCCCGCGCCCGCCGGGGGCGGTGTCCAGGGCGGCCGCCATATCGGCGTACGCCACCTCCGGCGCGGTCGCCCGCACCCCCGCGATCTGGTCCGCGAAGGAGGCGCCCGGCCGCTCGGGCACCGGGCAGATGAAGTCCGGGTTGTGCCCGCCCGACGGCATCAGAGCCCACAGCGGGCTCAGGTCCAGCCCGGCCGCCGCGTCGCGGATGCGCCGCAGCCAGGGCAGGTGGTAGCCCTGCTGCGCGGGGCGGGCCAGGGTCCGCACCGCCGACTGCGTCTCCCACAGCGGGGAGATCGCGAACCGGCAGTTCAGCAGGTCCTGTTCGGCGAGGTGGAGGTGGAAGGGCACGGCACCGGCGCTCCGGGGACGAGGGCGGGGGCGAAGATTCGGGTGGGGGCGAAAGTCTAGAGGCAGGGCGCGGGTGCCCGCAGGCTGGCGCCCATGCCGGACAACCTCCCTCCCGTCACCCCCGCCCGGGGCTACCGCTCGGTGCTGCGCGTTCCCGAGTTCCGTGCCGTCTTCGCCGCGCACCTGCTCTCGCTGCTCGGTGTGGTCGTGGCCGAGATCTCGCTGACCGTCCTCGTCTACGACCTCACCGGGTCGCCCCTGCTCAGCGCGCTCACCTTCGCCCTGGGCTTTCTGCCCTACCTCCTCGGCGGCACCCTGCTCACCTCCGTCGCCGACCGCTACCCCGCCCGCCGGGTGCTGGTCGTCTGCGACCTGGTGTGCGCCGGGTGCGTCACGGTGATGGTGCTGCCCGGTACGCCGGTGTGGGGCCTGCTCGCGCTGCGCTGCGCGGTCGCCGCCGTCGCGCCCGTCTTCCACGGGACCCGGACGGCCGCCCTCACCGACATCCTCGGCGAGGGGGAGCCGTACGTCCTCGGCCGCTCGCTGCTGCGGATCGTCTCGCAGAGCGCCATGCTCACCGGGTTCGGCGCCGGCGGGATGCTCCTCGCGGTGCTCTCGCCGCGCCAGGCGATCTGCCTGACCGCCGTCTCCTTCGCCGGCTCCGCGCTGCTCCTGCGATGCGGCACCCGCGCCCGCCCCGCACGGGCCGCCGGCGCCGGGGCGCTGCTCGGCCAGTCCCTCGCCGGGGCCCGGCTGCTGCTCGGGGACCGGCGAATCCGGGCGCTGATGCTGCTGTTCTGGGTGCCCGCGCTGTTCGTCGTAGTCCCCGAGGCACTGTCCGCGCCGTACGCCGACGACCTGGGGACCGGGCCCGTCGCGGTCGGACTGCTGATGAGCGCCATGGCCGTGGGGCATGTGGCGGCCGAGCTGTGGGCGGGGTCCCGGCTCGGCCCGCGAGCCCGGTCCCGGCTGGTGCTGCCGCTCGCCGCGTTCGGGCTCGTCCCGCTCCTCGGCTACGCGCTGCGCCCCTCGCTCGGCTGGTCGCTGGTGCTGCTCACGCTGACCGGGCTGAGCGCCGCGTACCTGGTCGGGCTGGACGCGTGGTTCGTGGCTGCCGTACCGGAGGAGCTGCGCGGGCGGGCGATGACGCTGATGACGTCGGGGCTGATGACCGTACAGGGGGTGGGGATGGCGCTCGCGGGGCTGGCGGCCGAGTTCCTGCCGGTGCACACCGTGGTCGCGGGGGCCGGGGTGCTGGGAACCGTGTGCGGGCTGGCGCTGGTGGCGGAGGCCCGGCGCTGCGGGGCCGTGCCCCGGGGCCCGGTGGCCCGGACCGAGGGGCGAGACGGGGCTGACCACGATGTGACCAGTGGGTAAGGTCGTGCCGTGCCGAAGCCGCTCAGCCTCCCCTTCGACCCCATCGCCCGCGCCGACGAACTCTGGCAGCAGCGCTGGGGGCCCGTGCCGTCGATGGCGGCCATCACCTCGATCATGCGCGCGCACCAGATCCTGCTCGCCGAGGTGGACGCCGTCGTCAAGCCGTACGGGCTGACCTTCGCCCGGTACGAGGCGCTGGTCCTGCTGACCTTCTCCAAGGCCGGGGAGCTGCCGATGTCGAAGATCGGCGAGCGGCTGATGGTGCACCCGACCTCCGTGACCAACACGGTGGACCGCCTGGTCAGGGCCGGTTTCGTCGCCAAGCGGCCGAACCCGAACGACGGGCGCGGCACCCTCGCGTCGATCACGGAGAAGGGGCGCGAGGTGGTCGAGGCGGCCACCCGGGACCTGATGGACATGGACTTCGGGCTGCGCGCGTACGACGCGGAGGAGTGCGCGGAGATCTTCGCGATGCTGCGGCCGCTGCGGGTCGCCGCGGAGGACTTCGACGAGACGTAGCGGCGCGCGCACGCAAGCCCGTCCCGCCCGGCCCGTGAGCCCGGCACCGGAGCCCGGCCCGCCCGGCCTGTGAGCCCGGTCCGTCGGCTCCGTGAGCCCGCCCCGCGAGCCCGGCACCGGAGCCCGGCCCGCCCGAAGATCGCCCCCGGCCGCCGGATACCCTCGGGGCCATGAAAGCGAACGTGCTGACCCGCTACCGGGTGATGGCCTACCTCACCGCCGTCTGGCTGCTGGTGTTCACCGGCGCCATCGTCCTGAAGTACGGGTTCGAGACCGGCGACACCATGCTGATCTCGCAGATCCACGGTGTGCTCTTCATCGTCTACGTGGTCTTCGCCTTCGACCTCGGCACCAAGGCGAAGTGGTCCTTCGGCAAGCTGCTGTGGGTGCTGGCGGCCGGCTGCATCCCCTTCGCGTCGTTCTTCGTGGAGCCCAAGGTCAGCCGCGAGGCCCGCGCCCTGATCACGGACGGCAAGCCCGGCGGCCCGGTCAAGGCCGAGGCGTAGGGGCGCAGGGCCCGCCGGCCCCGGCGCATACCGCCGCGAGCGCGGCTCGCGGCGGTCAGCCATCGACATTTACTAGGACGTCCTAGTAAATTTGAAGCATGGACGCTGACGCCATCGAGGAAGGCCGCCGTCGCTGGCAGGCCCGTTACGACAAGGCCCGCAAGCGGGACGCCGACTTCACCACCCTCTCCGGGGACGAGGTGGAGCCGGTCTACGGCCCGCGCCCGGGTGACACCTACGAGGGCTTCGAGCGCATCGGCTGGCCCGGCGAGTACCCGTTCACCCGGGGGCTCCACGCGACCGGCTACCGGGGCCGCACCTGGACCATCCGCCAGTTCGCCGGCTTCGGGAACGCGGAGCAGACGAACGAGCGCTACAAGATGATCCTCGCGGCCGGCGGCGGCGGACTCTCCGTCGCCTTCGACATGCCGACCCTGATGGGCCGCGACTCCGACGACCCCCGCTCCCTCGGCGAGGTCGGCCACTGCGGTGTCGCCATCGACTCGGCCGCCGACATGGAGATCCTGTTCAAGGACATTCCCCTCGGCGATGTGACGACCTCCATGACCATCTCCGGTCCGGCCGTCCCCGCCTTCTGCATGTACCTGGTCGCCGCGGAGCGACAGGGCGTGGACCCGGGAGTGCTCAACGGCACCCTCCAGACGGACATCTTCAAGGAGTACATCGCGCAGAAGGAGTGGCTCTTCCAGCCCGAGCCCCATCTGCGCCTCATCGGCGACCTGATGGAGCACTGCGCGGCCGGCATCCCCGCGTACAAGCCGCTCTCCGTCTCCGGCTACCACATCCGCGAGGCCGGGGCCACGGCCGCGCAGGAGCTGGCGTACACCCTCGCCGACGGCTTCGGGTACGTGGAGCTGGGCCTCTCCCGCGGTCTGGACGTGGACGTCTTCGCGCCCGGCCTCTCCTTCTTCTTCGACGCGCACCTCGACTTCTTCGAGGAGATCGCCAAGTTCCGCGCCGCGCGCCGGATCTGGGCCCGCTGGATGAAGGAGGTGTACGGCGCGAAGACGGACAAGGCGCAGTGGCTGCGCTTCCACACCCAGACCGCCGGTGTCTCCCTCACCGCCCAGCAGCCCTACAACAACGTCGTCCGCACGGCCGTGGAGGCCCTGTCCGCGGTCCTCGGCGGCACCAACTCCCTGCACACCAACGCCCTCGACGAGACCCTGGCGCTCCCCAGCGAGCAGGCCGCCGAGATCGCCCTGCGCACCCAGCAGGTGCTGATGGAGGAGACCGGCGTCGCCAACGTCGCCGACCCGCTGGGCGGTTCCTGGTACGTGGAGCAGCTCACCGACCGGATCGAGGCGGACGCCGAGAAGATCTTCGAGCAGATCCGGGAGCGGGGCCTGCGCTCCCACCCCGACGGCAGGCACCCCATCGGCCCGATCACCTCCGGCATCCTGCGCGGGATCGAGGACGGCTGGTTCACCGGCGAGATCGCCGAGTCGGCCTTCCGCTACCAGCAGTCCCTGGAGAAGGGCGAGAAGCGGGTCGTGGGCGTCAACACGGCCACCGGATCGGTCACCGGGGACCTGGAGATCCTGCGGGTCAGCCACGAGGTCGAGCGCGAGCAGGTCCGCGTCCTCGCCGACCGCAAGGCCCGCCGGGACGACGTGAAGGTCCGCGCCGCCCTGGACGCGATGCTCACGGCCGCGCGCGACGGCTCCAACATGATCGCCCCGATGCTGGACGCGGTCCGCGCCGAGGCGACCCTGGGCGAGATCTGCGGGGCGCTGCGCGACGAGTGGGGCGTCTACACCGAGCCGCCGGGCTTCTGAGGACCCGCGTGAGTGGGGCCCGGTTCGTATACGAACCGGGCCCCACTCACGCGGACACGGCGCCCAGCCCCGACAGCAGCAGCGCCGTGAAGCGCCGTGCCCACTCCGCGTCCACCGGCTCCGCGCTCACCAGGGTCCGGTGCACCACCGCGCCCGCCACCACGTCGAAGATCAGGTCCGTGCTGCGGGCGGACTCCTCCGGGTCGGACTCGTAGGGGAGTTCACCGCGCTCCTGGGCCCGGTGGCGGCCCACGACCACCAGCCGCTTCTGCCGCTCCACGATCGCCGAGCGGATCCGCGCCCGCAGTGCGTCGTCGCACGTGGACTCCGCGACCACGCCCATCAGGGCGGTCTTGGTCTCCGGGTGGGCGAGGAGCCGGGCGAACTGGAGGACCACGCCCTCCACGTCCGCCGCGAGGCTGCCCCGGTCGGGCAGCTCCAGCTCGTCGAAGAGGACGGCGACCGCGTCCACCACGAGTTCGTTCTTGTTGGCCCAGCGGCGGTAGAGGGTCGTCTTGGCGACGCCCGCCCGGGTCGCCACGTCCGCCACCGTCAGCTTGGACCAGCCCAGTTCCACCAGGGAGGCGCGGGTGGCCCTGAGGATCGCCGCGTCGGCCTCGGCGCTGCGCGGGCGGCCGGTGCGGGCGGGGCGGGGCTCCCGTGCCGGGTCGGGGGGAGTGGTGCTGCGGGCCATGCCGCAGACCATACCGGCCGGTAGGCGGTTCGCTGTGAGGCAGTTCACCGGGGAAATCTCACACGGTTCCGGCTTCGTGCAGATACGCTACGACCCGTAGCGAAAGCCCGGCGACCGAGCCCGGCAGCAGCGACGACCACAGGCGCCGAGGTGGGGACCCGGTGCCGTCCCGCCGGATCGCACGTCCGGCTTTTCACATGTGCGCGCGGAAGGGGGAGGATGTACGCATGCAGCCTAGGAACATGTCCATGAGCGGCGTCGTCGACCTCGCCGCGGTGAAGGCGGCCGGTGAGGCCAAGGCCAAGGCCGAGCAGGCCCGCGCAACGGCCGCCCGGGAGGGCGGCGTCCAAGCCGTGCCGTCCGCGAGTCTGGTGATCGACACCGACGAGGCGCGCTTCGAGCGCGACGTCCTCCAGCGCTCCACCGAGGTGCCCGTCGTCATCGACTTCTGGGCCGAGTGGTGCGAGCCGTGCAAGCAGCTGAGCCCGCTGCTGGACCGGCTGGCCAGGGAGTACAACGGCCGTTTCGTCCTCGCCAAGATCGACGTGGACGCCAACCAGATGCTGATGCAGCAGTTCGGCGTGCAGGGTATCCCGGCGGTCTTCGCCGTGGTCGCCGGGCAGGCGCTGCCCCTCTTCCAGGGGGCGGCCCCCGAGGCCCAGATCCGTCAGACGCTGGACCAGCTCGTCCAGGTCGCCGAGGACCGCTTCGGTCTGACCGGTCTGGTCGTCGACGCGGACGCCGAGGGCGGGGACGGGCCCGCCGAGCCCGCGCCGCTGGCCGGACCGCACGACGGGCTGCTGGGGGCGGCGATGGACGCCCTGGACGCCGGTGATTTCCCGGGCGCCGTCCAGGCGTACAAGAACGTGCTCGCCGACGACCCGGGCAACACCGAGGCCAAGCTCGGCCTCGCCCAGGCCGAACTCCTCGGCCGGGTGCAGGGGATGGACCCGCAGGCGGTGCGCAAGGCGGCCGCGGACGACCCCTCGGACGTGCCGGCGCAGATCGACGCGGCCGACCTGGACCTCGTCGGCGGCCATGTCGAGGACGCCTTCGGGCGGCTGGTGGACACCGTGCGGCGCACGGCCGGTGAGGAGCGCGACCGCGCCCGGCTCCGGCTGCTGGAGCTCTTCGAGGTCGTCGGCCCGGAGGACCCGCGGGTGACCGCGGCCCGCCAGGCGCTGGCGCGGGTGCTCTTCTGACCCGTCCGGGCCGTCTCCGGACGGCCCGGCCCGGCCGTGTCCGGACGATCGCTCCTGGTGCGCCGGGGCGGTCCGCCCGGGGCGTGTCCGGAATCCGTCGTGCGGACGCTGAGTGAGGCCCGCGGGCACGGCGTTGACAGGCTTTCTGACAACGGCGTCCCGGAAGTGCCGATCTGACGGGTTTGTGGCGGTGGCGCCGGCCCCGGCGCCGCCGCCGTTTTGGCGACACAGTGACAAAGCGCAGCCGCGCTTTGCCAAAACTTGGCCATTCGCGCCGGGGTTACTCCGAGTACCGCAACCGGCTTGTTCTGTCCTGCTTTCATGATGTTTCCGCCGCTCTGGCGCCTCACGCAGCGACACCCTGTGTACATGCCCGACATCGCGCGGTCGTGGCGCGGTTATCAGGCCGTTACTAGCCAGTAACGAACCCCCTTGTGCCGGGGCCGGGAATGGACCACGATCGGCGACGCTCGGTCCAATACCGCACCGGCCCGGCTTCCAGCCGTGCCAGCGGTCCGTTGGGTCCCCACCGGGCCGGCCGGCGGCAGTGGCGCCGGCCGCGGACAGGGGGGTTCCTGCCCAACGGCAGGGCCTGTCCGACCGGTTGCGCGAGAGTGCGGCCAGTGGTTGTCGCTCGGGGGTGATCGCCGGTGTTTCGGACGCGTACGCGCCCAGAAAGTACAGGCGCTCTCCTTCCCGAGGACGTAGCACTTCTCCCATCCCAGGACGGGCCCGAGGGCCCGGACCGGAGATGTACGTCCGAGAAGGAGGAAAGTCATGGAGTCTGTGACTCGTGGCGGAACCAGATGGAAGCGGTTCGCCCTTGTCATGGTGCCGAGTGTGGCCGCAACGGCCGCGATAGGCATCGGCCTGGCCCAGGGCGCGCTCGCCGCGTCCTTCAGCATTTCCGGCCAGGAGTTCAAGGTCAAGGCGCAGAAGCTCGAAGGCACGGATTTCGTGCAGTACGGCAGCGTCGCGCAGGGCAAGACGCTGGAGGGCAAGGACTTCGGCGCTCCGGTGGCCGTGTCCGGGTTCAAGACGGCCACGATCACCAACATGTGCCAGTCGGTGGTCACGCCGAACGTGCCGCTCATCGGCAACGTCACCCTGGAGCTCCGGGCCGGCCAGGACCCGAAGAACCCGGTCAAGGCGACGGACCTGTACCTCGACGTCTCCGACCTCGAGGCCGACGCCGAGTTCAGGAAGATCGACATCGGCGTCGCGGCGGGCTCTCTGCAGGAGGGCAAGGAGCCGGGCTTCCCGGGCATCCAGCCGGGAACGAAGGCCAACCCGCACGGGTTCGGCCAGCGGGCCGATGAGGCCGTCCTGACCAACGTCGAACAGAAGGCGTGGGCGACCACGGCCGGCACGTTCAAGCTCAGCGGACTGAAGCTGAAGCTGCACCGGGGCACCGACAAGGAGTGCTTCAAGGGCTGACGCCCTGTCAGGGACGGGCGGGTAGGGGCGCCGAGCCCCGGTCCGCCCGTCCCATCCCCAGCAACGCCAGCATCAGGGAGCTTTATCCATGAGCGCCGAGACTTCCGCAGCACCTCAGCGGAACGAGCACTTCCTCCGCGTCTTCCGGCGGGGCTTTCGTACCTGGCGCGGACAGCGGCCGTTCTGGGCGGGCCTCTTCACCATGATCGGCGGCCTGCCGATCGCCTACCTCCCGTACGCCGACCTCCGCGTCGGCAACATGACGATCGCCATGGCCACCACGGCCGGCGCCGGGTCGCTCATCATCGGCGTCCTGCTCGTCACGCTCGGCCTCACCATGTGGTTCCAGGCCGTGGTGCGGGTGTTCGCGGGCGTCGCCGCGATCGTCCTCGCCCTGATCTCGCTCCCGGTGTCCAACATCGGCGGCTTCCTCGTGGGCTTCCTCTTCGCGATGATCGGCGGCGCGCTGTCCGTCTCCTGGGCGCCCGCCGAGTCGGCCGCCCCGGCGGACGAGGACACCGCCGCACCGCGCCCTGCCGCCGCCTACGAGCCGGCCGAGCCGCCCGTACCGGCGCAGCGCGCCGACGAGCCGTACGACACGAACGTGACCGAGACGACTGCCCACGCCGACGGCGGGAGGAACAGTGCGGGGTGACGAGATACAGCCGGTCACGGCTGAGGGCGGTGACGCCCGGGAGCGGCGGGGGCCGCGCCACGCCGCTCCGCGCAAGTCCCTGCTGACCAGGCTCCAGCGGCCGGCCGGCAAGGCGTTCGCGCTGGCCGCGATGCCCACCGCCGTGTTCGTGGGCATGGGCCTCACCCCGAAGGCGGCCCTCGCCGACGAGAAGGACATCCCCTTCGCGCCCGGCCCGTGCGTGACCCGCTCGGACGAGCCCGTGGAGGAGGAGTCCCCGGAGCCCACCGAGTCGGCGAAGCCCTCCGAGTCCCCCTCGGCCGACGGGAGTCCGGCGCCGGAGCCCTCGCCGAGCGCGACCTCCGGCACCGAGGCGGACGACGGCCGGGACGGGGAGCCGAAGCCGTCCGGGACCCCGTCCGCGGGTGCTCAGCAGGACAAGGACAAGGGCGCCGGCGATACGGGCGAGGGCGACGAGGCCGGCCAGGACCCCGCTCCCGAGCCGGGCGAGTCCCGCCACCCGCTGGACCCGCTGGGCCTGGGCGAGAAGCTCAAGGACCTCTTCGACCCGGACAAGGACGAGGAGCAGACCTCCGACCCGGCGCAGAGCACCGAGCCGGCGGAGCAGCCCGCGCAGAAGCCGGCCGCCGAGCCCGCGGACACCCCGGCGGACGAGCCCGCCGAGCAGCCCTCCCGGAAGCCGTCGGCCAAGCCTTCCGAGGAGCCCGCCGAGCAGCCCTCCGAGAAGCCGGAGACCCCGGCCGACCGGACCGAGCGCGCCATCCGTGACGCGGCCGACAAGGCCGGCGCCGCCGTGGAGGAGCTGGACGAGGACGCCAAGGGCCTTCAGGCCCGGCCGGACGAGGACATCCCCGACGGCGCCAAGCCGCGCTTCCCCTGCCCCACCCCCGACCCGGAGGCCCTCGCGGCCGCCGAGGGCGAGCCGGGCATCCCGCTGCTGCCGGACGAGCCGTGGGTGCTGGAGAGTTCGATGCTCACCCTCACCGGGCTGGACTACCACGGCATCGTCGAGGTCAGGACCAGCAGCGGTACGATCAAGAAGGTCCTGAAGTTCACCGCCTCCGGCGTGGACATCCGGGACCTGCACCAGATCACCGTCGGCCCGGACGGCACCCAGGGCCATGTCAAGGCACGGTCGGGCTCGACCTCGACCATCCGCAACGGCACGGTGACCATGTACACCGAGCGGCTGAAGGGCAACCTCTTCGGCATCATCCCGATCACCTTCAGCCCCGAGACCCCGCCGCCGCTGAACGTCCCCTTCGCGATGTTCACCGACGTCACGGTCAAGCAGGCCGGCCAGTTCGGCGGCACACTGAAGATCCCCGGCCTGCACAACTACCTGGCCCGCCCCGGGAACTGATCCCGGAGCACGGGGCCGCCGGGAGCCGCGAGGACCAAAGACAGCCGCGAGGACCACCGGGAGCCGCGAAAGAGGCCGTGGGCCGCACCCGTTCAGGGGGGTGCGGCCCACGGCCTTCGCGTTGTCCGCCGGCGCACGGAGGCGGCCCCGCCGGAGCGGGTCCGCCCCCCGGGTGCGGCGGGCCGGTGTCAGCCCTTCTCGCCGCCCAGGTGGTGGACCCGGACCATGTTGGTGGTGCCGGGGACGCCGGGCGGGGAGCCGGCCGTGATGATCATGGTGTCGCCCGGGTTGTAGCGCTGGAGCTTCAGCAGCTCCGCGTCCACCAGGTCGACCATGGCGTCCGTGTTGTCGACGTGGGGCACCACGAAGGACTCGACGCCCCAGCTCAGGGTGAGCTGGTTGCGGGTCTCGGTCTCGGTGGTGAAGGCGAGGATCGGCTGCTGGACCCGGTAGCGCGAGAGCCGGCGGGCGGTGTCACCGGACTTGGTGAACGCGATCAGCGCCTTGCCGTCCAGGAAGTCCGCGATCTCGCAGGCCGCACGGGCGACCGAACCGCCCTGGGTGCGCGGCTTCTTGCCCGGGACGAGCGGCTGGAGGCCCTTGGAGAGCAGCTCCTCCTCCGCCGCGGTCACGATCTTCGACATCGTCTTGACCGTCTCGATCGGGTACGCGCCGACCGAGGACTCGGCCGAGAGCATCACCGCGTCCGCGCCGTCCAGGATCGCGTTGGCGACGTCGGACGCCTCGGCGCGGGTGGGGCGGGAGTTGGTGATCATCGACTCCATCATCTGGGTCGCCACGATCACCGGCTTGGCGTTCCGCCGGCACAGCTCAATGAGCCGCTTCTGGACCATCGGGACCCGCTCCAGCGGGTACTCCACGGCCAGGTCGCCGCGGGCCACCATCACCCCGTCGAACGCCATCACGACGTCCTGCATGTTCTCGACGGCCTGCGGCTTCTCCACCTTGGCGATGACCGGCACCCGGCGGCCGACCTCGTCCATCACCTTGTGGACGTCCCGGACGTCGTCGGCGTTGCGGACGAAGGACAGGGCGACCATGTCGCAGCCCATGTTCAGCGCGAAGCGCAGGTCCTCGACGTCCTTCCCGGACAGGGCCGGGACGTTGACCGCCGCGCCGGGCAGGTTGATGCCCTTGTGGTCGGAGACGACACCGCCCTCGACGACGATCGTCTTCACCCGCGGGCCCTCGACCTCGACCACGCGCAGCTCGACGTTGCCGTCGTTGATCAGGACCTGGTCGCCCTTGGACACATCGCCCGGCAGGCCTTTGTACGTGGTGCCGCAGACCGACTTGTCGCCGGGGACGTCCTCGGTGGTGATGGTGAACTCGTCGCCGCGGACCAGTTCGACCGGACCCTCCGCGAAGGTCTCCAGGCGGATCTTGGGGCCCTGGAGGTCGGCCAGCACGCCCACCGCGCGGCCGGTGTCCTCGGCCGCCTGGCGCACGCGGTGGTACCGCTCCTCGTGCTCAGCGTGGGTCCCGTGGCTCATGTTGAAACGGGCCACGTTCATGCCGGCCTCGATGAGCGCTTTGAGCTGCTCGTAGGAGTCGACGGCGGGGCCCAGTGTGCAAACGATTTTGGAACGGCGCATAAGGCGGATCCTATCGGTTTGTTTCCCAGTGGAATATTCCGTCTGGTGGAATGTACAAATGGGCGGAGGGGTGCTCAGGCGTTCACTTCTCCGGTCCTTGGCTCCGGTCCGGATTCCTTCCCGGAATGCGCGGCGGTCTCCGGGTCCACCAGGGCAAAGGTCTGCCGGGCGATCTCCAGTTCCTCGTCCGTGGGCACCACGGCCACGGCCACCCGCGCGTGCTCCGGCGAGATCAGCCGCGCCCCGCCGGAGCGGACCTCGTTCAGCTCCGCGTCCACCGCGATGCCGAGTTCCTCCAGGCCGGCCACCGCGGCCGCCCGCACCGGCGCCGCGTTCTCGCCGACCCCGGCGGTGAACACCAGCGCGTCCACCCGGCCGAGGACCGCGTAGTAGGCGCCGATGTACTTCTTCAGCCGGTGCACGTAGACGTCGAACGCGAGGGCCGCCCGGTCGTCGCCCTCGTCGATCCGGCGGCGGATCTCCCGCATGTCGTTGTCGCCGCACAGGCCGACGAGTCCGCTCTTCTTGTTCAGCAGCACGTCGATCTCGTCGGCCGACATCCCCGCCACCCGCCTGAGGTGGAAGGTGACCGCCGGGTCGACGTCACCGGAGCGCGTACCCATCACCAGACCTTCCAAGGGGGTCAGTCCCATGGAGGTCTCCACACAGCGGCCGCCGCGCACCGCCGAGGCCGAGGCGCCGTTGCCGAGATGCAGCACGATGACGTTGACCTCGGAGGGGTCCTTGCCCAGCAGGGCCGCCGTCTCGCGGGAGACGTACGCGTGCGAGGTCCCGTGGAAACCGTAGCGGCGGATGCGGTGCGCGTCGGCCGTCTCCACGTCGATCGCGTACCGCGCCGCCGCCTGAGGGATCGTGGTGTGGAACGCCGTGTCGAAGACCGCGACCTGCGGCAGTCCGGGGCGCAGCGCCTGCGCGGTGCGGATGCCCGTCAGGTTCGCCGGGTTGTGCAGGGGCGCGAGCGGGACCAGCCGCTCGATCTCCGCCAGCACCTCCTCGCTCAGGACGGTGGGGGCGGTGAACCGCAGCCCGCCGTGCACCACCCGGTGCCCGATCGCGGCCAGTTCGGGGGAGTCCAGGCCGAGGCCGTCGTGCGTCAGCTCCTCGGCCACCGCCTTCAGCGCCGCGTCGTGGTCGGCGATCGCGCCGGAACGCTCCCGGGGCTCCGCGCCACCGCCGGAGAGCGGCCGGTGCACCAGACGCGAGGTCGCCTCCCCGATCCGCTCCACCAGGCCGACGGCCAGCCGCGAGGAGTCCCGCATGTCGAGCAGCTGGTACTTCAGCGAGGAGGAACCGGAGTTGAGGACGAGGACACGGGTGGCGGTCATGCGGTGGGCTCCTGGGCGGACGGCGACGCGGAGGGGGCGGACGGCGACGCGGAAGGGGCGGACGGCGGCACGGCCCGGGCGGACCGGGCGGGGTACTGGGCCTGGATCGCGGTGATCGCGACGGTGTTGACGATGTCGCTGACGAGCGCGCCCCGCGACAGGTCGTTGACGGGCTTGCGCAGACCCTGGAGGACCGGGCCCACGGCGACCGCGCCGGCCGAACGCTGCACCGCCTTGTACGTGTTGTTGCCGGTGTTGAGGTCCGGGAAGATCAGCACCGTCGCCCGGCCGGCCACCTCCGAGCCGGGCAGCTTCGTCGCCGCCACCGACGGCTCCACCGCCGCGTCGTACTGGATCGGCCCCTCGATCAGGAGGTCCGGCCGCGCCTCGCGCACCAGCTTGGTCGCCTCGCGCACCTTGTCCACGTCCGCGCCGGAGCCGGAGGTGCCCGTGGAGTAGGAGAGCATCGCGATCCGGGGCTCCACACCGAAGCGGGCGGCCGTCGCCGCCGACTGGATCGCGATGTCCGCGAGCTGCTCGGCGTCCGGGTCCGGGTTGACCGCGCAGTCGCCGTACACGAGCACCCGGTCGGCCAGGCACATGAAGAAGACCGAGGAGACGATCGACGCCTCCGGCTTGGTCTTGATGATCTCGAAGGCCGGGCGGATCGTGGCCGCCGTGGAGTGGACCGAGCCGGACACCATCCCGTCCGCCAGGCCCTCCTGCACCATCAGGGTGCCGAAGTAGTTGACGTCCGAGACCACGTCGTACGCCAGCTCCACCGTCACGCCCCGGTGCTTGCGCAGCTCCGCGTACCGCTCGGCGAAGCGCTGGCGCAGCTCGGAGGCGGCGGGGTCGACGAGCTGCGCGGCGGACAGGTCGACGCCCAGGTCGGCGGCCTTCTTGCGGATCTGCTCGGTGTCTCCGAGGAGGGTCAGGTCGCACACGTCCCGGCGCACCAGCACATCGGCCGCGCGCAGCACCCGCTCCTCGGTGCCCTCGGGCAGGACTACCCGGCGGCGCTCCGCGCGGGCCTGCTCCAGCAGGTCGTGCTCGAACATCATCGGCGTCACCCGGCCGCTGCGGGCCACCGCGAGCCGGGCCAGCAGGTCGGTCGTGTCGACATGTCGCTCGAAGACCCCGAGGGCGGTCTCCGCCTTGCGGGGCGTGGTGGCGTTCAACTTGCCTTCGAGGGAGAAGAGTTCGGCCGCCGTCGGGAAGCTGGTGCCGGTCACGGAGACGACCGGGGTGCCGGGGGCGAGACGGGCCGCCAGGGTCAGGACCTCGTCGCTGGGGCGCTCGTCCAGGGTCAGCAGCAGACCCGCGATGGGCGGGGTGCCGGCCGAGTGCGCGGCGAGGGCCCCGATGACCAGGTCGGCCCGGTCGCCGGGGGTGACCACCATGCAGCCGGGAGTCAGAGCGGGCAGGAAGCTGGGTAGCATCGCGCCGCCGAAGACGAAGTCCAGGGCGTCCCGGGCGAGCCCCGAGTCGTCGCCGAGCAGAACCGTGCCGCCGAGGGCGTGGGTGATCTGGGCGACCGTGGGGGCGGCGAGGGCGGGCTCGTCGGGGAGGACGTAGACGGGGACGGGGAGGCGGGCCGCGAGCCGCTCGGCTATGCCGTCGCGCTCCTGGGGGTTCACCCGGTTGGCGACCATGGCGAGGACGTTGCAGCCCAGGCCCGCGTAGGCGCGGAAGGCGTTGCGGGTCTCGGCGCGCACCGACTGCGGGGGCTGGACCTTGCCGCCGACGACCGCGATGAGCGAGGCGCCGAACTCGTTCGCCAGCCGTGCGTTGAGCGCCAGCTCGTCGGGGAGCTGGGTGCCCGCGTAGTCCGTGCCGAGGACGAGGACGACCTCGTACTCCCGGGCGACCGCGAGGAACCGTTCCACCAGACGGGAGACCAGCTCGTCGGTGCCCTTCTCGGCCTGGAGGGCGCCTGCCTCGTCGTAGTCCAGGCCGTAGACCGTGGCCGGGTCCTGGGAGAGCCGGTAGCGGGCCCGCAGCAGCTCGAAGAGGCGGTCCGGGCCGTCGTGGACCAGCGGGCGGAACACTCCCACCCGGTCCACCTGCCGGGTCAGGAGCTCCATGACCCCCAGTTCGACCACCTGCCGACCGTCGCCCCGGTCGATCCCGGTCACGTAAACGCTGCGCGTCACGCGTGCTCTCCCGTTCCTGTGTCGCTTCACCTGTGCAGTGGTGTGGCGTGGTTGTGGTGTGCCGTCGCGGTCCCGGCGGACCGCTGCCCGGAAGGACCCGGAGGAAGCCCGGAGGGCCGGGAGAGGGCAGGAGAAACCCGCCCGGAGCGGTGCCGCCCTCTTGACAGTACCCTCGCGGATGGGTAGGACGCCCGCCGGGAGGGGGCCGGGAGCGGAGGGGTCCGCGGGGTTCCGCCGGTGGCTCAGGAAGCGCGGTGCCCGCCTCGGCCGTGGGACAATCGGACCCGAGCTCACACGTTCGGCGACGGGCAGGAGAGACGGCACGATGCGCATCGGAGTCCTCACCGCGGGCGGCGACTGCCCGGGTCTGAACGCGGTCATCCGCTCGGTCGTGCACCGCGCGCTGACCGGTCACGGCGACGAGGTCATCGGCTTCGAGGACGGGTTCAGAGGGCTGCTCGACGGCCACTACCGCCCCCTCGACCTCAACGCCGTGGGCGGCATCCTGGCCCGCGGCGGCACCATCCTCGGCTCCACCCGCCTCGAGCGCGGCCGGCTGCGCGAAGCCGCCGAGAACGCGGCCGAGTTGGCGCAGCGCCACGGCATCGACGCCCTCATCCCCATCGGCGGCGAGGGCACCCTGACCGCCTCCCGCATCCTCGCCGAGGCCGGACTCCCGGTCGTCGGGGTGCCGAAGACCATCGACAACGACATCTCCTCCACCGACCGCACCTTCGGCTTCGACACGGCCGTCATGGTCGCCACCGAGGCGATCGACCGGCTCAAGACCACCGCCGAGTCCCACCAGCGGGTGATGGTGGTGGAGGTCATGGGCCGGCACGCGGGCTGGATCGCCCTGGAGTCCGGGATGGCGGGCGGCGCCCACGGCATCTGCCTGCCGGAACGGCCCTTCCAGGTCGACGACCTGGTCAAGATGGTCGAGGAACGCTTCGCGCGCGGCAAGAAGTTCGCCGTGGTCTGCGTCGCCGAGGGCGCCCACCCGGCCGAGGGCTCCATGGAGTACGCCAAGGGCGAGATCGACCAGTTCGGGCACGAGCGCTTCCAGGGCATCGGCAACCGGCTCGCCGCCGAGCTGGAGCAGCGCCTCGGCAAGGAGGCGAAGCCGGTCATCCTCGGCCATGTCCAGCGCGGCGGCACGCCGACCGCGTACGACCGGGTCCTCGCGACCCGCTTCGGCTGGCACGCGGTGGAGGCCGCGCACCGGGGCGAGTTCGGGATGATGACGGCCCTGCGCGGCACGGACATCGTGATGGTGCCGCTGGCGGAGGCGGTGACCCGGCTCAAGACCGTGCCGGAGGACCGGATGTACGAGGCGGAGTCCGTCTTCTAGCGGCCGTCGCGCGTTCCGGTTTCTCCGGGTCTCGCCGGGCGGGTCCGGAACGGGTCAGGTCGGCACGGTTCAGATCGGAACGGTTCAGGTCGGGCCTCGCAGGCCCCGGCCGGTTCGGGTCGGGACGGTTCAGGCGTGTTCGGGAAGGACCTGGGCCGGATCCGGTTCGGGCCGCTTCAGGTCGGGCCCGGACGGCCCTCGGCCAGGGACCAGAAGTGGTCCACGATCCGGTCCAGCAGGTCGCGGCCCGCCCCGCCGGTGTCCTCGGTGGCGTCGCCCCAGCTCAGGGTGGCCACCATGCGCGACTGGTAGTCCGCGTGCAGACGCTGGAGAACCTGCTCCACCGTCTCCCGGCCCAGGGGCACCATCCGGGACACCGGCCGGACGTACGCCTGCCAGCGCGCCGCGACCGCCGAGCGCAGCAGTTCGGCGAGCTGCTCGTCCCGTCCGGTCGCCGCCATCAGGGCGCGCGGGGTGAGCTGGAGGGCCTCGGCGAGGGCGGCGGTCTGGCGCTCGTTGCCCCGCCAGCGGCCGGTGTCCTCCATCCGCCCGTACGAGGAGGCGTCCAGGCCCACCCGCCGGGCGAAGTCCTCACGGGTCCAGCCCCGGGCGATGCGGTGCTCGCGCAAGGTCGTCGCGGCGGCGAGGAGTTCGGCGGGGGAGCACCACAGGACGCCCGCGAGCGCGGTCAGCTCACGGGTGTCGGGCGTGCTCACCCCCCGCTCCCACGCCACGACGGTCTCCGGGGTGGCGGGGAGGCCGTACTGCGCACGCAGACCGTAGGCGACGTGGACCGGGGCCATGCCGAGGGCTTCGCGCAGACGGCGCGCGGCCAGGGCGTTGAAGGGCGGGGAAGGGCTGGGCTGCACGCGGGTCACCGTAGGCGCGCGGAGGGGGCGGCGACTACGGTGCGTTCCTCCGGAGTCACCCTTCGGAGAAACATATGAAGTGATCATTCGCCGGATTCGGGCGGAACGCTCCGACCAATGGGGTGCGGGCCGGACGCGGGTGGCCTGCCGGCGGCCGGGCGGCAGCCGGACCGGGCGGTCCTCCGCGCGCGCCCGGGGGTCAGCGGCGTGAGCTGAGCCAGCGGTAGTGGAGTTCCGGCCGCCCGACCTGCCCGTACTGCGGCGCCCGCACCGCCCGGCCCGCCGTCACCAGGTGCTCCAGATAACGGCGGGCCGTGATCCGGGAGATGCCCACCGAGCCGGCCGCCTCGGTCGCGGTCAGCCCCTCCGCCGACTCCCGCAGGGTCCGGGTCACGGCTTCCAGGGTCGGTGCGCTCAGACCCTTGGGGAGGGCGCTCTCCGCACGCGGCGCCCGCAGGGCGGACAGGGCGCGGTCCACCTCGTCCTGGCCGCTTGCCTCCCCGGCGGCCGCCCGGAACTCCGCGTACCGGTCCAGGCGGTCCCGCAGGGTCGCGAAGGTGAACGGCTTGAGGACGTACTGCACCACCCCGAGGGACACGCCCTCGCGGACCACCGCCAGATCACGGGCCGAGGTCACGGCGATCACATCGGCCGAGTGCCCGGCCGCGCGCAGCGAGCGGACCAGCTGGAGGCCGTGGCCGTCCGGCAGGTACAGGTCGAGCAGCAGCAGGTCCACGTCCGCACGCTCCAGGGTGCGCACGGCCGCCGCCCGCGAGTGGACGGTGCCGACGACGGAGAAGCCGGCGACCCGGCCCACGTAGAGCGCGTGCGCGTCCGCCGCGACGGGGTCGTCCTCCACGACGAGGACTCGGATGGTCATGCGCGGCTCTCCACGGGGCTGGCCGGACCGGATGCGTCGGCCCTGGTCAGCGGCAGGCGCACGGTGAACTCGGCGCCGCCGTCCGGGCCACGGCCCAGTGTGACGCTCCCGTGCCCCCGGCGCACCGCCTGCCGCACGAGAGCCAGCCCGATGCCCCGGCCGGGGCCGTGGGTGGACCAGCCGCGCCGGAAGACGTCCTCGGCGCGGTCCGGGTCGACGCCGGGCCCGCTGTCCGCGACACGGAGCAGCAGCTCGTCGCCCTCGGCGCGCAGGGTGACGGTGACCCGGGCCCGGGACCGGGCGCCGCCGGGCGGGGGCGGGGCGACCCGCAGCGCGGCCACGTCGTCGTCGGCGGCCGGCCGGGCGGAGGGCAGGGACGGCACGGACGCGCCGGGCGGCCTGGACGTGCCGGGCGCCGTGGACGCCCCGGACCTGCCGGGCGGCCTGGACGGGCCGGGGGCGGGGCCCTCCGCCGCAGGGGCGGCCTCCTCCGCCGCAGAGGCTCCCTCCGCCGTGGGTGCCCGGTGCGCCGGGTCGGGCAGGTCGGTCGGAGCACCGCCGGTGCCCGGCGCGTCCGCCGGGCCCACCGGCGTCCCGCTCGCCGCGTCCACCGCGTTGTCGATCAGGTTGCCGAGGATCGTCACCAGGTCGCGCGGCGGCAGGGAGGCCGGCAGGACCGGGTCGTCGATGCCGCTCTCCTCCGCGAGGACCAGCTCCACGCCCCGCTCGTTCGCCTGCGCCGCCTTGCCCAGCAGCAGCGCCGCGAGGACGGGCTCGGCCACCGCCCCCACCACCCGGTCGGTCAGCACCTGGGCGAGTTCCAGCTCCGCCGTGGCGAACTCCACCGCCTCCTCGACCCGCCCCAGCTCGATCAGGGACACCACCGTGTGCAGCCGGTTGGCCGCCTCGTGCGCCTGGGAGCGCAGGGCCTGGGTGAAGCCGCGCTCCGAGTCCAGCTCACCGGAGAGGGACTGGAGTTCGGTGTGGTCCCGCAGGGTGACGACCGTGCCGCGCTGCTCGCCGCCGACGACCGGCCGGGTGTTGACCACGACCACGCGGTCCGCCGTCAGATGCACCTCGTCCACCCGCGGCTCGGACGCCAGCAGCGCCCCCGTGAGCGGCGCGGGCAGCCCCAGGCCGGCCACCGGGCGGCCGACCGCGTCCTCGCCGAGGCCGAGGAGTTCCCGTGCCCCGTCGTTGGCCAGCGCGATCCGCCGGGCGCCGTCCAGCATGACCAGCCCCTCGCGGACGGCGTGCAGCGCGGCCTGGTGGTAGTCGTGCATCCGGCCCAGCTCGGCGGCGTTCATCCCATGGGTGTGGCGGCGCAGCCGGGCGTTGATCACATAGGTGCCCAGGCCGCCGAGGGCCAGGGCCCCGCCCGCGACCACGAGCAGGGCGGTGACCTGCTCCCGCACCTGCGCGGTGATCGCCTTCACCGTGATGCCGGCGCTGACGATGCCGACGATCGGCCCGTCCGCGCCGTCCCGCACGGGCGCGACCGTGCGCACGGAGAGCCCGAGGGTGCCCTCGTACTGCTCGCTGAACACCTCGCCCCGCAGCGCCGGCCCGATGTGTCCGAGGTAGGTCTGACCTATCCGGTCCGGCTGCGGATGGGTCCAGCGCCGGCCGCGCGGGTCCATGATCACGACGAAGTCCATGGAGGCCCCCTCGCGCAGCGACTCCGCGTACGGCTGGAGAGCCGCCGAGGGGTCGTCCGAGCGGGCGGCCTCGACGACCGAGGGCGAGCGTGCGGCGGCGACGGCCGTGGACGTGGTCTGGAGCCGGGCCGACTCCTCGGCCTGGGCCTGGTCCGTGAGGTAGGCGAACAGCGCACAGCCCGCGACGATCGCGGCGACCAGCACGACCTGCATCGCGAAGAGCTGGCCCGCGAGGCTGCGGGGGAGGGGTGGGCGCATGCGGGCCAGTCTGCCTGGCCGGATTCGTCCGCCGGAATCCCGTGGACGCGACCGGTCCGCCACGGTCCGCCACCATCCGGGCCGGTCCACCGGGGTTCCGCGCTTTTGTGTGAACGAAACGAACGCAACGGTGACCGGGGTCACAGGGTCGTGGATAGTCACGGGCATCCATCGGGACATGGACGCGCAACGAACGAGGAGGCACCCGTGGCCACTGGGACCGGCAGGCGGGACCGTACCCACTATCTGTACATCGCAGTCATCGCTGCGGTGGTGCTCGGCATCGCCGTGGGGTTCGCCGCCCCGGGGGTCGCCGTCGAGCTGAAGCCGATCGGTACCGGCTTCGTGAACCTGATCAAGATGATGATCTCGCCCATCATCTTCTGCACGATCGTGCTGGGCATCGGCTCGGTACGGAAGGCGGCGAAGGTCGGCGCGGTGGGCGGTCTCGCCCTCGGCTACTTCCTCGTCATGTCGACCGTCGCCCTGGCCATCGGCCTGCTCGTCGGCAACCTGCTGGAGCCCGGCTCCGGCCTGCACCTGACCGAGGCCGCGCGTGAGGCGGGCGCCAAGCAGGCGGAGGGCGCGGGCGAGAGCACCACGGACTTCCTGCTGGGCATCATCCCGACCACACTGGTCTCCGCCTTCACCGAGGGCGAGGTCCTCCAGACGCTGCTGGTCGCGCTGTTCGCGGGCTTCGCGCTCCAGGCGATGGGCTCGGCCGGCGAGCCGATCCTGCGGGGCATCGGCCACATCCAGCGCCTGGTCTTCCGCATCCTCGGCATGATCATGTGGGCGGCCCCGGTCGGTGCGTTCGGCGCGATCGCGGCGGTGGTCGGCGAGACCGGCCTGGACGCGCTGAAGTCGCTCGCGGTCATCATGATCGGCTTCTACGTCACCTGCGCGCTCTTCGTCTTCGTGGTCCTCGGGCTGCTGCTGCGGCTGGTGGCCGGGATCAACCTGCTCTCGCTGCTGAAGTACCTGGGCCGGGAGTTCCTGCTGATCGTCTCCACCTCCTCCTCGGAGTCGGCCCTGCCGCGGCTGATCGCGAAGATGGAGCACATGGGCGTCAGCAAGCCGGTGGTGGGCATCACCGTGCCGACGGGCTACTCCTTCAACCTGGACGGCACCGCGATCTACCTGACGATGGCCTCCCTCTTCATCGCCAACGCGACGGGCGACCCGCTGACCGCGGGGGAGCAGATCTCGCTGCTGGTCTTCATGATCATCGCCTCCAAGGGTGCGGCCGGGGTCACCGGCGCGGGCCTGGCGACCCTGGCGGGCGGGCTCCAGTCGCACCGGCCCGAGCTGGTGGACGGCGTGGGCCTGATCGTCGGCATCGACCGCTTCATGAGCGAGGCGCGCGCCCTGACGAACTTCGCGGGCAACGCGGTGGCGACCGTGCTGGTCGGCACCTGGACCAAGGAGATCGACAAGGAGCGGGCCGCGCAGGTCCTCGCGGGCACGGTGCCCTTCGACGAGCGGACCCTGGTGGACGACCACGGGCCCGCGACGCGCGAGGACGAGGCATCGGAGCTGCCGCAGCCGCGCGACGACGAGCGCGAGCCGGTCAAGGTCTGAGCCGGGACGGCGGGGCCGTGCCGGGCGCACCCCGGTACGGCCCCCGCCCCGCCCCCCGGCACGACCCCCCGACCCGGCCGACCGTGGGCCACGGCCACGGCCATGGCCACGGAAGGCCCGAGGGCGTTCGGCCGACGCCCCCGTGCCCGGCCGCCCCGGGGCCCGCCGCGGTCACCCGGACGGGTCGCGGGACGAGCGGGCCCCGGCGTCCGTCCGGCGGCCTCAGACCAGTCGGCGTATCTCCCCGCGCACCCGGTAGAAGCCGGACTCCGCGGCGTGCAGCGCGTCGACCACATAGCGGGCGCCGGGCTCCCGGATGCCGCGGGGGAACTGCACGTTCCACGAGCGGTCGTAGCCCTCGGACACCACATGGACCCGCATCCGGCTGCCCGCCTGGACGCACTCGACCACCACCCCGCCCGCCGGCGCCTCGCTGACCACGGCCACCGCCGCGGCGGACGCGGCCGGGGTGTACGTCGGCAGCGCGGCGGCGGACTTGACGTCCCGGGCGACCGGGACGGTGCCCTGCTGGGCGGCCGCGACGGCGGTCTCGCTCGCGTCCACGCAGACCAGTGAGCCGTCCGTGGTGACCATGTACAGCTTCTCGTCCCGGAACTGCATCGACAGCGCCGAGCCCCCGCCCGTGCCCAGCTTCCACAGCCGGGTGCCGTCGGCGGCGAAGCAGTACACGGAGGACGAGGAGTCACCCGCGAACACATGGCGGCCGTCGGCGGAGGTGGCGCAGGAGTACACCGCGGCGTCGCAGCGGTACGTCGCCTCGACCGCGCCACTCGCCTTGGAGAGCCGCTGGACGACGTGGCGGGCGGTCCCCGCGTAGACCGCGTGGTCCTCCTGCCAGCCGAAGAGCACCCCGCCGGCGGTGGCCGTGTGCCACAACTCGCCGCCGCCGTCCGGGGCGTAGGCCGTCACACCGCGCGAGTGCCCGTGGTAGACCGCGCGTTCGTCGGCGCGCACCATCCACGCCTGGTTCCCCGCGGACCGGCGGGCCCACTGGTACTCGTCCTCGTGGTCGATGACGGTCAGCCCGCCGTCGGCGTCGGAGACGGTGAGCACGCCCTCCCGGATGTCCAGCCAGAAGATGTCCACGTCGGCGGCGATGTCGTAGGCGGCGAAGGGGAGCTTGGACGACAGGTCGTACACCTTGCCGTCGTCGCAGCCCGCGTAGATCCAGAAGTCGTCCGCGACCAGGCACTTGACGCCGTCCGGCAGCGAGTACCGGGCCAGCACCTCGCCGCCGTGGCTGAGGGTGTACACGTCCCCGGCCTGGTTGCCCACCCAGCAGCGGTCCTCGTCGATGTGGATGCCGAAGGCGGCCGAGCCGGTGCGGAACCGCCACAGCACCGGCGCGGTGGAACGCGCGGTGGACGGGGCGGAGGCGACCTGGCGGCGGGTCACCGCGCGGGCGGCGCGCTGCCCCTGGACCGCGGGCGCGTACCCCTTGCGGACCTTCTCCCCTATCTTCTTCGCCGCCGCGGCCTGCGCCTTCTGTGCGGTCGGGAACGACGACGTCTGGAGCTGCCCGGCGGCGCCGATGCGCCCGTAGCGCACCGAGACGACCGTCCCCTCCACGGTCACCTCGTAGAACTTGTGCGCGCCCCCGCCGTCCTGCGACAGCTCCAGATACGTCGTCGTGCGAGACATGGCAGACCTCTCCCCCAGGACCGAACCGGCAGTCCTGCGCTGCCCGTTCCCACTGCTCCACACAGTAGGAGGCCCCACTGACAGCGGACCGGGCCGGCGGACGGGGGCGCCGGGCGGAGGGAGGCCGGCGGTCGACGTCCCGGACGGTCCGGACGGGCGCCGGGCCCGGAGGGGCGCGGGGCACGAAAAAACCCCGACCGAATTGACGGGCGGGGGGCGGGATTGCGTATATTGATTGTTTGCCTCTGTCCGGACTCAATGTCCGGTCGGCGATGGGGAAGTTATTCACTGGTGGCACCATATCGCGTCAGGAGCTGAATTGTCAAACGAGGAATTGCGGGACGAGCAGCAATTCGTCGCCCGGCTCTACGAGCGTCTCGACGCTCTCCGGGAGCAGGCCGAGCACGCCGTCTCCGCGACGATGGGCCAGGTCACCACCGGTCGGCAGGCCCGGATCGAGCGCGATGTCGGGGTCGCCGAGTACAGCGGCCGGCTCGCCGCGCTGTACGCGGTCGAGAACGGTCTCTGTTTCGGCAGGATCGATCACCGGGGCGGTGCCCGGCATCACATCGGCCGAATCGGAATGCGCGCCGACGACGAAAGCCGCACGCCTCTCCTGATCGACTGGCGGGCCCCCGTCGCCCGTCCCTTTTACCTCGCCACCGGATACGAGACGATGGGGCTGAGCCGCCGCCGGCACCTCACCACCAGGGACCGGACCGTCACCGCGCTGCACGACGAGATCCTGGACCTCGCCGACACCACCCGCACCGGGCACGAGTCGCACGACGCCGACGAGGTGCTGCTCGCCGCCCTCGGCGCCGCCCGCACCGGGCGGATGGCCGACATCGTGCGCACCATCCAGGCCGAGCAGGACCGGATCATCCGCGCGCCCCGCCACGGCGTCCTGGTCGTCGAGGGCGGCCCCGGTACCGGGAAGACCGCCGTCGCCCTGCACCGGGCCGCCTATCTCCTCTACGCGGACCGGGAACAGCTCGCCCGCCGCGCGGTGCTGATCGTCGGCCCCAACCCGGCCTTCCTCGGCTACATCGGCGAGGTGCTGCCCTCCCTCGGCGAGACGGGGGTGCTGCTCGCCACCCCCGGCGAGCTGTTCCCCGGTGTGCGCGCCCGTGGCGCCGACACGCCGCGCGCCGCCGCCGTCAAGGGCGGGGCCGCGATGGCGGACGTCCTCGCCCGCGCCGTCGCCGACCGGCAGACCCTCCCCGAGACCCTCCCCGCCGGCACGGGCGAGGAGAGCGGCGAACTCCCCGAACCCGCCCTGGAGATCGACCACGAGGACTACGGCACCCTCCTGCTGCACCGCGAGATGGCCCACGAGGCGCGCGACCGCGCCCGGGCAACCGGGCTGCCGCACAACCTGGCCCGCCCCCACTTCGCCTTCCGGATCATCGACGCCCTCACCGAACAGCTCACCGACCGCCTGGGCGCCGACCCCTACGGCGGCGGGAACCTCCTCGGGCCCGACGACGTCGCCCAGCTCGGCAAGGAGATCGCCACCAGCGACACCGTGCACGCCGCGATCGACGAACTGTGGCCGCCGCTCACCCCGCAGCGCCTCGTCGCCGACCTGCTCGCCGACCCGGACCCCTATCTGCCGCCCGCCGACGCCGACGCGGTGCGCCGCACCGGCGGCGCGTGGACGCCCGCCGACGTGCCCCTCCTCGACGAGGCGGCCGAACTCCTCGGCCACGACGACAGCGCGGCCCGCGCCGCCGCCGAGGCCGAACGCCAGGACCGGATCGCCTACGCCCAGGGCGTGCTGGAGCTCTCCCACGGCTCGGAGACCTATGAGTTCGAGGACGAGGAGTCCGAGGTCCTCGCCGCGCACGACGTCATCGACGCCGAGCGGATGGCCGAACGCCACGAGGAGGCCGACCACCGCTCGGCTGCCGAACGCGCAGCCGCCGACCGGACCTGGGCCTTCGGGCACATCATCGTCGACGAGGCGCAGGAACTGTCCCCGATGGCCTGGCGGCTGCTGATGCGCCGCTGCCCGACCCGCTCCATGACCCTGGTCGGGGACCCGGCGCAGACCGGGGACGAGGCGGGCTGCGGGTCCTGGGAGGCGATCCTCGGACCGTATGTGGAGGACCGCTGGGAGCACACCCGGCTGGGCGTCAACTACCGCACCCCCAGCGAGATCATGGACCTGGCCGCCCGGGTGCGGCGGGAGACGGACCCGGACTTCGAGCCGCCGCGGTCCGTGCGCTCGACCGGCACCGAGCCGTGGGAGCGGACCGTGGCGCCGGGGGAGCTGGCCCGCACGGTGGCCGGGGCGGCCCGGAAGGCGGCCGCGCCGGGTGCGGTCGAGGGGCCTGGGCAGGGGCAGGGGCAGGGGCGGACCGCGGTGATCGCGCCCGCCGCCCTCCATCCGGAGCTGGCCGCCGAACTGCCGGAGGTGACCGCGGGCGAGGAGCCGGACCTCACCCGGTCCGTGGTGCTGCTCGACCCGAAGGGGGCCAAGGGGCTGGAGTTCGACACCGTGATCGTCGTGGAGCCGGAGCTGATCCGCACCGGCTCGGCGCAGGGTGTGAACGACCTCTATGTGGCATACACCAGGGCCACGCAGCGGCTCGGTGTGGTGCGCACCCAGGGGTGAGACCGGGACGACGGTGAGACCGGGACGGGGGGTGAGACCGCGACAGGGGTGCAACCGGGACAGGGGAAGGCCCGGGACAGGGGAAGGCCCGAGACGGGGGTGGGGCCGGAACACATGTGTTCCGGCCCCACCCCCGTCCGCGACGGCTCAGGCCGGCCGCAGCCAGACCGTCGCCAGCGGTGGCAGGGTCAGGGCAACCGAGGTCCGCCGGCCGTGCGCCTCCACCGGCTCGGCCTTCACCGGGTCCGCGTTCAGCACCCCCGACCCGCCGAAGCGCTCCTCGTCCGTGTTGAGGACCTCCGTCCACACCGGCACCGACGGCGGCACCCCCAGCCGGTAGTCGTGCCGCACGACCGGCGAGAAGTTGGTGACCGCCAGCAGCGGGGCGCCCGCGCGGTCGAAGCGGAGGAAGCTGAAGACGTTGTCCTCGGCCGCCCCGCCGTCCACCCAGGCGAAGCCGTCCGGCACGGTGTCCTGCTCCCACAGCGCGGGAGTGGCGCCGTAGACCGTGTTCAGCTCCCGCACCAGGTCCCGCACACCCCGGTGGTCCGGCTCCGCCGCGTACGACGGGTCCAGCAGCCACCAGTCGGGGCCGTGGCCCTCGGACCACTCGGCGCCCTGGGCGAACTCCTGTCCCATAAACAGGAGTTGCTTGCCGGGGTGGGCCCACATGAAGCCCAGGTAGGCGCGGTGGTTGGCGCGCTGCTGCCACCAGTCGCCGGGCATCTTGCTCACCAGGGCGCGCTTGCCGTGCACCACCTCGTCGTGCGAGATCGGCAGTACGTAGTTCTCGCTGTAGGCGTACACCATGGAGAAGGTCATCTCGTTGTGGTGGAAGCGCCGGTGCACGGGCTCGTGCTCCACATAGCCGAGGGAGTCGTGCATCCAGCCCATGTTCCACTTCAGGCCGAAGCCGAGACCGCCGTGGTGGGTGGCCCGGGTCACCCCGTCCCAGGCGGTGGACTCCTCGGCGATGGTGACCACACCGGGGTTGCGCCGGTAGACGGTGGCGTTCATCTCCTGGAGGAACGAGACCGCGTCCAGGTTCTCCCGGCCGCCGAACTCGTTGGGCGACCACTGGCCGTCCTCGCGCGAGTAGTCCAGATAGAGCATCGAGGCGACGGCGTCCACCCGCAGGCCGTCGATGTGGAACTCCTCGCACCAGTACGTGGCGTTGGCGACCAGGAAGTTCCGTACCTCCTTGCGGCCGTAGTCGAACTCCAGGGTCCCCCAGTCCGGGTGGGCCGCGCGCTGCGGGTCGGCGTGCTCGTACAGCGGCCGGCCGTCGAACTCGGCGAGCGCCCAGTCGTCGCGCGGGAAGTGGGCCGGCACCCAGTCGACGAGAACGCCGATGCCCGCGCGGTGCAGGCTGTCCACCAGGTGGCGGAAGTCGTCCGGGGTGCCCATCCGGGAGGTCGGCGCGTAGAAGCCGGTGACCTGGTAGCCCCAGGAGCCGCCGAAGGGGTGCTCGGCGACCGGCATGAACTCCACGTGGGTGAAGCCGAGGTCACTGACGTAGCGGGGGAGCTGTTCGGCGAGCTGGCGGTAGGTCAGACCGGGCCGCCAGGAGGGGAGGTGCACCTCGTAGACGGAGAACGGGGCTTCGTGGACGGGACGTTCGGCACGCCGGGCCATCCAGTCCTGGTCCCGCCACTCGTGGTGGGAGACGGTGACGACCGAGGCGTTGGCCGGGGGGACCTCGGTACGGCGGGCCATCGGGTCCGCGCGGACGGTGTGCGAGCCGTCGGGGCGGGCGATCTCGAACTTGTACAGCGCGCCGTCCCCGACGCCCGGCACGAACAGCTCCCACACACCCGTCGCGCCGAGCGAGCGCATCGGGAAGCCGGTGCCGTCCCAGTAGTTGAAGTCGCCGACCACGCGTACGCCGCGGGCGTCGGGGGCCCAGACGGTGAAACGGGTGCCGGTGACGCCCTGGTGCGTCATGGGGTGCGAGCCGAGCGCGCGCCACAGCTCCTCGTGCCGTCCCTCGCCGATCAGATGCAGGTCCAGATCGCCGAGCGCGGGCAGGAAGCGGTACGGGTCCTCGGTCTCGAATCCGTCCGGGTGGTCCGGGTAGGCGACCAGCAGCCGGTACTCCGGGACGGCGCGGAGCGGCAGTACGCCCGAGAACAGGCCGTCGCCCTCGGCGTTCAGCTCGGTGCGCAGCCCCTTGGCGAGGATCGTGACCCCCGTCGCGTACGGGCGCAGGACGCGGATCTGGACGCCGCCGCGCACCAGGTGGGCGCCGAGCAGCCCGTGCGGGTCGTGGTGCGAGCCGCCGAGCAGCCGCCCGCGGTCCTCGTGACTCAGGGGGCCGGCGGCGCGGAGGCCGCGGGGCCGGGGAGCGGCGGCGGGCTTGCGTCCGCCGCCGGTGCGTCCGGTGCGTCCCGTGCCGCCGGTGCCGCCGGGCACGGAACCGCCGCCGGATGCGGGGGGCGTGGCGGCGGGGGCGCTCGGCGCACCGCCGGATGCGGTGGACGTGGCGGCGCGGGCGGCGCCGGCCTCGGTACGCGCGGTCGTACCGGTCGCCGATCCGGCCCCGACGCCCGTCTCGGCCGGGCGGGCCGGTGCGGGCCGGGTCGCCTTGCGCGCCGGCCCGGTACCCGCGCTCGCGGCGAGGGCCGCGGTCTCCTCCGCGGCGGGCTGCGCCTGCGTGGGCACCTCGGCGGCCCGCCCCGCGCCCGCGCCGAGCGCGTGCTCCTCCGGGGCGGCGGGCGGCACGACCGCCTCGTCGGCGGGGCCGGGTACGGTGCTGCTCGCCGACGCGGTCGCGTCCCGCGCGCCGTCCTGCGCGTCAACGGCTGCGCCGGACCGCTTCCGGGTCCGCCGGGAGGTCCGGCCCGCGCCGGGGGCGACGTCAGGCGCGTCCGCCGGGTCGGAGACGGTGCGGCGTGCCGCGACCGGGCCGTGCCCCTGCCCGGCGTCGGCCGCCTGCGCGGTGACGGCTTCGCCGGCCCGCTTCGCGCCCTGCCCGGCGGGCTCGGCCGGGGCCGCCTCCGCCTCCGGCAGCGCTGTCTGCCCGGCCGCGGTCGTACCGGACCCCTTCCGGGTCCGCCCGGAGCGGGGTTTCGTCTCGCCGGCCGGAGTGGCGGGCGGGGCCGCCGCCGGCGCGGACGCCCCCGCGCCCCCGTCCGCCGCCTTGCGGGTGCGGCGGGCGGGCTTGCGGGGTGCGGGGCGCGGGGTGCCCTCCGGGTCCCGGCCCGCCTGGGTGGTGTCCGCCGGCTCCGCGGGGCCCGGGGCGGGGTCGGGCGTGGGCGGCTGCGGGGCGGTGGGGTCGGACGTGCCGCGGGACGGGGGAGTGCGACGGGGGGTCACGGTTCGGCCTCCTGGGGCGCGAGTTGCGGGGCGTTCGGGGGCGGGTCGGGGTCCGGGAAACAGACGGGTCAGTCGAGCGACGCCAGCCGCTCGATGGCCGCCATCGGAACCGGCAGCCAGTCCGGACGGTGCCGGGCCTCGTACACCGCCTCGTACACCGCCTTGTCGGTCTCGTACGCGCGCAGCAGCTCCGGCTCTTCGCGCGGGTCGGCGCCGGAGGTCCGCGCGTAACCCGCGCAGTACGCGTCGCGGCACGCCTGGGCCCAGGCCGGGTTCCAGGGGCGGTGGGTACGGGCCGCGTAGTCGAAGGAGCGGAGCATTCCGGCGACGTCGCGGACGGCGGGCTGGGGGCGGGCCCGCTCGGTCAGCGGGCGGGTCGGTTCGCCCTCGAAGTCGATGACCGACCAGGGCGTCTCGCGGGGGCCGCGCAGTATCTGGCCGAGGTGCAGGTCCCCGTGCACCCGCTGCGCGGCCCAGATCCGGCCGCGCCGCCCCAGGGCGGCCACGGCGTCGAACGCGGTCCGCAGCCGGGGTGCGTACGGCTGGAGGGCCGGCACCGTGCGGGCCGCCGCCTCCAGCCGGGACGCCATCTGCGCGGCGAGCTGCTCCGCCTGACCGCCGCTCAGCTTGACCACCGGCAGCGCGTCGGCGAGCGCGGTGTGCACCTCGGCGGTGACACCGCCCAGTTCACGCGCCTCGGTCCGGAAGGAGTCGCCCGAGGCCAGGGCTTCCAGGGCGAGGACCCAGCCGTCCCGGGACCCGCGCAGGAACGGCTGGAGCACCCCCAGGGTGAAAGGTTCCGGCGTGGCGGCCCGGTACCAGGCGACCGGGGCGGGCACCCGCTCGCATCCGGCGCGGGCCAGCGCGAGCGGCAGTTCCAGGTCCGGGTTGCGCCCGGGGTGGAGGCGGCGGAAGACCTTGAGGATGTACGTGTCGCCGTACACCAGCGAGGAGTTGGACTGCTCCGCGCCCAGCGGTCTCGGCGCCAGCCCGCCGGGGACGGCCGGCGCCCCGTCGAAGCGCTCGAAATGCAGGGGGCCGAGGGTGCCCGGGGTGCGCAGCCGCTCCAGCAGGAGGGCCGCGAGCCGGGGGTCGTGGGTCCCCTCGTAGAGGGTGAGCCCGTCCAGCGGGCCCCCGCCGACCCGCCCGATGAGGGCGTGCGCCAGAGCGGGCGGCAGGGTTTTCCGTGTCCCGACGAGGAGTTGGTAGCAGTCGCCGGTGGATCCGGCGGGCTGGTCCGGCTGCCGGACCCCGACGAGCAGGTGCAGCAGGCCCGGTCCCGGGCCGCGGGCGGGCAGGAGTTCGGTGGCCGAGACGAGGGTGAAGCCGGTGAGGGCGGAGCCCTTCCCCGCGAACCACCTCTGCTGGGGCAGCCAGGGGCGCAGCAGCGGTGCGAGGGAGGGAAGCAGAGCGAGCGGAGCCTGGATCGATGCAGCCTCCGACATGGGCATCGCGTCCTTTCCCCGGGTACACCACGAATGCGCAAAGTGTCCCGGATTGCAGCGGTTGCTGTCCGGCGGCGCGCGGGGATGAGGTGGAGAGTGCCCGGTGCGGGGCGACGGAAACCGCCCCGCCGGAGCAAGGGCGCCTTTCGGACGATCGGCGCCCCCGCTCCCGACGGACGGTCAGGCCGGTGCCGCCCCCGTGCCGCCCGTGCCCCGCGCGTCGCCCGTCGCCGTGCCCGGCGGCAGGCCGGGCGCGGCGTCCTTGCGCAGGCGGAACCAGTAGAAGCCGTGCCCGGCGAGGGTGAGCAGATACGGCCACTGGCCGATCGCGGGGAAACGGACCCCGCCGATCAGCTCCACCGGGTGGCGCCCGGCGAAGGTGCGCAGATCCAGCTCGGTCGGCTGCGCGAACCGCGAGAAGTTGTGCACGCAGAGCACCAGGTCGTCCTGGTACTCGCGCAGAAAGGCCAGCACCGCCGGGTTGGACGAGGGCAGTTCCGTGTAGGAGCCGAGACCGAAGGCCGGATTCTGCTTGCGGATCTCGATCATCCGGCGGGTCCAGTGCAGCAGCGACGACGGCGAGGACATCGACGCCTCGACATTGGTGACCTGGTAGCCGTAGACCGGGTCCATGATCGTCGGCAGATAGAGCCGGCCCGGGTCGCTGGAGGAGAACCCGGCGTTCCGGTCGGGCGTCCACTGCATCGGGGTGCGCACCGCGTCCCGGTCGCCCAGCCAGATGTTGTCGCCCATGCCGATCTCGTCCCCGTAGTAGAGGATCGGGGAGCCGGGCAGGGAGAGCAGCAGGGCGGTGAACAGCTCGATCTGGTTGCGGTCGTTGTCGAGCAGTGGGGCGAGCCGCCTGCGGATGCCGATGTTGGCCCGCATCCGCGGGTCCTTGGCGTACTCCGCGTACATGTAGTCGCGTTCTTCGTCCGTGACCATCTCGAGGGTCAGCTCGTCGTGGTTGCGCAGGAAGATGCCCCACTGGCAGTTCTGCGGGATGGCCGGGGTCTTGGCCAGGATCTCGGAGACCGGGTAGCGGGACTCGCGGCGCACCGCCATGAAGATGCGCGGCATGACCGGGAAGTGGAACGCCATGTGGCACTCGTCGCCGCCGGACGGGTAGTCGCCGAAGTAGTCGACGACGTCCTCGGGCCACTGGTTCGCCTCGGCCAGCAGGACCGTGTCCGGGTAGTGGGCGTCGATCTCCTTGCGGACCCGCTTCAGGAACGAGTGGGTGCGCGGCAGGTTCTCGCAGTTGGTCCCCTCCTCCTGGTAGAGGTACGGGACCGCGTCGAGCCGGAAGCCGTCGATGCCGAGGTCCAGCCAGAACCGCAGGGCGGAGATGATCTCCTCCTGCACCGCCGGGTTCTCGTAGTTGAGGTCGGGCTGGTGGGAGAAGAACCGGTGCCAGTAGTACTGCTTGCGTACCGGGTCGAAGGTCCAGTTGGACGACTCGGTGTCCACGAAGATGATGCGGGCGTCCTGGTACTGCTTGTCGTCGTTCGCCCAGACGTAGTAGTCGCCGTAGGGCCCGTCCGGGTCGCTGCGGGACTGCTGGAACCACTCGTGCTGGTCGCTCGTGTGGTTCATGACGAAGTCGATGATGACGCGCATGCCGCGCTGGTGCGCCGCGTCGACGAACTCCACGAAGTCGGCCAGGTCGCCGAACTCCGGGAGCACCGAGGTGTAGTCGGCGACGTCGTAACCGCCGTCGCGCAGCGGGGACTTGAAGAAGGGCGGCAGCCACAGGCAGTCCACGCCCAGCCACTGCAGATAGTCCAGCTTGGCGGTGATGCCCTTCAGGTCGCCGATGCCGTCGCCGTTGCTGTCCTGGAAGGAGCGGACCAGGACCTCGTAGAAGACGGCCCGCTTGAACCAGTCGGGGTCGCGGTCGCGGGCGGGGGTGTCCTCGAAGGTGTCGGGGACGGGCTCGTTGACGATCATGATGTGGGTGACCCTCCGGTCTGCGGGGTGGGTCGCAGGGTGACGATGTGCGCGGGCGTGACACCCGGTTCCAGGCGCACATAGGTGGCCCTGCCCCAGTGATAGGTCTCGCCGGTGAGCTCGTCGCGCACCGGTACGGTCTCGTGTTCTTCGAACCCGAGTCTCGGCATGTCCAACGAGACCGTCGCCTCCTGGGTGTGGTGGGGGTCGAGGTTCGCCACGACGAGCACGACATCCGTTCCGGACCGCTTGGAGTAGGCGATCACCGCGTCGTTGTCGGCGTGGTGGAAGTGGATGTCGCGCAGCTGCTGGAGCGCGGGGTGGCGGCGCCGCAGCCGGTTCAGCCGGGTGATCAGCGGGGTGATGGTGCGGCCCTCGCGTTCGGCCGACTCCCAGTCACGGGGCCGCAGTTCGTACTTCTCCGAGCCGAGGTACTCCTCGCTGCCGGGCCGCACGGCGGTGTTCTCGCACAGCTCGTAGCCCGCGTAGACGCCCCAGGACGGGGAGAGGGTCGCCGCGAGGACGGCCCGGGTCTCGAAGGCCGGGCGGCCGCCGTTCTGGAGGTAGGCGTGCAGGATGTCCGGGGTGTTCACGAAGAAGTTGGGCCGCATGACGGAGGCGGAGTCCCCGGCCAGCTCCGTGACGTACTCGGTCAGTTCGTGCTTGGTGTTCCGCCAGGTGAAGTAGGTGTACGACTGCTGGAAGCCGACGGCGGCCAGGGTGCGCATCATCGCCGGGCGGGTGAACGCCTCCGCCAGGAAGAGGACGTCCGGGTCGGCGGCGTTGATCTCCCCGATCACCCGCTCCCAGAACACCACCGGCTTGGTGTGCGGGTTGTCGACGCGGAAGACGCGCACCCCGCGGTCCATCCAGAAGCGCAGGATCCGTACGGTCTCCGCGACCAGCCCGGGCATGTCGGCGTCGAAGGCGATCGGGTAGATGTCCTGGTACTTCTTCGGCGGGTTCTCCGCGTACGCGATGGTGCCGTCGGCCCGGTGGTGGAACCACTCCGGGTGTTCCTTCACCCAGGGGTGGTCCGGGGAGCACTGGAGGGCGAAGTCGAGCGCGACCTCCATGCGCAGCGAGCGCGCGGCGCGCACGAAGTGGTCGAAGTCGGCGAGGGTGCCGAGATCCGGGTGGACGGCGTCGTGGCCGCCGTCGGCCGAGCCGATCGCCCAGGGTACGCCGACGTCCTCGGGCCCGGCGGTCAGGGAGTTGTTCCGGCCCTTGCGGTGGGTGGTGCCGATGGGGTGGATCGGCGGCAGGTACACCACGTCGAAGCCCATGGCCGCGACGGCGGGCAGGCGCTCGGCGGCGGTGCGGAAGGTGCCGGAGACGGGCGGTGCGCCCTCCTCGACGACCGCGCCCTCGGAGCGCGGGAACAGCTCGTACCAGGAGCCGTACAGGGCGCGCCGGCGCTCCACCCGCAGCGGCAGTCCGGCCGAGGAGCTGACCAGTTCGCGCAGCGGGTGGCGGCCGAGTGCCGCGGCCGCCGCGGCCGAACGGGCGGCGGCGAGCCGGTCGGCGGGGGAGCGGTCGGTGTCGCGCAGGGCGTCCGCGACGGCGAGGACGGACTCCCGGCCGTCCTTCTTGGGGACGCCGGCCGCCGCGCGCTCGTACAGCGCGGCGCCCTCGGCGAGGACGAGTTCGGTGTCCGCGCCGGCCGGGATCTTGATTCCGGCGTGGTGGTGCCAGGTGGCGACGGGGTCGCTCCACGCCTCGACCGTGTACGTCCAGTCGCCCTCGGTCTCCGGGGTGACGAAGGCCCCCCAGCGGTCGGTGCCCGGGGCGAGTTCCCGCATCGGGGTGAAGGGGCCCGGGCGGCCCTTCGGGTCGCGCAGCACCACATTGGCGGCGACCGCGTCATGGCCCTCGCGGAACACGGTGGCGGTGACCTCGAAGGTCTCACCCGCCACCGCTTTCGCGGGCCGTCTGCCGCAGTCGACGAGCGGGCGTACGTCCAGGACGGGGATACGGCCAATGAGCGAGTTCACAACATCACCTGGGGGCTGTGCGGACAGGGCGGGTCGAGCACGAAGGCGTGAAATGCGCGGTGTGTGTCTAATTTGTAACTGCTCGGCAGGTGGCTGGCCGGGTGCGGGCATGTCGGCTCCAGTCCGCGTTCACTCGGGTGGACGGAACGGATGCGATCGGGGGCGTGCTCGCGTGCGTACCGGATGAGCCTTCCCCCGGCTCCCCGGGGAGCAATCCGGCTATGTGTTAACTACTCGGGCGTAGCGGCCCGCACAAGACACACGAAAAAGGACCGGCCGTCACATGGACGGAACCGGCCCTTCCCCGCGGCCCCGTATACGGCCGCTCCTCATGTCGCTCAGGCGGATTCCGCCGTCCGGGCGGATGCCCCCGACCACACCTGCCACGGCTGGCGCGCCACCCACTCCTCCACCGGGGCCGGCTCCACGGCCAGCGCCTTCGTCCAGGCGCCGCCGTCGTCGGCCATCAGACCGGGCTCCGTGCCGCTCGCCATGCAGTGGTAGATTCCGGCCACTCCTCGCGCCGTCTCCGGTCCGGCGATCTGGGCGAGCGCCCGCTCGAAGACGTCCGGTTCGAGTGCCCGGTACTCCACCGTGCGCCCCAGCCCGCGCCCGAACGCCTCCGCGAGCTCGGCGCCCGTGAGGGCCTGCGCGCCCCCGATGTCGAACGTGCGCCCCCCGGCCCCCTCGGCGGTGAGCGCCGCCGCCACGGCCCGGGCCAGATCGGTGTGGGAGAGCCAGGCGGCCCGGCAGCCGGCCGGCAGCGGGTACGCGAGCACGCCCTCGTCCACCAGGGCCGGCCCGTTCCACGGGCTGAAGAGGTTGTCCAGATAGACCGGCGGGCGCAGCACCACCAGCTCCGTGCCGCTGTCCGCGAGGCCCTCCCGCAGGACGGTCTCCACCAGCCGCCGGGTCTCGAACGCGGCCAGGCGCGTGGTCCGCTCCGGGACGCGGGTGTTGGCGTTGTAGACGACCCGCTCCAGCCGGGCCCCGCGCGCGGCCTTGGCGATGTGCTGAGCGTAGCGCATCACCTTCTCCGCCTCGTACACCAGCGGCATCGTCACGGCGGCGTGCGTCGCGCCCTCCAGCAGGCGGCGCACGTCCTCCTGGCGGCCCAGGTCGCCGTCCGCCACGAGGACCCCCGGCAGGGCGGGGCGCTCCGCCTCGGGCCGCCGGCTGATGGTGCGCACCCGGTGGCCCAGGCCGGCCAGCAGCCGGGCCGTCGCGCCGCCCTGGTGACCCGTCGCCCCCACCACGGCGACGCGCATCGGAATGTGATCGGACATGAGTGTGAAACGCCCTTCGATAAGGTGTGCGTGTTGCCGCGAGCGGCTGTTCCAGGCTCGCGGGGGCGAGTTCGGCCGATCAATTAACAATCCGGGGCGGGGGTTGAAGGATCGTCCAATGGAACGACCACCGGGACCGACCCACAGCGAGCGCGGCCGCGACGACCGGGGCGCGCGCGGCCAGGGCGCGCACGACCGTGACGCGCGCGACGGCGAACGCGGGCGCGACCACGAGCGCGACCGTGAGGACCTGCTGAGCGAACTGCTCAAGCCGCTGCGTCTCACCGGCGTCTTCGACAGCCGCTGGTACGTGCGCGCACCGTGGGCCATCGAGGGGGACTCCGAACAGAGCTGCGCCGTGCTCCACTTCCTCACCGAGGGCGGCTGCTGGATCACCGCGGAGGGCCATGCGCCCGTCGAGCTGCACGAGGGCGACCTCGCCCTCTTCCCCACCGGCACGGCGCACCGCCTCGCCGACCGCCCCGACCGCCGGGGCGTCTCCCTCGCCGCCGTGCTGCCCGAACGCACCCCCGGCACCTCGGGGGAGATCCGCATCGAGGGCGACGGCCCGGTCAGCCGGCTGCTCTGCGCGGGACTCCACTACGACGAGAGCGCGGCCGGCAACCTCTACAAGGCCCTTCCCTGGGCCCTGGTCCTGGACCGCTCCCAGATCGACCGGGAACCGCTGCTCCGCGACACCCTGCGGCTGCTCGCCACCACCGACCGGCCCGTCGGCCCGGGGGACCGCCTGATCACCCTGCGCGCCTTCGAGATGGCCCTGGTCCTCGCGCTGCGGCCGCTGCTGAGCGAACTGGCCGACAAACCGGCCGCGTTGCCGGTCCTCGGGCACCCCGGCATCAGCAAGGCGATGGTCATCGTGGCCACCCGGTTCGCCGAGCCGTGGACCATCGAGTCCCTCGCCCGCGAGGTCGGCATGTCCCGTTCCGCGTTCACCGCCGCCTTCCGCGAGCTCGTCGGCGAGGCGCCCGCGCGGCACCTGACCGGCCGGCGGATGCAGGAGGCGGCCCGGCTGCTCGACGAGACCGTGCTGCCGCAGTCGGCCGTCCCCGGCCGGGTCGGCTACCAGAGCGCGGTCGGCTTCCATCTCGCCTTCCGCAAGTGGTACGGCATGACGCCCGGCGAGTACCGCAACCGGGGCGCGTCCGCCGCATGACTGGCCGGTTCTTAAGGACCGCTGGACGGTCGTTCATTGCCGGGCGCCGCCGGGGCCCTGTTGGCTCGGCTGAAACCCGTCGTCCGCGGTTCTTTCGGTTCGAGGAGCAACGTTGACCAGGTCCGGCCAGGAATACCTCGCCTCGCTTCGGGGCGGACGGGAGGTGTGGCTCGACGGCGAGCGCGTCGCCGACGTCACCCGCCACCCCGCCTTCCGGAACACCGCCGCGTCGATCGCCCGGCTCTACGACCTCGCGCACGACTCCGCGCACACCGCCGAGCTGACCGAGGGCGGGGTGCACCGCGCCTTCCTGGTCCCGAGGGACCACGCCGGACTGGTCGCCCGCCGCCGCGCCCACAAGGTCTGGGCCGAGGCGGGCTACGGCTTCCTCGGCCGCACCCCCGACTGCATGGCGGCCGGCGCGACCGGCTTCGCCGCCGCCCCCGGGGTCTTCACCACCGACTCCTTCGACGGCGCGGACCACGCCCGCGCCTGGCACCGCCGGCTCGCCGAGGGCGACCTGTACGCCGCGTTCACCCTGACCGATCCGCAGTCCGGCCGCGCCCGGTCCGCCTCCGGGCGGGAGGAGGACGACCTCGTCGTCCGGGTCGTCGCGGAGAAGGACGGCGGGGTGGTGGTGCGCGGGGCCAAGACCATCGGCACGGCCGCCGTCTTCGCCGACGAGGTGGTCGTCGGCACCATCGAACCCCTCGCCCCGAAGGACGTCGAGCATGCCCTCAGCTTCACCCTGCCCCTCGCCACCCCCGGGCTGACCCTCGTCTCCCGCACCTCCTACGAGGGCCGCGCCCGCAGCGTCTTCGACAACCCGCTCTCCGCCCGCTTCGACGAGAACGACGCCCTGCTCGTCTTCGACGACGTCTTCGTCCCCTGGGAGCGGGTCCTGACCTACCGGAACACGGACACCACCTTCCGGATGTGGTGGGACACCCCGGCGTACGTGAACTTCGTGCACCAGGGGGCCACCCGCTTCTGGACCAAGCTGGAGTTCCTGACCGGCCTCGCGATCCTGCTCACCCGGGCCAACAACACCCATGAGCTGCCGCAGGTCGTGCAGGCGGTCGGCCGGCTGATGGGCCGGGTCGCGCAGGCCAAGGCGTTCGTCCTCGCGGCGGAGGCGTCCTTCGAGGAGGTCGACGGCGGACGCGGCGGGGTGCGGCCTGGCAAGGAGATCTCCTACGCCCAGCGCATCGTGGCCGGTGAGCTGTACCCGGCCGCCCTCCAGGAGATCAAGCTGCTGGCCGGCGGCGGTGTGATCCAGCTCCCCGCCTCCGGGGCCGATCTGCTGCACCCGGAACTCGGCCCGCTGGTCCGCAAGTACGTCCGCTCGCCCGGACACGGCGCGGAGGAGCGGATCAAGCTCCTCAAACTCGCCTGGGACGCGCTCGGTTCGGAGTTCGCCGCCCGCCACGAGCAGTACGAGCGCTTCTACCACGGCGCCCCGCACGTCTACCTCACGCAGCAGGCGTGGGAGGGCGACACCGCGAGCTGCGAGGCCCTGGTCCGGTCCTGCCTCGCGGGCTACGGGCTGTCCGAGGAGACCGTGCGGCCCGGCTACGCGCTGTCCGAGGAGACCGTGCGGCCCGGACACGGGTCGTCCGAGGAGACCGTGCAGCGGTGAGAGCCGACACGACCGGGCGACCGGCCGGCGCCGCCCGACCGGCCGGGGCCGCGCTGATGGTGCTCGCCGCCATGCAGCTCCTGCTCATCATGGACACCGCCATCGTCAACGTGGCCCTCCCCTCGATCGGTAAGGACCTCGGCACCGGCTCCGCCGGACTGTCCTGGGTGGCCAACGCCTACCTCATCGCCTTCGGCGGGCTGCTGCTCCTCGGCGGGCGCGCCGCCGACCTGCTGGGCCACCGCCGCGTCTGCCTCACCGGCCTCGCCCTGCTCGCCGCCGCGTCCGCGGCGGGCGGCCTCGCCCAGAGCGCCGCCCAGCTCACGGCGGCCCGTGCCGCGCAGGGCGTGGGCGCGGCGCTCGCCGGGGCGGCCGCCTTCGCCGCCCTCCTCGCCCTCTTCCCCGACGGCCCCGGACGACACCGGGCCCTCGGGGTGTTCGCCGCCATGGGCGGGCTCGGCGGGGTGCTGGGCACGGTCCTCGGGGGCGTCCTGACCGACCTGGCCGGCTGGCGGGCCACCTTCTGGCTCAACGTGGCGGCCGCGGGCCTCCTCGCCGCGGGCGCTCTCCGGGTCCTCGGCCCCGCGTCCCGGCGGCGGGACCAGGGCGCGGACCTCGGGGGCGCGCTCACCGCGACCGGCGGGCTCGCACTGCTCGCGTACGCCCTCGTCGGCGCCGAGAGCGCGGGGTGGACCGGGACGCGGACGTTCGGGGCGCTCGCCGGGGCCGCCGCGCTGCTCGTGGCGTTCGTCCTGCGGGAACGCCGGGCCGCGCACCCGCTGGTGCCGCCGGACGTGCTGCGCCGGCCCGCCCTCGCCCGGGCCAACGTACTCGCCGCCCTCGCCCAGACGACCCTCTTCCCGATGTTCTTCGTCGTCAGCCTCTACCTCCAGCGCTCCCTCGGCCACTCGCCGCTCACCGGCGGGCTCGGCCTGCTGCCGCTCTCCCTCGTCGTGGTCGCCGTCGCCCCGCGCGCCGGCGCCCTGATCGGCCGGTACGGGCTGCGGCCGGTCATGACCTGCGGCTTCGTGCTTCTCGCGGCCGGGACGGCGTGGCTCGCCCTGGCCCTGAGGGCCGACGGCGGCTTCGCCGGCACCGTCCTCGCCCCCAGCCTGGTCCTCGGCGTCGCCCTGCCGCTGGTCATGGTCACCACCAACGTGGCCGCCACGGCCGGGGCCGCGCCCGGGGAGACCGGGCTCGCCTCCGGACTGGTCAGCACCAGCCAGCAGTTCGGCTCCGTCCTCGGCCTCGCGGTCGCCGTCGCGGTGATCGGCGCGGGCTCCGCCGGGGGCGGGGACGCGACCGAGGGCTTCCGCTACGCCCTGCTGGCCGGCGCCGCGTTCGCGGTGCCGGCCGTCCTGCTCTCCCTCCGGCTGCGGCTGCCCGGGACCGCCATGGCGCCGCCACGCCAGGACCGGGTCGGCCGGGCCGTGGAGTGACCCGGGGCGGGCGCCCGGCCGGGGGCCGCGCGCACCGCCGCCCCGCATCCACCAGTGAACCGACCCGAGGGGACAGTCCGTTGACCCTGAACGACCTCGTCGTGCCCGCACCCGAACCGCTGGGCGACGCCCGCCACCGGGCCGAGCCGCGCTACCGGATAGCCGAGATACGCGCCGCCGACCCTCTCGGCGCGGACGCGCTGCTCGGGGCCCTCCCGGCGATGAACGCGGCCGCCGACGTGCCCGCGCTCGCCGTCGCACTGCGCGCCCTGCTGCCCGAGCCGGAGCGCGCCGCCTCGTTCTCCGTCGTCGACGCCCTCGCCGCGATGCGGGACCTCGGCATCCTCCTGGGGTCGCTGAAACGTCACGGCACCGAGCCGCTGGCCGCCGTGCCCCAGGCCCTGCCGGTCCTGCGGCTGCTGGGCCGGCGCACGGACATGGTGCCGCGCGACACCGTGCACCACTACACGGCCTGGAACCCCACCGGCCCCCGGCAGCGGATGTACACCGGCGACCCGATGGAGGGGAACCTCCAGGACGCCGTCCGGATGGTCTTCCCCAGCCTGGTCGCCTGCCTCGACACCTGCGCGGAGCTGGCCCGGCTGGAACCGTACGACCCCGCCTTCGCCGAGGCGCTGGACCGCACCGCCGGCCATGTCGCCCGCATGGTCGACTCCATCGACTTCACGGTGGCCCGGGTCACGCCCGAGTTCTTCGCCCGTGAGCTGCGCTCCTACTTCGAGGAGGTCGACGTCGCGGGCGAGGACCTCCTCGGCCCCGCCGCCGCGCAGGTCCCCCTCTGGCTCGTCGATCTGACGCTGTGGCAGTGCGACCGGAGCGACGCCGCCTACGACGCCTTCCTCGACGACTCCGTCCGCTACAGCCTCCCGTCCTGGCGCGCGCACCACGCGGTGCACCGGGGCGGTGTCTCCGCGGTCTCCAAGCTCTCCGCGGCCTTCAGCTGGGAGGGCACCGGCTCGGTCCCCGCCTCGCTCGCCGCCTCCGCCATGGCCCTCGCCCGGGTGCTGCGCCTGCTGAAGACCTTCCGCGCCCGGCACATCACCATCGCCCGCAAGGCGTACAGCGAGGACGTCCGCCTCTACGACGTGGGCAGCGGGGGCGCGCCGGTCGCCCTGCTGCGCTCCGTGCTCGACCTGACTCGTGCCAACGAGACGCTGGTGCGCCGCTCGGTCCGGGGGACCGGTCCGGCTGCGGCCGACACCACGGCCCGCGCCGCACGGCACTGACCGGTGAGAAGGAGAGCACCGAGCAGACTTCCGAGGAGACCCGTCCCCATGACCCACATCATGATCGTCGGCGGTGGCGTCGCCGGACTCACCGCGGCACTCGCCCTCCACGCGGCCGGATTCGCACGGATCACGGTCGTCGAGGCCGCCCGCGAGATCCGCCCGGTGGGCGCCGGCCTGAACCTCATGCCCAACGCGGTCCGCGAACTCGACGCCCTCGGCGTGCTCGGCGCCGTCGAGCGCGGCGCCGTACGCACCCGGGAACTGCGCTACTACCACCGCAGCGGCTCCCTGATCTCGCGCGACCCGCGAGGGCTGCGCGCCGGCTACCTCTGGCCCCAGCTCTCCGTGCACCGCGGCGAACTCCAGCGCGTCCTCGCGGAGGCGGTACGCGCCCGGCTCGGACCGTCCGCCCTGCTCACCGGGGTCCGGGTCACGGGCGTCGAGCCACTGCCCGACGGCATGCCGGAAAGGCGGCCCCGGGTCACCCTGGAGTACCGCGACGGCGCCCGGCGCGGCAGCGCGTCCCTGGAGCCGGACCTGCTGATCGGCGCGGACGGCATCCGCTCGGCGGTCCGCGCGGCGCTCAACCCCGGGGAGGGCGCGCCGCCGTGGAACGGGGCGGTCGTCTGGCGGGGGGTGTCCCGGATGCCGGCGGAGCGGGCCGGGACCTTCATGTTCATCGCGGGCGACGACACCCACAAGGCGGTCGTCTACCCGCTCACCGAGCCGGGCACCGAGGGCACCGTACAGGTCAACTGGGCCCTGCTGGGACCGGGTTCGGCGGCGCACGACGCCGAGGACGGCGCGTACCGGGGCGACTGGAACCGGGTGGTCGACGTCGGCGACTTCGCCCACCGCTTCGCGGGCTGGGAGTTCGGCGGGGTCCGGGTGGCCGAGGTCCTGGCGGCGGCCGAGGCCGCGTACGAGTACCCCATGGTCGACCGGGAACCGCTGGCGTCCTGGACCCGCGGCCGCACCACCCTGATCGGCGACGCGGCCCACGCGATGTACCCGGTCGGGTCCAACGGCGCGACCCAGTCCGTCGTCGACGGCCGCGCCCTCGCGCACGCGCTGGCCACCCACCGGGACCCGGTGGCGGCACTGGCCGCGTACGAGGCCGACCGGCGGCCCGTCACCACCGCCCTCCAGCGCGCCAACCGGCGGCAGGGCCCGGAGGTCGTCATCAACCTCGCCCACGAGCGCGCCCCCGGCGGCTTCCGGGACGTGGACACGGTGATCCCGCCGTCCGAACGCGCGGCCATCGCCGCCCGGTACGCGGCGCAGGGCGCCTTCGACCGCGAGACGGTGAACGCGGGCTCGCCGTACGGGGTTCCGGCGCGGGGGCGGGCGCGCTGACGGGACCGGGGTGAGGGGGAGGTGCGGGCGGGACCGGGTGCGGGCGGGACCGGGGTGAAAGGAGCGGTGCGGGGCGGGGTGCGCACCTGCCCGGTCCCGTACCCGCCGCCCGGTCGCCGGCCCCGCCCCGGTCCCGTACCCGCCGCCCGGCTCGCCGGCCCCGCCCCCTCACCGCGTGCCCCCCGGCGAGCCCCCGGGGCCGCTGTGCGCCCTCCCCCGCGGGCCGGGGGGACGCTACGGTCGTGCGCGACGAAAGCGGACGGACGACACGTCATCGCCGTGCGTCCGCTCAGATGCGTATATCCCCTGCGAAGGTGGGACCCGTGAAGGCCATTCGTCGTTTCACCGTCCGTCCCGTCCTGCCCGAACCCCTGCGACCGCTCGGTGACCTGGCGCGCAACCTGCGCTGGTCCTGGCACACCGAGACCCAAGAACTGTTCCGTTCCGTCGACCCGGAGGGGTGGCGGGCCGTGGCCGGCGACCCCGTGCGGCTGCTCGGCAACGTGTCCGCCGCCCGGATGGCCGAGCTCGCCAGGGACCGGCGCTTCCTGCGCCGGCTGGCGGCCGCCGCCGACGACCTGGACGACTACCTGGGCGGCCGCCGCTGGTACCAGAGCGCCGGCGGCGGCGAGGACCCCTCCCGGTTCCCCGCGGCCATCGCCTACTTCTCGCCCGAGTTCGGCGTGACCGCGGCCCTGCCGCAGTACTCCGGCGGCCTCGGCATCCTCGCAGGCGACCACCTCAAGGCCGCCAGCGACCTCGGCGTCCCCCTGATCGGCGTCGGACTCCTCTACCGGCACGGCTACTTCCGCCAGTCCCTCTCCCGGGACGGCTGGCAGCAGGAGCACTACCCGGTCCTCGACCCCAACGAGCTGCCCGTCTCCCTGCTGCGCGAGCAGGACGGCACCCCCGCCCGTTTGACCCTGACCCTCCCCGCCGGCCGGCTGATGCACGCGCACATCTGGATCGCCCGGGTCGGCCGTGTCCCGCTGCTGATGCTCGACTCCGACGTGGAGGGCAACACCCCCGCCGCACGCGATGTCACCGACCGGCTGTACGGCGGCGGCAGCGAGCACCGGCTGCTCCAGGAGATGCTGCTCGGGATCGGAGGGGTGCGCGCGGTGCGCGCGTACTGCCGGATCACCGGGCACGCGGAGCCCGAGGTGTTCCACACCAACGAGGGCCACGCCGGGTTCCTCGGCCTGGAGCGCATCCGGGAACTCGGCGAGGCGCCCGGCCTCGGCTTCGACGCGGCCCTGGAGGCGGTGCGCGCGGGCACCGTGTTCACCACCCACACCCCCGTCCCGGCCGGTATCGACCGCTTCGACCGGGACCTGGTCGCCCGCCACTTCGCGGACGGCGCGGAGCTGCCCGGCGTCCCCGTCGACCGCGTCCTCCAGCTCGGCGCCGAGAGCTACCCGGGCGGCGAGCCGGGCGTGTTCAACATGGCCGTGATGGGCCTGCGCCTCGCCCAGCGCGCCAACGGCGTCTCCGAACTGCACGGCGCCGTCAGCCGGGACATGTTCGCCGGGCTGTGGCCGGGCTTCGACGCCGCCGACGTGCCGATCACCTCGGTCACCAACGGCGTCCACGCGCCGACCTGGATGGCCCCCGAGGTCTTCCGCCTCGGCGCCCGGCAGATCGGCGCGGGCCGCGCGGAGGACGCCCTCTCGGTCGGCGGCTCCTCCCGCTGGGACGCGGTCGCCGAGATCCCGGACGCCGACATCTGGGAGCTGCGCCGCTCCCTGCGCGAGCAGCTGGTCGACGAGGTGCGGCAGCGGCTGCGCGCCTCCTGGCGGCAGCGCGGCGCGGGCGAGGCCGAACTCGGCTGGATCGACGGGGTGCTGGACCCGGACGTGCTGACCATCGGCTTCGCCCGCCGGGTCCCCTCGTACAAGCGGCTCACCCTGATGCTGCGCGACCGGCAGCGGCTGACCGAGCTGCTGCTGCATCCGACCCACCCCATCCAGATCGTGGTCGCCGGCAAGGCCCACCCGGCCGACGACGGCGGCAAGCGGCTGGTGCGCGAACTGGTCCGGTTCGCGGACGATGCGCGGGTGCGGCACCGGATCGTCTTCCTGCCCGACTACGGCATGGCGATGGCGAAGAAGCTGTACCCGGGCTGCGATGTGTGGCTCAACAACCCGCTGCGCCCGCTGGAGGCGTGCGGCACCAGCGGGATGAAGGCCGCGCTCAACGGCTCCCTCAACCTCTCGGTCCTGGACGGCTGGTGGGACGAGTGGTTCGAGCCGGACTACGGCTGGGCGATCCCCACCGCCGACGGAGCGGCCACCGACGAGGACCGCCGCGACGACCTGGAGGCGGCGGCGCTGTACTCCCTGATCGAGGACCGGGTCGCGCCCCGCTTCTACGACAGGGGCGCGGGCGGGCTGCCGGACCGCTGGATCGAGATGGTCCGCCGCACCCTGAGCACCCTGGGCCCCAAGGTGCTCGCGGGGCGCATGGTGCGCGAGTACGTGGAGCGGCTGTACGTTCCGGCCGCCGGGGCGCACCGGGCCCTTGACGCCTCCGCCGCCGAGGCCCTGGCCGAGTGGAAGGCCCGGGTCCGGGCGGGCTGGCCGCGGGTCGCGGTGGAGCACGTCGAGGCGGTGGACCAGGAGGCGGGGGCGGGCGGCGCGGCGACGGCCGGGCTCGGCTCCACGCTGATCCTGCGGGTGCAGGCCACCCTCGGCGACCTGGGTCCGGACGACGTGGAGGTGCAGGCGGTCGCGGGCCGGGTCGACGCGGACGACGCGATCCGTGACGGCCGGGCCTTTCCGCTGAAGCCGGCCGGCGGGCCGGACCTGGACGGCCGCTGGACCTACGAGGGCCCCCTCGCCCTGGACCGGACCGGCCCGTTCGGCTACACCGTCCGGGTCCTGCCCGCCCACCGCCTGGTCCCGGCCGGCCCGGACATGGGCCTGGTCGCCCTGCCGGCGGAGGCACCGGACACGGTGGGACCGAAGGCGGGGGTGCTGCTGCGCTGAGGGCTGGGAGGGTCCGGCCCTGATCTGCTGGACACTTCCTGGTGCCGTGCCCCGGGCGGCGGATCGGGTTCCGCCGCCCGGGGCACACTCGCGCTCAGGGCCGGTCCGGCCCCTCTGCCGTGATCGCCGCCAGCGTCTCCCGCACCCACTCCTCGACCCTGCCCTTCTCCACGCCCAGCGAGCACAGCGGGCCGGTGCCGTCCTCCGCCTCCAGGAGGGCGAGGAGGATGTGCTCCGTGCCGATGTAGTTGTGGCCCAGGCGCAGGGCCTCGCGGAAGGTGAGCTCCAGGGCCTTGCGGGCGCGGGCGTCGTACGGGGCGATCTCCGGGAGTTCGTCGGCTCCCGGGGGCAGCGCGGCGGCCGCCGCCTCGCGGACCCGGGCCGCGTCCGCGCCCCGGGCGGTCAGGGCCCGGACGGCGAGACCGTCCGGCTCGGCGAGCAGACCCAGCGTCAGGTGCTCGGGCCCGACATGGGTGTTGCGGGCCTCCCGCGCCTCGTTCGACGCGGCCGCGACGACGTTCCGCGCCCGGGCGGTGAAGCGGCTGAAGCCCTGACTCGGGTCAAGGTCGAGCGGCTGGTCGGACTCCTTGGTGACGAAGCGCTTCTGGACGGCCTGCTTGGAGACCCCCATCGACTTCCCGATCTCGGTCCAGGACGCGCCGGAACGGCGGGCCTGGTCCACGAAGTGGCCGATGAGGTGGTCGGCGATGTCCCCGAGGTGGTCCGCCGCGATGACCGCGTCGGAGAGCTGGTCCAGGGGCTGGGTACGGGCTTTCTTGATCGCCTCGATCAGGTCGTCGAGGCGCACGGGATGGGTCAGACGCACAGGCTCGGTCATGCGACAACCTTAGGTTGACGACTCCTGGATCGTCAACCGTGAGTTGACGATCTCGGGAGGCGTCCGGTCCTCGTGGCGGGGGCGGGAAGACCGCCGCCCGGCCCCCTGGGAGAGGGGCCGGGCGGCGCTCGTGGTGTGGTGCGGGGCGGGCCGGTGGGTCAGAAGGTGAGCTTCCAGCTGTTGATGCGGCCCGTGTCGTAGCGGTACACGTCCTGGACGCGGAGCTTCCAGGCGCCGTTCGCCGTCTCGGAGGAGGCGTTGACGGTGTAGGTCGCCTTGACGTTGTCCGCGGAGTCGGAGCCGCTGCTGTTCTTCAGGCGGTAGGCCGTGCCGTCCGGCGCGAGGAGGTCGATGACCAGGTCGCCGCGGTAGGTGTGGGTGATGTCCACGACGACCTTGAGCGCGGCGGGCGCGTTGCCCGTGCGGCCGGTGACGTTGATGGTGGAGGTCACCGCGGCGCCCGCGTCCGGGATCGCGACGGGGGTGGTGTTCTCGTAGGAGTCGCCGGGCTCACCCGGGTCGCCGCCGGGGCGGGAGCCGACGTTGACGCCCGCCCAGGCGTCCGTGACGGCCCTGACCTCGGGGCTGCTCGCCCCGTACAGCTCGGTGGCGACCGCGAGGGTGCCGGTGCGGGCGCCCGCGTAGTCGGTACGGGAGTTGAACTTCGTGGTCAGCGCCTTGAACCAGATCAGCGCCGCCTTCTCCCGGCCGATGCCGGTGACGGGCAGGCCGTCGGAGGTCGGCGAGTCGTAGTTCACGCCGTTGATGGTCTTGGCGCCGCTGCCCTCGGAGAGGAGGTAGAACCAGTGGTTCGCCGGGCCCGAGGAGTAGTGGACGTCGACGTTGCCGATGCCCGCGTACCAGTAGTCCTTGGAGGAGCCGTCCTTGCTCGGCTTGTCCATGTAGCGCAGCGGGGTGCCGTTGCCGCGGATGTCGATCTTCTCGCCGACCAGGTAGTCGCCCTGGTCCTGGGAGTTGTTGGCGTGGAACTCGACGGCCGCCGCGAAGATGTCGCTGGTCGCCTCGTTCAGGCCGCCGGACTCCCCGCTGTAGATCAGGCCCGCGGTGTTGGAGGTCAGACCGTGGGTCATCTCGTGCGCGGCCACGTCGATCGAGGTGAGCGGCTTGGCGTTGCCCGCGCCGTCGCCGTACGTCATGCAGAAGCAGCTGTCCTGCCAGAAGGCGTTGACGTAGTTGTTGCCGTAGTGGACGCGGGAGTACGCGCCGACGCCGTCGCCCCGGATGCCGGAACGGCCGTGCACGTTCTTGAAGTAGTCCCAGGTGAGGGCCGCGCCGTAGTGCGCGTCGGCGCCCGCGGTCTCCGGGTTGGACGGGGTGCCGTCGCCCCAGACGTCGTCGGAGCCCGAGAACAGGGTGCCGGTGCCCGAGGTGCCGCGGTTCAGGTTGTACGTCTTGTGGTTGCCGCGGGTGGTGTCGGTCAGCGTGTACGAGGGCGCGGTCCCCAGCGTCACCTGACCGCTGTACTGGGTGTTGCCCGTGCCGTTGTGGACGGCCTGCCACTCGAAGAGCTTCGCGCCGGTGGCCGCGTCGGTGACGACGTGCAGCTCGTTCGGGGTGCCGTCGTGCTGGAGGCCGCCGACGACGGTCTCGTAGGCGAGGGTCGGGCTGCCCGAGCCCATCCACACGACCTTGCGGGGCGCCCGCTCCGCCTTCGTCGCCTTGGAGCCCTCGGCCTTCGCGGCGCCGAGGGCCTGCTTCTCGGCGGTCGCCGCGGGGACGTCCGCCGTGGTGTCCACGCCCGCGAGCCGTGCCGGAGACGCCTTGGTGACCGCCTCGGTCGCCCCCGCGCGCGACTCGGCGACCACGAGGTCGCCGCCGAGGACCGGCAGCCCTTCGTAGGTGCGCTCGTAGCGGGTGTGCGTGGTGCCGTCGCGGTCCTGGACCACGTCCCGGACGACGAGCTTCTCCTTGGCCGTCAGGCCGATCTTCTTCGCGGTGGCGGCCGTTGTCGCGGACGCCTCGCGGATCAGCTCCGCGCGCTGCGAGGGGGAGAGGCTCTTCGGGAGCGCGCCCGGGTCCGCCTGCGTCTGCTGCGCGGCGGCGGGGGTCGCGGCGGGTTGCGGGGCGGCGGAGGCGCCGGACTGGAATCCGACCGCGATCATGGCGGCCGACGCGATGAGGGCTCCGGTCGCGGTGGCGCGACGGCGATGCGTGGGTCTCACGCGAACTCCTTCTGCGAGGGGGGTACCGGCCGGCTGGGTGGGCGGGCCGGGCGTGCAGTGGGGCATTCGGAGCGGTGATGCGTGGAATGGGGGAAGACTGGCAGCCGTGAACGGTTCCTGTCAGGAGCGCGACAAGAACTTGGCCGGAAGTCGTCCGGTCCATGAAGGTCGTTGTCCGTTGAGCGAACGTTTCAGGGGTGTGACGGCCCCCTCGGCGCGGAGTTCGCCCGCACCGGCACCGCAAGGCCGCGGGCGCTGCCGGCGGGGGTGCGGATCGTGACGGGAGGGTTGGGTGTGGCGCCGTGCCGCCCCCGGGAGCGCCCCCGGCGCATGGCCGGATCCGCGCGCCCCCCAATGCCTCCCGAGTGCCTCTCGGGTCGGTGGCGAACCCGTCCCGAACCCGTCCCGAATCCGTCCAGATTCGTCCTTGTTCGTCCTTGAACCCGCTCCTGACCCCGCTCCGCCCGTCAGCCCACCAGGCTGTCCCGCCACGCCCGGTGGAGGCCCGCGAAGCGGCCCTCGCCGGCGATGAGGGCGGCGGGCGGGCCGTCCTCCACGATGCGCCCGCGGTCCATGACCAGCACCCGGTCGGCGATCTCGACCGTGGAGAGGCGGTGGGCGATGACGACCGCCGTGCGGCCGCGCAGGACCGTGTCCATGGCCTGCTGGACGGCGCGCTCCCCGGGGATGTCCAGGGAACTCGTCGCCTCGTCCAGGATGAGCACCGACGGGTCCGCCAGCAGGGCACGGGCGAACGCCACCAACTGCCGCTGGCCCGCCGAGATCCGCCCGCCGCGCTTGCGCACGTCCGTGTCGTAGCCCTCCGGCAGGGACGCGATGAAGTCGTGCGCGCCGATCGCCTTCGCGGCCTGCTCGATCTCGGCGCGGCCGGCGTCCGGACGGCCGATCGCGATGTTCTCCGCGACCGTTCCGGAGAACAGGAACGCCTCCTGCGTCACCATCACCACACCCCGCCGCAGCTCCGGCACCGCCAGCTCGCGCAGGTCCGTGCCGTCCAGCAGGACCCGGCCCGCCGTCGGGTCGTAGAACCGGGCCAGCAGCTTGGCCAGCGTCGACTTCCCGGCGCCCGTCGACCCGACGACCGCCACCGTCTGCCCGGCCGGGATCGTCAGATCGAACCGCGGCAGCACCTCGCCGCCCGTCCGGTACGCGAACGAGACCCCGTCGAAGACGACCTCCCGGCCCGGGCCGTCGCCCGCCGGGGCGGGCAGCTCGCGCGGACGGGCAGCCTCCGGCACCGAAGGCACCTGCGCCAGCAGACCCGCGATCTTCTCCAGCGACGCGGCCGCCGACTCGTAGGAGTTCAGGAACATCCCCAGCCGGTCGATGGGGTCGTACAGCCGGCGCAGATAGAGCACCGCCGCCGCCAGCACACCGAGCGCCAGCGTGTCCACGGCCACCCGGTACGCACCCCACAGCACCATCGCCGCCACCGCCGTGTTGGCGACCAGCCGGGAGCCGACCACATAACGGGCCATCTCCAGCAGCGAGTCCCCGTTGCTGCGCTCATGACGCCCGTTCAGCGCCCGGAAGGCCGCGTCGTTGGCCCGCTCCCGGCGGAACGCGCGCACCGGCCGGATGCCGTTCAGGGTCTCCGCGAACTTCACGATCACCGCGGCGATCGCGGTCGACCGCGCGGCGAACACCGTGCGCGCACGCCGCTGGTAGAGCCGCACCAGCAGATACAGGGGCACGAACGAGGCCACCGCCACCGCGCCCAGCCCCAGGTCCAGCCAGAGCAGCATCGCCGAGATGTAGACGAACGACAGCACCACGGCCATCAGTTCCTGGAGCCCCTCGCTCAGCAGCTCCTGGAGCGACTCCACGTCCGCGGTGGACCGCGAGATCAGCCGCCCCGAGGTGTAGCGCTCATGGAAGTCGACGCTCAGCGCCTGGGCGTGCCGGAAGATCCGGCCGCGCAGATCCAGCAGCGCGTCCTGGTTGACCCGGGCCGCGGAGCGGATGAACGCGTACTGGAGGACGCCTCCGGCCAGCGCGCACACCGCGTACCCGGTGGCGACGAGGACCAGCGGGCCGTGGTCGCCGGCCCGGAACGCGGGCACGCCCCGGTCGATCGCGTACGCGACGAGCAGCGGACCCGCCTGGACGGCGGCCTGCTGGAGCAGCAGGAACACGGCGGTGAGCGCGACCCGGGCGCGGTGCGGCGCGAGCAGCGACCGCAGCAGCGCGCCGGTCGCCCCGGGCGGGGCGGGCAGCGCGTCCCGGTCGAACGGGTCCGAGGCGTCCGGTTCCGGGGGCCCGGGAGAGGGGGCCGGCCGGGAGGGGCCGGTGGACGCGGGGGGCTCGGGGCGGGCCGGGCCGCCCGCCCGCTCCTCCACCGCGCTCGTCGTCGGTTCCGCCGTCACCGGGCCGTCCTCTCCGTCTCCGTCGCCGTCTCGGTCTCCGTCTCCGTCGCCGCGTACGTGCCGGCGTCCGCGCCCGAACCCGCGCCCGAACCCGCACCCGCGCCCGCGTCAGCGCCCGTACCCGTGTCCGCGTCCTGCGGCCGCCGGTCCGCCCCGGACATCAGCCACGCGTACTCCGCGTTGGTGCGCAGCAGTTCCTGGTGTGTCCCGACCGCCGCGATCCGCCCGCCGGACAGCAGGGCGACCCGGTCGGCGAGCATCACCGTCGACGGCCGGTGCGCCACCACCAGCGCCGTGGTCCGGGCGAGCACCTGCCGCAGCGCCGCCTCGACCAGCGCCTCCGTGTGCACGTCCAGCGCGGACAGCGGGTCGTCCAGGACCAGGAAGCGCGGTTCGCCGACCACCGCGCGGGCCAGCGCCAGCCGCTGCCGCTGACCGCCCGACAGGCTCAGTCCCTGCTCCCCGACCTGGGTGTCCACGCCCCTGGGCAGGGCGTCGACGAAACCGGCCTGGGCGATGTCCAGCGACCGCCGCAGCGCCTCCTCGCCCGCGTTCTCCCCGGCGCCCATCAGCACGTTCTCCCCGACGGTCGCGGAGAACAGCGTGGGCTCCTCGAAGGCGACCGAGACCAGTTCGCGCAGCCGCTCCCGGGGCAGGGCGGTGATGTCGCGGCCGTCGAGGGTGATCCGCCCGGAGGTCGGGTCGTAGAGCCGGGGCACGAGCGCGGTGAGGGTGGTCTTGCCGCTGCCCGTGCCGCCGACGAGGGCCATCGTCTCGCCGGTGCGCACATGCAGGTCGACGGGGCCGAGGACGGGGGCGGAGCCGGGCGGGGCGTCCGGGTAGCGGAAGGTCACGCCCTCGAAGCGCAGTCCGTCGCGGTGCGTGCCGCCGTCCCCCGGGCCGGTGGCGGGGACCGTGCCCGCCAGGTGTCCGCCGCCACCGTCGTCGTCGCCACCGCCGTCGCCCTCCGGCTCCGCGTCCAGCACCTCGAAGTACCGGTCCGCCGCCGTCGCCGCCTCCTGGCTCATCGCCAGCAGGAAGCCGATGGAGTCGATCGGCCAGCGCAGCGCGAGTGCCGTCGACAGAAAGGCCACCAGGGTGCCCGCCGACAGGTCCCCGTCGGCCACCTGCACCGTGCCCAGCACCAGCGCGGCCCCGATCGCCAGCTCCGGCACGATCGTGATCAGCGCCCAGATCCCGCCCAGCAGCCGCGCCTTCTCCAGCTCCGTGCCGCGCAGCCGGCGCGCCAGCCCCCGGAACGCCTCCGACTGGCTGCGGTGCCGTCCGAAGCCCTTGACGATCCGGATGCCGAGGACGCTCTCCTCCACCACGGTCGTCAGATCGCCCACCTGGTCCTGCGCCCGCCGCGCGACCAGCGAGTACTTCGTCTCGAACAGCGCGCACGCGATCACCAGCGGCACCACAGGACCGAGCAGCAGCAGCCCCAGCGTCCACTCCTGGGCCAGCAGGATCACGAACCCCACCAGGATCGTGGTGCCGTTGACCAGGAGGAAGGTCAGCGGGAAGGCCAGGAACATCCGCAGCAGCATCAGGTCCGTGGTCCCGCGCGACAGCAACTGCCCCGAGGCCCAGCGGTCGTGGAAGGCCACCGGCAGCCGTTGCAGATGCCCGTAGAGGTCGGCGCGCATGGCCGCCTCCACCCCGGCGAGCGGCCGGGCGACCAGCCAGCGCCGGAAGCCGAACAGGACCGCCTCCGCGATGCCGAGCAGCAGCACCACCAGCGCGCCCAGCCACACCCCGCCCGGGTCACGGTCCGCGACGGGGCCGTCCACCATCCACTTGAGGACCAGGGGGATGACGAGGCTGAGGCAGGAGGCCACGACCGCGACGAACGCCGCGCTGAACAGCCGGGCGCGCACCGGCCGCACATACGGCCACAGGCGCAGCAGGGAGCGCACGGCGGACCGCCGCTCCACGCCCGGGGCCGGCGGGGTGGGGGTGGAAAGTGAAGTGGGCATCAGCACCGAGAGTACGGTTCACCACTGACAGACTCACGTGCTTTTCGCGGGTGCCGGTGCCGCGCCCCCTCGCGGGAGGTGGCGGACCTGCTCCGGACGGGTCCGGGCCCGCAGATCCGCGGGCCAGATCCGCGGGCCCGCAGGTCGACGGGCAGGCCGGGCACCTCCTACGGCGAACCGCCCCCGTCTCCCACTTTGCCTCCGTCTCCGCCTCCGTTTCCGTCCCTGCCGCCGTCGCCGTCCGCGTCCGGAACGGCCGCCTCCGGGAGCTCCGCCCCCGGCAGCACCCGCAGCAGCAGCACCGACCGCGCCGGGACGGTCACCGTCGTGCCGCCGGCGTACACCGTGCCCGGCGGCTCGGTCTGGTCCTCCCGGGAGGTGTCCACCACCAGTTCGTACGCCTCCGCCCACGGCCGTCCCGGCAGGCGGAACGGCACCGGGGTGTGCGCCGCGTGCAGGACCGTCAGGAAGCTGTCGTCGGTGACCTGTTCCCCCCGCGCGTCCCGCCCGGGGATGTCCCGGCCGGAGAGGAACAGGGTCAAGGTCGCGGAGGGCGCGTACCAGTCGGCCTCGGTCATCTCCGTGCCCTCGGGCGTGAACCACGCCAGGTCCCGCAGCCCGTCCGGGGCCTGCGGGCGGCCCGAGAAGAACGCCCTGCGGCGCAGCACCGGATGCGCGTGCCGCAGGGCGAGCAGCCGCCGGGTCAGGGCCAGCAGTTCCTGCCCGCCCGGCTCCTGCGGCAGTGACCAGTCCAGCCAGCTGATCTCGTTGTCCTGGCAGTACGCGTTGTTGCTGCCGCGCTGGGTACGGCCCATCTCGTCTCCCGCGACCAGCATCGGCACCCCGGTGGAGAGCAGCAGCGTGGTCAGCAGGTTCCGGAGCTGCCGCCGCCGCAGCGCGTTGACCGCCGGGTCGTCGCTGTCGCCCTCCGCGCCGCAGTTCCAGGACCGGTTGTCGTCGGTCCCGTCCCGGTTGCCCTCGCCGTTGGCCTCGTTGTGCTTGTGCTCGTAGGAGACGAGGTCGCGCAGGGTGAAACCGTCGTGCGCGGTGACGAAGTTGACCGAGGCGTACGGGCGGCGCCCGCCCCAGGCGTACAGGTCGCTGGAGCCGGACAGCCGGTAGCCGAGGTCCCGGACGTCGTGCAGCGCGCCCCGCCAGAAGTCCCGGACCGCGTCCCGGTAGCGGTCGTTCCACTCGGTCCACAGCGGGGGGAACGCGCCCACCTGGTAGCCGCCGCTGCCCACGTCCCACGGTTCGGCGATCAGCTTCACCCGGCGCAGTACCGGGTCCTGGGCGATGACCGCGAGGAACGGGGAGAGCATGTCCACGTCGTGCATCGAGCGCGCCAGCGCGGCCGCCAGGTCGAAGCGGAAGCCGTCCACCCCCATCTCGGTCACCCAGTAGCGCAGCGAGTCGGTGATCAGCCGCAGCACCTGCGGCTGCACCACGTGCAGGGTGTTGCCGCAGCCCGTGTAGTCGGCGTAGCGGCGGGCGTCGTGCTGGAGGCGGTAGTAGCCGCGGTTGTCGATGCCGCGCAGTGACAGCATCGGGCCCAGTTCCCCGGCCTCGGCGGTGTGGTTGTAGACCACGTCGAGGATCACCTCGATCCCGGCCGCGTGCAGCGCCCGGACCATCCGCTTGAACTCACCGACCTGCTGCCCGGCCGTCCCCGAGGCCGCGTAGGCGGCGTGCGGGGCGAAGTAGCCGATGGAGTTGTAGCCCCAGTAGTTGACCAGGCCCCGGCGCAGCAGATGGTCCTCGTGGGCGAACTGGTGCACCGGCAGCAGCTCGACCGCCGTCACCCCGAGGGAGGTCAGGTGCTCGATCGCGGCCGGGTGGGCCAGGCCCGCGTAGGTGCCGCGCAGATCCTCCGGGATGCCGGGGTGCCGCTTGGTGAAGCCGCGTACGTGCAGTTCGTAGATGACGGTGTCCGCCCACGAGGTCTTGGGCCGGCGGTCGTCCCGCCACTCGTCGCCCCCGCCCGTGTCGTCGTGGACCACGACGCCCTTGGGCACGAAGGGCGCCGAGTCACGGTCGTCGCGGACGGTGTCGGCGACATGCTGCTGGGGCCAGTCGCGGACGTGCCCGTACACCTCGGGCGGCAGCCGGTAGTCGCCGTCGACCGCGCGGGCGTACGGGTCGAGGAGGAGCTTCGCCGTGTTCCAGCGGGCGCCCGTCCACGGGTCCCAGCGGCCGTGCACGCGGAAGCCGTAGCGCTGCCCCGGCCGGACGCCGGGGACGAAGCCGTGCCAGATCTCGTGGGTCAGCTCGGTGAGCGGCACCCGGGTCTCGGTCGCGTCCGGGCCGGGGCCGTCGAAGAGGCAGACGTCGACCCCCTCCGCCCCGCCCGCCCAGAGCGCGAAGTTGGTGCCCGCGACCCCCTCCGGGCCCACCCGGTACCGCGCCCCGAGGGGGGTCGGCGCACCCGGCCAGGCGGCCGGTCCCGCGCGGACCACCGGGCGGCCGCCCGCGGCGGACGGCGCCGGGGCGCGCGGCGGCGCGCCCCGTGCGTCCCGCGCTCCCTCGGTCGGCGTCTCCTGTTCGGCTTCCGCTGCGCTCGACACCTCTCGGCCTCCCGCGGCTCGTCGGGTCCCTGACACCGGCGGGCCCGGACGGGCGTGTGCGGCGTCCCGGCCCCGTGCCCGTCGTCGGTCCTCCCGTCATGTCTGCCCGTCCGGCCCGCCTCCCAACATCGCGCCCGCCCGCCGGCCCGGGAGCGCTTCCCGGCATCGCGCCCGCCGGGCCCGGGAGTGCTTCTGAGCCCGGCCCCCGGGGGGTGCTTCTCCGCGCGGCCCCGGGGCCCGTACGGCGGCGGCGTACGTTGCCCGGGGCGGGGGGCCGTCGTTGGGCGGTGCGTGAGAGATGCACTGAAACGCGCGGTACGGCGTGCGGGCCTGGCGCTGGCGGGAGCGGGACTGGTCGCGGGGCTCGCCGGGTGCACCGGCGGCGGGTCCGACGGCGGCGGCAAGGGCAGCGGCCGGGACGAGGTGATCCGGGTGACGCCCGAGGACGGCGCGAAGGGCGTGGCCCCGGACGGCCCCCTCCGCGTCGAACTCGACGGCGGCCGGCTGGAACGGGTCCGGGTCACCCGCATCGAGGCGGACGGCGGGGCCGAGGTCCCCGGGCGGATCTCGGCGGACGGGCTGAGCTGGGCGCCGGAGAAGGGTGCCCGGCTGGGGCTCGCCGCGAAGTACGGAGTGGACGTCGTGGCCCTGGACGCGCGGGGGCGGCGCACGGCCCGGCACACCACCTTCGCCACCGCCGTGCCCGAGCACCGGTTCATCGGCTACTTCAAGCCGGAGAACCGCGCCACCGTCGGCACCGGGATGATCGTCTCCTTCTCCTTCAACCGCGAGATCGCCGACCGGGCGGCGGTCGAACGGGCGATCCGGGTGACCTCCGACCCGCCCGTGGAGATCGCCGGGCACTGGTTCGGCCGGGACCGCCTCGACTTCCGGCCCGAGCGGTACTGGGAGCCGGGCACCCGGGTCACCGTCGACATGCGGCTGCGGGACGTGGCCGGTGCGCCGGGCGCGTACGGCATCCAGCAGAAGCGGGTGGTCTTCACGGTCGGCCGTTCCCAGGTCTCCACGGTCGACGCGGCGGCCCACAGCATGCGGGTGGTCCGGGACGGGAAGCTCCTCGCGGAGGTCCCGGTCACGGCGGGTGCGGACAGGACACCGACCTACAACGGCCGGATGGTGGTCACCGAGATGTACGACGTGACCCGGATGAACGGGGCGACCGTCGGCTTCACGAAGAAGGACGGGCGGGGTGAGTACGACATCCCGGACGTACCGCACGCGATCCGGCTCACCACCTCGGGCACCTTCCTGCACGGCAACTACTGGGCCGCACCCGAGACCTTCGGCTCGGACAACGTCTCCCACGGCTGCGTCGGCCTCCGTGACGACAAGGGCGGCAGCGGTGAGTCCCCGGCCGGCTGGTTCTACGACCGGACCCTGATCGGCGATGTCGTCGAGGTGGTCAACTCCCGGGACCGCACCGTCGCCCCCGACAACGGCCTCGGCGGCTGGAACCTCGACTGGCGTACCTGGCGGGCGGGTTCGGCCCTGCGCTGACCGCCCGCCTCCGCCACCGCCCCGCAGCCCGGCCCCTGCCACGCGTCCCGCCCCCGCCACACGCCCCCTGCCACGCGTCCCCGCCCCCTGCCACGCGTCCCCTGCCTGGCGTTTCTCCGTCCGTCCCGGCGAACAGGTTGGGACCGAACGGTGACATCCGGGGGTACGTCCCGAGACGATCCGTGTGATTTTCTGAACACTGTGCGCGGATAGGGCGCGGGGGTGCGGGCCGTGGCGGGGCCAGGCCGTGCGAGGGGAGAACGAGCGTGAACGGGCAGCCGATATCGGGGGCATCGGCCGGAGCCGGACGGGGGCGGGGACGCAGAGGTGTCCGGCTCTCCGCACTGGCACTGGGCGCGCTGCTCGCGCTGACCGCGTGCGCGGGCGGCGGGGACGGCAAGGGCGGGGCCGGGGGTTCGGACGGCAAGGGGGCCGGGAAGGTCGCGGACGGCCCGTCGCAGGCGGTCGTCACCGTCGCGCCCAAGGACGGCGCGGACGCCGTCCCGACCACGGGCGCGCTGAAGGTGACCGCGGCCGAGGGCAAGCTGACCACCGTCACCGTGCAGGACGACAAGGGCACGAGGATCGAGGGGAAGACCTCCCCGGACGGGGCGTCCTGGGAGCCGCTGCACCACCTCGCGGGCGCCACCAAGTACAAGGTCCACGCGGTCGCCAAGGACGCGGACGGACGCGAGTCCGCGAAGGACACCACCTTCACCACCCTCGTCCCGCAGAACACCTTCATCGGCCACTACACCCCCGAGGACGGCACCACCGTCGGCGTGGGCATGCCGGTGTCCATCAACTTCACCCGCGGGATCACCGCGCCCGAGGCCGTCGAGAAGGCCATCACCGTCACCGCCGACCCGCCGGTGGAGATCGCCGGGCACTGGTTCGGCAACGACCGCCTCGACTTCCGCCCGGAGAAGTACTGGAAGGCCGGCACCAAGGTCACCGTGAAGCTCAACCTGGACGGCGTCGAGGGCCGCCCCGGCGTCTACGGCAAGCAGGCCAAGTCCTTCTCCTTCACCATCGGCCGCTCCCAGGTCTCCACCGTGGACGCGTCCGCGCACACCATGTCCGTCGTCCGGGACGGCAAGGAGATCAAGAAGGTCCCGATCACCGCGGGCGCCCCGTCGACCACCACCTACAACGGGCAGATGGTCATCAGCGAGAAGTACGAGGTGACCCGGATGAACGGCGCCACCGTCGGCTTCGGCGGCGAGTACGACATCAAGGACGTCCCGCACGCGATGCGCCTGTCCACCTCGGGCACCTTCGTGCACGGCAACTACTGGGCCTCGCCCGGCACCTTCGGCTCCGCCAACGTCAGCCACGGCTGCGTCGGCCTCCAGGACGTGCGCGGCGGCTACGACAAGAACATGCCCTCGGCCTGGTTCTTCGACAACTCCCTCATCGGGGACGTCGTCGTCGTGAAGAACTCCAAGGACAAGCAGATCGCCCCGGACAACGGCCTCAACGGCTGGAACATGTCCTGGGCGGAGTGGACCGGGTAGTCCTCCCCGTCCTCCTCCGCGCGCCGGAGGGACCCGGTGCTGTGAGCAACGGCACCGGGTCCCGGTGCGTTAACGGGGGCTAACCTCGGCCCATGACTGTTTCCCTCGAAGTCTCCAACGGCGTCGGGACCATCCGCCTGAACCGCCCCCCGATGAACGCCCTCGACGTGGCCGTGCAGGACGGACTGCGCGAGCTGGCCGAGGAGGCGACCCGGCGCGAGGACGTCCGGGCCGTGATCCTCTACGGCGGCGAGAAGGTGTTCGCGGCGGGCGCGGACATCAAGGAGATGCAGAACATGGACCACACGGCCATGGTGCTGCGCTCCCGCGGTCTCCAGGAGGCGTTCACCGCCGTGGCCCGCATCCCCAAGCCCGTGGTCGCGGCCGTGACCGGCTACGCGCTGGGCGGCGGCTGCGAGCTGGCGCTCTGCGCCGACTACCGGATCGCGGCCGAGGACGCGAAGCTCGGCCAGCCGGAGATCCTGCTCGGGCTGATCCCGGGCGCGGGCGGCACGCAGCGGCTCTCCCGGCTGATCGGCCCCTCCCACGCCAAGGACCTGATCTTCACCGGCCGCATGGTCAAGGCCGAGGAGGCTCTCTTGCTCGGACTGGTGGACCGGGTGGTGCCCGCCGCCGAGGTGTACGAGCAGGCCCTTGCCTGGGCCGGGAAGCTCGCCAAGGGCCCGGCGCTGGCGCTGCGCGCCGCGAAGGAGTCGGTGGACGCGGGGCTGGAGACCGACATCGACACCGGTCTCGCGATCGAACGCACCTGGTTCGCGGGGCTGTTCGCGACGGAGGACCGAGAGCGGGGCATGCGCAGCTTCGTGGAGGAGGGCCCCGGGAAGGCCAAGTTCCTCTGAGGGAAGGCCGGTTGGGGCGGCAGCCGTCGTGCCGGCCGCCGCGTCAACCGGCCGCGCGCGGGGCGGGGCCCCGTACGGGTCCCGCCGCCCGCCCACCGGCCCGGAAGCCGGCAGGCCCCCCTTTTGGGGGCATCCTCGCAGGTGAAACGGGTGCGAGTGATCATTTGATGCCTCTGGCATATGCCTTTCGCTACCCCCGGAATGAGTCATACCGGGGGCCACTTTCCCCCGGAACGCCTCCGGGGCGCCGCCTTTGCCGCCATCATGGACGCATGGCGGGCCTGGAGGGTGTGGGACAACCGCGGCAGCGTGCCGGTACGGCCGCCGCGCGGTGGGTCCCGGCCGTGGAGGATGAACTGGCGCTCAGGGCGCTGGAGTTGCACGGCAGTCCGGCGGACGCTGAGGTGCGCCTGCCGTCCCTGCCCGAGTCCGCGCGGATCGCGCGCCGGCTCACCCAGCACGTGGTGCTGCGCCAGTGGGCCCTGCCGGCCCAGACCTGCGAGTACGCGGTGCTGCTCGTCTCCGAGCTGGTGGGCAACGCGGTGCGCCACACCGGGGCGCGGGTCTTCGGCCTGAAGATGCTGCGCCGGCGGGGCTGGATCCGCGTCGAGGTGAACGACCCCTCGCGCGGTCTGCCCTGTCTGATGCCGGTCCAGGAGACGGACATCAGCGGGCGGGGGCTGTTCCTGGTGGACACCCTGTCCGACCGCTGGGGGGTGGATCTGCTGCCGCGCGGCAAGACGACCTGGTTCGAGATGCGCATCGCCGAACGCTGACGGCGGCCGTCCCGCACGGGACGCCGGCTCGCCGGGCCCGGTTCTCGTGCGGGCGCCGCTCGCGTGGGCCCCGCACCCGGACGCACAGAAGCCCCCGTGCGCCCGGGTGGGGCGCGTGGGGGCTTCTGTGTGGAGCGCCGTGGACGGGGTGGGGTGTATCCACGGCCGCTTGGTGACGACCTGGCCCGGGTCGATGGGGGTCGTGTGACCGACTATGACAGACGGACGCCGCCGCGCCAAAACTGCATAGCGGTCAAAATGGTACATGTGACCCAAATGAAATGTGAATCTTAGGCAAGGTAGCCCGTCGGCCTGCAAAACAATGCATGAATATGAGGTTGTGCGCGCGAATCATCGAGTCTGATGATCGTGAACATGTCGGGCTCAGGCCCTCGCGGCCCGGCCCCCGCCGTGCCGTCCCGGGCGCCCGGACGCACACCGGCAACCCGCCCACGGGCGGGTGAGGTTGCGCTGCCGGCGCGCGGCCCTGCGGCAGGGTGCTCCTCATGATCGTTTCTCGTCTGCGGCGCCGTGCCGCGGTCCTCGTGCTGTCCCTGTCGGCCGCCCTCGCCCCGGCCGCCGTCTCCACCGCCGCCGGTGCCGCGCAGGCCCCCGCGCAGGTCCGTCCGGCCGCCGCCCCGGCCGCTCCCGCCGCCGCCCCGGCCGTTCCCGCCACCGCGGCGGCCGCGGTCTGCCCCGTCGTCCCGGACCGGCTGCACGCGGCGGCCGACAAGCGGGTCGACGTCACCCGTGTCACCCCCGAGCCCGTCTACCGCGCCTCCTGCGGGCAGCTTTACCGCGCCGACGGCCGCGCTCCCGCCGTCGTCTTCGAGGACGGCTTCCACCCCAGGGCCCCGCTCGACGGCCAGTACGACCTGGAGAGCTACGTCCTGGTCAACCAGCCCTCGCCGTTCGTCTCGACCACCTACGACCACGACCTCTACAAGCAGTGGAAGAGCGCCTGGAACTACTACATCGACGCCCCCGGCGGCATCGACGTGAACCGCACCATCGGCGACACCCACCGGTGGGCCGACCAGCAGGAGGTCGCCTTCCCCGGCGGCATCGCCCGCGAGTTCGTCGTCGGCGCCTGCCCGGTCGACCGCCAGGCCAGGCGGGAGATCATGAACGGGTGCGTGGACAACCCGCACTACCGCCCGTGGCGCGGCTGACCCCCGGCCGGACCGGCCCCGCGGCCCCGCCCGCCCTCGCCCGCGGGACCGCCTGCGGGGCCCGATAATCTGGGCCCGTCAGTAAGGCACTAAGAAGGGGTGGACCGGTGGCGGACATCGAGGAAGCACGCAAGGCGTTCGACCGTTACGACGCGGACGGCGACGGCTTCATCACTGCGGCCGAGTACAAGACGGCGATGGCGCAGATGGGCGACTGGAACGTCACCGAGACGGTGGCCGCGGCCGTCATCGCCGCCTCGGACACCGACCAGGACAAGCTCCTGTCGTTCGACGAGTTCTGGGCGAGCCTGAACAAGAGCTGACGCCCGCCGTCCCGCCGACGGCCTCGGCCCCACCGCGGCACGCGGTGGGGCCGTCGTGTTTCCCGGGGCCGTCGCGTGTCCCCGGTGCGTCGCCCTTCCCCGGCGCCTCGACCGGCCCTCCACCCGGACTCCCCGCCCCGGCCGCAGCGTCGGGCGCGGCGGGCGTGCGTGGAACCGGCGCGAGCGGGAATCCGAGCAGGCACCGGTAGGGGACGGACAGGGGGTGAGGACCATGCGGCGGCCTCGGGTGGTCACGGGTGCGAGCGGCACTCCGGGAAGCGCGACGGCACTGCGCCGGGCACTCGACGAGGCACGGGGCCGGGACGCCGAGCTCTGGGCGGTTCTCGCCTGGCAGGCGCCGGGCGGCGGGATCGGCAGCCCGGGACACGGGCCCGGCACGTGCATGACGACCGTCTGCCGCGACGCGGCGGCCGACCGCCTGCGCACCCTCCTGGCCCACCTCTTCGGCCCGGCGGGCCCGGACGTCCCCCTGCACGCGGTCGTCTCCCGGGCGACCCCGGGCGCCGCCCTGGTCGACCTCGCGGACGGCCCCGACGACCTGATCGTCGTCGGCACCGGCACCCGCCGCGCGCTGGGCCGCCTGCGCCCCTCCGTCGCGGGCTACTGCCGCACCCGCGCCACCTGCCCGGTCCTGACCGTCCCGCCCTCCCCGCTCCAGGCCGACCTCGACCGCCTCCACCGCCGCAACCGCTGGCACCTGCCGGTACGCGTCCGCGACCTGGCGGCGTGAGCCGGCGTCGCGGTCGGGGCTCCTGTCCGCGGTCTGTGTGACGTCAGGACTTCCGGGCATCGCGCAGGCGCTGCGCCGCCAGAGTGGGGTAACCACCCATAGGTCGCCTTTCCAGTTGACGTGGGTAACGACCGTGGCCCGTTCGGCCGCCGTCGCCGTCGCCCTCGCCGATGTCCGTCACGGTCCGGCATTCGGGATCGGAGGCCGGTGTCAGGGCGGCCGGAGCGATGAGCGTCGGCGTACGGCGCAGGGCGTGAACGCCGACGAGTGGTCTCCTCAAGGGCTCCGCGAACGAGATCGCGGAGACGCTGGTCGTCTCCTAATCCGCTTCATCAGTGGGCAGTTGCCGTTGCCCGGGTACGGGCCGGTTCGCCCGAGCAGGGTGTGCCGAGGATCACACGGATGATGCCGGGCTTTCGTGCCGTACACGCCTGGTTTATCTCCGTTGACCTTCTGTTACGGGTGAGTGTTGGTTGTACCTGTGAGAAAACTGTGGATGCTTCGCGAGCGTGGTGCGCCCAATGTGTGTACCCGAAACCGGTTCGGTGGCCCGGCTGTTGCCGGCCTGCTCGGGGTGTCGTTTCTTCTCGGTGTCCTGCCGTCCACAGCCGGCGGTGCGGTGGCGGCGGATGCTCTCGCGGCCCCCGTGGCGCAGTCGCCCGGGACCTCCGCTACCGGATCCGCCGAGCCGGAGGTGCCGGAAGCGGAGGCGCGCGCGAGGGCCTCGCGGACCGGGAGTCCGGTCGAACTCACCGCGCTCCGGGGCGAGACGCGTGAAGTGTTCGTGACTCCCGAAGGTGACCTGGAAGCCCGCGAGTACCTGCGGCCGGTGTGGACACGGGCCGAGGGTGCCTGGAAGCGCGTCGACACCGATTTGGAGAGCACGCGCGAGGGGACGGTTGCGCCTGCCGCGTCCACGGTGAATCTGGAGTTTTCCGGAGGCGGGGCTGACGATCCGCTCGTCCGGCTGGAGCGATCCGGCCGCGAACTGAGCCTGTCGTGGCCCGGTTCGTTGCCCGCCCCGCGACTCGACGGGCCGGTGGCCACGTACGAGTCCGTGCTGCCGGACGTCGACCTGCGCATGACCGCACAGGAGGACGGGTTCACTCAGCTGTTGGTGGTGAAGTCTGCGGAGGCCGCCCGAAGTCCCCAGATGGAGGAGCTCCGGCTCAAGCTCTCCACGGAGAAGCTGGACGTCCGAGTGACGGACGAGAACGGCCTGGAGGCCGTCGACGCCGGTGCCGGAGCAGCAGTCTTCGAGGCGCCGAAGCCGATGATGTGGGACTCCAGTCCCGGCCCGGGGGCCGCGGCCACCGCCCCGGTGGGGAAGGCATCCCCGGCGGGTGCGAGAGCGGCTCGCTCGCAGGAGGCCCCAGAGGCTGCCGGGGCGGAGCCCGGCGCAGGCGAGTCGGGCAAGCTCGCTCCGGTGGGAGTGGAGGTGCCGGCCGGGCAGGAGGAGCTGGTGCTCACCCCGGACGCCGAGGTGCTGCGGTCGGACGGCACCGTCTACCCGGTGTTCATCGATCCGCAGTGGTACACCCCGCGGAACACGGCGTGGACGATGGCGTCCCGGTACTGGGCGTCGGCACCGCAGTGGAAGTTCAACGGTGATCCGGACGCCGGACTCGGATACTGCAACTGGTCCTACTGCGCTCCGCACGACACCAAGCGGCTTTTCTACCAGATCCCGGTGTCCAGGTTCGCGGGCAGGACGATCCTGTCCGCGGAGTTCGTGGTCCGCAACACCTGGTCGGCGTCCTGCTCGCCCCGCTCCGTCGAGCTGTGGAGGACGGAGGACATTTCCTCGTCGACCACATGGAACAGTCAGAAGGCTTCCGGCTTCTGGATCGAGCATCTGGCCTCCGACTCGTTCGCTCACGGCTATACGGGCTGCTCTGCCAAGGACGCCGAGTTCAACGTCAAGTCGGCACTGCAGGCCGCAGCGAACAACAAGAAGCAGACCATGACGTTCGGCCTGCAGGCAGCCAACGAGAACGACGGCTACGCCTGGAAGCGCTTCTCGGACAAGGCGTATCTGCGCGTGAAGTACAACCGAGCGCCGTCGCAGATCAAGATGTCGCAGTTGTCGGCGGAGTACGGCGGTACCTGCAAGAGGCCGTCCGACGCGGCGCGGGTGCGTACTTTGGGCAAGATATACGCCAACAACGTGACCGACCCGGACGGCGACAACGTCGCCGTTGAGTTCGAGGCCCAGTGGGATTCGGGTGACGGGAAGGGAACCATCGTCCGGTGGAGGTCCGGGCGAACGGGCTCCAAGAAGTCGGGTTCCGATTTCACCGTATCCCTGCCTTCGTCCGTGACCAAGAACAAGCAGGCCTTCTGGTACGTCCGTTCCTACGACGGTGCCCAGTACTCCCCCTGGTCGACCTCCGGTGACCCGACAGGCTGCTACTTCGTCTACGACACAGCTGTCCCCAAGGCGCCCACCATTTCCTCCGGCGACTACCCGGCATCCGATCCCGAGGACCCGAACGACCCCTGGCACGACGGAGTGGGCAAGCACGGCACCTTCACGTTCAAGGCCGCTGACAGTGACGTCACGAAGTACTGGTTCGGTATCAACAGCGACCCCAGACCCGAGAACACGCTCCCCACGTCCGGAGGCGCCGCGAGGAGTATCCCGCTGCTGCCCGCCAAGCCGGGGCTGAGCTTCGTCACGGCTCGGGCGTTCGACCAGGCGGGCAACGGCGGTGAGACCCGGACCTATCGGTTCCGAGTCAAGGCAGGGCAGCCCGAGCGGGCGGTCTGGGCACTCGACGAGGGGAGCGCGGCGCGCCAAGCCGCGGGTTCCTCGGGTGCCCGCGCCGCCGTACTGCACGGCGGCGCCACGACCGGAGCCACCGGCAAGCTGGGCAAGGCCCTCCACCTGGACGGCAGCAGCGGGTACGCGGCGACCGACATCCCGACGGTCAACACCGCCAACGGATTCAGCGTGTCCGCCTGGGTCAAGCTCGACCGAGTGCCGGCGGGCGCCGCCGTGGTGGCGACACAGCCGGGCAACCACTCCCCGGGATTCGAGCTGTACTACTCCCACGGCTACAACCGCTGGGTCTTCAACCAGTACACCTCCGACACGGCGGGCGCTTCGATCGCACGGGCGATGGCCCCGCAGGCCGGCGGCGTCACCGCGAACGTCTGGACACATCTGGTGGGTGTCTACAGCGGTGGCGACAAGGAACTGCGGCTGTACGTCAATGGAGTGCTGGCCGGCTCCACTCCGTACACGACCGCATGGGACGCCAGGCGGGGGCTCCAAGTCGGCGCAGCGAACCTGAACGGTTCCGTGACCAACTACTTCCCCGGAGCCATTGACGAGCTGCGCATCTTCGACAAGCCCGTCAGCGCCACCGAGGTGGCCCGTCTGCACAATGTGGAACCCATCGGCACCGGACGGACGGCGCGCGCCGTCTTCCCCATGGACGAGGATGCCGGGGCCGCTCAGGTCATCGGCCGGGCCGACACCCAGCCCCTCGCTCTCGTCGGCGATGCGCAGTTGGGGAGTCCCGGTGTCGCAGGTAAGGCATTGGAACTGGACGGAGCCGGCGATTACGCGCACACCACATCGCCCCACACCGACACCCAGCGCCCGTTCACCGTTTCGGCGTGGGCGAAGCTCGCCCGGACCCCCAGCCAGGCGGCCACCGTGGTCGCTCAGATCGGCACCAACCGGCCCGGATTCGAGTTGTATTACTCGAAGACCCACAACCGCTGGGGCTTCACCCAGTACTCCGCCGACACATCGGGGGCTCAGCAGATCCGGGTCGTGCAGCCGGAGGGCACTACTGCGAGGCCGGGCGAGTGGGTGCACCTCGTGGGTGTTCATGACGCAGTGGACAGGACGCTCACCCTGTACGTCAACGGCACCAAGGTGGGGAGCGTGCCGCAGACCGCCCCCTGGTACGCGGGCGGACGGGTCCAGGTCGGTGCCCTGAGCACGGACGGCGGACAACTGACCCAGTTCTTCCCCGGGCAGATCGACGATGTGCGGCTGTACGACCGGCCGGTCTCCGCGGAGGAGGTCCAGCAGCTCTTCCGGCAGCGTCCCATTGTCAAGGCCCGCTGGAAGTTCGAGACGGCCAGTTCGGCCACGCCGCCCACCACACCGGACGCTTCTGCGACGGGTATGGGTCTGAGCCTGCACAACGGCGCGAGGCTGGGATCGGGCTGGGTGGACGGTGGTCTCGAGCTCGACGGCGTGGACGACTATGCCGCGACCACGGCCGGCGATGTTCCCGTTGACACCTCCGGAAGCTTCACCGTCAGCGCGTTCGTCCAGGCCGCGGCCACGCCGACTGCACCAGCCGTTCTGATCAGTGCCCCTGGAAGCAGCAAGAGCGCCTTCGAGGTCCGTTACGTCCCGAACGCGACACCGGACACCGGGGGCCGCTGGCAGATCACCACCAGCCAGGCCGACACCACGTCGGCCGCAGGGACCGACGTGGCGTACGGACCGTTCGGCGGAGTGGGGGAGTGGCATCACGTCGCCCTGGTCTACGACGGATTCGCCCGGGAACTGCGTCTCTACGTCGGCGGTGAGCTGGAGGAGACGGCATGTGCCGATTCCGACGGCGACGGTGTGGCGGACGACTCCGCCTGCGAGGAGAGGATCTCCCGCGCCGAGAACGTGATCACGTTCAAGGCTGCGCAAGGGCTCCACATCGGCCGGACGAAGACCGGTGCGAACTCATGGGGCGAGTACTGGCCGGGTGCTGTCTCGGACGTGTGGACCTTCCAGGGGGCGCTCGGCGAGACCGCCGTCGCCCACTTGTCCGAAGGCGTTCCCGGCGCCGACACCGTCGTCCCCGGAAGCTACTGACCACGTGCGGGTCCGGCGACACGGCCGGACCCGCACCAGCACGACTCCCCCCACTGCCGCGGTACGGGTTTCGTACCGCTAACTGTCACCCACGCACTTCCCGACGGACTCGCACGACGAAGGATGAGGATGAACGGTAGACAACGGACGCGAGTCCGTTCCCTGCGCCGCCGAATAGCGCTGGGTTCGGCCGTGGTCATGATGGGAACCCTGCTCCAGGCGGCGACCCAGCCCGTTGCCTCGGCGGTCGATCGTGGTACGGGCCGTCCCGACCTTCCTGCCTCGGAGAAGCCGGTGGCCGTCACGACGGTCCCGTTCGTTCCACGAGATCGTGCGCCTGCCGACGCGTCAGTGCGGTCACCACGAGCCGTCTGGCCGAAGGCGGGCACCGCTACCGTGGAGGTGCCGAAGAGCGGTTCGGCTGTCGTGCGTGCCGGAAAGCTTCCCATCGCCCTGGGCAACTCCCGGACGTCCACGCCCGTACGAGCCCGGATGCTCGACCGTGATACGGCCCGTCGAGCGGGAGTCGACGGCCCGCTCTTCAGCCTGGAGGCTGTCGGGCCCTCCAGGTCCAAGACGTCCGTCCGCGCCCGCCTCGACTATTCGGCCTTCGCCGCCGCCTTCGGTGGCGGCTACGCCGACCGGCTGAAGCTGGTCGAGCTGCCGGCCTGCGCGCTGTCCACGCCGGAAAAGGCCGCATGCCGCTCCGCCGAGCCCGTCGACACCGTCAAGGACACCGAGAAGCAGACGCTCACCGCCCGGAGCGTCACCCTCGCACCCTCCCGTGCCACGGTCCTGGCGGCCGTCGCCGACGACGCGAGTATGGGCGGTGACTACAAGGCGACCCCGCTCTCGCCCTCCGCGCAGTGGAGCACCAGTCTCAACACCGGTGACTTCTCCTGGTCGTACGCCATGAACGTGCCCGAGGTCCCCGGTGGACTGGCGCCCAGCGTCGGTCTCTCGTACTCCTCGGGATCCATAGACGGCCGCACCGGAAACAGCAACAACCAGGCCTCATGGGTCGGGGACGGGTTCGACCTGTGGCCCGGCTCCATCGAGCGCCGCTACAAGTCGTGCGCCGACGACGGAGTCGAGCGCCCCGACGGAAGCAAGCCGGCCGACCTGTGCTGGGCCTACGACAACGCCTTCATCTCCTTCAACGGCAGGGGCGGCGAACTCGTGCCGACCGGTGCCGATACCTTCCGGCTGCGTGACGACGACGGCACCACCGTCCAGCGCCTGCGAGGAACGGGCACGAACGTGCGCGCCAACGGCGCCCGTGACGACGAGTACTGGAAGGTCACCACCCCCGACGGGGTGCGGTACTACTTCGGATACAACCGGCTGCCCGGCTGGGCATCCGGCAAGGAGACCACCGACTCCACCTGGACCGCCCCGGTCTTCGGAGACGACGCCAACGAGCCGTGCCACGCCTCCTCGTTCGCCGACTCCTGGTGCCAGCAGGGCTGGCGCTGGAACCTGGACTACGTGGTCGACCCGTACGGCAACGCGATCGCCTACTACTACGACAAGGAGTCGAACTCCTACGGCCGCAACCTGGACGAGAAGGCCAATACGCGTTACGTCCGTGGCGGCTCCCTCGACCGCATCGAGTACGGGCTGCGCTCCTCGAGCATGTACTCGACGCAGGCCCTTGCGAGGGTGGACTTCACCAACGGCAAGCGATGCCTGCCCGCAGGCGGCACCACCTGCGCCGAGGTGGAGACCGACGCCTTCCACTGGTACGACACTCCCTGGGACCTGAACTGCAACGCCGGTGCGACCTGTGACCAGGGGCGGCTGGCACCCGTCTTCTTCACCACCAAGCGCCTCGCCACCGTCGTCACCCAGGTCCTGAGGGACGGCGCCTACGCGGACGTCGACTCGTGGACACTCGGCCACCGGTGGGGGGAGGCCGACACGGACTACCAGCTTCTGCTGCAGTCCATCCAGCGCACCGGCAAGAGCGCCAGTCCGGCCATCACCCTGCCGAAGACCACTCTCGGGTACACCCAGCACGCCAACCGCCTCGACCGGACCGGAGACGGCTACGCCCCGTTCATCAAGGAACGCCTTGCCTCCGTCGCCGACGAGGCAGGCGGACAGATCGACGTCAACTACTCGGACGCTGCCTGTGACGCCTCGGCGCTGCCCACCCCGCAGACCAACACCACCCGTTGCTTTCCCCAGTACATAGGCGGCAGCGGCACCGCTGACCCCGAGCTGCACTGGTTCAACAAGTACGTCACCTCCACGGTCACGCTGACCGACCGCACGGGCGGCGCTCCCGACCAGGTCACGATGTACGACTACCTGGGGGACGCCGCCTGGCACTACGACGACGATGACGGGCTGACCAAGGAGAAGGCCAAGACCTGGTCGCAGTGGCGCGGTTACGGCCACGTCCGCGTCAGAACGGGTGGGCAGGGCGGCGCCGCCGCGATGAAGTCCCAGGCAGACAGCTACTTCCTGCGCGGCATGGACGGCGACCGCAAGACGCCTGACGGGGGTACCAAGTCCGTCACCGTCGCCCTCGGAGAGGGTGAGGGCGCCCAGCTCACCGACCATGAGTCGGCCGCCGGCTTCGAGTACAAGACCGTGCAGTACTCCGGCTCCCAGGGCCGCGTGCTCGGCAAGACCGTGAGCCGTCCCTGGCACCACGAGACGGCGAAGAAGGTCCGCTCCTGGGGCACGGTTACCGCCAACCTCACCGGTACAGCGCAGGCCCGCTCCTGGACGTCACTCGACGAAGGCGCCGGTAATCGATGGCGGACCACCACGACCGCCAACACGTTCGACACCGTTGCCGGACGTATCACCCAGATCGACGACCGCGGCGACGACTCCACCACCACCGACGACAAGTGCACCCGCACCTCCTACCCGCCGGCGGGTGCGATCCTCGCGCTTCCGGCCCGGGTGGAAACGGTCTCCAGAGCCTGCGGCACCACCCCCACGCGCCCCGGTGACGTGATATCCGACGTCCGCACCGCCTACGACGGCCTCGCCTACGGCGCCACGCCCACCAAGGGCAGCGCCACGGCGACGGCGATGCTCAAGGCGCACGACGGCACCACGGCCACCTACACCGAGACCGCTGCCACGTACGACGGCTACGGCCGCAGGCTCACGACGAACGACCTCAGCGGCACGGTCACCGTCAAGGACGACACGGTGACCCGGACCGCGCGCAACGACGGCCGCGTCACCACCACGGCCTACACCCCGAGTACCGGCTTCCCGGACTCGGCCAAGATCACCACGCCGCCGGTCACCGCGGGAGACAGCGCCACCGCGCACACCACCACCACCGTCCGCGACCCGCTCCGCGGCATGCAGCTCAGCATCACGGACACCAACAACAAGGTCACCAACTTCGCGTACGACGCGCTGGGGCGGAAGACCAAGGTCTGGCTCGCCGACCGTCTGACCGGTCAGACCCCCACCTACGAGTACACCTACACCGTCGCGGAGAACCGGCCCATCGCCGTCGGTACCAAGACCATCGGCAATAGCGGGAGTCAGGACACCTCCTATGTCTTGTACGACGGCTTCCTCCGCCCGCGGCAGACGCAGGCACCAGGGCCCAACGGCGGAAGGCTGCTCACCGACGTCTTCTACGACGAACGCGGCCTGACGGCGAAGGAGTTCCTGCCCTACTACGCCACCAACAAGCCTTCCACAACGCTTGTCACGCCGCAGGACGCCCTCGGCGTGGAGACCCAGAACCGCTACACCCACGACGGGCTCGGCAGGCAGACGGAGCACCGGCAGATCTTCGGCAACGGCGATGGCGGCCAGGTCCTCGGCATCACCCGCACCCTGTACGGCGGCGACCGCACCACGGTCGTCCCGCCCCAGGGCGGCACCGCCACCACTACCCTGACGGACGCCCGGGGGCAGACCACCGAAATGCGCCAGCACCACCAGCGCACGGCCGACGCCTCGTTCGACACCACCAAGTACGACTTCACCCCGGCAGGGTCCCTGTCCAAGGCGACGGACCCCGCAGGCAATGAATGGACCTACGAGTACGACCTTCTCGGGCAGGTCCAGCAGACCAAGGACCCCGACAAGGGCACCCTCAAGTACTTCTACGACGACCGCGGCCGTCTCACCTCCACCCAGGACGCCCGCAACACCACACTCGCCTACACCTACGACGGTCTCGGCCGCAGAACCGAGATTCGTTCCGGTTCGTCGACCGGCCCCCTGCGAGCCAAGTGGACGTACGACACCATCAGCGGCGCCAAGGGTCACCTCGCCGAATCCACGCGGTATGCGGACGACGGCTCCGCCTATGTCAACAAGGTGATCGCCTACGACCGCCTCTACCGGCCGCTCCGCACCTCGGTGACGATCCCGGCCACCACCGCCAACGCCGGACTCGCCGGCACCTACCAGTCGAGCGCCACCTACAAGGAATCCGGCCTGGTCAACGGGATCGGCCTGCCCAAGGCGGGCAGCCTGGCCGCCTCGTCCGTCGTGTTCGTCTACGAGGACGCGACACTGCGTCCGCTTGCCGTGGACGGCCGTGAGGGCCTCAGGGCCACCACTTCCTACAGCCTGACCGGCAAGCCCCTGCAGCACGAGCTGTCCAACGCGGGCGGCAAGAAGACCTGGGTGACGAACGAGTACGAGGCAGGCACCCAGCGGCTCTCGTACACCCGGGTCGACCGAGAGGACGTGGCGGGCGTGGACCAGGCGTCCACCTTCCGCTACGACGAGGTCGGCAACGTCCTGTCCGTCTCGGACACCTCGCGCGCCGGCACCGACACCCAGTGCTTCACCTACGACTACCTGCGCCGCCTGACGAAGGCGTGGGCCCAGTCCACCAAGACCTGCGCTCAGGCGCCCAGCGCATCGGTCGTCGGCGGGCCGGCACCCTACTGGTCCTCCTACGGCTACGACGAGACCGGCAACCGCACCACCGAGACGCAGCACAACACCGCCGGCGACACCACCAAGGACGTCACCAGCACCTACGAGTACCCGGCGCCCGGCGCCAACGCGGTCCGCCCGCACGGTCTGACATCCGTCACTCGCAACGGACCCGGCGTCACCCAGGGCGACTTCTTCACCTACGACGCCACCGGCAACACCGAGACCCGCACCCTGGGCGACGGCACCAGTCAGACCCTCAAGTGGGACGCGGAGGGCCGGCTCGTCAAGGTCACCGAACCGGTCGAGGGCGGCTCGCCGAAGGTCACCGAATATCTCTACGACGCCGACGGCAACCGCCTGATCGCCCGCACTCCGACCGAGTCCGTCCTCTACCTCGACGCCACCGAGATTGCGGTCGCCAAGGGCACGACCACCCCGAAGGCGACCAGGTACATCGCGCTCGGCGGCGGCCACCAGGCCGTCCAGGCCGACGACGGGAAGGTCTCCTTCACCACAGCCGACCACCACGGCACGGCCCTGCTCGCCATCGATGCAGCAACCCAGCAGCTCAGCCAGCGCCGCACTCTGCCCTTCGGCGGCACCCGCGGCCCTGAGCCGGCAACCTGGCCCGGCACCAAGGGCTTCGTCGGCGGCACCATCGACGAGTCCACCGGCCTGACCCAGGTCGGCGCCCGCTCCTACGACTCGGCAACCGGGCGCTTCCTGTCGGTCGACCCGATCATGGACTTGACCGACCCTCAGCAGGTCAACGGCTACGCCTACGCCAACAACAACCCCCTCACCTTCTCCGATCCCTCGGGCCTCTTCTGCGACGGGTGCGGCCACAACAACGACGATTCCGTCTGGGCCCCCGACAAGGGCAACGGCCCTGGTTGCACCACCTACACCTGTCACGACAGGCCGAAAAAGAAGGGGAACAACGGCAGTAAGGGGAACGCAGGGAAGGGGACATCCAACAGCTCCCCGACCGGAACGATCGTCATCGGCAAGAAAAACGGCAGAGTGACGATCGAGGGAGTCGAGATCCTCACGGCGCGGGAACTGGAGGCAAGGTTCCCTCAGTATGGCGAGGGAAAGAGACTCGAAGCCTGGGCAGAAAGTCTCTGCTACATCGTGCAGGACGAGACGAAGTCCTTCTGTGGTGCTGCGGAGGCGCTGGGGATAATCGACCGCACGCCCAACCGCTTCGACCGCATCGTCACGGCACTGGTTGTACCCGATGTCGATGCCTGGAAGAGCTGTCTTGGCGGGGAAAGCCTCACCGCCTGCGGAAACGCCGCTCTTGACCTGCCCTGGGCACGCGTACTGAAGGGCCTCAAGGTCCTGAAGGCCGAGAGACTGACTTGCAGCAGCTTTGTCCCCGGGACGCACGTCCTGATGGCTGATGGGACAACGAAGCCCATCGAGGATGTCCGGATCGGCGACAAGGTTTTGGCCACCGACCCTGAAACCGGCCAGACGGCGATCAAGACGGTGACCGCCGAGCTCACCAGCACCGGATTGAAGTTGCTGGTGACGATCACCCTCACCGTCGATGGCAAGAAGTTCAAGGTCACGGCGACTGACAACCACCCCTTCTGGCAACCGGGCGGCAGTGGGTGGGTCGACGCCGGCGACCTGGTGGTAGGGCAGTATCTCGAGACCTCTGACGGCGAGTCGGTCCGGATCACGCGCATTGAACGAGCGGAGCACCCCACCCGGGTTCACAACCTCACCGTCGCGGACCTCCACACGTACTATGTGCTGGCGGGCGAGACTCCGGTACTCGTTCACAACAGCAACTGCGGAATTCGTCAACACGACAAAGCCCGCGGCGCTGCCGGTGTCGATGAAATGACGGCGACGTTTGAGAAATTCTACAAGAAGTCTGATATCTACAGCGAGAGCTACGGGAATGGACTTGACTTGTGGACCCCTTACGGCAGGCGTCAAGTGGACATCGCGGTCAGGAACCCAGACGGAAACCTTCACCTTTACGAGGTGAAGGTGAATAAATCGAACTACACCAGGGGTCAGCGAAGGAAGGACGAATGGCTCGCGAAGACGTACGGGTTTGAAATCTCGGTCGTCCGGCGCGGTACAGCGTGTCCAATCTGCAACCCCTAACCCGAGAGGATGGCCTGTGAGCAGCGACTTCGGCTTCTGGAAGCGCTCTACCGGGAACCCTGAGGAAGTCTTCGACAGCCTTGCCGAGGGCGACACCAGCGACCTTGTCATGAGCCTTGACGTCTTGCGCTTCCGGGAGGAGTTGCTGACTAGGTGGCCGGATGTGGAGGACGTTCTGGAGCCATCTCAATTTGACCTGGAAGAGGAACCGGATGACGAGGGAAAGTACATCCTTCTGACCCTCTCGGTTCGCCAACTTGAATATCTCCCTGAGATTCTCGACATGGCGAAGAGGAACGGCCTCGTCGGATTCAGTGGAGTGGGGGGGGAGCCGATTTAGGCTTCCGATTCACTACGCATCCAAGCGCAAAGATGCGGCCCCCGTAGGTGTCGCCTACGGGGGCCGTTCTGCGGCTTGAGGCAGTAGATGACGCTGAGGTTGAAAGGGTGGGGTGACAGTCGGTGTAGGCGGTGCTACATCCTCGTCATGTGGTACGTGGATAGCGGCGGTCTGACTGCCGCGGGGCGGGCGAAGCGTGAGGCGGTTCGCTTCGAGGTCGCGGAGATGTTCGGGCAAGGGGTGCGGCCGCCGGAGGTGGCCCGCAGGGTGTCGCGGAAGTCGGCCTTGCCTGGCACACGACCTGGCGGGACGGCGGCAGATCAGCCCTGGCCTCGAAGGGGCCTGGTGGCTCTTCCTCTCAGCTCAGCGATGACCAAACCGAGCGCCTGCAGGCCGAGTTGGAGGCTGGCCCGGCGACGCACGGCTGGTGCGAGGACCAGCGGTGGACCCTGGCGAGGGTCGCGGAGCTGATCAACCGGCTGTTCGCATACGGGTACCCCCCGCGGGGGTGTCCTACCTGCTGCACCGGCTGGGCTGGTCTCCGCAGGTGCCCGCACGCCGGGCCGTCGAGCGCGACGAACAGGACGTGGAGCAGGGGGGCGGAGCAGTGGTCACGGGTATGAGGACGGCCCAGTTCCTGGGCGCGTGGATAGCTTTCGAAGACGAGCTCGGCCAGGACCTGAGACCCGGCAAAGGCGGGACCTGGTCACGGCGGGGCATGACTCCGCTGGTCAAGGTGACGGGCAAGGGATCGGGCCGGGTGCTGATGGCCGGGATGGTCTGCGTCAGACCGCGCCGTGAGACCAGGCTGATCTACCGGACCCAGACGTAACGGGGCCGGACCGGCGAAAAGAAGGGCTTCCGGGCCCGCGAGTTCGCGGACCTGCTGACCTCAGCCCGCCGGCAACTCGGCGGTGCGCCGCTGATCGTGGTGTGGGACAACGCCAGCACCTTGTACGCCAAGGCCCTGCGGGACCTCTGCGACCGCAACAGCGACTGGCTGACCATCGTCAAGCTCCCGCCCCACGCGCCCGACCTCAACCCCGTCGAAGGCGTCTGGGCCCACCCTTTCAACCTCAGCGGCAACGTCAGCGGACGAGCGTGTTACAGGGTGGCGGTTCGTCGCCGTCGCCGATGGCCGTCTCGGTGGCCTCCGACGGGCCAAGGGCGGTGCTGAGACGTTGATGGCGTTGTGTTGGAGGCGGAGTCGGACGTGGGCGTAGACGGTGGCGGTGACGCCGATGTGGGCGCGGACGGGGAGTTCCTTGATGACGAATTCGACCCCCTGATCCAGGAGCAGGGTGGGGGTGGAGTGCCGGAGGTCGTGGAAGTGGATGCGGCGGTGACCGGTCCGGTCTAGAGATCATCTCGTCTGGTGGTTCGAAGCCAGGGCGACCCGGCGGGCTGGGCCTGCAGTGGTGGTGCGGATATGCAGGGATGCGCGAGGTCAATGAGCTGATCAACGTCGATGATCCGGCCCGGCGGGCCCGGACGTCCCCCTGCACGCGGTCGTCTCCCGGGCGACCCCGGGCGCCGCCCTGGTCGACCTCGCGGACGGCCCCGACGACCTGATCGTCGTCGGCACCGGCACCCGCCGCGCGCTGGGCCGCCTGCGCCCCTCCGTCGCGGGCTACTGCCGCACCCGCGCCACCTGCCCGGTCCTGACCGTCCCGCCCTCCCCGCTCCAGGCCGACCTCGACCGCCTCCACCGCCGCAACCGCTGGCACCTGCCGGTACGCGTCCGCGACCTGGCGGCGTGAGCCGGCGGCGCGGTCGGGGATCAAACGGATCGCGGCGGCGGAGCACACCCGCCGCCAGCACCGAGCCGCCGAACAGCGCCGGCGGTCGCACCGTGGCCGCCAGGACGAGGACGTTCACCAGGAGCGCAAGGGTGAGTCCGGACGGCGTTCAGCGGTCGGCGATGCCCGGTGGCACGACCCACTCGGTGGGCTGACCGGTCAGGGAGGCGATCATGTCGAAATCGCCGTCGTAGTGGAGCACGGTCAGCCGGTTCAACTCCGCTGTGGCGGCGAGGAGAAGGTCGGGCAGTGACAGTGCCCGGTGGAAGCCCGCGTTGAGAGCGTGGCGCTGGATCTCCAGGGCGCGGGCGAAAGTGCGGTCGTCACTGCGCAGGTAGTCGAAGGCGTGGAGCCAGGTGCTGATGCGCGTTGCCTCGGCGGTGTCCCGGGCCGAGTGGACCATCTCGTACTCGGTGGGTTCGCAGACTGCGAGCAGGTAGCGTTCGTGGAGGGGCTGGAGTACCTCTCTGACGCCGGGTTTCGTCCAGCGCGCCAGAGCGGACTTGTCGATCAGGTAGCGGTCCTGCATCAGGCCGCCCGGCCGCCTTCGCGCTTGAGGGTCCCGTCGGCGTTGCGCGGGCCGGTGCTCTCGATGATCTCGCTGAAGTCGAAGTCGCCGGCGTCCATGGCGTCGAAGCCCTCCTGCCGCAGGTGCCGTTTGACGGCGTCCTCCATGGCGAGGCGTACGGCCTGAGCTTTCGTCTTGGTGCCGAAGATCCGCATGGCCTCGGCGACCATGGTGTCGTCGAGGTCGATCACTGTCCTTGCCATGCTGGTCTCCTCGCGTCAACGGAACCATCAAATGATATCTGATTTGCTCGGCAAGTGATATCGCCTGATGTGCCCGGCGTGGTCCGGGGGTGAATGACAAGGAAGGCCCTGCCAGCGCTGACAGGCACCAACGCGCTGGTCAGGGCCTATTTCCCTAGCACTCGATGATGTTCACCGCCAGCCCGCCCCGGGCCGTCTCCTTGTACTTGACGGACATGTCCGCCCCCGTGTCCTTCATGGTCTTGATGACCTTGTCCAGGGACACCTTGTGGCTGCCGTCGCCGCGCAGGGCCATCCGGGCCGCCGTGACGGCCTTCACCGCCGCCATGCCGTTGCGTTCGATGCAGGGGATCTGGACGAGGCCGCCGACCGGGTCGCAGGTGAGGCCGAGGTTGTGCTCCATGCCGATCTCGGCCGCGTTCTCGACCTGCTCGGGGGAGCCGCCCATGACCTCGGCGAGGGCGCCCGCCGCCATCGAGCAGGCGGAGCCGACCTCGCCCTGGCAGCCGACCTCGGCGCCTGAGATGGAGGCGTTCTCCTTGAAGAGCATGCCGATCGCGCCCGCGGCGAGGAGGAAGCGGACCACGCCCTCCTCGTCGGCGCCCGGAACGAAGTTCACGTAGTAGTGCAGGACCGCCGGGATGATGCCCGCCGCGCCGTTGGTGGGGGCGGTCACGACGCGGCCGCCGGCCGCGTTCTCCTCGTTGACGGCCATCGCGTAGAGGGTGATCCACTCCATCGCGAGGGCCGCCGGGTCGCCCTCGGAGCGCAGCTTGCGGGCCGTGGTGGCGGCGCGGCGGCGGACCTTGAGGCCGCCGGGGAGGATGCCCTCGCGGGACATTCCGCGCGAGACGCACGCCTGCATCACCCGCCAGATGTCGAGCAGGCCCTCGCGGATCTCCTCCTCGCTGCGCCACGCCTTCTCGTTCTCCAGCATCAGCGCGGAGATCGACAGACCGGTGTCGCGGGTGAGGCGCAGCAGTTCGTCACCGGTGCGGAAGGGGTGCTTCAGCACGGTGTCGTCCGGGACGATCGGGTTCTCCCCGGCCACCGCGTCCTCGTCGACGACGAAACCGCCGCCGACCGAGTAGTACGTCTTCTCCAGCAGCAGCGTGTCCTCGGCGTCGTGCGCGGCGATGGTCATGCCGTTGGCGTGGTACGGGAGGGCCTTGCGCCGGTGCAGCACCAGGTCCTTGTCGAAGTCGAAGGCGATCTCGTGCATGCCCAGCAGGTCGAGGCGCCCGTCGGCCTTGATCCGCTCCACCCGCTCGTCGGCGCCCTCCACGTCGACCGTGCGGGGGGACTCGCCCTCCAGGCCGAGCAGGACGGCCTTCGGGGTGCCGTGGCCGTGGCCCGTCGCGCCGAGGGAGCCGAAGAGCTGGGCGCGTATCGAGGCGGTGTGGGCGAGCGCGCCCTCGTTCTTCAGCCGGCGGGCGAACATCCGGGCGGCGCGCATCGGACCCACGGTGTGGGAGCTGGACGGGCCGATGCCGATCGAGAACAGGTCGAAGACCGAGATGGCCACGGGGAACTCCTTGGGGGTGGTAGACGCCGTCGTCTGCCGGGTCGTGCGGAGGCAAAGCCATACAGCGCGGTACGTGGTGCGGGGCACCGCGCTCACGGCCGGTGCGCGCGGTGCCCCTCGTTGTGGTGCGTGCCGCACGGGCGTGCGGCGGGTCCGGTGGCCGGGCCGGTGCCGCGCGGATGCGGCGCGGGCCCGGGTGCGGACCGGGGTCCGGTTACAGACCAGGGTAAAGCGGGTGCTTCTCGGCCAGCGCCGTCACCCGGGCGCGCAGGGCGGCCGCGTCGTACGACGGCTTCAGGGCCTCGGCGATGATGTCCGCGACCTCGCGGAAGTCCTCGTCCTGGAAACCGCGGGTGGCCAGCGCCGGGGTGCCGATGCGCAGACCCGAGGTGACCATCGGCGGCCGGGGGTCGTTCGGGATCGCGTTCCGGTTGACCGTGATGCCGACCTCGTGGAGGCGGTCCTCGGCCTGCTGGCCGTCCAGCTCCGAGTTGCGCAGGTCCACCAGGACCAGGTGCACGTCGGTGCCCCCGGACAGCACGGAGACGCCGTGCTCGCCGACGTCCGCCTGGACCAGGCGCTCGGCCAGGATGCGGGCGCCGTCCAGGGTGCGCTGCTGGCGCTCCTTGAAGTCGTCCGAGGCGGCGACCTTGAAGGAGACCGCCTTGGCCGCGATCACGTGCTCCAGCGGGCCGCCCTGCTGACCGGGGAAGACCGCCGAGTTGATCTTCTTGGCGAGTTCGGCCGTCGACAGGATCACACCGCCGCGGGGGCCGCCCAGGGTCTTGTGGGTGGTCGTGGTCACGACATGGGCGTGCGGCACCGGGTTCGGGTGCAGGCCCGCCGCGACCAGGCCCGCGAAGTGGGCCATGTCGACCATGAGGAACGCGCCGACCTCGTCCGCGATCCGGCGGAAGGCGGCGAAGTCCAGCTGCCGCGGGTACGCGGACCAGCCGGCGACGATCAGCTTCGGCTTGGACTCCTTGGCGAGCCGCTCGACCTCGGCCATGTCGACCTGTCCGGTGGCGTCGTCCACGTGGTAGGCGACCACGTTGTAGAGCTTGCCGGAGAAGTTGATCTTCATGCCGTGGGTCAGGTGACCACCGTGGGCCAGGTTCAGGCCCATGATCGTGTCGCCCGGCTTCAGCAACGCGAACATCGCGGCCGCGTTGGCCTGCGCGCCCGAGTGGGGCTGCACGTTCGCGTGCTCGGCGCCGAAGAGCTCCTTGATGCGGTCGATCGCGATCTGCTCGACCACGTCGACGTGCTCGCAGCCGCCGTAGTAGCGGCGGCCCGGGTAGCCCTCGGCGTACTTGTTGGTGAGGACGGAGCCCTGCGCCTCCATGACCGCGACCGGAGCGAAGTTCTCCGAGGCGATCATCTCGAGGGTGGACTGCTGACGGTGGAGCTCGGCATCGACGGCGGCGGCGACGTCCGGGTCCAGCTCGTGGAGAGGGGTGTTCAGAAGCGACATAGGGAAGATCCTCAGTTGCCGGAGAACTCGGTGTACTCGTCCGCGGAGAGCAGGTCCTTCGGCTCCTCGCTGACGCGCACCTTGAAGAGCCACCCGCCCTCGAACGGGGCGGTGTTCACCAGGGACGGGTCGTCCACCACGGCCTGGTTCGCCTCGACGACCTCACCCGAGACCGGGGAGTACAGATCGCTGACCGACTTGGTCGACTCCAGCTCGCCGCAGGTCTCGCCCGCGGTCACCGTGTCACCGACCTCCGGGAGCTGCGCGTAGACGACGTCGCCGAGCGCGTTGGCCGCGAACTCGGTGATGCCGACCGTCGACACGCCGTCCTCGGCGGCCGACAGCCACTCGTGCTCCTTGCTGAAGCGAAGCTGCTGGGGGTTGCTCATGACCAGAATTCTCCTGTACGCGGGGGAGTGGTGGTGAACGGGAGGGGAGTGCGGGCGATCACGTCGGGTGCGTACCGGTCCTGTCCGGCACGCGCGGCTGCGGTCACTTCCGGCGCTTGTAGAACGGCAGCGCCACGACCTCGTACGGCTCATGGGTACCGCGGATGTCGACGCCCACGCCCCCCGTGCCCGGTCCGGCGTGCGCGGCGTCCACGTACGCCATGGCGATCGGCTTGCCCAGGGTGGGGCTCGGGGCGCCGGAGGTGACCTCGCCGACCACCTCGCCGCCCGCGACGACGGACATCCCGGCGCGCGGCACCCGGCGGCCCTCGGCGACCAGTCCGACCAGCTTGCGCGGCGGCGCGGCCTCGGCCCGCTCGGCGGCCTTCTCCAGCGCGGCGCGGCCCACGAAGTCACCGGGCTTCTCGAACTTCACGACCCGGCCGAGGCCGGCGTCGAACGGCGTCAGCGCGGTGGTCAGCTCGTGCCCGTACAGCGGCATGCCCGCCTCCAGGCGCAGGGTGTCGCGGCAGGAGAGGCCGCAGGGGATCAGGCCCGCGTCCCGGCCGGCCTCGGTGAGGGCCCCCCACAGCTTCTCGGCGTGCTGCGGGTCGACGAAGAGCTCGAAGCCGTCCTCGCCCGTGTAGCCGGTCCGCGCGATCATCGCCGGGACACCGGCGACCGTGCCCGGCAGGCCCGCGTAGTACTTCAGACCGTCCAGGTCGGCGTCGGTGAGGGAGGCCAGGATGCCGGGGGACTCGGGGCCCTGGATCGCGAGGAGCGCGTAGGCGTCCCGGTCGTCGCGGACCACCGCGTCGAAGCCGGCGGCCCGCTCGGTCAGGGCGTCCAGCACGATCTGGGCGTTGCCCGCGTTGGCGACGACCATGTACTCGGTCTCGCCGGTGCGGTAGACGATCAGGTCGTCGACGATGCCGCCGTCCTCACGGCAGATCATCGTGTAGCGGGCGCGGCCGGGGCCCACGGTGGAGATGTTGCCGACCAGGGCGAAGTCCAGCAGGTCCACGGCCTGGGGGCCGAAGACGGTGATCTCGCCCATGTGGGAGAGGTCGAAGAGGCCGGCCCTGGTGCGCACGGCGGTGTGCTCGTCCCGCTCGCTGGCGTAGCGCAGCGGCATGTCCCAGCCGGCGAAGTCGGTCATGGTCGCGCCCAGCGAGCGATGCAGGGCATCGAGCGCGGTGCGGCGAGGCGAAGTGCTCATAGGTGAAGCTCCCAGGGCATGACGGCGAGGACGATCCTCCCCATCTGTCATCGGAACCTGAGAGGTTCGCCACGACCCCGCGTACGGATGGTCGTCCGTATCCGGGCGGTCGTGACTTGCACCTTGGGTGGAGCCGCCGACGCGGCCCGCTTTTCAGATCTGCCTCATCGCACGCGGTACGGGGCCTGAGAGATTCAAGGGAGGAACTTGCTCCTTCGGCACCCGGGCACAGATGGCCGGGACTCTCCCGCGCGGATTCAAGCGGCCGGTATGCAGTTGGCGCGCACATCATTGCACGCATCGGGGAAGAGTGGGGGCGTGCGGTGCCACGGATCCGGCCCGGGGTGCCCGGCCGGCGCTCCGGGGGCTTCCCGGGGGCCCGGATGAGGCGCACCGTGGCGAAACCGGCGGAATCGCATTACCAGTTCTTTACACTGCGTGAGCAAGCTTGTTGGGCAGGGATGTCACGACCCGGATGAGGGGGAGGGTGATGACGTTGCAGCAGTCCCGTGCATACGCCGCGGCCGCGGGGGTGCCGGCGGGCCGCCGCCCGGACCTGACCGTGCCCGGAGCGGCCGGGGTGCGGGCGCCCGTCCTGCGCGACCTGCGGGAGCGGCCGGGCCGCGTCCCGCGCGTCCTGGAGTTCGCCGCGGGGGACCTCGTCGTCGTCTCCGGCCTGCCCGGCAGCGGCAAGTCGACGCTCATCGGCCGGACCGCGCCCGGCCGGGCGATCGACTCCCAGGACACCCGCGACCGCTGGGACGCACGGATGCCCCGCCGCCTGCCGTACGCGGTCTACCGCCCGCTCGTCCGCCTCGCGCACTACGCGGGGCTGCTGCGCTCCCTGCGCTCCGGGGAGAGCGTGGTCGTCCACGACTGCGGCACCCAGGCGTGGGTGCGCCGGTGGCTGGCCCGGGAGGCGGCCGGGCGGGGGAGAGCCCTGCACCTGGTCCTTCTCGACGTGCCGCCCCGCGTCGCCCGTGACGGCCAGCGCGAACGCGGCCGGGGCGTCTCCGGGTACGCCTTCGCCCGGCACCGGCGGGCGGTGGCCCGGCTGATCGCCGACGCGGAGGCCCGGCGGGGGCCCGCGGGCTGCGCCTCGGTGGTCCTGCTGGACCGGGCGGCGGCGTCGGGGCTGCGTGCGCTGACCTTCACGGCGGGCGCGCCCGCTCCGGAGGCGCCGGCCGCCCCGCCGACCGCGCCGGTGCTCACCGAGGCCCCGGTCACACCTCCGGCCCCGGTCACGCCTCCGGCGCCGGTCACACCTCCGGCCCCGGCTGCCTGAGGAGACGGCTCCCGGCCGGGCCCGGCCGGGAGCGCCCCCGATAAACTCCGCGCGGAGTTCCACGGAACCCCGCGCGGAGTGGGCGTCGCGACGCCGAAGACGAGCCGGACGCCGAGACGGCACCGGGAGACGAGGACGAGCCGGGAGACGAGGACGAGCCGGGCGCCGAAAACGAGCGGACGCCGAAGACGAGCGGACGCCGAGACGGCACCGGGCGCCGAAGACGTGCCGGACGAAGAGACGAGCAGGACGAGCAGATGGACAACCCGCACCACGGCTGGCCCGGCAACGAGTTGGAGGAGACCCTCGCCGCCTCCCTCGGCAACCCGGCCGCCGGCGCCCGCATAGTCGAGGTCCTCGGCCGCAGCCACATATGGGTGCCCCTCCCCAACGGCGGCGGCCCCGCCAGCCCCAACCTCGACCTGCCGACCACGGAGATCGACGGCGCCGCGTACGTCCCCGTCTTCAGCTCCGAGCAGCAGTTCCTGGCGACCGTCGGCTCGCACATGCCGTTCACCGTCGCCCCCGCCCGCGACTTCGCCCGCGGTCTGCCCCCGCAGCTCGGCATCGCCGTGAACCCCGGCGGCGCCGTCGGCGTCCCCCTCCCGCCGCCCGCGGTCGCCGAACTCTGCCGGGACGGGCACACCGCGCTCGACGCCTCCGGCACCGGCGGCCGGGTCCGCCTCTTCGAGCCGGACTGGCAGGACGAGCCCGTCGACTTCCTCGCCGCCGCGGCGGGCGAGTTCGAGGCGTCCGGTGTCGTCCTCAGCGGCCGCCGCGCCCTCGCCTCGATCGAGGGCGACGCGCCGACCCTCTTCGTCGGCGTACAGCTCGCCGCCTGGGGCGAGTCCGACCGCACCGCCCCGCTCGACGCCCTCGGCCGCGCCCTCGGCCGGGCCGGCGTGCCCTGGCCCGTGAACCTCGTCCTGCTCGACGTCGCCCGGGACCCGGTCGGCGACTGGATGCTGGAGCGCGTGCGCCCCTTCTACGAGCGGCACGCATCGTAGGAGAGCCGGGACGGCACGGGGGGACAGGCCCGAGAAGCCGGGTCTGTGTCGCCCGCGGCGCCTAAGCTGGTTTGATGGCCTGAACAAATGCTTCGACGCGGTATGCCACGGCACGGCCGCGTCGGCAGGGCGGGCGAGGGCGCGGGACCGCGAGGCGCGGACCGGCGGATCGATGAAGGGGCGGAACCCAGGGTGAGTGCGTCAGGCACCGCGGCGGCCGGACAGGTCGAGCACATGCTGCGCCAGGTGACGCCCGGGCGCTACGACGCGTACGAGGCGCTGCTCCACGCCCTCGCGGACCCGGCCGGCAGCCGTCTGTGGATGCTGCTGTGGCACGGGCAGCCCGGCTCGCCCGACGCCCAGTACGGGAACATGGAGGTCGACGGCGTCGGCTATGTGCCCTGCGCGACCTCGCCCCAGGAGCTGTCCGCCTCCGGCTGGACCCGCGCCCACGACGTCGTCACCGGCCGGGACGCGGCCCGCGCCCTGTACCCCGAGCGCTACGGGATCTGGCTCAATCCGCACGCCCCCGGCGGGGGTGTCGGCATCCCCTGGCCCGACCTGCGCCGCATCGCCACCGGGCTCGACCGGATGCCCGCGGGCCCGCTGCGCCTGTCGGAACCGACCATCGAGATCCCCCAGTTCTACGCCCTGCTCGCGCAGAACGCGCACCGCACCCCGGCCGTGCGGGCGCTGCGCCGCGCCTGGGTGCAGCCCGCGGTCGGGGTTGCCTACCTCGCCGTCGGCCTGGACCTCTACGACAACGGCCCCCAGGCGGTGGACGCGGTACGGGCGATGCTGCGCCAGTCGGTCGGCGCGGCACCGGACGGCCTGCCCGTCTCGACCGTCGCCCTCTCCGACGACTACGACCCCGTCACCCTCTGGATGCGGGCGAACACCCGGCCGTTCTACGACCGCGAGGCCCACGGCCCCGCCGCCCCGGCCGCTCCCGCCCCGGGCTACGGCTACCCGCAGCCCGGCTCCGCCGGCCACCGCTGACCCCCCTCGGACGGGCCGGGAATCCCGGGCCGCACCGCCTCTGAACTGCGTCATGTGTCAGGGGTGTTAACCGGTCGGGAGTGGATGTCCCGTATCGCGCCGTTTTGTTGAGCGTCCGGGTCTCGACTGGGTATCACCGCTATCCGGACTGTTCTCCCCGGTGGTTCCCGTCTGTAGTGTTCGGCCGTCAAGACTCCACATGGTGAACCAGGGGTGGACCCATGCGAATATTCAAGTCCGGGGCGATCCGGGCGATCACGGCGACGGTTGCCGTCGGCCTGATCGCGACCGGCTGCGCCAGTGAGCGGGACAAGGACGGTGACAAGGCGGGCGCGAAGGACACCTTCGTCTTCGCCGGCGCCGGTGACCCCGGTTCCCTGGATCCCGCTCTCGCGAGCGACGGCGAGACCTTCCGCGTCACCCGTCAGGCGTTCGAGGCGCTTCTGGAGCACGAGTCCGGCGGCAGCGAGCTCGTCGGCGGCCTGGCCGAGAAGTGGTCGAGCAACCCCGAAGGCACCGTGTGGACCTTCAACCTGCGCCAGAACGTGAAGTTCCACGACGGTGAGGCGTTCAACGCCGCCGCCGTCTGCGCGAACTACGACCACTGGTTCAACTGGAAGGGCACGTACCAGTCCAGCGCGGTCTCCTACTACTGGCAGACCATCATGGGCGGGTTCGCGAAGAACGAGGACGCCGAGGCGCCCAAGGCGAACTACAAGTCCTGCACCGCCAAGGACGAGAACACCGCGGTCATCGAGGTCAACGAGCCCTCCGCCAACCTCCCGGGCGGCTTCTCCCTCCAGGCCCTGGCGATCCACTCGCCGAAGGCCCTCAAGGAGTACGCGAAGCAGGACGCGACCGCCAAGGGCGACGCGATCACGTACCCCAAGTACAGCCAGGAGGCCGGCACGGTCGCCGGCACCGGCCCGTACAAGATCACGAAGTGGAACAAGGGCAACAAGGAAGTCTCGCTCACCCGCTTCGACGACTACTGGGGCGACAAGGCGAAGGTGAAGAACCTCGTCTTCCGCACCATCGACACCGAGGAGGGCCGCCGCCAGGCGCTCCAGGCCGGTGACATCGACGGCTACGACCTCGTGGCCCCGGCCGACGTGAAGACGCTGGAGGGCGAGGGCTACCAGGTCCCGACCCGTGACGTCTTCAACATCTTCTACGTCGGCATGAGCCAGGGCGCCAACCCGGCCCTGAAGAAGCCCGAGGTCCGCCAGGCGATCACGCACGCGATCGACCGGGAGAACATCGTCAAGACGCAGCTTCCCGAGGGCGGCAAGGTCGCGACCCAGTTCATGCCCGACACGGTCGCCGGCTTCTCCGACAAGGTGAAGACGTACCCCTTCGACACCAACAAGGCGAAGGACCTCCTCAAGCAGGCCGGCGAGGAGAAGCTGACCGTCGAGTTCTGCTACCCGACCGAGGTCACCCGCCCGTACATGCCCGCCCCGCAGGACATGTTCGAGCTGATGAAGGCCGACCTGGAGAAGGCCGGCATCACCGTCAAGCCGAAGGCCATGAAGTGGGCTCCGGACTACCTGGACGCCACCGAGGCGGGCTCCTGCGCCCTGCACCTCCTCGGCTGGACCGGTGACTTCAACGACGGCTACAACTTCATCGGCACCTGGTTCGCCGGCCCGGACAAGCAGTGGGGCTTCAAGGACGACAAGGTCTTCGACGCGGTCAACGCCGCCTCGAAGGTGACCGACCCGAACGGCCGCGTCGAGGCGTACAAGAAGGCCAACGAGGTCATCGCCGAGTACGTCCCGGGCGTCCCGGTCTCGTCCTCCCCGCCCGCCATCGCATTCGGCAAGAACGTCAACCCGCCGAACGTCTCCCCGCTGACGCAGGAGAACTTCGCCGAGGTCTCCTTCAAGTAATCGCACACCTGCGGGTCCCGCCCGGCCACAGTACTTCCGTGGCCGGGCGGACCTGCATCAACGCATAGTGAGAAAGGGGCATGCGGGGTGCTGCGACTTGTCGTCAGAAGACTGCTACAGCTCATTCCCACCCTGCTCGGCCTGTCGGTTCTGCTTTTCCTGTGGCTGAACCGGCTGCCCGGCGGACCCGCCTCAGCGATCCTGGGCGAGCGGGCGACCGAAGCCGAAGTGGCGCGCATCAACCGGGCTCTGGGACTCGACGAGCCCGTCCACATCCAGTACTGGCGCTTCCTCAAGCGCATCTTCGAACTCGACCTCGGCACCTCCACCCAGACCGGCCAGCCGGTGTGGGAGGAGTTCACGCTGCGCTTCCCGGCCACCGTGGAACTCAGCGTCGCGGCGATCCTCATCGCCGTCGTCGTCGGCATCCCCCTCGGATACCTGGCGGCGAAGCACCGCGGTGGCTGGCTCGACGTGGCCTCCGTCTCCGGTTCGCTCATCGGGATCTGCATCCCGGTCTTCTTCCTGGCCCTGCTGCTCAAGGGCGTCTTCGCCGTCCAGCTCGGCTGGTTCCCCAGCTACGGACGCCTCTCCACCGGACTCGACGCCACCGATGTGACGGGCTTCGCGATCCTCGACGGCCTGCTCACCGGTGAACTCGACGCCAGCTGGGACGCGATCGTGCACCTGATCCTCCCCGCCGTCGCCCTCGCCTCCATCCCCCTCGCGGTGATCGTGCGCATGACCCGGGCGAGCGTCCTGGAAGTCCTCGGCGAGGACTACGTCCGCACCGCCGAGTCCAAGGGGCTGGAGAAGCGGGTCGTCCGCGGCCGGCACGTCCTGCGCAACGCGATGCTCCCGGTGATCACGGCCGTCGGCCTGCTGACCGGCAGCCTGCTGTCCGGCGCGGTCCTCACCGAGTCGGTGTTCTCCTTCGGCGGCATCGGCTCCTTCATCCGCACCTCGATCGACGCGCGCGACTACCCGGTGCTCGTCGGATTCATCCTCTTCATCGCGATGGTGTACGTGGTCATCAACCTGCTGGTCGACCTCGCGTACAGCCTCATCGACCCGAGAGTGCGGGTGCACTGACGTGACGACCTTGACCAAGAAGGCCGACAAGATCGACCGGCTCGCCGAGCTGATGCAGTCCTCCGAGGCCACCAGCGGCGCCAGCCTCTGGCGCGAGGCCATGCGGCGGCTGCGCGGCAGCAAGATGGCGATCATCGGTGCCGCCATCATCGCCGCGTTCGTGGTGCTCGCGATCATCGGGCCCTGGATCGCCCCGCACACCCCCACCGCGCAGACCTGGCGCGGCGATGTCCTGGCCAACCAGGGCAAGTTCGTCGGCATGCGCGGCGAGAACTGGTTCGGGCTCGACCACCTCGGCCGCGACATGTTCTCCCGGATGCTCGTCGGCGCCCGGCAGACCCTGCTCGTCGGCGTCGTCTCGATGCTCATCGGCCTGATCGTCGGCGCCTCGGTGGGTGTGGTCTCCGGGGCCGCCGCCACCCTCGGCGGACGCGTCGGCCGACGCGTCGACACCGTGATCATGCGCATCACCGACATCATGCTGTCCCTGCCGTCACTGCTGCTGGCGGTCTCCATCGCGGCGGTCATGGGCCAGTCCCTGACCACCGTGATGATCGCCGTCGGTGTCGTCCAGATTCCGATCTTCGCCCGCCTGCTGCGCGGTTCGATGCTCGCCCAGGGCGGCGCGGACTACGTCCTCGCGGCGAAGGCCCTCGGGGTGCGGAAGAAGCGGATCGTGCTCACCCAGATCCTGCCGAACTCGCTGAGCCCGGTGATCGTCCAGGCGACGCTGAGCCTCGCCACCGCGATCATCGAGGCCGCCGCCCTGTCCTACCTGGGCCTCGGCAACCCCGACCCGGCCATCCCCGAGTGGGGCGTGATGCTCTCCCAGGCGCAGCGCTTCTTCGACAACGAGCCGATGATGGCGGTCTACCCGGCGGTCGGAATCATCATCACCGCCCTTGGCTTCACCCTGCTCGGCGAGGCCATGCGCGAAGCCCTCGACCCGAAGCTGCGAGGCTGAAGTCCCATGGCACTGCTCTCCGTCAACGAACTCAGCGTCACTTTCACCGCCAAGGGCCGCAAGGACTCCACGGCCGTGGACGGCGTCTCCTTCGACGTCGACCAGGGCCAGGTCGTGGGCCTGGTGGGCGAGTCGGGCTGCGGCAAGTCCGTCACCTCCCTCGCCCTGATGGGCCTGCTGCCCGCCAAGGGCGTCCGGATCGGCGGCCGGGCCGAGTTCGACGGCCAGGACCTGCTGACGATGAACCCGCGCAAGCGGCGCGACCTGCGCGGCAGCCAGCTCGCGATGATCTTCCAGGACCCGCTGTCCTCGCTGAACCCGGTCGTCCCCATCGGCGTCCAGGTCACCGAGATCCTCCAGCGCCACCGAGGTCTGAAGGGGGAGGCCGCCCGCAAGGAGGCCGCCCATCTGCTGGACCGGGTCGGCATCCCCGACCCGACCCGGCGGCTGAAGGAGTACCCCCACCAGCTGTCGGGCGGTATGCGCCAGCGTGCTCTGATCGCCATGGCGGTCGCCTGCGCGCCCCGCATGCTGATCGCGGACGAGCCGACCACGGCCCTGGACGTCACCATCCAGGCCCAGATCCTGGAGCTCCTCAAGGAACTGGTCGACGAGGAGGGCACCGCCCTGCTGATGATCACCCACGACCTGGGTGTGGTGGCCGGCCTCTGCGACCAGGTCAACGTCCTCTACGCGGGCCGCGCGGTCGAGTCGGCGGGCCGGCGCGAACTGTTCGCCCACCCGACCCACCCGTACGCGCACGGGCTGCTGGGCTCCATCCCCCGCCTCGACGCCCCGCGCGGTGAACCGCTCAGCCCGATCCGCGGCTCCATCAACGACCGCATCGCCTGGGCCGACGGCTGCGCCTTCGCACCGCGCTGCGACCACTACACGCTGGAGTGCCTGACGGGCACCCCCGAACTGACCGAACCACGCGCCGCGGGCCACCAGGTGCGCTGCGTCAACCCGGTCCTTCCCACGCCCCAGGCGGAGGTCTCGGCATGAGTCTGCTCGAACTCGACGACGTCAAGGTCCACTTCCCGGTCCGCAAGGGGATCCTGTTCGACCGCACGGTCGGGCACGTCTACGCGGTCGACGGCGTCTCCCTCAAGGTCGAGGCCGGCCAGACCTACGGCCTGGTGGGCGAGTCCGGCTGCGGCAAGACGACCCTGGGGCGGGCCGTCCTGCGGCTGGTGGACATCACCGACGGCGAGGTCGTCTTCGACGGCACGGACCTCGCGAAGCTGCCCGGCGAGGAGATGCGGAGCTTCCGCCGCCGCCTCCAGATGGTCTTCCAGGACCCGCTGGGCAGCCTCAACCCGCGCCAGAACATCGAGTCGATCCTCAGTGAGGGCATGGCCGCGCACGGGATCGGCAAGGACCAGTCCGAGCGCCGGGAGAAGATCAAGGAGATCCTGGCCAAGGTCGGCCTCCCGGCCAACGCCCTGTCCCGGTACCCGCACGAGTTCTCCGGCGGCCAGCGCCAGCGCATCGGCATCGCGCGGGCGCTCGTCCTGGAGCCGGACGTGATCATCTGCGACGAGCCGGTGTCCGCGCTGGACGTCTCGGTGCAGGCACAGGTCATCAACCTGCTGGAGGAACTCCAGGAGTCGCTGGGTCTGACGTACCTGGTCATCGCCCACGACCTCGCCGTGGTCCGGCACATCTCGGACGTCATCGGCGTGATGTACCTGGGCGGCCTGGTGGAGGAGGCGCCGAGCGACGCGCTGTACGCGGCGCCGAAGCACCCGTACACCAAGGCCCTGATGTCGGCGGTGCCGGTGCCCGACCCGGAGGTGGAGGACCGGCGCGAGCGCATCCTGCTCGCGGGCGACCTCCCCTCCCCGGCGAACCCGCCGGCCGGCTGCCGCTTCCACACCCGGTGCCCCTGGGCGCAGGACCGCTGCGGCCGGGAGCGCCCGGCGCTCACCGACCTCGGCGACGGGCACAAGGTGGCCTGCCACTTCGCGCGCGAGATCGAGGCGGGCACGGTCGAGCAGACCCGCTCCACGGGTATCGAGGCGGTCGTCGCCACGAAGGCGGTGGCGACGAAGGAGGCCGAGGTCACGGAGAAGGTCGCGGACCCTCTCTCGGTGGCGATCCCGGCGCAGTCGCCGGAGCCCGATCCGGCGGACACCGAGCGGGCGAAGGACGCGGAGCCGGTGAAGGACGCGGAGCCGGCGGACGCCGTGCCCACGGGTGGCCCGGACGCGGCGGCGGGTGCCTCGGACGCGGCGGCGAAGGCGTCGGACGCGGAGCCTGGGGAGAACGCCGACGGGGACGCCGGGGCCGATCCGGTGCCGGGCGGGGACGACGGCAAGGTGTCCCCGAAGGGCTGACCGGTCCGGCCGAAGGGGTGCCGGACAGGGACCCCGCGCGGGACGCGGTAGAACTGTCCGGTGTTCCCAGACCTCTTCACGCCCTCCGTCCAGCACGCCCTCGAGCTCGCGGGGATCTTCGTCTTCGCGATCTCGGGGGCGCTGCTCGCCGTACGCAAGAACTTCGACGTCTTCGGCATGGCCGTCCTGGCCGAGGCCACGGCGCTGGGCGGAGGGCTGTTCCGCGACCTGATCATCGGCGCGGTCCCGCCCGCCGCCTTCACCGATCTCGGCTACTTCCTGATGCCGCTGGTCGCGACCGGGCTCGTGTTCTTCCTGCACCCGCACGTCGAACGCATCCAGCGGGGCGTGAACGTCTTCGACGCGGCCGGCCTCGGGCTGTTCTGCGTCACCGGCACCACCAAGGCGTACGAGTACGGCCTCGGCCTCACCCCGTCCGCCTGCCTCGGTCTCGCCACGGCGGTCGGCGGCGGTGTGCTGCGCGACGTCCTCGCCAACGAGGTGCCCTCGCTGCTGCGCTGGGACCGGGACCTCTACGCGGTGCCGGCCATCGTGGGCGCGACCATGGTCGTCCTCTTCATCCGCTTCGACGCCCTGAACGCCTTCACCAGCGGCCTCGCGGTCGTGGCCGCGTTCTCGCTGCGTCTGCTGGCCCTGCACTACCACTGGCGCGCGCCGCGGGCGTGGAACCGCCGGTCCGAGGCGGTGGAGGAGTGACCCCGAAGCTCGGAGTCCCGCAAAAAGCTACCGCTTAGTATTTGTTTGTTGTACGGTACCGCCATGGCACAGGTACAGGCGACGCAGGCGACCGTCGGGGACAGTGAGTTCGACCGCGACACCGCCGTCACCCGGCGGGCCGGGGAGCCGGGCGTCTACGACGCGGAGCTCTCGGCGGGCTGGACGATCATCCACGCCGTGAACGGCGGCTATCTGCTGGCGATGCTGGGCCGCGCGCTCGGCGACGCGCTGCCCCACCCGGACCCGTTCACGGTCTCGGCCCACTATCTGACGGCCTCCCAGCCGGGCCCCGCGATCATCCGGACCGAGACCGTCCGCACCGGCCGCACCCTCTCCACCGGTCAGGCGTCCCTGCTCCAGATCGCCGAGGACGGCACCGAGGTCGAGCGCATCCGCGTCCTCGCCACCTACGGCGACCTCGACGCCCTCAGCCCGGACGTGCGCACCGTTGCCAAGCCGCCCTCCATCCCGCCGATCGAGCACTGCCTCGGCCCGGCCGACGGCCCGGCGCCGATTCCCGGCAGTTCGGCGATCACCGAGCGGCTGGACATCAGGCTGGACCCGGCGACCGTGGGCTGGGCCGTCGGCGCGCCCTCCGGCAAGGGGGAGATGCGCGGCTGGTTCGGGCTCGCCGACGGCCGCGCCGCCGACCCGCTGTCCCTGCTGCTCACCGTGGACGCCCTGCCGCCGACCTCGTTCGAACTCGGTCTGCCCGGCTGGACCCCGACGATCGAGCTGACCACACACGTCCGCTGCCGCCCGGCCCCGGGCCCGCTGCGGGTGTCGATCACCACGCGCAACCTCGCGGGCGGCTTCCTGGAGGAGGACGCGGAGGTCTGGGACTCCGCGGACCGTCTCGTCGCCCAGTCCCGCCAGCTGGCGCGGGCCCCGCGGGTCTGAACCCCTGTCCGGGGGATCGTGGCAGGGCCCACGATCCGCCGGACACTCCTTGCCGCCCTGATGCCCCCGCCCCGGCTGCTGCCGGAGCGGGGGCATCTCGCTGCGCGGGCGCGCCCGCCCGGCCCCCCGCGCCCGGTCGGTCCCGTGCTCAGTCCAGCCAGTGGCGCCGGCCGAGGCTGATCAGCCTGAGCCGCCGACGCGCCAGCCGGCTCACCTCCGCCCTGCCCTCGGCGCCCTCCGCCTCCAGCAGGGCCGAGGCCGTCATCACCATGTGGTCGACGTACATCCCCGCGACCATCCGCAGATCGTCCTCGCTCCACCCGGCCCACTCCGGCTGGTCCGCGAAGGCAGCCGCGACCTCGTCCCCGAACTGCCGCAACTGCTCGCCGATCGCCCGGCGCACCGGGGCCACCCCGCCGTGCCGCTCCCGGGCGACGAAGCGCACATGGGCGGGGAAGGCGCGCACCAGCTCGGCAACGAGTTCCACCGAGCGGTCGATCCGGTCCTCGTCCGTCCGCTCCTCCAGCGCCTCGCCGATCGTGGCGTGCAGACTGCCGAGCGTCTCCTCGACGAGGGCGATGCCGAGGTCCGCCATGTCCCGGAAGTGCCGGTAGAACGCGGTCGGCGTGACGCCGACCGTGCGCGTCACCTCCCGCAGGCCCACGCTGCTCAGGCTCTGCGTCTCCAGCAGCCGCAGGGCGGCGTCCATCAGCGCCTGACGGGTCTTCAACTTCTGGGCCTGGCGGATTCCGAGAGTGTGACTCATGGCATTCAGTAAACAACCGTAATCCCGAATGGGGAAGTGTAGACTCCTCAGTCAGTGAACATACGTACTCCGAAGGCTCCGGTAGCGCCCGGGCCCTCACCGGAAGTGTTCGCCGTTCGCCGTTCGCCGTTCACAGGAAGGAAGACCGTGGTAGTCCTCGTCGCCGCCCTGCTCCTCCTGGGCATCCTGCTGGGGACCGTGGCCCATGTCCCCGCGTCCGTCTCCCTCGTCGCCGGCACCGTCATCGCGTGCTGGCTGCTCGTCTTCGCCGCGCGCGAGTACCGGGCCAAGCGCCGCCGGACCGCGCGCCACTGACCGGAACTGCCGCCGAACCCGAACCGGTAAACGGTCCGGCGGGACCGTCCGGCGGGACCGACCCGAAAGGAGAAACGCCCTCATGACTCTCCTCACGCCCTTCGCCAAGCCCGAGACCGGGGCCAAGTCCGAGACCGGGGCCGAGCCCGAGACCGGGGCCAAGTCCGAGACCGGGGCAGAGCGCGGCCCCGGCGCCGCGGCCGGGACCAGGCAGGAACCCGCGCCGACCCGCGAGCGGCACGCGTCCGCAGGCGCGTCCGCGGGCACATCCGCCGACGCTCCTGGGCGGGAGGACGACCTCCCCGCCGCCGCTGCCGCCCGCCGCAAGGACGCCGACGGGATGGCCGTCGCCGCCTTCGTCCTCGGCCTCGTCGGCCTGCTCGTGATGAACCTCGTGCTCGGCCCGGCCGCCGTGGTGCTCGGCGCTCTCGCCCTTCTGCGCGGCACCGCCCGCCGCGGACGCGCCCTGCTCGGCCTCGCGCTCGGCGTCGCCGACCTCGTCGTCCTGGCCGTCGTGGTCACCGCCGGCGGATCCGTCGTCTGGGGCTTCGGCGCCTGACGCGGCCGTCCACGCCCGCCGTCTCGCACAGGCCGCCCGGGCCGGGCGCCCACTCCGGCCCTCTCGCGCAGGCCGCCGCCGGGCCCGTCGCAGGACCTGCCGCCGGAGACCCGCCGCCACCGGGGGAGAGCCGCCCCCGCCCCCGACGGGGCGCACGCAGGACGAGCGTGCACCCCTGCGCCGGTCCGCGCCCCCGCACCGGCCTCGTAGAATCGTGGCCACCATGGCTTACCTCGACCACGCCGCGACGACTCCGATGCTTCCGGAGGCGATCGAGGCGCTGAACGCCCACCTCGCCGTCACCGGCAACGCGTCCTCACTGCACGCGGCCGGGCGCCGGGCCCGCCGCACCGTCGAGGAGGCCCGCGAGACCCTCGCCGAGTCCCTGGGCGCCAGGCCCAGCGAGGTCGTTCTCACCTCCGGCGGCACCGAGGCCGACAACCTCGCGGTCAAGGGCCTCTACTGGTCCCGCCGGGACGCCGACCCGGCCCGCACCCGCGTCCTGGCCAGCCCCGTCGAACACCACGCGGTCCTCGACGCCGTCGACTGGCTCGCCGCCCACGAGGGCGCCACCGTCGAGTACCTGCCGGTCGACGCGTACGGCCGCGTGCACCCCGACGCGCTGCGCGAGGCGATCGCCCGCGACCCCGACGACGTGGCCCTCGCCACCGTGATGTGGGCCAACAACGAGATCGGCACCGTCATGCCGGTCCGCGAACTGGCCGACGTGGCCGCCGAGTCCGGCATCCCGCTGCACGCGGACGCGGTCCAGGCGTACGGCCAGCTCGACGTGGACTTCGCCGCGTCCGGGCTCGCCGCGATGACCGTCTCGGGCCACAAGATCGGCGGCCCGTACGGGATCGGCGCGCTGCTGCTGGGCCGCGAGTACAGCCCCGTGCCCGTGCTGCACGGCGGCGGCCAGGAGCGGCATGTGCGCTCCGGCACCCTGGACGTCCCCGCCGTCGCCTCCTTCGCCGTCGCCGGCCGGCTCGCCGCCGAGCGCCGCGAGGAGTTCGCCCGCGACATCGGGGCCCTGCGCGACGACCTGGTCCGCGCCGTGCGCGAGGCCGTCCCGGACGCCGTCCTCGGCGGCGACCCGCACGACCGCCTCCCGGCCAACGCCCACTTCACCTTCCCCGGCTGCGAGGGCGACTCCCTCCTCCTGCTGCTCGACGCCCAGGGCATCGAGTGCTCGACCGGCTCCGCCTGCACCGCGGGCGTCGCCCAGCCCAGCCACGTCCTCCTCGCCACCGGAACCGACCCGGACCTGGCCCGCGGCACCCTCCGCTTCAGCCTCGGCCACACCTCCGCCAAGGCCGACGTGGACGCGGTCGCGGCCGCCATCGGCCCGGCGGTCGCCCGCGCCCGGACGGCGGGGCTGACGTAAGCGACCTGGCGGTCTCGGACCGGCCGGGCCGTGCGGCACGCCGTGCGACGAGGGGGCGAGGCGCGAGGGGCGACGTCCGGAGGCCCGGCCTCAGCCCTCCTCGTTCTTACCGGGGCCACGCCGTGCTCGCTCGGCGATCCCGTTGGACAGCCTGCCCGTGGCGGTCCTGGCCCGGTCGAGGGTTCCGTTACGAAAACGCCGAGCCGCGTCGACGCCTTCCGCTCCCTTCACGAGGACCAGGTCCCGCACCTCCGCCGCCGCTTCGCCCCATCGCCGCGCCTCCAGCGTCTGCCGCCCGCGTTCGATGCCGAGCCGCCCCTGGAACTCGACGACGTTCCCCTCGACGTGGTTGCTCGCGTGCACCACGTCCCGGGAGGCGTTCGGGTGCAGCAGTACCTTGGCGTTGGCCGTGCCGGCAGCCTCGGTCATACAGGCGATCAAGCGCTCGGTGCACCGCGCGATCAGCTCCTGCCGGTTCTGCCGAGCGGTCCGCAGTCCCAGGCGATGCCGCTCCAGCTCCTCCGGGGCCGCGTCCAGTACCCGATCGAGTTCGATGACGGCGATCGCGTCCTGCAACTGGAAGCAGCGAGCCAGCACGGCCAGCCACTCCTGGGCCCTGGCCTCGGCCTCTCCGGACGCCCTGGCGAGATCGCCGACCTTGGTCCCGCTCTCCACTCTTGCCGCGAGCGCGTCGAGTCGGCGCACCGCGTACGCCTGGGTCGCCGCGATCGTCGCCGACGCGCCCTGCACCTTCGACCAGGTGATCTCGGAGACCCGTCCCACCTGCTCCCGGACGGTCATCGCCTCCTCGATAACGAGGTCCACGCCGATCATCCCCGCCAGTGCGGCGTCCTGCTGGGCGCGGAGCACGTCGTCGACCTTCGCGTCGATGGCGGCGAGATACTCGGTGACCTCGTCCATGGCCTGCTGCATCGCGAGTTGCGCCATGACCGTCGCGACACCGGCCAGGCGTGCCGGGTTGCCCAGCTTGCCCGCTGGGCCTTGCGCGAACTCGACGAATCCCTTGATCCGGCCCTTCTCGCCCCGCAGCACACCCGTGCTGAGGCCCGAAGCGCCGCTCTTCCGCAGCCCGTACGCGTCTATCCGCTGCGCGGTCTCCTTGGTCAGTTTCACCCAGCGACCCGAAGCGGCGGCCATGTCGGAACCCGCTCGGGCGGCCGCGGCCACGTCTCCGACGACGGACCGGAGCCGGCGCAGCCCCAGGTCCTTCGACGGCAGTCCCTCGGACACGAGGAAGCGTTCGACCGCCGTCGGACACCCGAGGACGGCCAGGCCGTCACCGTCACTGATGAGCTGAATCTCGTCGTCCACGGCGACTCCTTGCAGGGCTGGTGCCGGATTCGGTGCGGGTCGGGTGGGCGAGTCGCGTGCGCGCGCATTCATCCGTCCGGGCCCCCGGCTTCCGGTCCGCCCCGCACGTCCGCCCGCCGGACCTCCCCCCCCCCCGCAGGTTACGGCCCGCACCCGGTGGGTCACCCGGTTTCGCGCCCGGATGTGGGTATTCCGTCGGAACGCCGCAACTTCGGGTGAGGAGGTCATATCGTCGGCCGCGGGTGTAGCCGCAGACGAGAAGACCAGGAGCCGGATCCACGATGCAGGCCAAAGAGACGTTGTTCGCCGACCTCGTCCAGGGCAAGACGCAGCAGTTCCAAGTGCCGCTGTACCAGCGGACGTACTCCTGGTCGGAGCGGCAACTCGCCCAGTTGTGGGACGACATCGTCGAGCAGGCCGAGCTGCTGGAGGACGGGGATGGGGGGAGCACGCACTTCCTCGGCTCGGTCGTGCTGGCGCCGTCCCCACAGAACGCGGCGACGTTCAACCGGTGGCTGGTCGTCGACGGACAGCAGCGGCTCACCACACTGTCCCTCGCGCTGGCCGCGATCCGTGACCACGTCGCCGAGGCGCAGCCCGACGAGGCCGACCGGATCGAGGAGGACTACCTCGTCAACAAGCGCAAGAACGGGAACGACCGCTTCCGCCTGCTGCCGACGCAGGCCGACCGGGCCCAGTACGCGGCGCAGGTGAACGGCACCAGTGCGGACCACGGTGCCGGGGACAGCGTCGTCGCCGCGTACAGCTTCTTCCGCCGCAAGCTCGTCCAGGCCGAGGACCCGGCGACGTCCCAGGACGTGCTGCGCATCGAGGAGGCGATCACCTCCCGGCTGACGCTCGTGGTCGTGACGGCGGAGCGCGGCGACAACGTCCACCGCATCTTCGAGTCGCTCAACAACACCGGGCTCAAGCTCAGCCAGGCGGACCTGCTGCGCAACTACCTCTTCATGCGACTGCCGACGCGCGGCGAGCACGTCTACGAGACGTACTGGCTGCCCTTGCAGCACAGCCTCAGCAACGAGGAACTCGAACAGCTCATGTGGCTGCACCTGGTGCTCGACGGCGATGACCGCGTCCGCCGCCAGGACCTGTACACGGCACAGCAGCAGCGCTTCGAGAAGGGCGAGGCCGGCGAGAAGGAGATCGAGGAGTACATCAGGGAACTCCACCGGCGGAGCACCCACTTCCGGAAGATGATCCACCCGGGGGAGGAGCCGTCGCCGGAGGTCCGCGCCCACCTGCGACGGCTGCACGACTGGCAGGCGATGGTCACCTACCCTGCCTTGATGCTGCTGCTCGACCGGCGCGAGCGGGGGGAGCTCGACGACCCGGAGACGGCGCGCGCCCTGTCCTACGTCGAGAGCTTCCTGGTGCGCCGCACCATCTGCCGGGTGCCGACGAACAACCTCAACCGGATCTTCCAGTCGGTGCCAGCGCAGTTGCCCCGCGACGTCGCCGTCGCGGACGGTCTGCACCGGCTGCTCTCCTCCGACAACCGCTTCTGGCCCGACGACCGCGAACTACGGGAGAAGATCCGGAGCGCGCCCTTCTATCAGTACGGGCGCCCGAACCAGCGCCGGCTCGTGCTGCAGCGGCTGGAGGAGAGCTACGGCCACCCCGAGCCCGTCGACTTCGCGGCCGCGCAGCTGACCATCGAGCACGTGATGCCGCAGGTGCCCGGCGACGAGTGGCTGCGGATGCTCGACGAGGACACGCACGGCGGGGAGAGCGCGGGGGAACTGCACGCCCGGCTCCAGCACACCCTGGGCAACCTCACCCTCACGGCCGTCAACTCGGAACTGTCCAACCACCCGTTCGAGCGCAAGCAGGACCTGCTGAAAGCCAGCCACCTCGAGATGAACCGGCGCATCGCCGCCACCGAGCGGTGGGGCGCCGCCGAGATCCTCGCCCGTGCCGACGACCTCGCCGAGCGCGCCGCAGTCCTGTGGCCCGCCCCGTTGCGGGACGCCCGCCGCGCCGAGCGCTCCCGGGACTGGCACCTCGCCCATCAGGTCCTCGCCGCACTGCCCCGGGGTACCTGGACCTCGTACGGCGACCTGGCCGCCTTCCTCGGCTCCGGGCCGCAGGCAGTGGGCAACCACCTCGCCAACACGCCGGGGGTCATCAACGCGCACCGGGTGCTCAACACCGAGGGACGGGTCTCCGACGGCTTCCGCTGGGCCACACCCCAGGACGAGGGCGCGGACGTCCGCGCCCGGCTGACCGCCGAGGGAATCCACTTCACCGCCGCCGGAGCAGCCGACCCGGCACAGCGGCTGTCCGGCGACGACCTCGCCCGGCTGCTCGCCGGAAGCGAGGACGGGGAGCCGGAGGACCTCGGCGGCGCGACGACCGCTGCCGGACAGACCGCTGCCGGGGCGGGCGGCGGCGAGAAGACGCGCGCCGAGCGCTTCCGCAGCCAGCTCGCGGCCGACGACAGCCCGGAGACCGTGGGCGCGGTGCACGAGCTGCTCGACTCGTGGGTGTCCCTCGGCGGCTGGATCGGCCACGGTGCGGGCCGGACCGTCACCAGCGCCTTCCTGATGCTCGGCGCCGCCGGCCTCCCCGGCAAGGGCATCTGGCCGCTGACGCTGTACCCGGGCAGCGGACGCGGAGGCACGGCCGAAGTGGTGTTCCAGTACCTCGCGTCCCGCGAGCCGTTCACCGAGCGGGCGTTGCGGGCCGAACTCCTCGACCGGCTCAACAGGATGGACGGTGTGGACATCCCGGAGGGCAAGCTCGACCTGAGGCCCAGCTTCCCGCTGTCCGTGCTGGCGGATCCGCGCAACAGGGCTCTGCTGACCGGGAGCCTGACCTGGTTCCGGGACCGCTGGGAGAACCGGGACGCGGCCTGACCAGGCCAGAGTCGCGGACCGGTACCGGCGAGGGTCCGGAGCTGTACACACGGGCGCGCCGCGCCCCTGCTTCCGGGCCCGGCAGCGGCGCCGCCGCGCACGTCGCCGCCGCCGGTGCGCGGCGGCGCCGCGGCCCGGGCGTGGCGAGGCCGGGAACCGTGCCGACGCGCGGTCAGATGCCCGGCCCGTACCCGGGGTCCGGGTGCTGACGGGGCGTCAACCACTCGGTCAGGCCCCACACCCCGAGCGCGAGCGCGGCCGACGTGGCCAGCGCCGCGAGCCACAGCCGCCGTGTGCGCCTCAGCGTCATGAGCCAGACGGCCATCGGCATCGCGATGCCGCCGAGCAGGATGAGCGGCAGGTCCAGGTAGACGACGCTCAGGTCACGGGCATGGCCCTCGAACCCGCCGTCGATGCTGAACGCCGCCCGTGGCACCCAGACGACCAGCCCGGTCAGGGCGCCGAGGCAGGCGAAGAGGAGGCCGCCGGCGTTCTCCGCCGTGCCGGACCTGTCCAGGCCGCCGCCGGCCCGCCCCGACGTGCCGTCGCACGTCCGCCCCGACGTGTCGTCGCTCATGCCCACGAGGGACGCGGCGCGGCGGCGCCCGGTTCCGCGGGCCCCGGGGTCCGCCTCCAGCTACACCCGGCCGCCCTGCGCCTGCGCCCCCTTCGCCGCCGCCCGCTTCGCCGCCGGCAGGGCCTCCCGCACCAGCTTCAGGTACCGGTCCCAGTCCCAGTGCGGGCCGGGGTCCGTGTGGTCCGTGCCCGGGATCTCCACATGGCCCACGATGTGCTTCCGGTCCACCGGGATGTCATGGCGCGCGCAGATGTCGGCCGTGAGCCGGGCCGAGCCCGCGTACATCGCGCCGGTGAAGTCCTGCGGGCGGTCCACGAAGCCCTCGTGCTCGATGCCGATGCTGCGCTCGTTGTAGGAGCGGTTGCCGCAGTGGTAGGCGACGTCGAACTCGCGGATCATCTGCGCGACGTGACCGTCCTTGCGCACCACGTAGTGGGTCGCGGCCTTGTGCAGCGGGTCCCGGAACACCTTCAGGGCCGTCGCGTAGCTGCCCTGCACGACGTGGATCACCACCCGGTCGATCTCGTAGTCGTCCGGCCGCCAGGCCAGCCGCCAGTTCGCCGCGTTCGCCGAGACCCACTCCGCACCCGCGAAATCGAGCTCGCCCTCCTTGCGCGGCGGGCGCGCCCAGGGCATGCCGCGCCACAGCCGCCGGATCTCGTCCTCGGCGAGCAGCCCGCCGCCCACGACGGCCGCGCCGCCGCCGATCAGCACGGCCCGCCTGGTCACGCCCGGCTTCTTCCCGGGCTTGCGCCGGCTGCCGCGCTCCTTCTCGCTCCCCATGCCGACCACAACGCATACGCACGAGCTTTCGGTTCCCGCGCCCCGTACCCTGGTACCGCTATGACTGACACCTCCCCGACGTCCCCGGCCTCCCAGCCCTCCCCGGCCCACCGGCCCACCACGGCCGCCGCGCCGGCCGGGCCCGCCCCCCGTCCCCTCCGCGTCCTCGCCGCGATGTCCGGCGGCGTCGACTCCGCCGTGGCCGCCGCCCGCGCCGTCGAGGCGGGCCACGACGTCACCGGCGTCCACCTGGCGCTCTCCGCGAACCCGCAGTCCTTCCGCACCGGCGCGCGCGGTTGCTGCACGATCGAGGACTCCCGGGACGCGCGCCGCGCGGCGGACGTCATCGGCATCCCCTTCTACGTGTGGGACCTGGCCGAGCGGTTCCGTGAGGACGTCGTCGAGGACTTCGTCGCCGAGTACGAGGCCGGCCGCACGCCCAACCCCTGCCTGCGCTGCAACGAGAAGATCAAGTTCGCGGCCCTGCTGGACAAGGCGCTCGCCCTCGGCTTCGACGCGGTGTGCACGGGCCACTACGCGACGGTGGTCGTCCGCGAGGACGGGCACCGGGAGCTGCACCGGGCCAGCGACATGGCCAAGGACCAGTCGTACGTCCTCGGTGTCCTCGACGAGCGGCAGCTCGCCCACGCGCTGTTCCCGCTCGGGGACACCCTCACCACCAAGGACGAGATCCGCGCGGAGGCCGAGCGCCGGGGCCTGGCCGTGGCGAAGAAGCCGGACAGCCACGACATCTGCTTCATCGCCGACGGCGACACCCAGGGCTTCCTGGCGAACCGGCTGGGCCGTGCCGAGGGTGACATCGTCGACGAGAGCGGCGCGAAGGTCGGCACCCACGAGGGCGCGTACGGCTTCACCATCGGCCAGCGCAAGGGCCTGCGCATCGGGCACCCCGCGCCGGACGGCAAGCCGCGCTACGTCCTGGACATCTCCCCGGTGAACAACACGGTCACCGTCGGCCCCGCCGAGGCCCTGGACGTCATCGCCCTCACCGCGATCAAGCCCCGCTGGTGCGGCACCGTTCCCGACGGCCCCGGCCGCTACACCGCCCAGCTCCGCGCCCACGGCGGCGAGACCGAGGCAACGGCGGAACTGGTGGACGGCTCGGAGCTGCGGATCACCTTCGACGAGCCGGTTCGCGGCGTCGCCCCGGGCCAGGCGATCGTCCTCTACGACGGCACCCGTGTCGTCGGCTCCGCGACCATCGCGACGACGGTCCGCCGGGAACCGGCGAACGCCTGACCCGTCGGCACCGCGCCGGGACACCCGTCAGAACTCGGGGCACTCCTTGTCGCCGACGCTGATGGACACGGAGTCGTAGCCCATCGCCATCTTGCGCTTCAGGGCGTAGACGTGGAGGCAGAAGGCGGTGCCCGTGCCGTCGGCGGTGACGGTGTAGGCGGCCTGCTCCGGGCCGCCGTCGAACAGGGCGAGCTCCGGCGGGCCGGAGGCGAGCGAGACGGTCACCGCGTCCTCCGGACCGCTGCCGTGCCGCGCGACCGCGGACTCCAGAATGTCCGTGTAGTCGATGGTCCCGGGCCCGAACTGAGCCTCTGGCCAGGGATTCGGGGGTGATGTGGCCCGTGGGGCCGACGGGCTACCGCGCCGCACGGGACCGGGCGTGATCCGTCTCGGCCCGCGCGACCTCGGCGTCGTAGGCGGCCGCCTCGAAGCGGTACGCGGGCGGGGGCGCCCCCTTGTGCGGGACGCGCCAGCCGTCCCACACCACCTCCTCGCCCTCCCGGCGGATCGTCGTGTACAGCGCGCCGCAGCACCCCTCCGTGCAGTACGCCTCCGCCAGTCGAACCTCGTGACCCGTGGCCGTGGCGCGCAGCGCGCCCGTGCCGAGGAGGTCCTCGGGCGGGCGTCCGGGCCCCCGGCCGAACGCCTCGTCCACCAGCGGACGTCCGCCGACCAGCAACCGGGTCTCCACGACCTCGCGACGGGCCGGATCGTGCACCGCGACCTCGATCCGCAGCGGGACCGTCTCCGGTACCGGCGCGAACGGCATCCGGGCGGTCCGGCGGGCCCAGTCGAGCCGTTGGCGTCCGGCCGCGTCGTCCGGACCGGGGCCGGTCAGGGACGCCTGCCAGCGGGGCGTGGCGAGCAGGGTGCCCAGTGTGGCGAGCAGGTGCGCACGCTGCCCGGCCGACCGGTCCAGCAGCACACCGGGCCCGCTCCGCAGATCCTGGGCCAGAGTCAGGAGCACCGCCCAGTTGTCCAACGACGGCGTCATCGCCACCGCGCCCCGGACCACGGCCTCCTGGACGGCAACGGCGTCCCGGTAGTGCAGGAGCTCCGGGACGTAGTGCCGCCGGCTGGTCATCAGGACCAGCAAGCGCGCGGCCCCGGCCGACAGGGCCGGATCGCACGGGTGCGCGCGCACGGCGTCGGCCAGCCGCGTCGCCTCGGCGATCCGCCGGGCGGCCTCCGCGTCGACCCCGCGGTCCGGTACGTCCGTCCGCAGCCAGTCGAGCACCGCCGCCCTGTCCTCCGCCGCGAGGTACTCGCTGAGGGTGCGCAGGGCGTGGTCGTCCTCGCGGCAGTGGCGTTCGAGCCAGACGGCGGAGGCGGCGACGTGATCCAGGGTGTCCAGCGTCGTGACGGCGGCATGGGTGAGATCGGGCAGCGCGGCCAGTGCACGGAGATACGGCACGTCCTCGGCGTCCCCGAGGCGGTCGAGCAGGGCGATGCCCGTGAACACGGCGTGCCAGGTCGTGCCAATGCGGGTGAGCCGACGGGCGAGGGCGCGGGCCCTCGTGTCGTCGGTGAGGGTGGACTCCCGTGCCGCGCGCAGGAGATGGGGGTGCATCAGGTCTTCCTCGCGCATACGGCGCGGCAGGTCCTCGGCGGCCCGTGCGGTGTCCGGGGCGGAGGCCGCTGACTCGACGATCCGCCGCGCCACGGCGACGGACTCGCGCCCGGTGCGCCGGGGCCGAGATGCGCTCGCGGGACCGGGGAGCCGCGGTCCGACGGGGGCGTCGCCTCCGAGGCGGGAGAGGTGCAACGCGTACGCGTACAGGGGGAGGTCGTGGAGCGCGGTGCGCTCGTCCTCGGAGCTCACCGGGTGCGGCGGGACTCGATTCGGTAGCTCACGCGCCGATCCTGGCACGCCGGGCTCCCGGGCCGCCAGCGGGAATTCCGGCGGTGTCGGGAGATCCGGAGCGAAAGCGGGAGAGTCCGTCACCCATCCACCCGGTCACCGCTCTCGTCGGTGCCCGACGTAGGGTCTCGGGGCGTGGGCTCGAACGCGTGCCCGCGGGAACGGGCCGAAGTCGCTGACGCCACGGGGGCAACGATGGCATGGGATGAGTGGGAGCAGATCAAGTCCGAGGTCGCGTCGCGTCGTGCGGACGGAATGCAGCTGAACGGCACGGGCGGTGCCGGTAGTACCGGTGGTACCGGTGGTGCCGACGGGGCGGCCGACCTCAGGACGTACGCGCAAGGAAAGCGCGGTGCCATCGGCTTCCTGGAGGAGCACATCCGTCCGGGGCTGGGCCGGGCCGGCGGGCATGCCGACGAGTCCACGAACGCGGCCGAGCGGGAGTTCAGCGGCTGGGACACGGGTTCCGGCCTCAAGGACGCCCACGAGCAGTGGGCGCAGCAGGTGAAGAGCATGCAGGCGCGTCTCGCCCGTGACCAGGCATCGCTGGGCCAGGCCAAGCGCGAGTTCCAGTACGTCGACCACGGCGTGGGCGGAGACGTGAAACGGTCCTCCAACCTGCAGCCCGACCCGCGGCGCGACGCATAGGAGGCGGGGAACACATGCTCACCTACCAGGATGTGGTCACCGTCAACCTGGCCAAGCTCACCACTGCGGCCAAGGACTGGGACGAGACGGCCGACGGCTTCGACGAGCTGCAGGAGGCCTACGACCGTTCGGTGCTGCGGGTCGCGACGGGCGGGGAGTGGGTCGGCGCGAGCGCGGGCGCGGCGAAGGGCCAGTTCACGGCCACCAGCAAGCAGTTCGCCGCCGGTCAGACCGAGGCCCGCGCCTTCGCAGACCTTCTCCGTGACGCACACGGGCAGTTCACCAGGCTGATCGGCGACGTCAAGGACCTCGCGGAGCAGGCGAAGAAGGCCGGGTTCACCGTCGACGCCCAGGGCAGAGCGCACTACGACTTCGAAGCGATCGCCAATCACCCCAACGACCCCGACTACGACGACATCGTGGCGAAGGCGAAGGCCGAGGAGGGACGTTGGACGCGAAGCATCGCCGCTGCCGTCCGGGCCGTCGACGACGCCGACCAGGGAGTGAAGCTCGCCCTCCACGACGCCGCCGGGATCAAGGGCTTCTTCGAGCGCATCCTCGACTTCGATCCCTACGGAGGGCCGGGATTCAACGGCGAGGCCGTCGGAGACATCGAGGTGGTCGAGGCGCGGGAGGCGAAGAAGTACGCCGACCAGATTCTCGCGGGGGAGAAGCCCGCGGATCTGGCCGAGTACGAGCGCCTGATGCGCGACAACGCGCACGACGAGGCGTTCAGCCGCACGTTGCTGAACTCCCTGGGCGCCGAGGACACGTTGAAGCTCTCCAACAAGGTCAACGACCTCGCCTACTTCGACGACACCAAGGACAAGCGGTCCTACCTGAACATCAACAGCGGTCTGGCCACCTCTCTCGCCACGGCCACCAAGGTGCCCGATTTCTACGGGCCGAGGAACGCCGACGGCAACCGGCCGAAGCTCGACTACGGCTCGGCGGAGTACAAGAAGCAGTTCGAGGAGTGGAAGAAGACCTCGGACGGGCGCTACTACACCCACTGGGTCGACGAGTTCCACAAGTACGGCGACGACAAGTACGACCTCAAGGTCGCGGGCGAGAAGGTCCAGATCGGTCACGGCAGCGATCAGGAGGTCCGTGGCTATCAGAGCCTGGCCACACTGATGCAGCAGGGGGAGGGCTTCTCCGCGCCCTTCGTCGCCGACGTGACCGACAACATGATCGCGACGGAGAAGAAGGACCCGGACATCTGGGACCTGCGGGGCGAGTTCAGCGGCAAGAAGGACGGCTGGTTCGCCAACGACCCGGTCGACGGCGCCCTGGGCGTGATGAGCCGCGAGCCGGCCGGGGCCGCCGCGTACCTGGACCCCGGTACGACCGAGGGCAAGGAGCGCTACCACTACCTGCTCGGCCAGGGCGACGGCTCCCGCGACTGGGACGTCGTCGACACGAGGGAGTACCGCAAGGTCGAGACCTCGGGCCCCGACCAGGAGGACGCGGACACCCGCGCGGGCCTGGGCGCAGCCCTCACGGCCGCGGCGACGGGCGTCGATCCGGCGGGCGGCCAGCCGCGGCCCACCGGTCACAGCGAATCGAACAACCGGGTCTTCGAGTACAGCCTGGAGTATCTGTCGAAGCAGGGCGACGACATGCATTCGTCACTGCGTGACGACATGGCGAAGATCTTTGTCAATCACGGCAAGGAAGTACACATCGCAATGAGCGACACCCCCGGTGTCCGCTCGGACATGGACCGCGATCAGCTCATGGAGCTCACGAAGCAGATATCGCGGAGCCGTGACTCGTACGACATCCTGAACGCCGGTATGAACTATTCGATCGTGGAATCCTTCCGTGAAGCGGGAAGGAGTCCGGAGGACACCCTTTCGTCGGCGGGCAGGACTGTCGGCTTCATGGAAGAGGCCCGATACAACGCCCTTCAGGGCGACCTTCCCGACCTTTCGTGGGAAAAGGCGTGGAGCTACCACTCTTCGGGTGCGGTTCTGAACTTCATTCCTGTGGTCGGTGATATTGCTCAGCGAGGTGCCGACATGGTCACCTCTGACTGGATCGCCAATGAGAACAATCGGCTTCAGGAAAAGCTCGTGGATGACAGTAAGGCGACCTATGAGCAGCGGAAGGGTCATCTGAACTCTTTGGCTGACCAGTGGTACCTTGTCAATTCCGAATGGGCAAGCGACAAGGTCGGGTACACCGGCGGTCAGGGAGTTTATGAACGTATCGAGGAGGCTGCGAACGCAGGTAATTCGGCCTTCGATGGTGAGTCCGGGAAGCAGGAGTCATGACAGGTTTCAGGCGCATGCCGGGTATTGCGGCGATCTTGGTCGGGCTTGGTCTCGCGGTGTCCGGGTGTTCATCCGGTGGACGCGAGTATGCGATTCCGAAGCAGGTCTGTGAGTTTCCGGTCGGCGAGGATGTCGTTTCGCCGATTCTCCCTGATGGGGAACGCGTTGATTCCGGCCTGTACGAGACTTCCAGTACCATCGGCGTCTGCGATCTGCGGGTTGACCGGAAGACGGTGATGAGCGTGGAGATCGCGGAGTCTGGCGGTCCATTTGCGCCGGAAGACTGGGAGCCGTCCAAGTTCGACCGCGGGATGATTGTGGGAGTCCCCGGTGCGCAGAAGGCCCTGGTGGGGAGCGAAAGAGCGCTGGCCTCCGCGCAGTGTGGCGGGGACTATCGTTGGCTCGCCTTCCGCTTCTTTTTCTACATCGACCATGTCGCTGATCCGGATCAGCGCGTCAAGGACGTTACGGCGTTCGTGTCGGACTTCGTGCCGAGCGTGAAACGGGATCTGGGTTGCGCGGCATGACGGGCAGTCGTCCGGTGGTTCGCTCCTCCCGGCGGGCAGGTACGCCGGCGCGAGGAGTCGTGCGGGTGGCGCTCGGTGCTTGTCTCGGGGTCGCGGTGGCGGCAGTCGGCGTCAGAAGAACTCCGCCAGCACCGGTGCCAGCACATGCGGCGCCACCTCGTGCGTCTGACCCGTCAGGGTGCGGTGGCGGGCGCGGGGGAGGGTGGTGGCGAGGGTGCGGGTGGGGTCGCGGCGGGGGTCCGGGCCGGCGCCGCCGTCGACGACCAGGACGCGGCAGCTGACGGAGGCCGGCAGGCAGGCCGGGAGCGTGCCGTCGCCGAGGACGGCGCAGTCGTACGCCAGGGTGGGTGCCAGCTCCGCCATGTCCTGCCAGACGGGCAACTGCCGCAGCCCGTACAGGGCTTCGTCCGGCATGCCCGCCGCCCGCAGGTACGCGGCCAGTGCCTCGTCCCGGTGGCCCCCGGCGAGCAGGGACGCCAGGCGGGCGGCGAGCCCGCGGTGGGCCGCTGCCGCGGCCGGGGACGTGGCGTACGGCGGCTCGTAGAGGGACAGGCGTGCGACCGGGACCCCGGCCGCCGCCGCGCGCAGGGCCAGCGCCGCCCCCGAGGCCGTGCCGTGCACCCGCGCCTCGCCGCACCCCGTCGCCGCGATCACGGCGGCGAGGTCCTCGATCTCCCGCTCCACGGCGTACGGCGCGGTGTCACCGCTGCCGCCCCGGCCGCGCCGGTCGTAGGTGAACACCGTGAAGGCGTCCGACAGCAGCTCCGCCAGCGGGGCGTCCGAGGCCGCCGTGCACAGGGCGCCGCCGACCAGGACCAACGCCGGGCCCCGGCCGCGCCGTTCGCAGGAGAGCGGCGTGCCGTCCCGGGAGACGGTCCTGACCGGGGTGGTGCTCGTGACGTCCATGGCAGGGGTGACCGGACCGGCCCGCGGAACTCATCGATCCGCGCCGGGAAACCCGTCCCCGCACGGGCCGCCTGCCCGGCGGGTCTACCGTGAGCCCATGAACATCTGCGTCTTCCTCTCCGCCGCCGAACTCGACGAGCGCTACACCACCCCGGCCCGTGAGTTCGCCCGGCTCCTCGGCAAGGGCGGCCACACCCTGGTGTGGGGCGGCTCGGAGAGCGGTCTGATGAAGGTCGTCGCCGACGGGGTGCAGGAGGCCGGCGGGCGGCTCGTCGGTGTCTCCGTGGAGTTCCTGCACACCCTCGCCCGCGAGAACGCCGACGAGATGCACGTCGCGAGGGACCTCGCCGAACGCAAGGCGCTGCTGCTCGCCAAGTCGGACGCCGTCGTGATCATGGTCGGCGGCACCGGGACCCTGGACGAGGCGACGGAGATCCTGGAGCTGAAGAAGCACGGGCACACCGACAAGCCCGTGGTGCTGCTGAACACCGCCGGGTTCTACGACGGACTCAAGCAGCAGTTCCGGCGCATGGAGGAGGAGGGCTTCCTGCCGGTGCCGCTCACCGAGCTGGTCTTCTTCGCGGAGGACGGCGCCGGGGCCCTCGCGTACCTGGAGGAGACCGCCGGCATCCGCTGAGCAGAGGGAGAGACGGGAGCACCGGTCGGGCGGGCCCTGCCCGGAGTGCGACGATGGCCGCATGGCTACCCATCTGATCACCGGCGCGGGCTCCGGCATCGGCGCGGCCGTCGCGCGGCGGCTGCACGACCGCGGGGACGAGCTCGTCCTCGTGGCCCGGGACGCGGGCCGCGCCCGGGAACTCGCGGAAGCATTCCCCGGCGCCGGAACCCTCGTCGCCGACCTCGCCGAGCCGGACCGCGTCTCCTGGGCGCTCGGTCACCAGACCGTCCCCGACCGTATCGACTCGCTGCTGCACGTCGCGGGCGTGGTCGACCTCGGCCGGATCGGCGAGCTGACCACCAAGACCTGGCATCACCAGCTCAAGGTGAACCTGATCGCGCCCGCCGAGCTGACCCGGCTCTTCCTGCCCCAACTGCGGGCCGCCAAGGGGCACGTGGTGTTCGTGAACTCCGGCGCCGGGCTCACCGCGCACGCGGAGTGGGGCGCGTACGCAGCGTCCAAGCACGGCCTCAAGGCGCTCGCGGACTCGCTGCGGAACGAGGAGCACGCGGCGGGCGTCCGGGTCACCTCGGTGTACCCGGGGCGCACCGCGAGCCCGATGCAGGCCAAGGTGCACTCCCAGGAGGGCAAGGAGTACGACCCGGCCCGCTGGATCGATCCGGAGTCGGTCGCGACGGCGATCCTGACCGCGATCGACCTGCCGCGCGACGCGGAGATCAACGACCTGACGGTCCGTCCCGGGAGGTAGGACGGGGAGGCCCCGGCCGTTGACCTGACCCGGGCCCGGGCCCTCGATTAACCCAGGCCACCCCCGGCCCCCGACCAACCCAGGCCGCCCGGGGCCCGGGCCCGCCCCCGACCGCCCCGGACCCGCCCGCCCGTCCAAGGGGCCCGCCCCCGGCCCGCCCCCGCCCCGGCCGGTCGAGCCGCGCTCCGCCCGCCCCGCGTACGCTTCCGGCGTGAGCGACACGAACACCTTTGCCTGGTCACCCGCCACCGGGGTCGGATCCATGCCCGGAGGCGACGCCCGCGAGAGCGCGAAGACCGTCACCGGGTCCTTCGAGGACTTCCCGTACCTGGCCGAGCTGCCCGCCCGCGGCCCCGGCGCCGACATGGTCGGCCGGACCCTCGGGCTGCTGGTCGACCTGTACGCGCACGTCGAGCCCAGCGGCTGGCGGGTCAGCGACCGCCCCGGCCGCGACACCCGCCGCGCGCACTCCTGGCTCGGCGAGGACCTGGACGCGCTGGAGGAGTTCACCCAGGGGTACGAGGGCCCGCTGAAGGTGCAGGCCGTCGGCCCGTGGACGCTCGCCGCCGCGCTGGAGCGGCGCGGCGGGGAGGCCGCCCTCGGCGACCCGGGCGCCTGCCGGGACCTCGCCGCCTCCCTCGCCGAGGGGCTGCGCGCGCACCTCGCCGACGTCCGGCGCCGGGTGCCCGGCGCCCGGATCGTGCTCCAGCTCGACGAGCCCTCGCTCACCGCCGTGCTGCGCGGCCGGGTCCGTACGGCGAGCGGCTACCGCACCCACCGCGCCGTCGACCGGCAGGTCGCCGAGAGCGCGCTGCGGGACCTGGTCGCGGTGCACGACGGCCCGGTCGTGGTGCACTCCTGCGCACCGGACGTGCCCTTCGCGCTGCTGCGGCGGGCCGGGGTCGCGGGAGTGTCGTTCGATTTCGGGCTCCTCACCGAGCGTGAGGAGGAGGCGATCGGGGAGGCCGTCGAGGGCGGCACACGGCTCCTCGCGGGCGTGGTGCCGTCCACGGACACGGCATTGTCCGACCCTGGCGGTAGCGTCATGGGTGTCAGGACGCTGTGGCGCAGGCTGGGGCTGAATCCGGGGACTCTCGCCGAGTCCGTCACCCTCACGCCCTCCTGCGGTCTCGCGGGCGCCTCGCCGGCGTACGCGCGCGCGGCGCTCGTCCACTGCGTCCGGGCCGCGAGATCGCTCGCAGACAACCCAGAGTGACGGGGCACGGGAAACGGGAGGACGACACGGTGGCTGGCGAAGAGCGGGACGAGGCGGGCGGCGCCGGGCAGGGCGGCGCCGGGGACACGGCACTGCATGCCAGGGAGACAGCGCTGCCCGCCGAGGCGCGTGAGCGGCACGCGCGCCTCGCCGAACAGGTCGACGAGCACCGCTTCCGGTACTACGTGAAGGATGCCCCGGTCGTCAGCGACGCCGAGTTCGACCGGCTGCTGCGGGAGCTGGAGGCGCTGGAGGAGGAGTATCCGGCGCTGCGCACCCCGGACTCCCCGACCCAGAAGGTCTCCGGGGACTACGAGACGGAGCTGACCAAGGTCGAGCACCGCGAGCGGATGCTCTCCCTGGACAACGCCTTCGACGACGAGGAACTGGCTGCCTGGGCCGAGCGCGTCGCCCGGGACGTGGGCGCGCCCGGCTACCACTTCCTGTGCGAGCTCAAGGTCGACGGCCTCGCGGTGAACCTCACCTATGAGAAGGGCCGCCTCACCCGCGCCGCCACCCGGGGCGACGGGCGCGTCGGCGAGGACATCACCCCGAACGTGCGCACCATCGCCGAGATCCCGGACCGCCTCAGCGGCGACCGGGTCCCCGACCTGGTGGAGATCCGCGGCGAGGTCTACTTCCCGATGGACCAGTTCCTCGCCCTGAACGAGCGCCGGATCGCGGCCGGCGAGCAGCCCTACGCCAACCCCCGGAACTCGGCCTCCGGTTCGCTGCGCCAGAAGGACCCGCGGGTCACGGCGACCCTGCCGCTGCGCATGGTGGTGCACGGCATCGGCGCCCGCGAGGGTCTGGACATCGACCGGCTGTCCGAGGCGTACGCGCTGCTGCGGGAGTGGGGGCTGCCGACCGCCGAGCGCAGCAAGGTGGTGAGCACCCTGGAGGAGGTCCGCGAGTTCATCGCGTACTTCGGGGAGAACCGCCACGCGGTGGAGCACGAGATCGACGGCGTGGTCGTCAAGCTCGACGAGATCCGGCTCCAGGGCCGGCTGGGCTCCACCGCGCGCGCCCCGCGCTGGGCGATCGCCTGGAAGTACCCGCCGGAGGAGGTCAACACCAAGCTGGTCGACATCCTGGTGGGCGTGGGCCGCACGGGCCGGGTCACGCCGTACGCGCAGGTGGAGCCGGTCACCGTGGCGGGCTCCGAGGTCGAGTTCGCCACTCTGCACAACCAGGAGGTCGTCAAGGCCAAGGGCGTCCTCATCGGCGACACGGTGGTGCTGCGCAAGGCCGGTGACGTCATCCCCGAGATCCTCGGCCCGGTGGTCGATCTGCGTAACGGCAGCGAGCGGGAGTTCGTGATGCCCGCCGAGTGCCCCGAGTGCGGCACCCCCCTGAAGGCCATGAAGGAGGGGGACATCGACCTCCGGTGCCCCAACGCGCGCTCCTGCCCGGCCCAGTTGCGGGAGCGGGTCACGTATCTCGCGGGCCGTGAGGCGCTGGACATCGAGTTCTTCGGCGAGGTCGTCGCAGCTGCGCTCACCGGCCCGCTGGAGCCGTCCGAGCCGCCGCTGAAGGACGAGGGCGACGTCTTCGACCTCACCATGGAGCAGTTGCTGCCCATCAGGGCGTATGTCGTAGACAAGGACAGCGGCCTGCCCAAGCGGGACCCGAAGACGGGCGAGGAGAAGACCGCGATGGTCTTCGCCACCAAGCAGGGCACCCCGAAGGCGAACGCCGTGAAGCTGCTCGCCAACATCGAGGCGGCCAAGAGCAGACCGCTGGCCCGGATCATCAACGGCCTCTCCATCCGGCACGTCGGCCCGGTCGCCGCGCAGGCGCTCGCCCGCGAGTTCCGCTCCATCGAGCGGATCGAGCAGGCGAGCGAGGAGGAGCTGGCGGCCACCGACGGCGTGGGCGCCATCATCGCCGCCTCCCTCAAGCAGTGGTTCGCGGAGGACTGGCACCAGGAGATCCTGCGCAAGTGGCGCGCGGCCGGCGTACGGATGGAGGACGAGGCACCGGCGGGCGAGGAGGGGCCCCGCCCCCTGGAGGGCCACACGGTCGTGGTCACCGGCACGCTGGAGAACCACACCAGAGATGGCGCAAAAGAGGCGCTCCAGAGCCGCGGAGCGAAAGTGGCCGGTTCCGTGTCCAAGAAGACGAGCTTCGTCGTCGTCGGCGACAACCCCGGCTCCAAGTACGACAAGGCGATCCAGCTCAAGGTCCCGGTGCTGGACGAGGCGGGCTTCGCGGTCCTTCTGGAGCAAGGGCCGGAAGCGGCACGTGGGGTGGCCGTGAACCAGGAGCCGGAGGAGGCGCGCGCGGAAGCCTCCGAGCAGCCTGCGGAGGCCGCCGAGGGGGCGTGAGACGGGTCCCCGCGCCCCCGGCACGGCTCGTGCCGGGGGCGCGCGGGGGCGCTCACAGGGGGCGCGTGAGGCCGGAATGCGATGGGTCGTCAGGCCGGGGAACGCCGAGTACAGGTCACCGGTTCGGTGCATATCAGATGAACAAGGGTGGCGGGGTCGCATTCGGGCAAGGACAGTAGAGCGCTGCCCGTTCGAGCGTCCCGCGGCCTAGTGTTGACCTGTGCGCCTGTCGTGCGCGGCCGTGTGGCGTGAATTTTGTTCGTGGTGGCACGACATGGGACGTCGTCACCGGGTGCCGTCCGGTCCGCCGAGCGGCCCGGGGGCGGTCGACCCGGCAGTACCAGGGCATCGGCACCGCCGGCTGTGAGAGGGACGGGAATGGAACCGACCGAGAGCGCCGCCCCGGTCTCGCGGCCGCGTGCACTCGCGGCCCTCGCGGGTGCCGTCCCCGGCCTCACCGCGGCCGTCGTCGCGGCGGCCGGGCTGCTGCTGGCGGCCGGAGCCGTCCTCACCGTCCGCGGCGGCGGGGCCCTGTTCCCCGGCGGCGCGGCCGGACTCTCCCTCGCGCTGCTCACCGGGATCATCGTCGGCCACCTGGTCGCCCTCGGCCGGGACCGCTGGTGGAGCGGCACCGGCTCCGGAGCCGCCCTCGCCCTGGCCACCCTGCTGCTCCACGGCTGGGTGCCCGCCTCGCTCATCAGCCTCTCCGTGGTCGCCCTCGCCGGGGCCGCCGGGCGGGGCAGGCGGCGCCAGGCCCTGCTGCACGGCGCCGTCGACATCCTCGGCATCGGGGCGGCCGCCCTCGTCCTCGCCGCCTTCGGCGTGGTCCCGACCGTCGAGGAGCCGTGGGACCCGCTCGCCTGGAGCGTCGGGGCGGTGCCCGAGGTCGTCCTCGCCGCCACCGCGTATCTCGCCGTGACCCGGCTGCTGCTCTGGTACGTCCTCGCGCCCCAGGCCGGCGGGCTGCCCACCGTCGCCCGCACCGCGCTGCTGCGGCAGGGGCTGTTCGCCCTCGCCCTCGTCGGGATCGCCCCGCTCATCTGCGTGGTCGCCGTCGCCGTCCCGCTGCTGCTGCCGCTGTTCGCCGTCCCGCTGATCGCCCTCGACTCCACCCTGTGGATCGCCCGGGCCCGGGCCGAGGAGCAGCTCAAGGACCCGCTCACCGGGCTCCCGAACCGGCAGTGGCTGCTGGAGCGCACCTGGACCGCCCTGGAGGACGCCGAGGGCAGTGGCGCCCGCTCCGCCCTGGTCCTGATCGACCTGGACCGCTTCCGGTCCGTGAACGACACCCTCGGCCACCTCGCCGGCGACCGGCTGCTGCTCCAGATAGCCGAGCGGCTGCGCCTCGCCCTGCCCCGGGGCGCGGAGGCGGCCCGGCTCGGCGGCGACGAGTTCGCCGTCCTGCTGCCCACGGCCGACTCCACCACCAGCGCCCAGCGCGTCGCCCGCCACCTCGTCGCCGAACTCTCCTCCCCGCTCGACCTGGACGGCCTCACCCTCGTCCTGGAGGCCAGCGCCGGCCTGGCCGTCTTCCCCGACCACGCCCTGGACGCGGAGGGGCTACTCCGCCGGGCCGACGTCGCGATGTACCAGGCCAAGCGGGACCGCACCGGCGTGGAGGTGTACGAGTCCAAGCGGGACAGCAACACCCCCGACCGGCTCGGCCTCCTCGGCGACCTGCGCCGCGCCCTGGACGCGGGCGAGGTCGAACTGCACTACCAGCCCAAGGTCCGCTTCGACGGCCAGGTCTCCGGCCTGGAGGCCCTGGTGCGCTGGGTGCACCCCGAGCGCGGCCGGGTCCCCCCGGACGAGTTCATCGCCATCGCCGAGTCCTCCGGGCTGATGCCCCAACTGACCGAGTACGTCCTGGAGACCGCCCTCGCCCAGGTCGCCCGCTGGCGCGCGCAGGGCCTCTACGTCCCCGTCGCCGTCAACGTCTCCCCCCGGGACGTGCACACCCCCGGCTTCGCGGGTGCCGTCGCCGCCCGGCTGGCCCGGCACGGCGTCCCGCCGGGCGCCCTCCAGCTGGAGATCACCGAGCATGTCCTGCTGGAGGATCCGCAGCGGGCCGCGGACACCCTGGCCGGGCTCGCCGACCACGGCGTGAAGATGTCCCTCGACGACTTCGGCACCGGCTACTCCTCCCTCGTCCACCTGCGCCGGCTGCCGGTCAGCGAGCTGAAGATCGACCGCTCCTTCGTGGCCCGTCTCGCCCGGGACGCGGAGGACGCGGAGATCGTCCGCTGCACCGTGGACCTCGCCCACTCGCTGGGCCTGCTGGTCGTCGCGGAGGGCGTCGAGGACGACGAGACCTGGGAGCGGCTGCGCGATCTGCGCTGCGACGCGGTGCAGGGCTGGCTGGTCGCGGCCGCGATGCCGCCGCAGGAGACCACGGCATGGCTGCTGGCCCGGGGCGAGCGCGGCTGGCACCGGCCGTCCCTCCAGCCGGGGAAGCGCCCGCCGCAGCAGCCGTCCCCGCGCCGGGCGGTCACCTAGCCGGGTCGTGTCCGCGAAGAGGTCGTGTCCGCACAGCCCCGCGAGCCGCCCTCCGGGCGACGGCGCGAGGTTCCGGCCACCCCCCAGGTGCCGTGCCGGCCGCTCCCCAGGAGGTGTCCGGCCCGCCCCGCGCGTGCGCCCCGGGGCGGGCGCCGTGCCCCCGCGCGTGCGACCCGGCCGGGCGCCGCGTCCCGGGGTGGGCCGCCCCCGGGCGGGAAACCGTTTCACGGGCACCCCGGCGCGCCCCATAGGATTGAGCCGAAACCATCGCACTCACCCCTGAGGATCGCTGCATGCCTGGCATCACGCGCGAGGAGGTCGCCCACCTCGCCCGGCTGGCGCGCCTGGAGCTTTCCGGTGAAGAGCTCGACCACTTCGCCGGACAGCTCGACGACATCATCGGCGCGGTCGCCCGCGTCGCCGAGGTCGCCGACCAAGACGTCCCGCCCACCTCCCACCCGCTGCCGCTGACCAACGTCATGCGCGCGGACGAGGTCCGTCCGTCGCTCACCCCCGAGCAGGCGCTCTCCGGCGCCCCTGCCCAGGAGCAGCAGCGTTTCAAGGTGCCGCAGATCCTGGGGGAGGACTGATCACGATGACGGACATCATCAAGCTCACCGCGGCCGAGACGGCCGCGAAGATCGCCGCCGGCGAGCTCACCGCCGCCGAGGTGGCCGAGGCCCATCTGGCCCGCATCGAGGCCGTGGACGAGAAGGTCCACGCCTTCCTGCACGTCGACCGAGACGGCGCCCTCGCGCAGGCCCGCGCCGTCGACGAGAAGCGGGAGCGCGGCGAGAAGCTGGGCCCGCTCGCGGGTGTGCCGCTCGCGCTGAAGGACATCTTCACCACCGAGGGCATGCCGACCACCGTGGGCTCCAAGATCCTCGAAGGCTGGATCCCGCCGTACGACGCGACGCTCACCCGGCGCCTCAAGGCCGCCGACGTCGTCATCCTCGGCAAGACCAACATGGACGAGTTCGCCATGGGGTCCTCCACCGAGAACAGCGCCTACGGCCCCACCGGCAACCCCTGGGACCTGACCCGCATCCCCGGCGGCTCCGGCGGCGGCTCCTCCGCCGCCCTCGCCTCCTTCCAGGCCCCGCTGGCCATCGGCACGGACACCGGCGGCTCCATCCGCCAGCCCGCCGCCGTCACCGCCACCGTCGGCGTGAAGCCCACCTACGGCGCGGTCTCCCGCTACGGCATGGTGGCCTTCTCCTCCTCCCTCGACCAGGGCGGCCCCTGCGCCCGCACGGTCCTCGACGCGGCCCTGCTGCACGAGGTCATCGCCGGGCACGACCCGCTGGACTCCACGTCCATCGACGCCCCCGTCCCGCCGGTCGTCGAGGCCGCGCGCAACGGCAGCGTCGCGGGCATGCGGGTCGGCGTCGTCAAGCAGTTCCGCGGCGAGGGCTACCAGGCCGGCGTCGTGCAGCGCTTCGACGAGTCGGTGGAGCTGCTGAAGGAGCTGGGCGCCGAGATCGTCGAGCTGGACTGCCCGTCCTTCGACCTGGCGCTCGCCGCGTACTACCTGATCGCGCCGTCCGAGTGCTCCTCCAACCTGGCCCGCTTCGACGCCATGCGCTACGGCCTGCGGGTCGGCGACGACGGCACGAAGTCCGCCGAGGAGGTCACCGCCCTGACCCGCGAGGCCGGTTTCGGCCCCGAGGTCAAGCGCCGCATCATGCTCGGCACCTACGCGCTCAGCTCCGGCTACTACGACGCGTACTACGGCTCGGCCCAGAAGGTCCGCACCCTCATCACGCGGGACTTCGAGAAGGCGTTCGATCAGGTCGACGTGATCGTCTCCCCGACGACCCCGACCACCGCCTTCCCGATCGGCGAGCGCGCCGACGACCCGATGGCGATGTACCTCGCCGACCTGTGCACCATTCCGACCAACCTGGCCGGCAACGCGGCGATGTCCCTGCCGTGCGGTCTCGCGCCCGAGGACGGCCTGCCCGTCGGGCTCCAGATCATCGCCCCCGCCATGAAGGACGACCGGCTGTACAAGGTCGGAGCCGCCGTCGAGGCCGCCTTCGTGGAAAAGTGGGGTCATCCGCTGCTTGAGGAGGCTCCGTCGCTATGAGCGCCATGGCAAAGAAGGCCAAGAACTTCAAGAAGTCCAAGACCGGTCTCTACGTCTCGCTGGCCAGCACCGCCTTCGGCGGGTTCACCGTGGCCAAGCAGATCAAGATGGCCCGCCAGGACAACGACTTCCTGCGCCTCGCGGACGCCGCGGTGTCCGCCGCCGCGATCGTCACCGGCCTGGCGATCCTCTACCGCGAGCTGAAGCGGCTCGGCGACGACGACGTCCTGCTGGGCTGAGAGGGAAAGTTTCACCGTGACCGTCACTGAACTGGTGTCGTACGAGGACGCCCTCGCGTCCTACGACCCCGTCATGGGCCTGGAGGTCCATGTCGAGCTCGGCACCAAGACCAAGATGTTCTGCGGATGCTCCACGGAGCTGGGCGCCGAGCCCAACGCGCAGACCTGTCCCACCTGCCTCGGCATGCCCGGCTCCCTCCCGGTCGTCAACGCGGTCGGCGTGGAGTCGGCCGTCAAGATCGGTCTCGCGCTGCACTGCGAGATCGCCGAGTGGTGCCGCTTCGCCCGGAAGAACTACTTCTATCCGGACATGCCGAAGAACTTCCAGACCTCCCAGTACGACGAGCCGATCGCCTTCAACGGTTACCTGGACGTCCAGCTGGAGGACGGCGAGGTCTTCCGTGTGGAGATCGAGCGCGCCCACATGGAGGAGGACACCGGCAAGTCGACCCACGTCGGCGGCGCCACCGGCCGTATCCACGGCGCGTCCCACTCCCTGCTGGACTACAACCGCGCCGGCATCCCGCTCATCGAGATCGTCACCAAGCCCATCACGGGCGCGGGCGAGCGGGCCCCCGAGGTCGCCAAGGCGTACGTGGCCGAGCTGCGCGAGCTGATCCGGGCCCTCGGCGTGTCCGAGGCCCGCATGGAGATGGGCCAGATGCGCTGCGACGTGAACCTGTCGCTGCGCCCCCACGGCACCGAGAAGTTCGGCACCCGCTCCGAGACCAAAAACGTCAACTCGCTGCGCAGCGTCGAGCGGGCGGCCCGGTACGAGATCCAGCGGCACGCCGCGGTCCTCTCCTCGGGCGGCACCATCGTCCAGGAGACCCGCCACTTCCACGAGGACGACGGCTCCACCACCTCCGGCCGGGTCAAGGAGGAGGCGGAGGACTACCGCTACTTCCCCGAGCCCGACCTGGTCCCGGTCGCGCCGTCGCGCGAGTGGGTCGAGGAGCTGCGGGCCCAGCTGCCCGAGCTGCCGCGGGTGCGGCGCAACCGGCTCCGCGAGGAGTGGGGGATCTCGGCACTCGACATGCAGTCGATCCTCAACGCGGGCGCGGTCGACCTGATCGTCGCCACCACCGAGGCGGGCGCGGACGCGGCCGCCGCGCGCAAGTGGTGGATGGGCGAACTGGCCCGCAGCGCCAATGAGTCGGGCGTCTCCCTGGACGAACTGGCGATCACCCCGGCGCAGGTCGCCCGGGTGGCCGCCCTGGTCGCCTCCGGCGAGCTCAACGACAAGCTGGCCCGCCAGGTCATCGAGGGGGTCCTCGCCGGCGAGGGCGACCCGGACCAGGTCGTCGAGAAGCGCGGCCTCAAGGTCGTCTCGGACGAGGGCGCGCTCGGCACCGCCGTGGACGAGGCCATCGCGGGCAACCCGGCCGTCGCGGACAAGATCCGCGGCGGGAAGGTCGCGGCGGCCGGCGCCCTGGTCGGCGCGGTCATGAAGGCCACCCGCGGCCAGGCGGACGCGGCCCGCGTCAAGGAGCTGATCCTCCAGCGCCTCGGCGTCGAGGGCTGACCCCGCCCCGTTCACCGTCCCGAGGGGGCGCCACCGCACGTGGTGTGCGGAGGTGCCCCCTCGGGCGTTCGGGGTGGGGCGCGGTGCGGCGCCAGGGGTGTCCTCCGGGGGGGGGTCTCCTCAGGGTCGTGCCGTTCGCCCCGGTGCCGTGGACCAGGGGAGACAACGCGGACATGACCCAGGGTGGCGGAATCGGCGGCCGCGCGCGGAGGAGCACCTCAGAGGATCACCCAGATCCGGATCGACGGCTTCAAGTCGTTCCGCGGATTTCAGCTGGACGTGCCGCCGGCGCGGTCTGGGGGGGCGGCGGACGGTGAGGACGATCCTGCCGGGGCTGCTCGTCGAGGGCAGCGACGGACCCTACCTGGAGCAGTTGGGGTCCGTCAGCTCGACCGGCTGCTGCTGCAACGGAGCACGCAGACCGTCGACGTCCTGTCCTGCGAGGTGTCCTCGGTCCGCTCCAACGACATGCCGGACCGGGTGCTGGAGGCCGCGGCGGAGCCGGCGAGGGACTGCGACATCGTCTTCGTCCACGGCGACGGGGACGCGCGGGACGCCCGGCTGAAGCTCGTCGCCGAGCTGGACGTGCGCCGGGCAACGGCCCCGCGTGCCGGAAGGGCCGTGCCCCTGGTGCCCGTGCTGATGACGGAGGCGTGGATGCTCGCCGACCGGGCGGATCTGGAACGGGTCGCCGGGACGCTGCCCGGGTACCCGTACACGAGGCCGTCCGCCGTCGAGGGACAGGTACCGCTCAAGGGGAGCAAGGGGAAGCTGAGGCCGAAGCAGGTCTGGAAGGCGCTCCTCGGGGAGGAGTCGCGCGAAGTGCTGCACGACCGGGCCGAGTTGCCGGTGCGGCACACCGATCTTGAGGTGCTCGCCCAGGTGCCCTCCTACCGGCAGTGGTGCGAGGAGACCGAGGCGGCGCTCTCGGCGGCCGGCTTCCTCTAGACCCGGACCCACGCCGGGTCCCCGAACCCTTCCCGGGCCTCCGGGCCCGGCCCGGGCGCTGTTCGCGCGGGTGATCGGGGCGGGTGGGCCGTGACCGATCGGGGGGCGTCGCGTTGCTCACGGCATGACCACAGCACAGCGCCTTCTCGCCGCCGTCGCCCTCGCCGCGGGGGCCACCGCCCTGGCCGCGCCCGTCGCGAGCGCGGCGCCCCTCGGGCCGATCGAGCCGCTCTCGGTGACGGACGAACTCGACGCGCTCGCCGCCGACTCGGTCGGCCCCGAGCACAGCCAGGCCGTCCCGGCCCCCTCGGAGCAGCTCGCCGGGCTCAACCGGCTCGCGGGTGTGCCGCGCGACCTGGACCCGCTGACGGGTCAGCTCGCGCCCGTGACAGGGCTCCTGGGCGCCTGACGCCCCGCCCCGCCCACTGACCCGCTCCCGGACGCCGGGGGCGGGTCAGTGGCGTATGCCCAGGCCCGGCAGGCGCAGCTCCCCGCGGTCCTTGCAGCTCGTGTCCCGGGCGCGCAGCTCCTCCGGGCGGACCGTGCCCCGGGCGCGCAGCTCGTTGACGACCAGACCCGCGAGCGCCGCCGCGTCCGCCCGGTCCGGGGCCGGGTACTCGGTCTGCCACCAGCCCCGGTCGTGGGACTGCCAGCCGCGGGCACGCATGGTGTGGGTGTGCAGGTCGACACCGGGCGCGTCCCGGTCGTCCACCGCCGCGTGCAGTCCGTCCTCGATGCTGTACGACAGGACCAGCTGGCGGCCCCGGTCGGCCGTGCTGGTCAGCGTGAAGCACGCCCAGTCCGCGCCGACCTGCACCGGCAGCTGCTCGACCCAGGAGGCGAGCAGGATCTCCAGGCAGGCCCCGAAGTGGTCGAGGCTCACCGCCGAGCGCGCGGGCGGCTGACCGGGCGGGCGCTCCCCGGGGCCGCCGCGGTCCAACTGCCAGACGCAGGGCAGGGATTCCGGGTCGAAGGGCTCCTCGCCCGAGGGGCCGCTCCAGGCGAACCGGCGGTACTCCTCGCGTTCCAGGGTCGCCGTGTCGTGGACGGAGAGTCCCACGCTCTGCACATCGCCGGAGAGCAGCACCGTACGGCTGCTGTCGCGCCACCGGACGCAGGGGCCGTGCGCCGAGCCGCCGTAGAGGGTCGGCTCGCCCAGCCGGGCCACGATCGCCCCGTACACCTCGCGCAGTGCCTCGCGGCGCTCGGCCGAGGAGGCGCCCGGGGTGTGGACGACCACCGGGAAGGGGACCGGTCCCGGGCACGGGACCGGCCCCGGCGCCTCGTGCAGCGCGCGGGCGAACTCCGCAGCCTCCGCCGGCGTCAGTGCCGTCCGGTGGTTCCCCCAGGTGTCCATGTCCGCCATCGTGCCAGGCCCGCACGGCATCGCGGGTCCTCCCGGCTACCGAGGCCGATTCCCGACGGGCCGGATCGCCGACCCGCAGGCCGTCCGGATCACGTGGCCGGAAGTCGATCGGCCTTCTCGGAGGGCACGGGACCAGGACGCGCGGCGGCCGGGACCAGCACGCGCGTGGCCGGGACCAGCACGCGCGGGGCCGGGACGGGGGCTCGCGGGAAGCGCGACGGGACGGGACGGACGGGGACGGGGCGGGTGGAGGATATCGCCCACCCTTGTGAGTAAGCCCACGAAACGGACAAACGATCACGATCGACTGCGACAGTGGTCTCTGCAGGTCATGAGTTCTTTGCGGGCTGTTCCCGGTCAAAGATCCACGAACCAGTCAGGGAGCAGTCGTTGGCAGCAATCGCCCGGTGGTGCGTCAGGCACCGTCTCGTCGTCGTCCTGCTCTGGCTCCTCGCGCTCGGCGGCACCGCCGCGGGCGCGGTCGTGGCCGGGTCCGCGTACTCCAACGACTACGACGTCCCCGGGACCGAGTCCGGCCGGGCCACCGCCCTCCTCCAGGAGGGCTTTCCCGGCCGCGGCGGCGACAGCGACAACGTCGTGTGGCGCACCGACAGCGGCAGCGTCCGCGACCCGGCCGTCGAGCAGCGGATGACCGCGACGCTCGACAAGGTCGCCCGGCTCGACGGCGTCGCCTACGTCACCAGCCCCTACAGCGGGCAGGGCGCCGGGCAGATCAGCCCCGACAGCCGCACCGCCTACGCCGTGGTCACCTTCGAGCGGCAGGCCGACGAGATCCCCGTGGACCAGGCCACCGCGGTCGTGGAGACCGCCGAGGCCGCCGAGGGGGCCGGGACCGAGGTCGCGGTCGGCGGCACGGTGGTCGCCCTCACCGAGGCGCCCGGCGGGCACCTCGCCGAGATCGTCGGCGTGGCCGTCGCCGCCGTCGTGCTCTTCCTCGCCTTCGGCTCCCTCGCCGCCAGCGTCCTCCCCATCGCCACCGCCCTCGTCTCGGTCGGCACCGCCTACGCGGGGATCGTGCTCCTCGGGCACGTCATGACCGTCGCCGACTTCGCGCCCATGCTGGGCCTCCTCATCGGCCTCGGTGTGGGCATCGACTACGCGCTGTTCATCGTCACCAGACACCGCCAGGGCCTCAAACGCGGGCTCCCGGTCGCCGAGGCCGCCCGGGAGGCCGTCGCCACCACCGGCCGGGCGGTCGTCTTCGCCGGGGCCACCGTCTGCATCGCCCTGCTGGGCATGCTGATCCTGCGTCTCGGCTTCCTCAACGGTGTGGCCGTCGCCGCCTCGCTGACCGTGGTCCTGACCGTCGCCGCGTCCGTCACCCTCCTCCCCGCGCTGCTCTCCTTCATCGGCATGCGCGCCCTCAGCCGCCGCGAGCGCCGCCGGCTCGCCGAGCACGGCCCCGCGCCCGAGCTGCCGACCGGCTTCGCGGCCCGCTGGTCCGCCTTCGTGGAGCGCCACCCCAAGCTGCTGGGCGCCGTCGCCGCGGTCGTCATGGCGGTCCTCGCCCTGCCGACCCTCTCCCTCCACCTCGGCACCTCCGACCAGGGCAACGGGCCCGCCACCGCCACCACCCGGCAGGCGTACGACCTGCTCGCCGAGGGCTTCGGGCCCGGCGTCAACGGGCCGCTCACCGTCGTGGCCACCCTCGACGGCGCGGACGACAAGGTGGCCGTGGACCGCCTCGCGGGCACCCTGCGCGCCACCCCGGGCGTCGCCGACGCCTCACCGGCCGTGTACAACGGCAGCGGCGACACCGCCGTGCTGACCGTCGTCCCGGAGACCTCGCCGCAGAGCAAGGACACCAGCGAGCTGGTCGACCGGCTGCGCGAGGAGATCCTGCCGGCGGCCGAGCAGGGCACCTCGCTCACCACGTACGTCGGCGGGGTGACGGCGAGCTACGACGACTTCGCCACGATCATCGTCGGCAAGCTGCCCCTCTTCGTCGGCGTCGTGATCGCGCTCGGCTGCCTGCTCCTGCTCCTCGCCTTCCGGTCGGTCGGCATCCCGCTGAAGGCAGCGCTGATGAACGTGGCCGCGGTCGCCGCCGCCTTCGGGGTCGTGGTGGCGATCTTCCAGTGGGGCTGGGGGAGCGAGCTGCTGGGTCTCGGGCGGGCCGGGCCCATCGAACCCTTCCTCCCCGTGATCATGGTGTCGGTCCTCTTCGGCCTCTCCATGGACTACCAGGTCTTCCTGGTCAGCCGGATGTACGAGGAGTGGCTGGAGACCGGCGACAACCGCCGTGCGGTCCGGGTGGGCCTCGCCGAGACGAGCCGGGTGATCAACTCCGCGGCCGTGATCATGATTTCGGTCTTCCTCGCCTTCGTGCTGAGCGGGGACCGGGTGGTCGCGATGTTCGGGATCGGGCTGGCGGCGGCCGTCGCCCTCGACGCGTTCGTCCTGCGCACCCTGCTGGTGCCCGCGTTGATGCACATGCTCGGCGGCGCCAACTGGTGGCTGCCCCGCTCGGTGGACCGCTGGCTGCCCCGCATCAGCATCGAGAAGCCCGGGTGCCGGGAGGCGGCCCGTGCGAAGATCCCGGTGCAGCGGAGGCGCGAGGACGAGGAACTCGTCCCCTGACCATGCGGCCGGACGCGGCCGCCGCCCCGCTGCTCGACGACTTGACGACCCGACGGTGAGGAGCAGCGTGTACACGGTCAGCCTGGGCGACGACGGCGCGGAACTGGGCCCCCTGGAGCCCTGGCAGGCCGGGGAGTTCCTGGCCCACATCGAACGCGGCCGGGAGTACATAGGCCACCATGTGGGCCTCCCCGACCTGGTCCAGGACCTCGCCGGGGCCCGCGCCCACCTCCAGCGCTACGCCGACAAGGCGGCCGCCGACACCGGCCGGATGTACGGCATCCGGCTCGACGGCACGCTCGTCGGCGGGGTGCTCTTCCCTGTGATCGACGCCGCGCAGGGCACCTGCGAGGCGGGCTGCTGGCTGGAGCCCGCCGCGACCGGGCGGGGCCTGGTCACCCGGGCCGCGACCGTGATCATCGACTGGGCGGTCGGGACGCGCGGCTTCCACCGCGTCGAGTGGCAGGTCTCCTCCGCGAACGCCCCCAGCATCGCCGTCGCCCGCCGCCTCGGCATGACCCGCGAGGGCGTCCTGCGGCAGAGCTACCTCTACCGCGGCGAGCGGCAGGACATCGAGGTCTGGTCCGTCCTGGCGCCGGAATGGCGGGCGCGGCGGTCGTCCGAGCCCGGGGCGGCGGGGCGGGGGTGAGGGGTGCGTCCCGCGCGGGTTCCCCGCAGCGGCCCCGCCGCCGGACCCGGCAACGGCGTCGGCAGCGGCCCCGGCTCTGGCCCGGGCAACAGAAAGGGCAAGGAGGTCACCGACTCCTTGCCACTCTCAACGTATAGCGCAGTGGGGGGCTTGCCGCAAGGCCCCGGTCGTGCCGCAGAATCGCAGGCCGGACGCGGAGACTGAGCGGATATGCGGTGATGTGTGATGTTCGATGTGATCGTGGTCGGCGCGGGACCGACCGGTCTGATGCTCGCCGCCGAGCTGCGGCTGCACGAGGTGCGCGTGGTCGTGCTGGAGCGGCTGACCGGGCCGAGCGGCCACTCCCGGGGGCGCGGACTGCATGTGCGCAGCGTGGAGCTGATGGACCAGCGCGGTCTGCTGGACCGCTTCCACGCGGTCAGCGAGACGTTCACGGTGGGCGGCCTCTTCGGCGGGATCGTCAAGCCCTGGCCGGACGGGCTGGACACCGCCCACCCCTACGGGCTCGCCACCCCGCAGCCCGTCACCGAACGCCTGCTGGAGGAGCGTGCCCGTGAACTCGGCGCCGAGATCCGGCGGGGGCACGAGGTGGTCGGGCTGAGCCAGGACGAGGAGGGCGTGAGCGTCCAACTGGCCGACGGCACCCGGCTCGGCGCGCGCTACCTCGTCGGCTGCGACGGCGGCCGCAGCACGGTGCGCAAGCTCCTCGGGGTCGGCTTCCCGGGCGAGCCCGCCACCGTGGAGACCCTGCTCGGGGACATGGAGGCGACCGCCGACCCGGAGAAGATCGCCGCCGCCGTCGAAGAAGTCCGCAGGACGCAGCTGCGGTTCGGGATCACCCCCGACACCGACGGGCAGCAAGGGGTCTACCGCATCGTGGTGCCCGCCGACGGGGTCGCCGAGGACCGGGCGACCGGGCCGACCCTCGACGACTTCCGGCGGCAGCTCCGGGCTTACGCCGGCACGGACTTCGGGGTGCACTCGCCGCGCTGGCTCTCCCGTTTCGGGGACGCGACGCGCCAGGCCGAGCGCTACCGGGCCGGCCGGGTGCTGCTGGCCGGCGACGCGGCGCACATCCACCCGCCGACCGGCGGCCAGGGGCTCAACCTCGGTGTCCAGGACGCGGTCAACCTCGGCTGGAAGCTCGCCGCGGAGGTCAACGGCTGGGCGCCGGACGGGCTGCTGGACACCTACCACGCGGAACGGCACCCGGTGGGCGCGGCCGTACTGGACAACACCCGTGCCCAGATCACCCTGTTGGGCACGGAACCCGGCCCGGCGGCGCTGCGGGAGCTGTTCTCGAAGCTGATGGACTTCGAGGAGGTGAACCGGTACGTGACGGGGATGATCACGGCGGTCGGGGTCCGCTACGACCTCGGCGACGGCCCCGCGCTCCTCGGGCGGAGGCTGCGGGACCTGAAGCTGTCCGGGGGGCGGCGGCTCTACGAACTGACCCACGACGGGCGCGGGTTGCTGCTCGACCGGACCGGGGCGCTCTCGGTGGCGGGCTGGGCGGACCGCGTGGACCATGTCGTCGACGACGTGGACGAGCTGGACACGCTGGACCCGGCGGGCGTACCCGCGGTGCTGCTGCGGCCGGACGGGCATGTGGCGTGGGTGGGGGACGAGCAGCGGGACCTGCTCGACGTCCTGCCGAGGTGGTTCGGCGCGGCGGCGGCCCACACCTCCTGAGGCGCCTGGCGGGAATACGGGGCCGGCGCGGGGCGGCCCTAAGGACCGGGCGCTCCCCGGCATGAGGCAGCCGCCCGATGTGCCGCCCCCGCCTCAGGCACGAGAGTCGAGTCCAGCGGCACCCGCCGCGACACGACCGCCGGGCCACGGCCCGCCGACCGAGGGAGCACCTCGTGCTGCACTACGAGATCCAGGAGCTGCACCGCGCCGGACTGATCCGCGAGGCCGCGGAGCAGCGCCGCGCCCGCGAAGCCGCGGCAGCCGGCGTCGCCCGCCGCGGGCGCAGACGCCGCCGCAAGGACGGGGAGGGCCGGGTGAACCCAGCGCACAACAGCCACTACACCCGCGCGGCATGACCGCCGGGCCCGCCCGGTCCCGGGGCGCCTCCGGGCCGCCGTCCGGCGGCGCGTCGGCGTCGGAGCGCCGTTCGGTGGCGCTGGGGCGGGACGCCCGTGCGGGCTCGACCGGGCCCGCCCGCATGGAGGGTGAGCCGGGGGGTTGCCCGACGGTGTGCCGGCCGCTGCGGAGTCCCCGGCCGCCGGGCCCGCCCGGTCCCAAGGCGCCTCCGGGCCGCCGTCCGGCGGCGCGTCGGCGTGGGAGCGCCGCCCGGCCGCCTTCCGGCCGGGCGGCCGTCCCAGCCGGCCCGGGCCCACGGCCGCCGGGCCCGGGCGGCCCCCGGACTCCCCCGCCCCGCGTCCGTCGCCCACGGGGGTGGAGGCGGACGCGGGGCCGGGGGTGTCGTACCCCTGTGCGATGCTCGCCGGTGTGGAGACCCGATCCGTCAGCCCCGTCTTCGTCGGCCGTGCCGGTGAACTCGCCCTGCTCACCGACGCGCTGACCCGTGCCGCGGGCCCGGGCGCCCCCGGCGCGGGCGGGGAGCCGCAGGCGCTGCTCGTCGGGGGCGAGGCCGGTGTCGGGAAGACGCGGCTCGTGGAGGAGCTGCTCACCGAGGCGTGCCGGCGGGACGCCGTCGTCGCCGTCGGCGGCTGCGTCGAGATCGGCGCGGACGGCCTCCCGTTCGCCGCCTTCTCCACCGCGCTGCGCGCCCTGCACAGCCGCCTTCCCGAGGAGTTCGCCGGAGCCGCGGCCGGGCAGGAGGACGAACTCGCCCTCCTGCTACCGGAACTCGGCCCGCGCGCCGAGTCCGGGCACCGCGACGAGTCCGTCACCGCGCGCCTCTTCGAACTCGCCGCCCGGCTGCTGGAGCGCGTCTCCGCGTGGCACACCGTCGTCCTGGTCCTGGAGGACCTGCACTGGGCCGACGCCTCCACCCGCCACCTGCTCGCCTATCTGCTGCGCACCCTGCGCCGCGGGCGGCTGCTCCTGATCGCCACCTACCGGTCCGACGACGTGCACCGGCGCCACCCGCTGCGCCCCCTGCTCGCCGAACTGGACCGCACCCGTACGGTCCAGCGCGTCGAGCTGACCCGCTTCAACCGCTCCGAGGTCGCCCGCCAGATGGCCGGCATCCTCGCCGACGACCCCGCGCCCGCCCTCGTCGACCGCGTCTTCGAACGCTCCGACGGCAACGCCTTCTTCGTGGAGGAACTCTCCGCCAGCCTCAGCGCCGACTCCTGCTCCGGGCTGCCGGACTCGCTGCGGGACATCCTCCTGGTCCGTATCGAGACGCTGACCGAGGACACCCAGCGGGTCGCGCGGATCCTCGCGGAGGGCGGCTCCACCGTCGAGCACGCCCTGCTCCAGGCCGTCGCCGGGCTGCCCGACGACGACCTCGACGAGGCGCTGCGGGCCGCCGTCGGCGCCAACATCCTGCTCGCCACCCCGGACGGCGACGGCTACCGCTTCCGCCACTCGCTCGCCCGGGAGGCCGTCAGCGACGACCTGCTGCCCGGCGAGCGCTCCCGGCTGAACCGGCGCTACGCCGAGGCCCTGGAGGCCGATCCGGGCCTGGTCCGCGAGGAGGAGCGGACCACCCGCCTCGCCACCTACTGGTACCGCGCGGGCGACGCCGCCAAGGCCCTGCCCGCCGTCCTCGCCGCCTCCGTGGCCGCCCGCCGCCGCCACGCCTACGCAGAGCAACTGCGCCTGCTGGAGCGGGCGATGGACCTCTGGGAGGCCGCCACGCCCGAGGTGCGGGACGGACTGCGCCCCGTCGACCACGTCGAGGTCTACCCGCCCTGCGGCTGCGACCCGGCCACCACCCCCCTGCGCTATCTCGACCTGATGGCCGAGGCCACCGTCGCCGGACGCCTCTGCGGCGAACGCGAACGCGCCTACAAGATCAGCAAGCGCGGGCAGCGCCTCGCCGAGGAGGACGGCGACCCGCTGCGCGCCGCCTGGTTCTCCGTCCAGCGCTCCCGCCTGGTCTCCTCCCTCGGCCGCGGCGACGGCTGGGCCGAACTCGCCACCGCCCAGGACCTGGTGCGCGGACTGCCGCCGTCCGCCGTGCACGCCGAGGTCCTCGCCGACTCCGCCTCCTGGGGCATGACGCACAACCCCGGGCCGGAGAGCCTGGCCACCGCCGAACGGGCCGTCGCCTATGCCCGGATGGTCGGCGACGAGGAGATCGAACTCCGCTCCCGGCTCACCCTCGGCAACCTCCTCGTCGACGCCGGTGACGTCGACGGCGGCCTGAAGGCGATGCACGAGGTCCGGGAACGGGTCCTGGCCCTGCGGCTGCCCGCCCACATCGGCCGCTCCCACGTGAACCTGCCCTCCGCACTGCACAAGGTGGGCCGCTACCACGAGGCCCTGGACCTCCTCGTCGAGGGCCTGGCCCACTGCGAGCGGTACGGCCTGCGGGACCACGAGGCGTGGGTCCGCAGCAACCTCGCCGAGACCCTGCACGCGCTCGGCCGGTGGGACCTCGCCCAGGAGGCGGGCGAGGAGGCCCTGCGCACGGCGACCAGCCCCGTCCCGAAGGGGTACGCCTCCGCGGTGCTGGCCCTGCTCGCCCTGGACCGGGGCGACACGGCCGGGGCCGCCGTCCACCTGGCCGGGGCCCGGGAGTTCTTCGGCCCGCACGACCCCATGCCGCAGAAGACCCTGCCGCTCGCCGTCGTCACCCTGCGCCTCGCCGCCGCCGAGGGCCGCCCGGCCGACGCGCGCGCCGAACTGGAGCGGGTCGCGGCCGAGGGCTTCCCGCCCGGCACCCAGTGCTACGCCTGGCCCCTGCTGCTGGCGGCCGCGACCCTGGAGGCCGACACCAGGGACCTGCCCGCCACCGCGCCGGAACGCGCCGCCCGCCTCGACCGCATCCGCGCCGCCGCCCGGGGCCTGCCCACCGCCGTCCCCGCCTGCCACGCCCTGGAGCGCTGGGTGCGCTCGGAACTGCGGCGGGCCGAGGACGCCGACACGGCCGAGGACTGGGCGGAGGCCGTGCGTGCCGTCGAGCCGCTGGACCGCCCGCACGATCTGGCGTGGGTGCGTCTGCGGTGGGCCGAGTCCCTGCTGCGGCCCGCCGCGCCCGGACCGGCGGACGAACGCCGTGCCTCGGCGGCGGAACTGCTGGGGCTGGCGGGGGAGACGGCCAGGGAGCTGGGCGCCCGCCCGCTCGCGCAGGACATCGCCCTGCTGGCCCGCCGCGCCCGGATCGCCCCGGCCCCGGCCGCCGGGGAGGCGCCCGAGCCGGCCGCCGCGACCGGTGAGCCGGACCGCGCGGAGGCCGCCGCGCTCGGTCTGACCCCGCGCGAGCGGGACGTCCTGCGGCTGGTCGCGGCCGGGCACAGCAACCGCCGTATCGCCGAGGAGCTGTACATCTCGCCGAAGACGGCGAGCGTCCACGTCTCGAACATCCTGGCCAAGCTGGGTGTCACGGGCCGGGTGGAGGCGGCGGCGGTGGCGCATCGGCTCCGCCTCTTCACCGACCTGCTGGACGCCCCGCCACACGCCTGATCCGGCCCCGGGCCCGGACGAGCCGGCCTCTTGCTCCGACCCGGTCCCTAGCTCGGACCCGGACTTTTGCTCCGACCCGGCTCCCTAGCTCGGACCCAGCCTTTTGCTCCGACCCGGCTCCCTACTCGGACCTGAACCGGTCGGGGCGGTCCCGTGCCTCCGGCGGATCCCCGGGCCCGCCCGCCGGGCCATGCGGCAGGCCGCACCGACGCGCCCGCCGGCCCGTCCGGGCCCGGTGCCTCGGGTCCCCGGGGCGCATCCCGCCACCCGGTCCGAGCCGCCCGCGGCGGCTCTTGCGCTGCCGGTGGGAGCCTTCTGCCTCGCGCCCGCCGGCCCGCTGTGCCCCCTGCCCCCGGCTGGGCCCGGTGAGACCACGCCCGCAGGGGGCGGAGCACGTTTCCGCCGGCAGGCGCGGCCGGCCCGTCCGGGCCGGGTGCCCCGGGGCACCCCCGACGCGCCCCGTGGGGCCTGCTGCACCGGCTCGAGGCGCCCGCGGCGGCGTCACGCCTCCGACGGGTCCTCGGGGCCGCCCGGCGCGTCTTCCGGGTCGGCCGGGGCCGGGCGGCGGACCGTGACCACGCCCGAGGTGAGGTCTATCGGCCCGCAGCCGGGCTCCGCCCCGTCGCCCACGTCCTCGCGGGTGAGCTCCAGGCGGTTGCGTTCGGCCTCGGTGTGCGCGCGGCCGGGGGAGAAGAGTTCGTGGAACAGGTCGAACACCGCTCGGCCACCTCCTCGGTGGGCCTCCCGGTCCGTCCGGGAGGGTCGTGCGCAACGTGCTCGGCCAGGAGGCGTCCGGCGGATCGCGGCCGGGGCCACGACGCCCGGCACGGCGTTCCCCGGTTTCGCCGGGAGGCGCCCCCATGCCGCGTCGACCGGACGCCGCGCCGTCCGGCCCTTGTCCGCCGGACGGACACCTCCCGGCACCCGCGGGTGCTACCGCACCTCCAGGCGGAGGATCCGGTCGTCACCCTGCCCCGGGTTTCCCCGGCCGTCGGTCTCACTCGTGATCAGCCACAACTGGTCACCGCCCGCCGGCAGGACCGTGCGCAGGCGGCCGTACTCCTCCTCCAGGAACGGCTGGGGCTCCGCGGAAGGTTCCGTTCCGGCGAGCGGGATACGCCAGAGCCGCTCACCGCGCAGGGCCGCCATCCAGATCGAGCCCTCGGCCCAGGCGATACCGCTCGGCGAGGCCTCGGAGGTCCGCCACTGGGCGACCGGGTCGGTGAACCCGGACTCCCCGGCCCGGCCCTCCGCCTCCGGCCAGCCGTAGTTCTTCCCCGGCTCGATCAGGTTCAGCTCGTCCCAGGTGTTCTGCCCGAACTCGGCCGCCCACAGCCGCTTCTCGCCGTCCCAGGCGAGACCCTGCACATTGCGGTGCCCCAGCGAGTACACCACCGAGTCGGCGTCCGGGTTGCCGTGCACGGGCTGCCCGTCCGGCGTCATCCGCAGGATCTTGCCGCCGAGGGACTCCCTGTCCTGGGACAGCCCGGGGTCACCGGCCTCGCCGGTGCCCGCGTACAGCATCCGGTCCGGACCGAAGGCGATCCGGCCGCCGTTGTGGATGACGCCCTTGGGGATGCCCCGCAGCACCGTGTCGGGCGCGCCGAGCTGCTGCCCGGCGGGCTTGCCCTCGTCGTACAGCATGCGGGCGATGCGGTTGTCCGAGGCGGTGGTGAAGTACGCGTAGACCATCCGGTCCGAGGCGAAGTCGGGGGAGAGGGCCAGGCCCAGCAGGCCGCCCTCGCCGCCGGGCGAGACGCCCGGGACCGTGCCCAGCTCGGTCTTCTTCCCGTCCTCGGCCGCGACCCGGGTGATCGTGCCCTCGTCCCGGGAGGCCACCAGCAGGTCCCCGCCGGGCAACGCGGCCGCGCCCCAGGGCGACTCCAGCCCCTCGGTCAGCGTGGACACCACCTCGACCGAGCCTTTGGCGGGCGGGGCGGAGGGGCCGTCGGACGGTCCGGACGCGGCGGGGGAGGAGCTCGCGGCGGACGGGGAGCCGGCGGTGCCGCCCGCAGGGCCTCCCGGGTCCCCCGACGAGCAGCCGGCCGTCAGAACGAGCGCGGCGGCGGCCAGGGCGGCCGCCAGAGCTGGACGGTGCACGGTGGGATCCCTTCGACGGCGGCTCGCGGTGTGCGGCGAGCGCGGGTGACGCGCCTGTCTCCTACCTGTCTTACACCCGGGCGCTCCCAGAGGTTCCCGGTCTTCGGAAAGACCGGAGAGAACCGTTCCCCGGAGGGGGCTCCTCAGTCCCAGGAGCCCAGGGCCCGCGGCAGGGCCGCGATCTCGGCGAGGTCCCGCTCCGTGAGCCGCAGTCCGGCGGCCGCCGCGTTCTGGACGGCCCACTCCGGCCGCTTCGCCCCCGGCACGGGCACCACGTGCCGGCCCCGGCCCAGCACCCATGCCAGCGCCACCGTCGCCGCGGTGGCGCCGGGGCCGTGCCGTTCGGCCACCCTGCGCAGCCCCGCGACCACGGGCTGGTTCGCGGCCATCATCTCGGCGGTGAACCGGGGGTGCCGGGCCCGGGCGTCGTCCGGCTCGAAGCCCTGCCCCGGTGTCAGCGTCCCCGTGAGGAAACCGCTGCCTAGCGGCATCGCCGCCAGGAACCCGACGCCCCGCGCCTCGCACCACGGCAGCAGCCGCACCAGCGCCTCGGGCGACCAGACCGACAGCTCCGCCTGTACCGCGCTCACCGGGAACACCTGCTGTACACGCTCCAGTTGACGGATCGTTCCCTCGTGCGGATCGCCCCCGGTCCGCCGCCCCGGCCGCGCCCCCGCGGCCCGGACGCCCGTGGCCCGGACGCCCGGCCGGGCGGCGCCACCGGAACCGCCGCCCGCGTCACCCGCCGCGCACAGCCCCAGCGCCCGGACCTTCCCCGCCGTGACCAGCTCGGCCATCGCGCCCCAGGTCTCCTCGACGGGTACCTCGGGGTCGGCCCGGTGCAGCTGGTACAGGTCGATCACATCGGTCCGCAGCCGGCGCAGCGAGGCGTCGCACGCCCTGCGCACATAGCCGGGGCGGCCGTTGGCGACCAGGTGCTGGTCGCCGAGGAGCAGGCCCACCTTCGTCGACACGAAGGCGTCCGCGCGCCGCTCCTTCAGGGCCCGGCCCAGCAGCAGCTCGTTGGTGAACGGGCCGTACGTGTCGGCGGTGTCCAGCAGGGTCGTCCCGGCGTCCAGCGCGGCGTGCACGGTGCGCAAGGAGCGCTCCCCCCGCTGCTGCGATCCGGTGTACGCCCAGCTCATCGGCATGCAGCCGAGCCCGACGGCGCCCACCCGAAGGGCCGCCGCACCGATCGTCCTGCGCTCCAACTCCCCGTAACCGCCTTCCGTGTGGGCCGTGTGGACCGGGCCGGGCCGCCCCAAGAACTTAACCAATGCCCACGGCGCCGATGCGTACGGCCCGGCTTCGCATAGCCTCCTGACCATGACTTCCGATGTGTGGCTGCCCATCGCCGCCGACGAGATCGACGGCCTTCCCTCGCCCGCGGACTCGGGCCTCACCTACCGCTTCTGGGACGGCGGAGCGGACTTCCCGGCCGACCCGGCCGACTGCGTCTTCTACGGCGTGCCGTACATGAAGGGCATGGAGATCGCGATACGCCCGCTGCACGCCATGCGGTCGGTGCGCGTGGTGCAGACCCTCTCCGCCGGCACGGACCATGTGGAACCCGGCCTCGGCTCCCTGCCCGCCGGGGTGCGGCTGTGCAACGCCAGGGGGGTGCACGAGGCGTCGACCGCCGAGCTGACCCTCGCGCTGGTCCTGGCCTCGCTGCGCGGGATTCCCGGGTTCGTGCGGGGACAGGACGCCGAGGAGTGGCGCTCGGGCTTCTACCCGGCCCTCGCGGACAAGTCGGTCCTGATCGTCGGTTACGGCTCCATCGGGTCGGCCGTCGAGGACCGGCTCGCGCCCTTCGAGTGCGCGCGGGTGGCGCGCGTCGCGCGCTCCGCGCGGGCATCGGAGCGCGGCGAAGTGCGCGCACTCGCCGATCTGCCCGCCCTGCTTCCCGAGGCGGACGTGGTGATCATCACGACGCCGCTCACGGAGCGGACGAAGGGCCTGGTGGGAGCGGATTTCCTGGGCCGGATGAAGGACGGGGCACTGCTGGTGAACGTCGCCCGCGGTCCGGTCGTGGACACGAAGGCCCTGCTCGCGGAGGTGGAGACGGGCCGGATCACCGCCGCGCTCGATGTCACCGACCCCGAGCCGCTGCCCGCCGGACACCCGCTGTGGCATGCGCCCGGAGTGCTGATCAGCCCCCATGTCGGCGGCTCCACCTCGGCGTTCATGCCCCGCGCCAAGCGTCTGCTCGCCGCTCAGGTGAGCCGGTTCGCCGCGGGGGAGGAGCCGCGCAACGTGGTGCTGACGACCGGCGGGTGATCACCCGGCGGCACCGGGACCTCACCCTGTGAAGTCACCCGAACGCGCCGCGTGGCCCCGTTGTCGCAGGTCGTCACGGAGAGTAGAGGAGCTATGTCCCTGAGTGACGATATTGGTGTATCGTCCCGACCTGGGGGCTGCACCGGACGCAGAGGGGCGGTGCGGCTACGCGCACGGGCACGCGCACTGACTGCCGATCAGACCTGAGGGGGGCGACGGGCGATGCGGATCCGACGGACCGGCGAACCGACGCGGCGGAGCCGCCGACAACCACCTCCGAGCGCCCCGGCGGGCCGGGCGCCCCGCGGCGCCCGGCCCCGCCCGTGCCCGCCGTCCGGCCGCCCCGCGCGGCACCGTGCGCCGACGGCACGGGCGGAGGCGGTCCGGTGAGCGCCCCCGGCGCGCTCACGGCCCGCGAGACCCGCCCGGCGGGGGGCGCCGCGTTGCGCCTGCAGCTCGCGCTCGCCGCTGTCTGCGCGGCGTACGGGGTAGGCGCCGGCCTCGGCTGGGGATCCCGGGAACTCGCCCTGATCATGGGTGACTTCGGGCTGAGCGCGGCCGCCATGGTCGCCGCCGTCTCCTGCCTGCTCTACGCGCGCACACCCGAGTGCCGCTTCCGCCCCGCCTGGCTGCTGTTCTCGGTCTCCTCGTTCATGGCCGCCGCGGGGAACGCGGTCTGGGGCTGGTACGAGGTGGTGCTCCAGGTCCCGGTGCCGAGCCCGTCCGTCGCCGACTTCCTCTTCCTCTGCTTCGCGCCGCCGGCCATCGTCGGACTGCTGGTGCTGGCCAAGCGCCCCTCGGGCCGGGCCGGCTGGGTCTGCCTCGGCCTCGACGCCTGGCTGATCGGCGGTTCCCTGCTGACCCTGTCCTGGAGCCTGGCGCTCGCCCACACCGCGCACGCCCGGGGCGAGAGCGTGGCCCCGGCGGCCCTGGCCCTCGCCTACCCGCTGCTCGACATCGTGCTGGTCAGCATGGTGCTGGCCCTGCACTTCCGGCGCACCCCCGGCAGCCGCTCCGCGGTCAACACCGCCATCGCGGGGCTCGCCCTGACCGTGGTGTGCGACGCCCTGTTCACCTCACCGCTGCTGCGCGACAGCTACCGCTCCGGTCAGCTCCTGGACGCCGGCTGGTTCGCCGGCTCGCTGGTCCTCGCGTACGCCCCCTGGGGCGCCCGCAGGGCCGTGGAGGCGGCCGGCGGGCCGGCGCGCGGCCCCCGGCGGACCGGCAGGGCCCCCCGGCCGCTGGCGAACTCCCTCACCGCCCTCACCCCGTATCTCGCGGCGGCGATCTGCACCCTCGGCATCCTCTACAGCGTCACCGAGGGCCGCCGGGTGGACCGGGTGGTCGTCATCACCGGCTGCACCGTCGTCCTCGCCCTCGTGGTCCGCCAGGGCATCATGCTGCTCGACAACATCGCCCTCAGTCATGAACTCGCCCAGAAGGAGAGCCACTTCCGCTCCCTGGTGCAGGGCTCCAGCGACGTCATCATGATCGCCGCCCCCAGCGGGGTGCTGCGCTACGTCTCGCCCGCCGCCACCAAGGTGTACGGCCGGGACGCGGAGGAACTCGTCGGCTCCGAACTGGCCTCCCTGATCCATCCCGAGGACCTCGGGCGGGTCGTGCACGAGGTCCGGCGCTTCCTCGCCGCCCAGCCCGCCGAGGAACCCACCACCAGGATGGAGTGCCGCTTCCGCTCCGGAACCGGCACCTGGCTGAATGTGGAGTCCACGGTCAGCCGCCACCAGGGCGGTCTGATCTTCAACAGCCGGGACGTCACCGAACGCGTCCGCCTCCAGGCCCAGTTGCAGCACAACGCCGAGCACGACCCCCTCACCGACCTGCCCAACCGCGCCCTGTTCACCGAGCGGGTGCGCCGCGCCCTCTCCGGCCGCCGGGCGGGCGACCGGGGCACCGCGGTCCTCTTCATCGACCTCGACGGATTCAAGGGCGTCAACGACCGTCTCGGCCATCAGGCGGGTGACGAACTCCTCGTCCAGGCCGCCCGAAGACTGGCCGAATCCGTACGGGCCGGGGACACCGCGGCCCGGCTCGGCGGGGACGAGTTCGCCGCCCTCATCGTCGGCGACGGCACCACCGCCCAGGCCGACCGCGAACTCCAGGTCCACGAGATCGCCGACCGGCTGCGGCTGACGCTCTCCCAGCCCTACCGGATCGACGGCGCCGAGGTGCGGGTCGCCGCCTCCATCGGCGTCGCCTTCGCGGAGCCCTCCATCGACCCCGGCGACCTGATGCGCAACGCCGACCTCGCCATGTACCGGGCGAAGGCCGCCGGCAAGGACCGCGTCGAGCTGTACGCCCCGCAGATGCAGGCGGAGGTGGTGCGCCGCACCGAGCTGGCCGCCAAGCTGCGCAGCGCCCTGCACGACGGCGAGTTCGCGCTGCTCCACCAGCCGGTGGTCAGCCTGGCCACCGGCCGTATCACCGCCGTCTCCGCCCAGGCGCGCTGGAGATCGGCGCAGGGCATCCTCTTCACCCCCGCCGAGTTCCTGCGGGTCGCCGACGACGGCAACCGCGCCGCCGAACTGGGACGCTGGCTGCTGGAGGAGGCCGTGGCGCAGGCCGCCGAACGCGGGCGGCTCGGCCACCCCACCCCCGTCTCCGTCCGGCTCTCCGCCCGACTGCTCCTCGACCGCTCCCTGCCCCTCGGCTCGATCGAGGCCCTGCTCACCCGGCACCAATTGCCCTCCGGGGCCCTGGTCATCGAGCTGGCCGACAGCGACCCCCGGATCTCCTTCGACGACCTGGAACAGCGGCTCACCGTCCTGCGCCGGCTCGGCGTGCGGATCGCCCTCGACGGCTTCGGCAGCGGCTACGCGGCGATCAACGCCCTGCGCCGGCTGCCCGTGGACGTCCTCAAGCTGGACCGGGGGCTGGTCGAGGGCGTCGTGGAGTCCGCCCGGCTGCACAAGATCACCAGCGGGCTGCTGCGGATCGCCCGCGACCTCGGCATGCACGCGGTCGCCGACGGCGTCGACGTCCCCGAGCAGGTCCTCGCCCTGCGCGCCATGGGCTGCACCCACGGCCAGGGGATGGCCTTCTCCGGCCCGCTGGACGAGTACCGGCTGCGCCGGGCCCTGGTGCGCGGCACCTACCCGGTGCCCGCCGGAATGCCGTTGCCGCTGCTCACCGCCGGAATCCCGCAGGCACGCAACGGCTCGAATAGTGAGACGCGTGTCCCACCCACTTGACAGTGACAGTGCGTCGGGGGGAGGGTCTGTGCCATGCGCACCCGAATTCTCGTACTTGGAAAGCGCGTCGGCTGAGCAGGGCCGCCACTGACAGGCCCCGCTGGAACCTCCGACGCGCTCCCCTCGCTTGCCTGACGGCACGAGGGGTTTTTTGTTGCACCGGCACAGAGCAGACCCGTACCAAACCCTCGCAAAAACCCATCGCATCGAGAAGAGAATGCCGATGACCGAGCAGGCCACCGGGGCCCATCCGCAGCCGCGGCCCCGCAGCGGCGGACAGCCCTCCGCCCCCGTCGAACACGTCACGGGCGCGCAGTCCCTCATCCGCTCCCTCGAGGAGGTGGGGGCGGAGACGGTGTTCGGCATCCCCGGCGGCGCGATCCTCCCGGCGTACGACCCGATGATGGACTCCGCGAGGGTCCGCCACGTCCTGGTCCGCCACGAGCAGGGCGCCGGCCACGCGGCCACCGGCTACGCGCAGGCCACCGGCAAGGTCGGCGTCTGCATGGCCACCTCGGGTCCCGGCGCCACCAACCTGGTCACCCCGATCGCCGACGCGCACATGGACTCCGTCCCCCTGGTCGCGATCACCGGCCAGGTGGCCTCCAAGGCGATCGGCACGGACGCCTTCCAGGAGGCGGACATCTGCGGCATCACCATGCCGATCACCAAGCACAACTTCCTCGTCACCAAGGCCGAGGACATCCCGCGCACCATCGCCGAGGCGTTCCACATCGCCGCCACCGGCCGCCCCGGCCCGGTCCTCGTCGACATCGCCAAGGACGCCCTCCAGGCGAAGACGACCTTCTCCTGGCCCCCGGGGACCGACCTGCCCGGCTACCGCCCGGTCACCAAGCCGCACGCCAAGCAGATCCGCGAGGCGGCCAAGCTGATCACCGGCGCCAAGCGGCCCGTCCTCTACGTCGGCGGCGGTGTCCTCAAGGCCGGCGCCACCGCCGAGCTGAAGGTCCTCGCCGAGCTGACCGGCGCGCCCGTCACCACCACCCTCATGGCGCTGGGCGCGTTCCCCGACAGCCACCCGCTGCACGTCGGGATGCCGGGCATGCACGGCAGCGTCACCGCCGTCACCGCGCTCCAGAAGGCCGACCTGATCGTCGCCCTCGGCGCCCGCTTCGACGACCGGGTCACCGGCAAGCTGGACAGCTTCGCGCCCTTCGCCAAGGTCGTCCACGCCGACATCGACCCGGCGGAGATCGGCAAGAACCGCACCGCGGACGTCCCGATCGTCGGCGACGCCCGCGAGGTCATCGCGGACCTGGTCCAGGCCGTCCAGGCCGAGCACAGCGACGGCAGCGTGGGCGCCTCCGCCCAGGAGAAGTACGCGGCCTGGTGGCGGGACCTGAACCGCTGGCGGGACACCTACCCGCTGGGCTACGAGCAGCCCGACGACGGCAGCCTCGCGCCCCAGCAGGTCATCAAGCGCATCGGCGAACTCGCCCCGGAGGGCACGATCTTCGCCGCGGGCGTCGGCCAGCACCAGATGTGGGCCGCCCACTTCATCGACTACGAGAAGCCCGCCACCTGGCTCAACTCCGGCGGCGCCGGGACGATGGGCTACGCGGTCCCCGCCGCGATGGGCGCCAAGGCCGGCCGCCCCGGCCGCACGGTCTGGGCGATCGACGGCGACGGCTGCTTCCAGATGACCAACCAGGAACTGGTCACCTGCGCGCTCAACAACATCCCGATCAAGGTCGCCATCATCAACAACGGTGCCCTGGGCATGGTCCGCCAGTGGCAGACCCTCTTCTACAACCAGCGCTACTCCAACACCGTCCTGCACTCCGGACCGGACGCGACCGGCCTGGAGAAGAGCGCCGGCACCCGCGTCCCGGACTTCGTGAAGCTCTCCGAGGCGATGGGCTGCCACGCGATCCGCTGCGAGTCCCCCGAGGACCTGGACAAGGTGATCGAGGAGGCCAACGCGATCAACGACCGCCCGGTCGTCGTCGACTTCATCGTCCACGAGGACGCCCAGGTCTGGCCGATGGTCGCCGCCGGCACCTCCAACGACGAGGTCATGGCCGCCCGCGGTGTCCGCCCCGACTTCGGCGACGCCGAAGAAGACTGAGAGAGAGCAGAGAAAGCCATGTCCAAGCACACGCTCTCGGTCCTGGTCGAGAACACCCCCGGCATCCTGGCCCGGATCGCGGCCCTGTTCTCCCGCCGCGGCTTCAACATCGACTCCCTCGCGGTCGGCGTCACCGAGCACCCCGACATCTCCCGCATCACCATCGTCGTCGGCGTCGAGGACCTCCCGCTGGAGCAGGTGACCAAGCAGCTCAACAAGCTGGTCAACGTCCTGAAGATCGTCGAACTGGAGCCCTCCGCCGCGATCCAGCGCGAACTGGTCCTGGTGAAGGTGCGCGCCGACAACGAGACCCGCTCCCAGATCGTCGAGATCGTCCAGCTCTTCCGCGCCAAGACCGTCGACGTCTCGCCCGACGCCGTCACCATCGAGGCCACCGGTTCGAGTGACAAGCTGGAGGCGATGCTCAAGATGCTGGAGCAGTTCGGCATCAAGGAACTCGTCCAGTCCGGCACGATCGCCATAGGGCGCGGCGCCCGGTCCATCACGGACCGCTCGCTGCGCGCCCTGGACCGCAGCGCCTGAGCCCTCCCGGCGCCCGGCCCGTCCGCGCAGGTCTCGCCAGGCGAGACCCGCCAACCCTCCCGTCCACGCCCGCCGTACGGTGGGACGCAACACCAGCATTCCAAGGAGAATCCCAGTGGCCGAGCTGTTCTACGACGACGACGCCGACCTGTCCATCATCCAGAACCGCAAGGTCGCGGTGATCGGCTACGGCAGCCAGGGCCACGCCCACGCGCTGTCGCTGCGCGACTCCGGCGTCGACGTCCGGGTCGGTCTGCACGAGGGCTCGAAGTCCAAGGCGAAGGCCGAGGAACAGGGCCTGCGGGTCGTCACCCCGGCGGAGGCCGCCGCCGAGGCCGACGTGATCATGATCCTGGTCCCGGACCCGATCCAGGCCCAGGTCTACGAAGAGCACATCGCCCCGAACCTGAAGGACGGCGACGCCCTGTTCTTCGGCCACGGCCTCAACATCCGCTACGGCTTCATCAAGCCCCCGGCCGGTGTCGACGTCGCCATGGTCGCCCCCAAGGGCCCGGGCCACCTGGTCCGCCGCCAGTACGAGGAGGGCCGCGGCGTGCCGTGCATCGCGGCCGTCGAGCAGGACGCCACGGGCAAGGCGTTCGAGCTGGCGCTGTCCTACGCCAAGGGCATCGGCGGCACCCGCGCGGGCGTCATCAAGACGACGTTCAAGGAGGAGACCGAGACCGACCTCTTCGGTGAGCAGGCCGTCCTCTGCGGTGGCACCGCGGCGCTGGTGAAGGCGGGCTTCGAGACCCTGACCGAGGCCGGCTACCAGCCGGAGATCGCCTACTTCGAGTGCCTCCACGAGCTCAAGCTGATCGTGGACCTGATGTACGAGGGCGGCCTGGAGAAGATGCGCTGGTCGGTCTCCGAGACCGCCGAGTGGGGCGACTACGTCACCGGCCCGCGCATCATCACGGACCAGACCAAGGCCGAGATGAAGAAGGTCCTCGCCGAGATCCAGGACGGCACCTTCGCCAGGAACTGGATGGACGAGTACCACGGCGGTCTGAAGAAGTACAACGAGTACAAGACCCAGGACTCCGAGCACCTGCTGGAGACCACGGGCAAGGAGCTGCGCAAGCTCATGAGCTGGGTCGACAACGACGAGGGCTGAGGCCCCGGCTCCCGGAGGGACCGCGTCCGCGCGGTCCCTCCGGGGCATCCCGGCCGCCCGCGCGGGCGCTGCGACACTTCGTCCAGCCACGGACGGGTGATCCTGCCGACGAGGCGCATGACGCGGCCCCTGTCACCACTACACTCATCCGTACATACGCGTCAGGCCCACAGTGTCGTGCGTCTTCCACGCGGCTAGCCCCCTCCACCGCTGCGGCCGTCGGGACGGCCGTCTGCACCGGACATGTGAGGACTCACCGTGAGCTCGAAACCCGTCGTACTCATCGCTGAAGAGCTGTCGCCCGCCACCGTGGACGCACTCGGTCCGGACTTCGAGATCCGGCACTGCAACGGCGCGGACCGCGCGGAACTGCTGCCCGCCATCGCCGACGTGGACGCCATCCTGATCCGTTCGGCCACCAAGGTCGACGCCGAGGCCGTGGCCGCCGCCAAGAAGCTGCGCGTGGTCGCCCGCGCCGGCGTGGGCCTGGACAACGTGGACGTCTCCGCCGCCACCAAGGCCGGCGTGATGGTGGTCAACGCCCCCACCTCCAACATCGTCACCGCCGCCGAGCTCGCCTGCGGTCTCCTGGTGGCCAGCGCGCGCAACATCCCGCAGGCCAACACGGCGCTGAAGAACGGCGAGTGGAAGCGCAGCAAGTACACGGGCGTCGAGCTGAGCGAGAAGGTCCTCGGCGTCGTCGGCCTCGGCCGTATCGGCGTGCTGGTCGCGCAGCGGATGTCCGCCTTCGGCATGAAGATCGTCGCCTACGACCCCTACGTCCAGCCGGCCCGCGCCGCGCAGATGGGCGTCAAGCTCCTCACCCTGGACGAGCTGCTGGAGGTCTCCGACTTCATCACCGTCCACCTCCCCAAGACCCCCGAGACCCTGGGCCTCATCGGCGACGAGGCGCTGCACAAGGTCAAGCCCTCGGTCCGGATCGTCAACGCGGCCCGTGGCGGCATCGTCGACGAGGAGGCGCTGTTCTCGGCGCTCAAGGAGGGCCGGGTCGCCGGCGCCGGTCTCGACGTGTACGCGAAGGAGCCCTGCACCGACTCCCCGCTCTTCCAGCTGGACCAGGTCGTCTGCACCCCGCACCTCGGCGCCTCCACGGACGAGGCCCAGGAGAAGGCCGGTATCTCGGTGGCCCGTTCGGTGCGCCTGGCGCTCGCCGGCGAGCTGGTCCCGGACGCGGTCAACGTCCAGGGCGGTGTCATCGCCGAGGACGTGCGTCCCGGTCTGCCGCTCGCGGAGAAGCTCGGCCGCATCTTCACCGCCCTCGCGGGTGAGGTGGCCGTCCGCCTCGACGTCGAGGTCTACGGCGAGATCACCCAGCACGACGTCAAGGTCCTCGAACTCTCCGCCCTCAAGGGCGTGTTCGAGGACGTGGTGGACGAGACGGTGTCCTACGTCAACGCGCCGCTGTTCGCCCAGGAGCGCGGTGTCGAGGTCCGGCTGACCACCAGCTCCGAGTCGCCCGACCACCGCAACGTCGTCACCGTGCGCGGCACCCTCGGCGGCGGCGAGGAGATCGCGGTCTCCGGCACCCTGGCCGGCCCCAAGCACCTCCAGAAGATCGTGGCCATCGGCGACCACGACATCGACCTGGCGCTCGCCGACCACATGCTGGTGCTGCGCTACGAGGACCGCCCCGGCGTGGTCGGCACCGTCGGCCGCATCCTCGGCGAGGCCGGGCTGAACATCGCCGGTATGCAGGTCTCCCGCGCCGAGGAGGGCGGCGAGGCGCTGGTCGTCCTCACCGTGGACGACACGGTCCCGCCGGCCGTGGTCACCGAGATCGCCGAGGAGATCGGCGCCGCCTCGGCCCGCTCGGTGAACCTCACGGACTGACCGCCGTACCGCTTGCCGCGGTCTGTCATGAGAAGGGTCCGGTGCTCGTGCACCGGGCCCTTTCGCTGTGCGCAGCGGGCTCGGTCTCACCCCGTCGGCGGCCCCCCGCTCCGCAGCCTCGCGGACTTGAGGGCCATGTGGAGCAGCAACCGGTCGCCGCCCTCGTCCAGGTCGAGGCCGGTCAGCTGCTCGATGCGGGACAGGCGGTAGTAGAGGGTCTGCCGGTGGACGCCGAGGGCCGCCGCCGTGCGCCCGGCCTGACCCGCGCAGTCGAGGAACACCTCGGCGGTGCGGGCGAGTTCGGCGTGCGCGGGGACCAGCAGTTCCCGTACGGCCCGGTCCCCGGACGCCTCCGGGGGCAGGGCCGTCAGCAGCCGGTACGCGCCCAGCTCCGGCCAGTGGGCGACCGGACCGAGCCGCGGTTCGGCGAGCGAGGCCCGCGCCGCCCCGACCGCCTCGCGCCAGGACGCGTCCAGCGCGGCCAGCCCCCGCCGCGCCGCCGCGACCCCGCACCCGGTGCCGCCGTCCCCGCCCGGGCCCGCGCCCGCCGACTCCCGCAGCCGGGCCGCCGCCGCGACCGCCGGCCCCGGGTTCTCCGGGGACCGCAGCCGCACCAGGGCCGCCAGCGCGTCCCCCGCGCCCGCCCCGCCGCCGCGCACCGCCACCGTGCAGAGCGCCGCCGCCCCGGGCAGCGACCGGGCCGAGGGCGCGTCGCTCGACCGCCAGGGCAGCACGCACACCAGGGTGTGCAGCCCCTGCGCGTCCTCCCCGAGGGCCGCGCCCAGCGCGGTGAGGGCCGTGTCGTACGGGCGGCCCCGGTCCGCCGCGAGGACCGCCCGCAGTTCCCGGGACAGGTCCGCCCCCGCCCGCTCCTCGTCCGCGAGGAGGCGGCCGATCCGTTCCGTCACCTCCATGGCGGAGGCCAGCCGGTCCGGCCCGGGCCCGGGGTCGGCGTCCAGCAGCCACACGTACCCGAGGACCACGCCCCGGTGGCGGACGGGCAGGCAGAGGCGGGCGCGGTTGACGCCCGCCTCCGGTTCGGCGGGGATACGGACCGGGCCGGTGGCCCGGGTGATGCCGAAGCCCTCGAACCAGGCCCGCACGGCGGGGGTGGACTTCCGGGTGAGGATCGAGCGGGTGCGGACCGGGTCCATCGCCGTGTCGTCGTCGCTGTCGTGGGCGCCGAAGGCGATCAGGCCGAAGTCCCGGTCCTCCAGGGTCGCGGGGGCGCCGAGCAGCGCGGACACCTCGTCGACCAGGTCCTGGTAATCGCCTTTCACGCGGTCATTCTCGCACCTTTCAGACAGTTGTCTGAGATCCGGGACACGGATGCGTGACAGCTGTCGATGGTCCGCGATCCGCGCGATCCTTAGGTTTCACGGTGGTTCTTCGTGTGGTTCCCGGAATGTCCCCGTCTCTTCGGACTTCCCGGGTTCCGCCCCTTCCTCTGAACATGCTCCATGGAGGTGCCCGTGCTGGGTCCCGTGATCCTCGCCGCGTCGCGCAGCGACCGCATGCGCCGCTTCGTGTCGGCCGCGCCGGGCACCAAGCAGGTCGTCGCCCGCTTCATCGCCGGCGAGACCGTCGACCAGGTCGTCCCGATCGTGCGGGAGGCGGTGGCCGGGGGCCTGGAGGTCACCCTCGACGTCGTCGGCGAGGACATCACCACCCGGGAGCAGGCCGCCGCCGCGCGGGACGCCTACCTGGAGCTGATCGAGCACCTGGCCTCTCTGGGCTTCGGCCCGAAGGCCGAGATGTCCGTCAAGCTGTCCATGTTCGGCCAGTCCCTGGCGGGCGGCCACGAGCTGGCCCTGGCCAACGTCCGCCCGGTCGTCGAGGCCGCCGCCGCGATCGGCACCACGGTGACGCTGGACGCCGAGGACCACACCACCCTCGACTCGATGTTCGCCATCCACGAGGAGCTGCGGAAGGACTTCCCGGAGACCGGCTGCGTCATCCAGGCGTACCTGTACCGCACCGAGGACGACGCCCGCCGCCTCGCCGCGAACGGCAGCCGGGTCCGGATCGTCAAGGGCGCCTACAAGGAGCCCGCCTCCGTCGCCCTCCAGGACAAGGCGGAGATCGACAAGGCGTATGTGCGCATCCTGCGCATCCTGATGGAGGGCGAGGGGTACCCGATGATCGGGTCCCACGACCCGCGCCTGATCGCCATCGCCCAGGAGCTCGCCCGGGGCGCCGGGCGCAAGCTGGACGAGTACGAGTTCCAGATGCTCTACGGCATCCGCAGCGAGGAGCACGTCCGGCTGGCCGCCGAGGGGCACCGGATGCGCGTCTACACCGCGTACGGCACCGACTGGTACGGCTACTTCATGCGCCGCCTCGCGGAGAAGCCGGCCAACCTGCTGTTCTTCGCCCGCTCGATGATCACCAAGAACTGACCCGAACGAACCGGCCCACGGCCCTCTACACATCTCGCTCAACCCGCAGAAGGAGCCACGGAATCATGGACGCCGTCACCCAGGTCCCCGCCCCGGTCAACGAGCCGGTCCACGGTTACGCCCCCGGTTCGCCCGAGCGCGCCCGGCTGGAGACCAAGCTCAAGGAGCTGGCCGAGAACTCGATCGAGCTGCCGATGACCATCGGCGGCGTCAAGCGGATGGGCGGCGGCGAGCGCTTCGACGTCGTGCAGCCGCACAACCACAAGGCCGTCCTCGGCACCTTCGGCAACGCCACCCAGCAGGACGCCCAGGACGCGATCGACGCGGCCCTCGCCGCCGCGCCCGCCTGGCGCGCCATGTCCTTCGACGACCGCGCCGCGATCATCCTGCGCGCCGCCGAGCTGCTGGCCGGCCCCTGGCGCGAGACCCTCGCCGCCTCCACCATGCTCGGCCAGTCGAAGACCGCCCAGCAGGCCGAGATCGACACCCCCTGCGAGCTGGTCGACTTCTGGCGCTTCAACGTCAAGTACGCCCGCGACCTGCTCGCCGAGCAGCCCCCGGCGAACTCGCCCGGCGTGTGGAACCGCCTGGACCACCGCCCGCTGGAGGGCTTCGTCTACGCGATCACCCCGTTCAACTTCACCGCCATCGCGGGCAACCTGCCGACCGCGCCCGCCCTGATGGGCAACGTCGTCGTCTGGAAGCCGTCCCCGACGCAGACCCACGCCGCCGTGCTGCTGATGCGGCTGCTGGAGGAGGCGGGTCTGCCCAAGGGCGTCATCAACCTGGTGACGGGCGACGGCATCGCCGTCTCCGAGGTGGCGCTGGAGCACCCGATGCTCGCCGGCATCCACTTCACCGGCTCGACCCGCACCTTCCAGCACCTGTGGAAGACGGTCGGCAACAACATCGAGAAGTACCGCTCCTACCCGCGGATCGTCGGCGAGACGGGCGGCAAGGACTTCGTCGTCGCCCACCCGAGCGCCGACCGCGCCGTGCTGAAGACGGCTCTGACCCGTGGCTCCTTCGAGTTCCAGGGCCAGAAGTGCTCGGCCTCCTCCCGCGCCTACATCCCGGCCTCCCTGTGGAACTCGGGCTTCAAGGAGGAGTTCGCGGCCGAGGTCGACGGCATCGCCATGGGCGATGTCACGGACCTGTCGAACTTCATCGGCGCCGTGATCGACGAGCGGGCCTTCGCCAAGAACAAGGCCGCGATCGACCGCGCCAAGGAGGACCCGACCTGCACGATCGTCGCGGGCGGCAGCTACGACGACGCGGTCGGCTACTTCGTGCGCCCCACGGTCATCGAGTGCACCGACCCCGGCAACGAGGTCTTCACGACGGAGTACTTCGGCCCGATCCTCGCCGTCCACGTCTACGAGGACGAGGAGTACGACGCCATGCTGGAGCAGATGGAGTCCGTCTCCGACTACGCCCTCACCGGCGCGGTGATCGCCAACGACCGCGCCGCCGCCGCGTACACGATGGAGAAGCTGCGGTACGCCGCGGGCAACTTCTACATCAACGACAAGTCGACCGGCGCCGTGGTCGGCCAGCAGCCCTTCGGCGGCGGCCGCGCCTCCGGCACCAACGACAAGGCCGGTGCCCCGCAGAACCTGATGCGCTGGACGCTGACCCGCGCCATCAAGGAGACCCTGGTCGCGCCGACCGACTACCGCTACCCGCACATGGGCTGATCCCCGCCCCGGCGCCGTCGTGCGCCCCGGTACCCCCGCGGTACCACCCCGTGAACACCGCCCCCCGCCGGTCCCCCCAAGACCGGCCGGGGGCGGCTCACGTTCCGGGCAGGGGCCGGGCGGTGGGACCCGCGGGGCCCGCGGCCCGGCCGGGTCCCTCGAAAGGCCCTAGGCTTCGGTGTGGAGGGGGCTTCCGAGGAGTCCAGGAGGACGCCATGCCCGGATCCACCACTCTCGGCCCCGGCCACGGGGTGGACAGCATCGACCACGAGGACGCCCGCCGGCTGGCCGGTGTCATGGCCCGGCTCCACGTCCTGCTCGCGGACCTGGGCACGGACGGCCTGAGCGACGCCCAGGCGGCCGCTCTCGCCGGGGACGCCGGGCTCACCCCCGAGGCGCGCGAGGAGTTGACCGCGTGGACGGCGCGGGTGGCGCGCGTCCTGGACGAGGCGACCTCCGGCTGACGCGCGGAGGGGACGGCACGGGCCCCGGCCCCGCCATCCCCTCTCTGCACGGTTCGCGCCACCCGGCGCGGACGTCAGACCTTGCGCCACCGCGCCATGGCGAAGGAGAACACCCCGAAGAGCGCCAGCCCGGCCGCGACGAGTGCCAGCAGCCACGGTCCGGCCGGGGTGTCGGCGAAGGCGCGCAACGCGTCGTCGAAGCCCTTCGCGTTGCCGGCCTCGTACTCCAGGGCCGCCTTGGCGACGAAGAAGCCGATCATCGCGAAGACCGCGCCGCGCGCGAGGCCGCCGCCGACGCCGGTCACATCGGTGAACTTCCTGGCCTTCTGCGACATCTCGCCGCGCTTGAGGTGCTTGCGGAACCTGCGCATCGCGGCGCGGACCGCGATCCAGACACCCGCGCCGATGATGCCGAGGCCTGTCAGACCGACGATCCACTGCCCGCCGGGCAGTTCCAGGGCGCGCGCGGTCACGTCCTGCGACTGCTGGTCGCTGGAGCCGCTGCCGCCCTCACCGGCGGCGAAGGACAGCACCGAGTACGCCACGAAGGCGTAGAACACGAACCGGGCCCCGGACAGCGCCCGCTTGCGCGCCTTGTGGCCGTCCTCCCCGGCCGCACCGAAAAGGGCCTCCGACAGCCGCCACAGGGCCATGCCGATCAGGCCGATGCCGACCGCCCACAGCATCACGGGCCCGGCCGGCTGCCGGGCGAGCTCGGCGAGGGCGCCGCCCCGGTCCGCCTGCTCCCCGCCGTCGCCGAAGGCGATCTGGAGGGCGAGCACCCCGATGAGCAGATACAGGACGCCCCGTGCGGCGAGTCCCCAACGGGCGCCTATGCCGACGGCCTTGCTGTTCGCCGCCCGCCGGGCCGACGAGCGGCCGGATGCGGCGAGTGTCTGAGCGTTCATGTCAACCTCCCGTACCCGTCTGCCCCTCGCCTCCCCGGGGAAACGGCGGCAGCGCCGGGGCGGGGCAGGCCGTGGCGGCGACGATGCGCCGGGCCGCGTCGCGGGTGTCCGCGCCGCTCATCTGCTTCCCCCGGGGGTCGGTCCGCCGCGGCCCGTGGCCGGTGGTTCGGTCAGCTGGGTGCGGACGGCCGTGTGGAACTCCAGCCAGGCGGTGGTCTCACCCGCCAGATGTGCCCGGCCCAGGGCGGTGAGCCGGTAGTAGCGGCGGCCCGGACCGCGCGCGGCGGCGCGGAACTCGCCGACCACATAGCCGTTCTTCTCCAGCCGGTTGAGGACCGGGTAGAGGGTGCCGCCCCTGACCTGGCCCACCCCCGCGTCGGCGAGGGACCTGGCGATCTCGTATCCGTAGCTCTCGCCGTGGGTGAGGCAGGAGAGGACGAGCAGGTCGAGCACGCCCTTGAGCCAGCTGGTTCTGCGGTCTGCGGCCATGGGTGCATCCCATCCCCGGCTAGGTAGGAAATCAAGCTAGATCGTACGTCGATCTGAGTAGTGGGGCAGAGCAGCTCTGACCTGGAGTGGTGGAGGGTGGCTCGAAGGGCCGTCTCAGATAGTAGGAAGTCCGAGTAATTGTGGAGACAGAGCGGTGGAGCTGCCCTAGTTTTGTAGGAGCCGAACGTCTCGCTCGATCCAGCGAATGGCGGTCGTGAGCCAGAGCCCTTGCGCAGGCAATCCCTGCGGCCTCGCTCCCCGCCTCTTTCCGGCGCCTTCGAAATCCTTCCGATCTCCAAGGAGTCGATCACCATGTCCGCTGAGACCGTCCGCCGCGTCCGCCGCGCCCCCCGCACCACCGAGGACGATCGCAGGAACGCCGCCGCCGCGCTGCAGCGCGCGCTCGACCGCCGTGACAACGGCGGCGAGACCGGCCACTGAGCCGGCCTTCCGTCCTGGGGCCGTCCTGGGTCCGTCCTGGGGGCGTCCGGCCCCGATCCGCCGGGCGTCTCCGCGCGCCGGGGCCCGACCCCGGCGCGAGCCGTTCACCAGTCCGTATCGTGGACGCCTCATGTCAATCCATGGGACGCGGAGTAGGGTGCCGTCATGGCTCGCAGCATCAATCTCGCAGTGGTCCCCGGTGACGGCATCGGCAAGGAAGTCGTGGCCCAGGGCCTGAAGGTCCTCTCCGCCGTCCTCCCGCAGGACGTGAAGCTGGAGACCAAGGAGTACGACCTCGGCGCCCAGCGCTGGCACCGGACGGGGGAGACCCTGCCCGACGCCGAACTGGAGTCGCTCAAGGGGCACGACGCGATCCTGCTCGGCGCCATCGGCGACCCGACGGTCCCCTCCGGCGTCCTGGAGCGCGGCCTCCTGCTGAAGCTCCGCTTCGCCTTCGACCACTACGTGAACCTGCGTCCGTCGAAGCTGTTCCCCAACACGGCGACCCCGCTGGCCGGCCGTCCCGACATCGACTTCGTCGTGGTCCGCGAGGGCACCGAGGGCCCCTACACGGGCAACGGCGGCTCGCTGCGCACCGGCACCGAGCACGAGGTCGCCACCGAGGTCAGCCTCAACACCGCCCACGGCGTGGAGCGCGTGGTCCGGGACGCGTACGAGCGGGCCGACGCCCGCCCCCGCAAGAAGCTGACCCTCGTCCACAAGAACAACGTCCTCGTGTACGCGGGCCACCTGTGGAAGAACATCTTCGACCGGGTCGGCCGCGAGTACCCCGAGGTCACCACCGACTATCTGCACGTCGACGCCGCGACGATCTTCTTCGTCACCCAGCCCGAGCGCTTCGACGTCATCGTCACCGACAACCTCTTCGGCGACATCCTCACCGACCTCGCCGCGGCCGTGACCGGCGGCATCGGCCTGGCCGCGTCCGGCAACATCAACCCGACCGGAGCCTTCCCGTCGATGTTCGAGCCCGTCCACGGCTCGGCCCCCGACATCGCCGGCACCGGCAAGGCCGACCCCACGGCCACCGTCCTCTCCGTCGCCCTGCTCCTGCGCCACCTGGGCCACGAGGCGGAGGCCGTCCGCGTCGAGCAGGCGGTCGCCGCCGACCTCGCGGAACGCAGCCCCGACACGGTCCGCACCACGGACGAGATCGGCGACGCGCTCGCGGTACGCGTAGCGAGCTGACCCGCCGGTTCCGACACACCAGACACCGGGGGCCGCCCGAACGGCAGCCCCCGCCCGCCGCCGGGTCGCATCCCCACCGCGCCCGGCGGCTTCTCCTGTGCGGCCCCGGGTGCCACCATCGAACCCGGACCGCACCACGCTGCCCCGCTCCGGCACGCTGTTCCGCCCCCGGTCCCACGCGCGCGATAATCGAACGTGGGCCGTGGCGCACGGTACTGCCCGGACGTCCGGGCACCAGCCGGCGTGAGCGCGGTCCGTCACTACCAACGGTGAAGGACATCCACTCATGACGACGCCCACGATCGAGCTCAAGCCCTCCTCGCATCCCCTGTCCGACGCGGAGCGCGAGGCGATCCTGGCCAACCCCGGTTTCGGCCGCCACTTCACCGACCACATGGTGACGATCAAGTGGACCGAGGGCCGCGGCTGGCACGACGCCGAGCTCGTCCCGTACGCGCCGCTGTCGATCGACCCGGCCAACATGACCCTGCACTACGCGCAGGAGATCTTCGAGGGGCTCAAGGCGTACCGCCGCCCGGACGGCTCGGTCGCCACCTTCCGCCCCGAGGCCAACGCCAGGCGCTTCCAGGCCTCCGCCCGCCGGCTGGCCATGCCCGAGCTGCCGGTGGACCTGTTCATCGGCGCCTGCGACGCGCTGGTCCGGCAGGACAGCGCCTGGGTCCCGGCGCACGGCGGCGAGGAGTCGCTGTACCTGCGCCCGTTCATGATCGCCACCGAGGTCGGCCTGGGTGTCCGCCCGGCGAACGAGTACCTGTTCCTCGTGATCGCCTCGCCCGCCGGCGCGTACTTCCCCGGTGGCGTCAAGCCCGTCTCCATCTGGCTTTCCGAGGACCGGGTCCGTGCCGTGCCCGGCGGCATGGGCGACGCCAAGACCGGCGGCAACTACGCGGCCTCCCTGCTCGCCCAGGCCGAGGCCGCGCAGAAGGGCTGCGACCAGGTCGCCTACCTCGACGCCGTGGAGCACAAGTGGGTCGAGGAACTGGGCGGCATGAACCTGTACTTCGTCTACGAGGACCGGATCGTCACCCCCGAGCTGACCGGTTCGCTGCTCGCCGGCATCACCCGTGACTCCCTCCTCAGGCTCGCCGAGGACCTCGGCCACCGCTCCGAGGAGGGCCGCGTCTCCATCGACCAGTGGCAGGCCGACACGGAGAACGGCACCCTCAAGGAGGTCTTCGCCTGCGGCACCGCGGCCGTGATCACCCCGGTCGGCACGGTCAAGTCCGCGCGGGGCGAGTGGCAGCAGTCCGGCGGCGAGCCCGGCGAGGTCACCCTCATGCTCCGCAAGGCGCTGCTGGACATCCAGACGGGCAAGGCGGAGGACGTCCACGGCTGGACGCACCGCCTGGCCTGAGCCGTCACCCGGCACGGCGTGGCCCCGGGGCCGCGACCCCGAGGGTCGCGGCCCCGCACCGTGCGGCGCCCCTGCTCAGGGCCGCCCCGCCTTTCGCCGGGCGGCCCGGCCGCGGCTCAAGCCACGCCGCGCTCCCGCGTCAGGTCCCCTGACGCCGGTCCCACCCTCGCTCCCGGCGGTCATCCGGCCTGGGGCGCCCGTTTTGCCGGTCCGGCCTCCGCGCCCGCCGGGGCGGACCGGCGGCCCGCGCCCGCCACCCCCGGCGCGCTGCCCGCGCCCCAGGCGCCCCAGGCCGCGTACAGCAGCCCGCCGACCGCGCCCGACAGCACGAAACTGCAGTCGATCCCGCCGGTGAGCGCGAGCAGCGGCCCCTCGTACACGGGTGTGGAGACCGCGGCCAGCCCGGCCGCCGCCCCCAGCGCCCAGCAGGCCGTCGCGGCCGGGTGCCAGCCCGCGTGGAACCAGTACACCCCGCCGTGTGCGCGCCGGTTGTAGACCTGGAGCGCCTCGGGGTCGTAGGCGCCGCCGCAGCGCGCATGCGCCGTCAGGGTGATCACGGCCCACGGGGTGCCGACCGCCGTGAGCAGCAGCACGAAGCTCGTCATCGCGGACCGCGCGTCCCACACGAAGTGGCCGAGGAAGACGAAGGCGGTGGCCACCGCGGCGACGGCCAGGGTGGCCCGGGCGCGGGTGGTGCGCGGGAGGATCGCGTCGAGGTCCAGGCCCATCGAGTAGAGCATCAGACCCGCGTTGCCCACCGAGCCCGCCGCAGCGGCGAGCAGCAGCGGGACCAGGTACCAGGCGGGGGAGGCGGCGACCAGCGGGCCCGCGTAGTCGGACCCGGCGCGGGCGGCGAGCGCGGTGAAGGTCCCGAAGAGCTGGGGGACCAGCAGCCCGGCGAGCAGCCCGAGACAGGTCGCCCGCAGGACCCGGCGCGGGCTGTGGCGCGCGGGGGAGATGTACCGGGTGTAGTCGCCGAGCAGGGTGATGAACGCGATCGGTCCGCTGAGCCCGGCCGCCACCGCGGCCAGCACCCAGGTCGGCCAGAACGAGCCCAGCAGATACGGGGTGCCCGTGGGCGGGGCCGTCGTCAGCTCGGGCGCGTACGCGATCAGTCCGAGGGCGAGCAGCGCCGTCATGCCCACCGCGAGGACCCTGCTGAGCCGCAGCAGCAGCCGGTAGCCGTACACCGCCCCGACGACCGTGCACCCGGCGAGCAGCGCGTAGACCACGGTGTGGGCCGCTCCGCCGGTCGGTACGCCCGCGATCCTGGCGAGGGCGCCGAGCATCACGTCGCCGCCGATCCACAGGGTCAGCGCGGTGTAGCCGAGGGAGAGCAGCAGTCCGACGACCGAGCCGACCAGCCGCCCCCGGACGCCGAAGGCCGCACCGCTGGAGGTGGAGAGGTTGGTCGCGGTCCGCAGCGAGATCAGGGCCAGGGGCGCGGTGACCGCGATGCCGACGACGGTGCCGGCCACGATCGAGGTCACGGCCGGCCACAGCCCGAGACCGAAGGAGACGGGCAGCCAGCCGAAGACGACCACCCCGAGGCAGAGGTTCGACCCGAGCAGGATCGCCATCAGGTCCTTCGGGGTGCTGGTGCGCTCCTCCTCGGGGATGGTGTCGACCCCTCGCAGTTCCATCGGCATACGGCGCGCTCCGTCCACGGGGTGTTTGAGTGACGCTCTAATCGAGTGCTGCTCAATGTGGGGGTGACGAGCAGATCAAGTCAATGCCTCAGCAGAAATCGAAATCGATGGTTAGAGTGTTGCTCAAACATTCACCGTCTTTCGTGAGGACCCGCTGTGACCTTCCGTATGCCGCCCGAGTGGGCCCCGCACGAGCGCACCTGGATGGCCTGGCCCGGCCCCAACCCGACCTTCACCGACGACGCCGAACTGGCCGAGGCACGAGCGGCCTGGGCCGCCGTCGCCCACGCGGTCCGCCGCTTCGAACCGGTGACCGTGGTCGCCGGGACGGGGCAGGGGGACTCCGCCCGTGCCCTGCTCGGCCCGGACATCGAGGTCGTCGAGCGTGAACTGGACGACGCCTGGATGCGCGACATCGGCCCCACCTTCGTCACCGACGGCGAGCGACTGGCCGCGGTCGACTGGGTGTTCAACGGCTGGGGCGCCGCCGACTGGGCCCGCTGGGAGCACGACGCGAGGATCGCCGGGCAGGTCGCGGACCTCGCCGGCGTCCCCGTCCACCCGTCCCCGCTGGTCAACGAGGGCGGTGCGATCCATGTCGACGGCGAGGGCACCGTCCTGCTCACCGACACGGTGCAGCTCGGCCCGGAGCGCAACCCCGGCTGGACCCGGGAGCAGGTCGAGCGGGAGATCCACGCCCGCCTCGGCACCACCCGGGCGATCTGGCTCCCGCGCGGTCTGAGCGGCGACTACGGGAAGTACGGCACCCGCGGCCATGTCGACATCGTCGCCGCCTTCGCGGGGCCCGGCACCGTCCTGTGCCACACCCAGCCCGACCCGGCCCACCCCGACCACGAGCTCTGTAAGGCCAACGTGGCCCTGCTGCGCGCCCAGAAGGACGCCAGGGGGCGGCCGCTGGAGGTCGTCGAGGTCCCGGCGCCGACCGTGCTCCGCGACGAGGACGGCGAGTGGGTCGACTACTCGTACATCAACCACTACGTCTGCAACGGCGGGGTGGTGCTCTGCGCCTTCGACGACCCGCGCGACGAGATCGCCGCGGGCATCCTGCGCCGCGCCTACCCCGGGCGCACCGTCACTCTGGTCGACGCCCGCGCGATCTTCGCGGGCGGGGGCGGTATCCACTGCATCACCCAGCAGCAGCCGCGGGTCTGAACCCGGACCCGGTCGCCGGGCCTCGGACGGGCCCGGTCGCCGCGCCCCGCCCGGACCCGGTCGCCGGGCGCCGCCCGGACCCGGTCGCCGTGCCCCGCCCGGGCCCGGCGATCGGGTACAACGTACGGGTGAACCTCACCCCGTCCCCGGCCGCCGCCGCGTGACCCCCGCCCCCCGCCGCCGCAACACCGCGCCCGCCCGCGAGGACGTGCTCGCCGCGGCCATGGACACCATCGCCGAGCGCGGCCTCGACGGGCTGACCATGGCCGGGCTGGGGCGCGAGGTCGGTATGAGCAGTGGCCACCTCCTCTACTACTTCCGCACCAAGGACGAGCTGCTGCTGCGCACCCTGGAGTGGAGCGAGGGCCGCCTCGGCGCGGAACGCGGTGCCCTGCTCTCCGCCCCGGGCACCGCCCGGGACCGCCTCGGCGCCTATGTGGACCTCTATGTCCCGGACGGGCCGCGCGACCCGCACTGGACGCTCTGGCTGGAGGTCTGGAACCGCTCGCAGAACGCGGACGCCGACGCCCGGGCCCGCCAGGCCGCCATCGAGGGCGCCTGGCACCGCGACCTGGTCGCCCTGCTCGCCGAGGGCGTCTCCCGCGGCGAGTTCCGCCCCGTCGACCCCGACCGCTTCGCCGCCCGGCTGCGCGCCCTGCTCGACGGCTTCAGCGTCCATGTCGCCGTGGGCATACCGGGCACGGGCCGCGAGCAGGTGCTGGCCCACGTCCGGGAGTTCGTGGCGGAGGGACTGCTGGTGTAGGGAACGGCCCGGGGGTGGGGCGCGCCGGCCGTCCCACCGCCACCGCCCGCATCGTGAGACCGCGGTCCGCGGGGCGGCGCGGCTGTGGCAGACTGCCCCCGTGCTCTCGTTCGCCATGATTATCGGCAGCAGCGCGCCGGTCCGCAGTGACCGCTGAAACCGTGGACAGCAATCCCGCGGACGGCGGGCACCGTGCCCCAGACCCGCGCGCAGACCTCTCGCACCCGCGAGGGGTCTTTTCGTTTTACGGCCCCACCACGGCCCGACGAGCGGCGCGCGGCGACGGGGGCAAGTGGAGCCATCATTCCGGAGCCACTCATCCGACAGGAGTCAGGACAGCATGACCACCAACGGCCAGGCCACGCAGGTGGACGACAGTTTCCACGTCTTCGACACCACGCTGCGCGACGGCGCGCAGCGCGAGGGGATCAACCTCACGGTCGCGGACAAGCTGACCATCGCCCGGCACCTGGACGACTTCGGTGTGGGCTTCATCGAGGGAGGCTGGCCCGGCGCCAACCCCCGGGACACCGAGTTCTTCGCCCGCGCCCGGCGCGAGATCACCTTCCGCAACGCGCAGCTCGTCGCCTTCGGCGCCACCCGCCGGGCCGGGGGCAACGCCGCCGAGGACCCGCAGGTCAAGGCTCTCCTGGAGTCCGGGGCCCCGGTGGTCACCCTGGTCGCCAAGGCGCACGACCGGCATGTGGAGCTGGCCCTGCGCACCACCCTCGACGAGAACCTGGAGATGGTCCGGGACACCGTCGCCCATCTGCGCGAGCACGGCCGCCGGGTGTTCGTCGACTGCGAGCACTTCTTCGACGGCTACAAGGCCAACCCGGCCTACGCGAAGGCCGTGGTCGGCGCCGCGTACGAGGCCGGCGCGGACGTGGTCGTCCTCTGCGACACCAACGGCGGGATGCTCCCCGCCCAGGTGCACGCCGTCGTCGCCACCGTCCTCGCCGACACCGGCGCCCGGATCGGCGTCCACGCCCAGGACGACACCGGCTGCGCGGTCGCCAACACCCTCGCCGCCGTGGACGCGGGCGCCACCCATGTCCAGTGCACCGCCAACGGCTACGGCGAGCGGGTCGGCAACGCCAACCTCTTCCCGGTGGTCGCCGCCCTGGAACTGAAGTACGGCAAGCGGGTCCTGCCCGAGGGCGCCCTCGCCGAGACGACCCGGATCTCGCACGCCATCGCCGAGGTCGTCAACCTCACACCCTCCACCCACCAGCCCTATGTGGGTGTCTCCGCCTTCGCCCACAAGGCCGGACTGCACGCCTCCGCGATCAAGGTGGACCCGGACCTCTACCAGCACATCGACCCCGAGCAGGTCGGCAACACCATGCGGATGCTGGTCTCCGACATGGCCGGCCGCGCCTCGATCGAGCTCAAGGGCAAGGAGCTGGGCATCGACCTCGGCGACGACCGCGAACTGGTCGGCCGGGTCGTCGAGCGCGTCAAGGAACGCGAACTGGCGGGCTACACCTACGAGGCGGCCGACGCCTCCTTCGAACTGCTGCTCCGCGCCGAGGCCGAGGGCCGCGCCCGCCGCTACTTCCGCACCGAGTCCTGGCGGGTGATCGTCGAGGACCGCCCCGACGGCACCCACGCCAACGAGGCCACGGTCAAGCTCTGGGCCAAGGGCGAGCGCATCCTCGCCACCGCCGAGGGCAACGGCCCGGTCAACGCCCTCGACCAGGCCCTGCGCGTCGGCCTGGAGAAGATCTACCCGCAGCTCGCCAAGCTGGAGCTGATCGACTACAAGGTCCGCATCCTGGAGGGCGGCCACGGCACCGGATCCACCACCCGGGTCCTGATCTCCACGGGCGACGGCACCGCCGAGTGGTCCACCGTCGGCGTCGCGGACAACATCATCGCCGCCTCCTGGCAGGCCCTGGAGGATGCGTACACCTACGGGCTGCTGCGGGCGGGCATCGAGCCGACGGAGTAGCGGTGCAGTCGCGCGGGCGGGTCCGCGGGTGCGCGGGGTGCGGGCTGGGGTGCGGTGCGCTGTGTCAGTGAACTGTGGGAACGAAGGGCCGTCACGGGCCCGTGCATTCATGAAGTGAAGACACAACCGCCGTTCAGGCCAAGCGAATTGGACTTCAGGCGATTCCGGTGTGAAGTCTTGACGACGGCATCGAGGGGTTGTTGACTCGCCGCACCCCGCAGGAACCGGCTTCGCGAAGGGTTCGGCGCCGCACCCGTGCGGCCGCCCGCGGCGCGGTGCGCGGGGCGTCCCGCACGACCGCCATCCCTCGCGAAGGAGCCGTCATGCCCCGCCCCCGCCCCAGATCACGGACCGGGCCGCGCACCGTCGGCACGGCGCTGGCCGCCGCCACCGCCGTGCTCGCCTCCCTGCTCGCCGGCGCCCTGCCCGGCACCGCCGCCGCGGTCCCCGCCGACGAGCCCGCCCCCGTGCCCGTCGACCGGTTCGAGGGCGAGGTGCCGTTCGCCACCCCGCCCGCGGACGGCATCTTCACCTGGGGCAGCGACGCCGACGACCACCCTCAGCTGGAGTTCGCCGAGCGCGCCGACGCCCCCGAGGGCGCCAAGGTCCTCCAGGGCAGGTACGACATCAGCGGCTGGGGCGGCCTCAGCCACGAGTTCGCCGTCGACCGGCCCCCGAAGGACTGGACCGCCGCCAAGGGCCTCCGCTTCTGGTGGTACGGCCAGAACACCGCGCCCCTGCCGCCCGGTTCGGGCAAGCGGATCAACTTCGAGATCAAGGACGGCGGCGCCCACGGTGGGGCCTCCGAGCTGTGGACCACCTCCTTCACCGACGACTGGCAGGGCTGGCGGCTGGTCGAGCTCCCCTTCGCAGACTTCGTCTACCGGGCCGACTACCAGCCCGTCGGCGGGATCGACCGGATCCTCGGCCTGGACGAGATGTGGGGCTGGGCCCTCACCCTCCCGCCCGGCACCCCCGGCACCTTCGCCATGGACGGCCTGGAGCTGTACGGGAAGGCCGACCCCGCCCTCAAGGCGAGCGTCACCACCGACGCCGCCGTGTACCCGGTCGGCGAGGGCGGCACCGCCCGGGCCAGGATCACCGTCGGCACCACCGGCTCCGCGCCCCTGGACGAGCCCGTGACCGTCGCCTACCGCACCGGCGAGGACGGCCGCGCCGAGCCCGGCAAGGACTTCGAGCCCGTCTCCGGCACCGTCACCTTCCCCGTCGGCACCGCCTCCGGGACCTCCCGCACGGTCTCCGTCACCACGAAGAAGGACCGTTCCGCCGAGGCGGCCGAGACGATTCCGCTCCAGCTCACCGTCACCGGCGCCAAGGCCCCCGCCGAGACCCCGCAGATCGTTATCGACGCCCACGGCCTGCCCTACCTGGACGCCGGGCTGCCCGTGCGGAAGCGGGTCGCCGACCTCCTCTCCCGGATGACCCTCGCCGAGAAGGCCGGCCAGATGACCCAGGCCGAGCGCAACGCGCTCCGCTCCCGGGGCGACATCGCCGCCTACGGCCTCGGCTCCCTGCTCTCCGGCGGAGGCTCGGTCCCCGCGCCCAACACCCCGGCCGCGTGGGCGAAGATGATCGACGGTTACCAGCTGCGCGCCCGGGCGACCCGCTTCCAGATCCCGCTGATCTACGGCGTGGACGCCGTCCACGGCCACAACAACGTCATCGGCGCGACGATCATGCCGCACAACATCGGCATCGGCGCGGGCCGCGACCCGAAGACCGCCGAGCGCACGGGCGCGGTCACCGCCAAGGAGGTGCGCGCCACCGGCATCCCGTGGGACTTCGCCCCCTGCGTCTGCGTCACCCGGGACGAGCGCTGGGGCCGCTCCTACGAGGCCTTCGGCGAGGACCCGGCCCTGGTCACCGCCATGGAGACGGTCATCGACGGGATGCAGGGCGCGGCCGACGGCCGTGACCTGAAGCGCAACGACAAGGTCCTCACCAGCGCCAAGCACTTCGTCGGCGACGGCGGCACCGAGTTCGGCTCCTCCACCACCGGCTCGTACACCATCGACCAGGGCGTCACCCGGGTCAGCCGGGAGGAACTGGAGAAGGTGCACCTGGCGCCGTTCGCCGAGGCCGTGAGACGCGGCACCGGCACGGTCATGCCCTCCTACTCCTCCCTCGACATCACCGGTGACGGCGAGGGTCCGCTGAAGATGCACGCCCACGGCGAGATGATCAACGGGGTCCTCAAGGACCGGATGGGCTTCGACGGCTTCGTCATCAGCGACTGGCAGGCCATCGACCAGATCCCCGGCGACTACCCGAGCGACGTGCGCACCTCGGTCAACGCCGGCCTGGACATGATCATGGTGCCGACCAACTACCAGGACTTCACCCGCACCCTGGAGGAGGAGGTCACCGCCGGGCGGATCAGCCCCGCCCGCGTCGACGACGCGGTCTCCCGGATCCTCACCCAGAAGTTCCGCCTCGGCCTCTTCGAGAAGCCGTACGCCGACACCACCCACCTGGACTCGGTCGGCTCGCCCGCCCACCGCGCGGTCGCCCGGGAGGCCGTCGCCGCGTCCCAGGTGCTGCTGAAGAACGCCGGCGGGGTGCTGCCGCTGAAGCGCTCGCAGAAGGTGTACGTCGCCGGGTCCAACGCGGACGACATCGGCAACCAGGCCGGCGGCTGGACCATCAGCTGGCAGGGGGCCTCCGGCGCCACCACCCCCGGCACCACGATCCTGGAGGGGCTGCGCAAGGCCGCACCGGACGCGGAGATCGCCTACTCGGCGGACGCCTCCACCCCGGCCGAGGGCTACGACGTGGGCGTGGTCGTCGTCGGCGAGACCCCGTACGCGGAGGGCATCGGCGACGTCGGCAACGGGCACGACCTGGAGCTGAGCGACGCCGACAAGGCCGCCGTGGACCGGGTCTGCGCCGCTATGGAGTGCGTGGTACTCGTCGTCTCCGGCCGTCCGCAGCTCATCGGCGACCGCCTCGGCGCGATCGACGCCCTGGTCGCCTCCTGGCTGCCGGGCACCGAAGGCGACGGTGTGGCCGACGTCCTCTACGGAGAGCGGCCGTTCACCGGGCAGCTCCCGGTGACGTGGCCGAAGTCGGAGGCCCAGGTGCCGATCAACGTGGGCGACGCGGACTACGACCCCCAATTCCCCTACGGCTGGGGCCTGACCACCCTGAAGAAGACGCCCCCCGGTGGCGAGCTGACCCTGAAGGCGGCCCAGCTCGCGGCCAAGGTCCTCCAGGCGGCGGGCCGGGGCAGGTCCGAGCAGGCCAGGGAACTGGTCGGCACGGCACGGCAGATCGTCCAGCAGCGTATCAGCCAGGACCTCACCGAGCGGGTGGCGAAGCCGTTCGCCGAGGCCGACCACCGGCTGCTGAGCGGTGACCCGGCGGGCGCGGTCGCCAAGCTGATCACCGCCTACCGCGCGGCCTGAGCCGCCGGTGGCCTCCCGGGCGCCCGCCCCGCCGCCCGGGAGGCCCGTCCCCGAAACCTCGGCACCGACCCCCCGGCACCCGCCCCAGGGCCCTCCGCGATGCCCGGGAGCTGCGACTATGTCCCGTTCGATGCCTGTTCGGGTAGCGTCTATGTATGAGGACACGGCCGTTCACCCGAGTGTCGGCCCTCGCGGGGCTGACGATCGCACTGCTCCTGATCCTGGCCCCGGCGTCCACCGCCCGGGCCGCGGATCTCTCCGACGCCGCCGCGGCCCTGCAGCAGGGCCCGGTGTACGTCCACCCGTCCATGGCAGGACAGCTCTCGGAGCCCGAGGCCGCCGCCCTGGCCACCCGGATCGAGAACGCCGACAAGCCGGTGTTCCTGGCCCTGCTGCCCGCCACCGACCAGTTCCCGGCCGACCGGCTGCTGTCCGACCTCCGGGCGCAGACCGGCATCACCGGGCTGTACGGCGTCCGCCTCGGCGACGGCTTCGACGCCGGCGCCGACCGCGCGGTGCTGCCCACCCCCCAGGTCCGTGAGCTGAGCGCCGCCGTCAAGGCCGGCGGCCCGACCGACGCCGTCACCCAGCTCAACGACTTCGTCGACCGCGCCCTGCCCGAGGTCCGCGGCAGCGCGCCCGCCTCCTGGGACTCCGGTTCCACCACCGGGACCGGGACCGGCTCACCCAACGGAGTCGGCCTGCTGATCGGCCTCGGCGTCCTCGCCGTCGCCGGCACGACCGCCGCCCTCACCGTCTCCCGCACCCGGCGCCGCCGCCGCGAGCGCGAGGACGCCGAGGCCCTGGACAGGCTCCGGGTCGTCGTCGACGAGGACATCACCGCCTTCGGCGAGGAGCTGGAACGCCTCGACTTCCACCCGGGCGAGAAGGGCGCCACCGACACCATGCGCGCCGACTACGAGGGCGCCCTCGACTCCTACGAGACGGCCAAGTCCCGCATGGACAAGGCGAAACGCCCCTCGGACGTCCGGCCCGTCACGGAAGCCCTGGAGGACGGGCGCCACGCGCTCGCGGTCCTTGACGCCCGGCGCACGGGCCGGCCCGTGCCCGAACGGCGCGCCCCCTGCTTCTTCGACCCCCGGCACGGCCCGTCCGTGGCCGATGTGCCCTGGGCGCCGTCCGGCGGCACCGTGCGCGACGTCCCCGCCTGCGCGGCCGACAAGGCCCGGATCGAGACGGGCGCCGATCCCGAGGCACGCACCGTGGAGACCGAGTCCGGCCGCCGCCCCTACTGGGAGGCCGGCCCGGCGTACGGCCCCTGGGCGGGCGGCTACTTCGGCGGCGGCCTGCTGCCGGGCCTGCTGGTCGGCACGATGATGGGCCATATGCTCGCGACCCCCGCCTACGCGGCCGAGTACGGCGGCGGTGACTTCGGCGGCGGCTGGAGCGGCGGCGACGTCTCCGGATCCGACTTCTCCGACTCGGACTTCGGGGGTGGCGGCTTCGGCGGCGGCGACTGGGGCGGCGGCGGCTTCGGCGGCGGTGACTTCGGCGGCGGGGGGTTCTGAGCGGAGGTTCGCCGGAAGCGGGCCTGAACAGCGGGTCCCAGGGAATCCGGCGGTGGCACCCGGGCCCGGGTGCCACCGCCGCACGGCTGTACGGCAACCGTGGGGGCGTGTGCCCGGAAAGAGCTACCGAGAGTAGTAATCACCTACGCAGCGTGCTTGTCTCGTGCGCATGCGCCACACCACCAGGCTCAGCGCCTGCGCCGCGGCCGCCGCCGCGCTCCTCGTCTCCACCGGTCCGACGACCGCCGCCGACCCCACCGACCCCACCCCCTCCCGGGGCACCCTCGCCCCCCTGTACCGGTCGAGCGCGCCCGTCGCCGGCCAGTACATCGTCTCCCTCGCCGACTCCGCCGACGCCGAGGCGACGACGGAGCAGCTGGGGGTCACCTCCCTCTTCACCTACTCCTCCGTGCTCAGCGGCTTCGCCGCCCGGCTCACCCCGGAGCAGCTCGACTCCGTCCGGCGGCACCCGGGCGTCGCCGCCGTGGAACAGGACGCGGAGGTCACCTCCGACGTCACCGGGCCCGCCGCCCCGCGCGCCCTGGCCCCGGCCGCTTCCTGGGGGCTGGACCGGATCGACCAGGAGAACCTGCCTCTGGACCAGGAGTTCACCGTCACCGGCACGGGCGCCGGCACCACCGGCTACATCCTCGACACCGGCATCGACTACGCGCACGGCGAGTTCGGCGGCCGGGCCCGCCTCGGCTTCGACGCGGTCGGCGACGGCCGGGCGGGCGCGGACTGCAACGGCCACGGCACCCATGTGGCGGGGACGGTCGGCGGCGCCTCCTACGGGGTGGCGCGCCAGGCGGACCTGGTCAGCGTCCGCGTACTGGACTGCGAGGGCCGGGGCACCTGGTCCGGGATCATGGCCGGCCTCGACTGGATCGCGCGGAACGCCCGGCAGCCCGCGGTCATGAACGCCTCCCTCGGCGGCCCGGCCTCCCCGACGGTCAACGCGGCCCTGGACCGGGTCGCGGCCGGCGGGGTGGTCCCCGTGGTCGCGGCGGGGAACGACGACATCGACGCCTGCGAGGTCTCGCCGGCCTCCGCCGCTCGCGCCTTCACCGTCGGGGCCAGCGACGCCGAGGACCGCGAGACCTCCTTCTCCAACCACGGGGAGTGCCTCGCCCTCTACGCCCCGGGCGCCGGCATCGTCTCGGCCCGCCTCGGCGGCGGCAGCACCGCCCTCGACGGCACCTCCATGGCCGCCCCGCACGTCGCGGGCGCCGCCCTCCTCGCCCGCGCCGCCGCCCCGACCGCCACGGCGGAGACGATCGAGGCACAGCTCCTCGAAACCGCGCTCCCGGACGCCCTCACCGTGGACCCGGGCTCCCCGAACCGGCTCCTCCACACCGGCGGCCTGTGACCCACCGGTGCCCGGCCCCGGAGCGAGGCCTCCGGGCCCGGCCCGGCCGGGACGCGCGAGCGCCCGCCCGGGCCGGGGAGGCCGGGCGGGCGCGCTCACGCAGGGCGCGGGGCGACGGAGCCCCGGGGCTCAGGCCGCGGTGCCTGCCTTCTTGATCGCGGAGATGTCGAAGGTGAGCTTGACCTTGTCGCTCACCATGACGCCGCCGGTCTCCAGCGCCGCGTTCCAGGTCAGGCCCCACTCGGAGCGCAGGATCTCCGCGCCGCCCTCGAAGCCGACGCGCTCGTTGCCGTAGACGTCGGTGGCCGAGCCCTGGAACTCCAGGACGACGGAGAGGGGGCGGGTGACGTCCCGGATCGTCAGGTCGCCGGTGATCCGGTAGGTGTCACCGCCGAGCTGCTCGGCGGAGGTGGACCGGAAGGTCATCTTCGGGAACGTCTCGGCGTCGAAGAAGTCGGCGCTGCGCAGGTGGGCGTCGCGATCGGCGATACCGGTGTCGATGGAGGCGATATCCGCGTCGATGGACGCGGTGGAGCGGGCCGGGTCGCTGCCGTCGAGGTTCAGGGTGCCCTCGAAGGCGCCGAACGTGCCGCGCACATTGGTCACCATCGCGTGCCGCACGGTGAAGCCGATGCTGGTGTGCGCCGGGTCCAGCGTGTACTCGCCGGAGAGGGCGGCGAGCGCGGGGTCGACGGTGGCGGCGGAGGTGGTCGGGGCGGCGGTGCCGCGGCTGAAGATGCCCATGGTCTGCTCCTCGGGGACGGGCGCCGGGTGCTCCCCGGCATGTTGTTCAAGCTTCAACAAAGGCGACCCTAGACCCATTCCCTTCAACTTTCAACTACTCGGTCGCGGCTGTCGGTGGCGACCACGCGGACCGGAGCGCCGCGCCCTTCCATCGCTCCGGATGGCATCCTGTGCGGGGTCGCCGGCACGTGCCCGCAGCCCGGCGCCGCACCCGCGTTAACCCGTGCGGCGGAGCTCCGACGCTTCCCTGTGGCCCGGCTCTCATCTCCACCGCGTTGTCGAACCTCCACAACGCGGACCGGTCCCGAGCTGGTGGTTGGCGCTCCCCGTCGGACGGTTCTGTACGAGGCCGACAGGAGAACGGCCGCGAGACTGTGTGGAGTCGACGGCGGGGTTTTCTTGGTCGGATCCGTAGGGTCGGTGCATGACCGTTCTGGACCAGACCACCAGCGAGCCGACCGACGCACGCGGCCGCGTCGCCGAACTGCACGCGCTGCGCGAGCAGGCGCAGCGCGGCCCGAGTGACCGGGCGACCGAGGCGCAGCACGCCAAGGGCAAGCTGACCGCCCGGGAGCGCATCGAGCTCCTGCTGGACGAGGGTTCCTTCAAGGAGGTCGAGCAGCTCCGCCGCCACCGGGCCAGCGGTTTCGGCCTGGAGGCGAAGAAGCCCTACACGGACGGTGTGATCACCGGGTGGGGGACGGTCGAGGGCCGGACGGTCTTCGTCTACGCGCACGACTTCCGGATCTTCGGCGGTGCGCTGGGCGAGGCCCATGCCACCAAGATCCACAAGATCATGGACATGGCCATCTCGGCCGGTGCGCCGCTGGTCTCCCTGAACGACGGCGCGGGCGCGCGTATCCAGGAGGGCGTCTCGGCCCTCGCCGGGTACGGCGGGATCTTCCAGCGCAACACCCGTGCCTCCGGGGTCATCCCGCAGATCAGCGTGATGCTCGGCCCCTGCGCGGGCGGCGCCGCGTACTCCCCGGCCCTCACGGACTTCGTGTTCATGGTCCGCGAGACCTCGCAGATGTTCATCACCGGCCCGGACGTCGTCAAGGCGGTCACCG